>NZ_JBGDXT010000008.1:0-235452 GCF_046550615.1 Salmonella sp. SAL04214
CACCGCGCGTTCGACGAAGCGCTCCACCACGTCGTCGGCGTAGTGGCGGTAGCCGAGCAGGTTCTGGCCGCGCAGCAGCATCTGCAGCGGGGTTTTGGGCATGGCTTTTTTGAGTTCACGCAGGCGAACCCACGGGTCTTCGCCGAGGAAACGGATGCAGGCGTCAAAGGTGGCGCCGCCCCAGCACTCCAGCGAGCCGTAGCCCACGTCGTCGAGCTGAGCGGCAATCGGCAGCATATCGTCAAGACGCAGGCGGGTGGCGAACAGAGACTGGTGGGCGTCGCGCAGGACGACATCGGTAATGGCAATGGTCATGGATCCCTCCGGGAAATTAAACGTGGTGGCGGTGATGGTGAATGGCGGCGGCAATCACCGGCTTTAAGCGGGTGAAGTCGTCCACGACGGGAACGGCGCGCGGTGCGGGCGCGGCGACGGGCTCCGGGAAGAAGCGAGTAATCACGGCAGACATGCCGCGAATGGCGAAAATCAGCAGGAACAGAAAGCTCAGTACGAACCCCATCCCTAAAAACATCAGGGTGAAACCTTCACCCAGTAGTACAGCTTCATTCATGAATCATTTTCCATAATGAGAGGCACGACGGTGGCCTTGACGACAACCTTCCTGGTGAATCCGGCTAAGGAGTAGAGTGGATTTCCCTTGGCCACCTCTGGCTTTGGCCTCTACTTTTCTCCAGGTCGTTTGCGGCAAAGACACCGCCGTGCGTTTTTTTACACCATCATGCTGAACACGATGCTAGCGATAACCAGCACAATACCGCCGCCCAGACGAGAGGAAATTTGTGCATATGAAATGAGGTTCATACGGTTACAGGCGGAGAGCACTTCCAGATCGCCGGAGCCGCCGCGGTTGGCCATACAAAGACCCGCAGTAATGGATGATTCAATCGGGTAGAAGCCAATCAACCAGCCCCCGATAGCTGCGCCAACGACAGCGCCGACCACAATGATTGCGGCGATAACGACGTTCGCGAACGTCAGGGCATCGATGATCTCTTGCAGATCGGTGTAGCAAACACCCACACCTACCATCAGCACCCACAGCAGTTGTTTGGAGAAGAAGTCAGAAAGACGTTTTGCCCCGGCTTTAATCTCCGGTGAGCAAAGACCTGATGCGTTCAGAGCAGCAACAATCAGAACCATCCAGGCGAAGTAGTGAATAGAGACGCCGCCGATGCTTGGCAGAATTTTCTTGGCAACAACATAGGCCAGCAGGAAGCAGGTGGTGGATAACACCATGCCAACCGCCGTTTCACGATGGGTAATCTGACCGGCCTTTTCATCATCTTCGGTTTTGAAGGAAGCCTTACGAACCAACTCGCCTTCACCGCTAAGCCAGGTGTATTTTTTACCGACCATATCGAGGAGGGCGGCGAAAATAATGGCGAAGATATTCGCAATGGTCAGAATAGCAATAGCCGTTGAGTAATACTCTTCGCGAGAACGTCCGGTAACCGAGTGATAAATTTCAGACAGAGGCACGGCGCCCGCGCCGTTACCACCGCCCATAATCGGCAGAACGTACAGCATCATGATACGGTCGACCGGGATACCGAAGCACAGACCAATGACGATACCGAAAAGGGACGCGCCGACAATCCCGGCGAGGATGGTTGGGATATAGCCCAGCAGTGATTTTAATAGCAGCTTACGGTTTACCGACAGGATCGCGCCTGTGATCAATACTGCGATAAACAGGTTAAGGAAGTTGCTTTTATCCATTACGTTGCTGATCGCATCAATTTCTTTCTGCGTAAATATACCAGCATAGACAAAATAAGCTGCAACCAGAAATATCATAACCGGTGCGCCGCCAATATATTTATTGAAGATCGGTAAACGTTTGCCGATTTCACCAAAAATGGCCCCCATAACAAACATAAGAGCAAAACCACCGACTAAGTCAGTCGGTATAGCGTTATAGAAATGAGACAGTAATAAAGTAATTAATGCAAAGGCATAAAGCGGTAGCGGCATACCAAAGATTTTGAATCTGAGTAAATCGCTGGCCCCCTTTTTCTCCGTCGCCGAAGCCTGGGTCATGTTGGTCATAAACATTTTCCTGTGTATTGATGGGTAACAAGACCCGCGCATACTAATAAATTCAATGAACCGTGAGATGTGACTATCTTCACTGAATGGTTGTGTTTTTAATTAATTTAATTATTTTTATTAACTCTGGTTAATTAAGGAAATAAAAACCATAAAGCTTATAAAAGCAAGGGGGAAAGTGTGATGTCTATTCCAGACGAGTAATACAAACGCTGGCGAAATATGCGGCGTTATTTGCTGACGGATGCAGAATAGAGTGAATCTAATATTTAAACGCATTTATTTGCAAAAGGATGTATTGCGTCGCGAGTCGGTCGCCATGTTTCTGGAGGGCGTGGGACTCGCCCTGGAAGACGATTGTGAAATCGCGGTATGCGCATATTGGCAGGGTGAGATAGTTGGATGCGGCTCGCTGGCCGGAAACGTACTGAAATGCATCGCCGTTTCCCCGGTTTTACAAGGGGAAGGGCTCAGCCTCAAACTGCTGACTGAGCTGCTTACATTGGCCTACGAGTTAAACCGCAGCGAGCTTTTCCTGTTCACTAAGCCGCAAAATCGGTTGCTGTTTTCTGGCGCGGGGTTTTGGCCCATTGCGCAGGCAGGTGAGCTGGCGGTGTTAATGGAGAACAGCAGTGAACGGTTAGCGCGCTTTTGTCGCCAACTGGCGCTTTATCGTCAACCGGGAAAAACGATCGGCGCCATCGTCATGAACGCCAATCCGTTTACCTTGGGCCACCGTTACCTGGTGGAGCAAGCAGCTGCGGCCTGTGACTGGTTGCATCTGTTTGTAGTCAAAGAAGATGCTTCATTTTTTTCCTATACCGACCGTTGGGCGCTGATCGAACAAGGAATCGCGGGCATTGACAACGTCACGTTGCATTCCGGCTCCGCTTATATGATCTCGCGTGCGACGTTCCCCGGCTATTTCCTCAAAGAAAAAGGGGTTGTGGACGACTGCCATTGCCAGATCGATCTGCAACTCTTCCGTGAACATCTGGCTCCAGCGCTGGGGATTACCCATCGTTTTGTCGGCAGTGAACCGTTTTGTCCTCTGACCTGTGCCTATAACCAGCGAATGCACGACATTTTACACGATCCGAAGCGCAGCGGCCCGGTTATTGAGGTCGTCGAGCTGGCGCGGGTGGAGAAAAACGGCACGGCTATTTCCGCCTCTCGCGTCAGAAAACTGTATAGCGAACGTAATTGGCCGGCAATAAGCGCGCTGGTGCCTGCTGGCACCCTGGCATATCTGCAGCGGCATGCCGCCAGACACACTGAAACCATATGACGTAACACCGTTAACAAGGAACATAACTAATGAAAATCATTAAAGATGCCCTGGCAGGCACGCTGGAATCCAGCGATGTGATGATCAGGATTGGTCCATCCAGCGAGCCAGGAATTCGGCTGGAGCTAGAGAGTCTGGTGAAGCAGCAGTTTGGCGCGGCGATTGAGCAGGTGGTTCGGGAAACGCTGGCGAAACTCGGCGTTGAACGCGCGCTGGTTAGCGTCGATGACAAAGGCGCGCTGGAGTGCATTTTACGCGCCCGAGTGCAGGCGGCGGCGCTGCGCGCTGCAGAACAAACGGAAATTCAATGGAGTGCGTTATGAGACCTCGTCGCAGTATGTTGTTTATTCCCGGCGCAAATGCGGCCATGTTGAGCACCTCGTTTGTCTACGGTGCGGACGCGGTGATGTTCGACTTAGAAGACGCCGTAGCGTTACGTGAGAAAGATACCGCCCGTCTTTTGGTTCATCACGCGCTTCAACATCCGTTCTATCAGGATGTTGAAAAAGTGGTGCGCATTAATCCACTGAACACGCCGTTTGGTCTGGCCGATCTTGAGGCTGTCGTGCGTGGTGGCGCGGATATCGTGCGTCTGCCGAAAACCGACAGCAAAAACGATGTGCTGGAGCTGGAAGCGCAGGTTGAACGGATCGAACGTGAATGTGGACGTGAAGTCGGCAGTACCAGGCTGATGGCGGCGATCGAATCAGCGAAAGGCGTGGTCAATGCCGTCGACATCGCCACCTCCAGCCCGCGCATGGTGGCAATTGCGCTGGCGGCATTTGATTACGTGATGGATATGGGCACCAGCCGGGGCGATGGCACCGAGCTGTTCTACGCCCGCTGCGCAGTGCTGCATGCGGCGCGCGTTGCGGGTATTGCCGCCTATGATGTCGTTTGGTCGGATATCAATAATGAAGAAGGCTTCCTGAAGGAAGTGCAGTTGGCGAAAGGGCTTGGTTTTAACGGTAAGTCCTTAGTGAACCCACGTCAGATTGAGCTGTTACATCAGGCTTATTCTCCGACACGTAAAGAAGTTGAGCATGCGCACGAGGTGATTGCCGCCGCTGAAGAGGCTGAGTCTCGCGGTCTGGGCGTCGTTTCACTCAACGGCAAAATGATTGACGGCCCGATTATCGACCACGCGCGCAAAGTGGTGGCGCTGTCGGCTTCCGGTATTCGTGATTAAGGAAGGAACCATGAAAGAGACTGTAACCATGCTCAACCAGCAATATGTCGTACCGGAAGGATTACAGCCCTACCAGGGGGTAACAGCAAACAGCCCGTGGCTTGCCAGTGAAACGGAAAAGCGTCGGCGTAAAATTTGTGACTCGCTTGAAGAGGCTATCCGTCGTTCCGGGCTTAAAAATGGCATGACGATATCCTTCCACCATGCGTTTCGTGGTGGCGACAAAGTCGTCAATATGGTGATGGCGAAGCTGGCGGAAATGGGATTCCGCGATCTGACGCTTGCCTCCAGCTCATTAATTGATGCCCACTGGCCGCTTATCGAACACATTAAAAATGGCGTGGTGCGGCAGATCTACACCTCCGGGCTGCGCGGCAAGTTAGGGGAAGAGATCTCCTCTGGCCTGATGGAAAACCCGGTACAGATCCACTCTCACGGCGGCCGCGTAAAGCTGATTCAGAGCGGTGAGCTGAATATTGATGTCGCTTTCCTCGGCGTGCCGTGCTGCGATGAATTTGGTAATGCTAACGGCTTTAGCGGCAAGTCACGCTGCGGCTCTTTGGGATATGCGCAGGTTGATGCGCAGTATGCTAAATGTGTGGTGCTCCTGACTGAAGAGTGGGTCGAATTTCCCAATTATCCGGCCAGTATCGCGCAGGATCAGGTTGATTTAATCGTGCAGGTGGATGAGGTAGGGGATCCGGAAAAAATCACCGCGGGCGCGATTCGTCTGTCCAGCAACCCGCGTGAACTGTTGATCGCCCGGCAGGCGGCCAATGTGATCGAACACTCAGGTTATTTTTGTGACGGTTTCTCGCTGCAAACCGGCACCGGTGGCGCTTCTCTGGCGGTCACCCGTTTCCTGGAAGACAAAATGCGTCGCCACAACATTACGGCGAGTTTTGGCCTGGGCGGGATCACCGGCACCATGGTGGATCTGCATGAGAAAGGGTTGATCAAAGCGTTGCTGGATACGCAATCATTCGATGGCGATGCCGCCCGTTCGCTGGCGCAGAACCCGCATCATATTGAAATCTCAACCAATCAATACGCGAACCCCGCCTCTAAAGGCGCGGCATGCGAACGCCTGAACGTGGTGATGCTGAGCGCACTGGAAATTGACGTGAATTTCAACGTTAACGTGATGACCGGTTCAAACGGCGTACTGCGTGGCGCATCGGGCGGCCATAGCGATACGGCAGCAGGGGCCGATCTCACCATTATTACCGCACCGCTGGTCCGTGGCCGAATCCCATGCGTGGTGGAAAAAGTGCTGACTACCGTCACGCCTGGGGCAAGTGTTGATGTGCTGGTTACCGACCATGGTATTGCGGTGAACCCTGCGCGTCAGGATCTGCTTGATAACCTGCGTGCTGCGGGCGTGGCGCTGATGACCATCGAACAACTGCAACAGCGCGCTGAGCAACTGACCGGTAAACCGCAGCCGATTGAGTTTACCGATCGGGTGGTGGCTGTGGTGCGTTATCGCGACGGTTCAGTGATTGACGTGATTCGCCAGGTTAAAGGCTGATGAAGGGCACAGACCTGCTGTACGAGGGCCAGGCAGTTACGCTGGAGGAGATGCTACAAGCGCGCGATAAACGTGCCGCCAGGCAGCGTCAGGCGTTGAACTGCTATCGGCTACCGTTGATTTCCCTCACGCTGGTTGCACCGGGCGCCGTTAAAAACTCAGCGGTCTGGCGGCGTGTCGCCGATTACGCAATTGCCGAAATACTGGCGCTTTGCGAACAGAAGGAGTGGGTCAACGTCTGGGAAATGCAGGTAAATGAACGCAGCGGCCCGGAATGGATGGCAGCGGTCTGTGCGCCAGCAATGGCGTTGAAACAGCACATGTCGACACTAGAGATGAGCCATCCGTTAGGGCGGCTTTGGGACATCGACATTATTGATAGCGACGGTAAGTCGCTATCACGCCGTGAACTCGGGCATCCTGCCCGGCCATGTTTGATATGCCAGCAGGATGCTCATCTCTGTGCCCGGGGCAAGCATCACACCCTTGACCTTTTGTTGGATGAAATTGCACGAAGGATTGAATGCTATGAGCGTGAGCGTTGTGACTGAACGGCGTACGCCAGCGTACTCATCGCTGGCGGCTGGCGAACTTAATGGGTTGGTTGCAAGAGCGCTGCTGACGGAAGCCAGGCTGACACCAAAACCCGGTCTGGTCGATATTCGTAATTCGGGAGCGCATAGGGATATGGATCTGGCGGCATTTGAACGTAGCACTACCGCCATTGCTCCATGGATGGAAAAGTTTTTTATCATGGGCAACAACACGGCGGCGCTGGCGGCAGAAAATGTCCTGGTGATGCTGCGTCCGCTGGGGATGGCCTGTGAGAACGATATGCTACAGGCGACCAATGGTGTGAATACCCATCGCGGGGCGATTTTCGCTTTTGGCCTGCTGAGCGCAGCGATTGGCCGACTTCTCGCGCGGGGAGAACCGTTGGAGCAAAATCGTATCTGCGACCAGGTTGCCCGCCTGAGTCGGAATATTGTTGCCCACGAGCTCTCAGCAAAAAAAGCGGGAAAACTGACAAAGAGTGAAACCCATTTCCAGTGTTATGGCCTGTCGGGCGCGCGGGGAGAAGCGGAAAGCGGTTTTCGAACCGTCAGAACGCAGGCTTTGCCGGTGTTTAACCGGGTCGTGCAGGAGCATGACGATACCCATCTTGCCCTACTGCAAACATTGTTGCATCTGATGGCGTGGAATGATGATACCAATCTGGTGTCACGGGGAGGCCTGGAAGGGCTTTACTACGTGCAGCAGCAGGCACAAAAATTGTTGTGGCAAGGGGGCGTATTGGTTGAGGGGGGCATTGAAGCGATGCAGTCCCTCGATGATGAACTCATCCTGCGTAACTTAAGCCCTGGCGGTAGCGCGGATTTACTGGCAGTGACCTGGTTTTTAAGTCATTTTCCTGCCGGTTCCCTCTATCCTGAGTAAGTTTCTCTTCTTTCATTCTCTCCAGCAATGATTCATCCTGCGGGATGAATCATGTCTTTTACTGATATCGCTCCCTGTTTATCATTAATTTCTAATTATCGGCGATTTTAGATGGCGGCCTCCGGGCGCGCTGGTTACTCTGAAAACGGTTTACGCAATTTTTACAAAAGAGAATAGCTATGCATGAAGCACAAATCCGCGTCGCCATTGCCGGCGCCGGTGGCCGCATGGGACGGCAGTTAATCCAGGCCGCCATGGCGATGGAAGGTGTTCAGCTGGGTGCCGCGCTGGAGCGCGAAGGCTCTTCCTTGCTGGGCAGCGATGCTGGCGAACTGGCGGGGGCGGGAAAGTCCGGCGTGATCGTTCAAAGCAGCCTTGAGGCGGTAAAAGATGATTTTGACGTTCTCATCGATTTTACCCGTCCGGAAGGCACGTTGACGCATCTGGCGTTTTGCCGCCAGCATGGTAAAGGGATGGTGATTGGTACTACCGGCTTTGACGACGCCGGTAAACAGGCCATTCGCGAGGCGTCACAAGAGATTGCGATCGTTTTCGCCGCAAACTTTAGCGTCGGCGTTAACGTCATGCTCAAGCTGCTGGAGAAAGCCGCGAAGGTAATGGGCGACTATAGCGATATTGAAATTATTGAAGCGCACCACCGCCATAAAGTGGATGCACCGTCGGGTACGGCGCTGGCAATGGGCGAGGCAATCGCCGGGGCGCTGGATAAAAATCTGAAGGACTGCGCGGTCTACTCGCGTGAAGGTTATACCGGCGAGCGCGTACCGGGCACGATTGGCTTTGCGACCGTTCGGGCGGGCGACATCGTCGGCGAACATACCGCGATGTTTGCCGATATTGGCGAGCGCGTAGAGATTACGCATAAAGCTTCCAGTCGCATGACGTTTGCAAATGGCGCGTTGCGATCGGCGTTATGGCTAAAAACGAAGAAAAATGGGCTATTTGACATGCGGGATGTGCTGGGGCTGGATGTATTATAGCGACTAAATACCTTCGTGATGTGGTTGTGGTAATCAAGATTAATTGATTACAAAGGGCAATATATTATTGCCCTTTTGTTTTTTTGCCCCCCGGTTATTCGGTCAGATAAATAACGCCTTTCACCATTCATGTTTCGACAGTTTCTTCTCCCACGACATGTTCTGCCGCAGTGGCTTACCGTATGCAAAAGGCACCTCGACCAGACTGATAAGACTGATATCCATCGGGGGGTAGTGCTGTTCCACGGGGGCGTTTTATCTCTTTTGCTTCAATAGGTTAGCTTTTTTATGCTGTAGTGAGGCTGGTTGTGGTCCAATCGTATGCGCTAGTCTTAAAGAAAAAGAAGCTGGATCTTTATATCGCGATTGGAGTTGTCATTACATTGTCTTAATCTGCTGTTTTTTGTTGATTTTATAATGCATTTGATTTGTTTTTTATATTTTTAACTTATTGATTTTTAAAATGTTTTTGTCGTTAATTTTCTTAATTTTGAATTTTTATTAATTTAATAACATTAATGGCTATTAAATGAATTTTTATCGTTGTTTTTTGTTGTTTTAATGTGAAATTTGACCATTTGGTCCACTTTTTATCGTTCCAGTCAGCTTTTTTCGAACTTAAGGAAGCGCAAGCGTTTTCTATCGTCACTTAGTTGATCTTTTTGCCTCTTAAACAGAATAACTTACTTATAATGTGCAAAATAACATAAAAAATACCCGCTTTAAGTTGACTTTTATCCGGCTTAACTTCAGAATGCCGCCGTTTGCCAGAAATCCACGGGTAAGCAAATTTGCATTGCTTCATACTGACTGAATGAATTAATATGCAAATAAAGTGAGTGAATATTCTCTGGAGGGTGTTTTGATTAAGTCAGCGCTATTGGTTCTGGAAGACGGAACCCAGTTTCACGGTCGGGCCATTGGGGCAACGGGTTCGGCGGTTGGGGAAGTCGTTTTCAATACTTCAATGACCGGTTATCAAGAAATCCTCACTGATCCTTCCTATTCCCGCCAAATCGTCACTCTTACTTATCCCCATATTGGTAATGTCGGCACCAATGAAGCCGATGAAGAATCTTCTCAGGTTCATGCGCAAGGTTTAGTGATTCGCGATCTGCCGCTGATTGCCAGCAACTTCCGTAACACAGAAGACCTCTCTTCTTACCTGAAACGGCATAACATTGTGGCGATTGCTGATATCGATACCCGCAAGCTGACCCGACTGCTGCGTGAGAAAGGCGCACAGAACGGCTGCATCATTGCAGGCGATAGCCCGGATGCGAAGCTGGCGCTGGAAAAAGCGGAAGCATTCCCTGGACTGAACGGTATGGATCTGGCGAAAGAAGTGACCACGGCGGAAACCTACCGCTGGACGCAGGGTAGCTGGACGCTGAAAGACGGTTTACCGGAAGCGAAATCTGAGGATGACCTGCCGTTCCACGTGGTGGCCTACGATTTTGGCGCCAAGCGCAACATTCTACGTATGCTGGTGGATCGCGGCTGCCGCCTGACGGTGGTGCCAGCGCAGACCGCTGCTGAAGAAGTGCTGAAAATGAATCCGGACGGCATTTTCCTGTCGAACGGCCCTGGCGACCCGGCCCCGTGCGACTACGCCATCGACGCGATTGAGAAATTCCTCCAGACCGACATTCCGGTATTTGGCATCTGCCTCGGCCATCAGCTGCTGGCGCTGGCGAGCGGTGCGAAGACCGTTAAGATGAAGTTCGGCCATCACGGCGGCAACCATCCGGTAAAAGATATGGACAGAAACGTGGTGATGATCACCGCGCAGAACCACGGCTTTGCGGTGGATGAAGACTCGCTGCCAGCCAACCTGCGCGTGACCCACAAGTCGCTGTTCGACGGCACCCTGCAGGGCATTCATCGTACCGACAAACCGGCGTTCAGCTTCCAGGGACACCCGGAAGCCAGCCCGGGCCCGCACGATGCGGCGCCGCTGTTCGACCACTTTATCGAGCTTATTGAGCAATACCGTCAGTCCGCGAAATAATCAGGAGTAATAAGAGCCATGCCAAAACGTACAGATATAAAAAGCATCCTGATTCTGGGCGCGGGCCCGATTGTTATCGGTCAGGCGTGTGAGTTTGACTACTCCGGCGCTCAGGCGTGTAAAGCGCTGCGCGAAGAGGGCTACCGCGTTATTCTGGTGAACTCCAACCCGGCCACCATCATGACCGACCCGGAAATGGCCGATGCCACCTACATCGAGCCGATTCACTGGGAAGTGGTGCGCAAAATCATTGAAAAAGAGCGTCCGGATGCGGTGCTGCCAACCATGGGCGGCCAGACGGCGCTGAACTGCGCGCTGGAGCTGGAGCGTCAGGGCGTACTTGAAGAGTTCGGCGTGACCATGATTGGCGCCACCGCCGACGCCATTGATAAAGCCGAAGACCGTCGTCGCTTCGATATCGCGATGAAGAAAATTGGTCTCGACACCGCGCGTTCCGGTATCGCGCACACCATGGAAGAAGCGCTGGCGGTTGCCGCTGACGTCGGCTTCCCGTGCATCATCCGTCCGTCCTTTACCATGGGCGGCACCGGCGGCGGTATCGCTTACAACCGTGAAGAGTTCGAAGAAATCTGCGAACGCGGTCTGGACCTCTCGCCAACCAACGAGCTGCTGATTGATGAATCGCTGATCGGCTGGAAAGAGTACGAGATGGAAGTGGTGCGTGATAAAAACGACAACTGCATCATCGTCTGCTCTATCGAAAACTTCGACGCAATGGGTATCCATACTGGGGACTCGATCACCGTGGCCCCGGCCCAGACGCTGACCGACAAAGAATACCAAATCATGCGTAACGCCTCGATGGCGGTACTGCGTGAAATCGGCGTCGAAACCGGCGGTTCTAACGTCCAGTTCGCAGTGAACCCGAAAAACGGTCGTCTGATCGTTATCGAAATGAACCCGCGCGTATCCCGCTCCTCGGCGCTGGCGTCGAAAGCCACCGGCTTCCCGATTGCCAAAGTGGCCGCCAAACTGGCGGTGGGTTATACCCTCGACGAGCTGATGAACGACATCACCGGTGGGCGTACTCCGGCCTCCTTCGAGCCGTCCATCGACTATGTGGTTACTAAAATTCCGCGCTTTAACTTTGAGAAATTCGCCGGTGCTAACGACCGTCTGACCACCCAGATGAAATCGGTCGGGGAAGTGATGGCGATTGGTCGCACGCAGCAGGAATCCCTGCAGAAAGCGCTGCGTGGCCTGGAAGTGGGCGCCACCGGTTTCGACCCGAAAGTCAGCCTCGACGACCCGGAAGCGCTGACCAAAATCCGCCGCGAGCTGAAAGACGCGGGCGCAGATCGTATCTGGTATATCGCCGATGCCTTCCGCGCAGGCCTCTCCGTCGACGGCGTGTTCAACCTGACCAACATCGACCGCTGGTTCCTGGTACAGATTGAAGAACTGGTGCGTCTGGAAGAGAAAGTGGCTGAAGTCGGTATTACCGGCCTCAACGCCGACTTCCTGCGTCAGCTCAAGCGTAAAGGGTTTGCCGATGCGCGTCTGGCGAAACTGGCGGGCGTGCGTGAAGCGGAAGTCCGCAAGCTGCGTGACCAGTATGACCTGCATCCGGTCTACAAGCGTGTGGATACCTGCGCGGCGGAATTCGCCACCGATACCGCCTACATGTACTCCACTTATGAAGATGAGTGCGAAGCGAACCCGTCCGTTGACCGCGACAAAATCATGGTCCTCGGCGGCGGCCCGAACCGTATCGGCCAGGGCATTGAGTTTGACTACTGCTGCGTACACGCCTCGCTGGCGCTGCGTGAAGACGGTTACGAGACCATCATGGTCAACTGTAACCCGGAAACCGTCTCCACCGACTACGACACTTCCGACCGCCTGTACTTCGAGCCGGTGACGCTGGAAGACGTGCTGGAAATCGTGCGCATCGAGAAGCCGAAAGGCGTTATCGTGCAGTACGGCGGCCAGACCCCGCTGAAGCTGGCGCGCGCGCTGGAAGCGGCAGGCGTGCCGGTTATCGGCACCAGCCCGGACGCCATCGACCGCGCGGAAGACCGTGAACGCTTCCAGCATGCGGTTGACCGTCTGAAGCTGAAGCAACCGGCCAACGCCACCGTCACCGCCATTGAACAGGCGGTCGAAAAAGCGAAAGAGATCGGCTACCCGCTGGTGGTTCGTCCTTCTTACGTACTGGGCGGTCGGGCGATGGAAATTGTCTACGACGAAGCCGACCTGCGTCGCTACTTCCAGACCGCGGTCAGCGTCTCTAACGATGCGCCGGTACTGCTGGACCGCTTCCTTGATGACGCGGTTGAAGTGGACGTGGACGCTATCTGCGACGGCGAAATGGTGCTGATTGGCGGCATCATGGAACACATCGAGCAGGCGGGCGTACACTCCGGCGACTCCGCCTGTTCCCTGCCAGCCTACACCCTGAGCCAGGAAATTCAGGATGTGATGCGCCAGCAGGTGCAGAAGCTGGCCTTCGAGCTGCAGGTGCGCGGCCTGATGAACGTGCAGTTTGCGGTGAAAGACAACGAAGTCTATCTGATTGAAGTTAACCCGCGTGCGGCGCGTACCGTACCGTTCGTCTCCAAAGCCACCGGCGTGCCGCTGGCGAAAGTGGCGGCGCGCGTAATGGTCGGCAAATCGCTGACCGAGCAGGGCGTGACCCAAGAAATTATCCCGCCGTACTACTCGGTGAAAGAAGTGGTGCTGCCGTTCAACAAATTCCCGGGCGTTGACCCGCTGTTAGGGCCAGAAATGCGCTCCACCGGGGAAGTGATGGGCGTGGGCCGTACCTTTGCGGAAGCGTTCGCTAAGGCGCAGCTGGGCAGTAACTCCACCATGAAGAAACAGGGCCGTGCTCTGCTCTCCGTCCGCGAAGGCGACAAAGAGCGCGTGGTGGATCTCGCCGCCAAGCTGCTGAAACAGGGCTTTGAGCTGGATGCCACCCACGGTACGGCGATTGTGCTGGGCGAAGCTGGTATCAACCCGCGTCTGGTGAACAAGGTGCACGAAGGTCGTCCGCACATTCAGGACCGCATCAAGAATGGCGAATATACCTATATCATCAATACCACCGCAGGCCGCCGCGCGATTGAAGACTCCAGGGTGATTCGTCGTAGCGCGCTGCAGTATAAAGTGCATTATGACACCACGCTGAACGGCGGTTTTGCCACGACGATGGCGCTCAATGCCGATGCCACCGAGAAGGTAACCTCGGTGCAGGAAATGCACGCGCAGATCAAAAAGTCGTAAACAAAGGGTTCGGCGGATATTGCTCTAACCGGACCTGTAATATAATGTTGAAAGGGTTTCTGTAAAGAAACCCTTTTTTTATCTTGCGTAAGGTCATTCCTGGAGAAGTCCGTTTCCGTAACCACATTTTCAATGTAATAAGCACGATATTGCTCACACTAATCAATATTTAAGTCGCATACTATCTTGCATATCCACAATTTTAATATGGCTTAGTTTTTATTAGTTTGGACAGGCCGTAGCCAGATTTTTAATTTGTGAAATGGTGTGCTTATGTGTGAAAAATATGTTGAAAGACCGCTTTATTTGTTAATTGCTGACTGGATGATGGCAGAGAACCGATGGATCACTGCCAGGGAGATTTCCCGTCAATTTGATATTGAACATTGCAAAGCAATTAATACGCTCTCCTATATTCTGTCAGAAGTGGGGGAAATTGTTTGTGAAGTGAAGATGATCCCTAACCAAATTGCAGGACGAGGCTGCCAGTGCCAGCGTCTGGTGAAAGTCGTGAGTATCGACTCTCAACTCTATCGCCGATTGAATCATAATTTGCAGGAAAGAAAAGTGAGCGTGGCGAAAGCGCCGCGGCTGTCTGCCGTTCCCCCCACAGAACTAAACCGTGAGCAGAAATGGCAGATGATGCTCTCCAAGAGTATGCGTCGCTAATTGTCTGTTTAACCTGATGGCGGGGTAAACGGTAATTGACGCGTAGGCCGGATAAGCGTGAGCGCATCCGGCATCAATTACTGTGCTGATTTTGGCTTCACGTCCGTCGTGCCTTTCAGGCGCGGCCGGTTTTCTTCGACCTGCGTTAACGGCTTCGTTTCAGATAACCCCGTTCGACAACGGATCGCAAGATCCTGATATTCTTTGGTATTGAGGCGTTTCCAGTGCAGCTCCTGGTCCGTAACCTGGCGTAGTACGCGCGCCGGTGAACCCACCAGCAGTTGCCTTGCCTCACCCTGAAATCCGGCTTTGACAAAACTCATGGCGGCGACAATGCTCTCTTCGCCAATCACTGCGCCGTCCATAATGACGCTGTTCATGCCGACCAGGGCATCCCGTCCCACCACGCAGCCATGTAGAATAGCGCCGTGGCCGATATGGCCGTTTTCATGCACGATGGTATCGGTATCGCAGTAGCCATGCATAATGCAGCCATCCTGCAGATTAGAGCCTGCCTCCAGGATCAGGCGACCATAATCCCCACGCAATGACGCGAGTGGGCCAATATAAACACCGGCGCCCACGATGACATCGCCAATCAGCACGGCGCTGGGATGGACAAACGCGTCCGGATGCACCACCGGGATCAGTCCTTCAAAGGCGTAATAGCTCATAGTTGTACCTCGGTTTTTTTTGCCGGATGGCGGCGTAAACACCTTATCCGGCCTACGGTTGCGCATGTGCTGTAGGCCGGATAAGCGAAGCGCCATCCGGCATAGTCACATTAACGACCTTTCCACACCGGATCGCGTTTTTCGGCAAATGCCTGCGGTCCTTCGAGCGCATCTTCTGAATGCAGTACCGACGGATAATGCTTCAGCACGCCGCTGCGGATGTAGCGGTAGCCTTCTTCTACCGGCATTTCGCTGGTCGCGCGATAAATCTCTTTCAGCGCCGCGATAGCCAGCGGGGCGCTATTGACCAGTTGTTGCGCCAGTTCGCGCGCGCTATCCATCAGTTCGCTCTGGCTGACAACGCGGTTCACGACTCCCCAACGCAGCGCTTCTTCGGCGCTCATTCGTCTGCCGGTCATTACCATTTCGTTGACGATAGCCGGTGGCAGCAGCTTAGGCAGACGCAATACGCCGCCGCTGTCAGGCACGATGCCGAGCTTTGCTTCCGGCAGCGCGAAGCTGGCGTTTTCGGCGCAGACAATAAAGTCCGCCGCCAGCGCCAGCTCAAAACCGCCGCCAAACGCGTAGCCGTTCACCGCGGCGATAACCGGCTTATCGAGGTCAAATATTTCGGTTAAACCAGCAAAGCCGCCGGGACCAAAATCGGCATCCGGCGCTTCACCTTCCGCTGCCGCTTTTAAGTCCCAGCCAGCAGAAAAGAATTTCTCCCCGCCGCCGGTAATGATTGCTACGCGTAATTCCGGATCGTCACGGAAATTAAGAAAAGCTTCACCCATTGCAAAGCTGGTTTTGGCATCAATGGCATTCGCTTTAGGTCGGTCGAGGGTAATTTCCAGGATCGGGCCGTTACGGGTCAGATGTAATGACTCACTCATAGTTCATCTCCAGATAAATAGTTTCCCGGCGGGAGGGATTCCTGCCGGAAGGTTTATTTCAGATTTTTTTTGATTATTTTTCCTGAACAGTTGCGCGGCAGGTCAGTTCTGATCTCCATAAAAGAGGGAACCTTGAATTTCGCCATATTGTTTTCGCAAAAGCTGAAAAACTCGGCTTCGCTTAATGTTTCACCTTCATTAAGGACGATAAACGCTTTAATGGCCTCATCACGGATCGCGTCTTTAATACCAACCACCACAATGTCCTGAATTTTCGGATGCGCAGAAATAATATTTTCCAGCTCGACGCAGGAGACATTTTCCCCGCCGCGTTTAATCATGTTGCAGCGTCTGTCGACAAAATAGAAATAGCCATCCTCATCCTGGTAACCCGAATCACCGGTATGTAACCAGCCCTCTGGTTCCAGCGCCCTGGCGGTTGCCTCCGGCTGCATGTAATACTCTTTGAAGATAGTCTTGCCGGGGATGCCTTTAATACAGATTTCGCCAATTTCTCCGGCGGGCAGCGGGCGATTTTGATCGTCGCGAATTTCAGCTTCATAGCTAAAACCCACGCGACCAATGGAAGGCCAGCGCCGTTTGTCTCCGGGACGGTCGCCAATAATTCCGACAATGGTTTCAGTCATACCATAAGAGGTCAGCAGCCTGACGCCAAAGCGTTCGGTAAAATCGTCTTTTTCCTGCTCGGATAAATTGAGATAGAACATCACTTCGCGCAGGTGATGCTGCCTGTCCGTTGGTGCGGCGGGCTGGACCATCAGCGTGCGGATCATCATCGGGATGCACTCGGTCACCGTCGCCTGATATTTACGTACCTGATCCCAGAAGGCCCTGGCACTGTACTTCTCTAGCAGGACAAAGGTGCTGCCAGCGGAGAATGCAGGCATTGCGGCGGTACACTGACAATCGATATGAAACGCGGGCATCACCGTCATGTACACGTCATCATCGCGCAGGGCGATTTGCCAGGCAGAGTAGTAGCCTGCAAAACGCAGGTTGTAGTGGGTAATTACCACCCCTTTAGGCCGTGAGGTGGTGCCTGAGGTAAACAGAATTTCCGCCGTATCGTCAGTGGATAACGCGGGCGTATAGCACAGCGTGGTGGACTGGCGGGATTGCAGTTGGGTAAAGTGACTCACGCCGTCGTCAGCCGGAAGCTGCTCGCCAATCAGACAGATATGATTAAGCGGAGTGCTATTGTCCTGGCGTATTTCACGGTACATAGGATAAAACTGGGCGCTGGTAACCAGCAGACTCACCTGGCTGTTTTGCAGGATCCAGGCGCTTTCTTCGCCCAGTAAGCGGGCATTAATCGGCACCATAATGGCGCCGATTTTTGCCAGTCCAAACCAGCAAAAGATGAATTCCGGACAGTTATCCAGATGCAGCGCGACCCTATCACCCTTGCGGATCCCTAAGGAATAAAAAAGGTTCGCCGTGCGGTTAATCTCTTCATTGAGCGAAGCATAGCTAAACTGCCGAACGATTCCCTCACAGGATTCGAAAATTAACGCCGTTTTATCTCCGTACACCCCGGCCAGGTCGTCCCACATCTGACGTAAGTTTTGTCCGCCAACGATATCCATATTGCTTTATCCACTGAAATCAGGCGTGAGCGCTAACCGGAAAACCGATTAGCGCATCGCGTTTAATCCTCAACTTTGGCCAGGCCTTTGCCGACCAGTTCCTTAATATCTGCTTCGCTATAACCAATGTTTTTCAGAATGGCGGCGGTATCCATGCCGTGTGACGGCATGCCACGCCAGATTTTCCCTGGGTTGTTTTTAAATTTCGGCATGATGTTCGGCCCTTTACAGGTGCGACCGTCCATTGTTTGCCACTGAGTAATCGATTCGCGGGCAACGTACTGCGGATTACCTTCCAGTTCCGGAATGGTGAGCACCTTCGCACAGGCGATATTCAGCTCAGCAAAACGCGCCTGAACGTCGGCGATGGTGTGTGCTGCCAGCCAGGCGTCCAGTTTCTCTTCGACGAGCGGGCCGTAAGGGCATTCCACGCGATGGATGAGCTGCGTGCCTTCCGGAACTTCCGGCGTACCGAGAATGTGGGCCAGGCCAATATCTTTAAAACACTCGTTGATTTGCGTGATGCCGACCAACTCCATGACGATGTAACCATCGGCGCATTTATACAGGCCGCAACCGGCGTAGTAGGGGTCTTTCCCTTTCGTCATACGTGGACAGATTTCGCCGCCGTTGAAGTAGTCCATCATGAAATACTGACCCATACGCAGCATCACTTCGTACATGGCGATATCGATGCTTTCACCTTTACCCGTTTCGCGTACTTTGTGCAGGGCTGCCAGCGCGGCTGTCGTCGCGGTCATCCCGGAGAAGTAATCGGCGGTATACGGGAAGGCTGGCATCGGCTGATCAACGTCGCCGTTTTGGATCAGATAACCACTGAATGCCTGCGCGATGGTGTTATACGCCGGAAGATTGGTGTACTCCTCGGTACCATACTGGCCGAAGCCGGAAAGGTGGGCAATGACCAGTTTCGGGTTATGTTCCCACAGCACTTCATCAGTAATACCACGGCGGGCAAAGGCCGGGCCTTTACTGGCTTCAATGAAAATATCGGTGGTTTCCATCAGTTTCAGAAACGCTTCCCGACCTTCATCTTTGAAAATATTCAGCGACAGGGCGTGCAGGTTGCGGCGTGAGAGCTGCGGGTAGTTAGGCTGTACGCGAATGGTATCGGCCCATGCGACGTTTTCAATCCAGATAACCTCGGCGCCCCATTCGGCGAACATCTGTCCGGCGAATGGACCGGCGATTTCGATTCCTGAAAAAACAACGTGTACCCCAGCAAGCGGGCCAAAGGTTGGCATTGGTAAATGATTCATCATTTTTCTCCTGGCATTTTTTGCGGTATGTAGGCCGGATAAGCACAGCGCCATCCGGCATGATTGCCTGATGGCGACGCCCCGCGTCTTATCAGGCCTACAAGGGATCGATTAGCGGTATTGCTTAAGTACCGCACGACCCAACGTCAGGATCTGCATTTCGTCAGAACCACCAGAAACACGGTCAACGCGCAGATCACGCCAGAAACGCGTGATGCGGTGGTTGCCCGCGATACCAACACCTCCCAGTACCTGCATGGCGGTGTCTACCACTTCAAACGCGGCGTTGGCGCAGAAGTATTTGCACATTGCCGCGTCGCCGGAGGTAATGGTGCCGTTATCCGCTTTCCACGCGGCTTCCAGCAGCATATTTTTCATGGAGTTCAGTTTGATCGCCATATGCGCAAACTTCTCCTGAATCAGCTGGAAACGGCCAATAGCTTCACCAAACTGCACGCGCTGATTAGCGTAACGCGCAGCGTCTTCAAAAGCGCACATTGCGGTACCGTAGTTGGTCAGCGCGACGAGGAAGCGCTCATGGTCAAACTCTTCTTTCACGCGGTTGAAGCCGTTACCTTCCCGACCGAACATGTCTTTCTCGTCCAGTTCAACGTCGTCAAAGGTGATTTCACAGCAGCTGTCCATGCGCAGACCGAGTTTCTCCAGTTTGTTGACCTTGATACCCGCTTTGCTCATGTCCACAAACCACTCGGTGTAAACCGGTTTATCCGGCGATGCACCGTCTCTCGCCATGACCACGATGTACGGGGTATAGGCGCTACTGGTGATAAAGCACTTACTGCCATTGAGATAAACCTTACCATTTTTGCGTGTATAAGTGGTTTTCAGACTACCAACATCCGATCCCGCTCCTGGTTCGGTGATAGCAGAGTTCCACATCTGCTTACCGGTGCCCCGGAACGCCATGATTTTATCAATTTGCTCCTGAGTCCCTTCACGCAGGAAAGTGTTAAAACCTCCCGGCAATTGGTACAACACGTAAGTTGGCGCGCCAAGACGTCCCAGCTCCATCCAGACGGCGGCGACGGTAACAAAACCCGCTTCCAGACCGCCGTGTTCCTCCGGGATCAGCAGGCTATCAATACCCATATCCGCCAGCGCTTTTACAAAACGCTCAGGGTAGACGCTGTCACGATCGCACTCGGCAAAATAAGCTTCCCAGTTCTCACTGGCCATCAGTTCGCGAATACCGGCGACAAACAGCTCCTGTTCGTCATTTAAGTTGAAATCCATCTTTCAGCCTCTTGATCAATTGGGTTAATAAGAATTACTTGTCTTTCCAGTGCACTTTGGCGTCTTTAATAAAGGACAGCGTCACCATAATGTTGACGAAGAACAGCGGGCATCCTCCGGCGATAATCGCGGTCTGAATCGGCTTCAAACCACCCAGCGCCAGCAGAACGATACCGATGATGCCGACCAGCACCGACCAGCCGATACGCACTAACAGAGGCGGCTCTTCACCATCGCGAACTTCACGACAGGTCGACATCGCCAGGGTGTAAGAGCAGGCGTTAATCAGCGTGACGGTGGCAATAAAGCAGAGGATGAAGAAGCCCCACATGGTGGCGGTGCTGAGCGGCAAGGCGGCCCAGGTTTCGATAATGGCGCGCGCCACGCCGTGTTGCTCAATCAGTTGCGGAATGTTGAGGATGTTTTTATCCATCAGCAGCAGCGTGTTACTGCCCAGCACTGTCCACAGGATCCAGGTAGACGCGGTCAGACCCATCACCATCCCGAAGCACAGTTCACGTACGGTACGACCACGGGAAATACGGGCCAGGAAGATACTCATCTGGATGGCGTAAATAACCCACCACGCCCAGTAGAAAACGGTCCAGCCCTGTGGGAAGCCGCCTTTACCGATGGCGTCGGTATAGAACAGCATCCGTGGCAGGTGCATTAACAGCATCCCGACGGAGTCGGTGAAGTAGTTCATGATGAAGCTGGCGCCGCTGACGATAAACACCCAGCCGAGCATCAGGAAGCTCAGGTAGCTACGCACATCGCTGGCGATTCTGACCCCTTTTTGCAGGCCGCAGGCCACGCAAATCGCGTTCAGAATGATCCAGCAGGTAATGATGATGGCGTCGAGTTGCAGCGTATGCGGAATACCGAACAGCCATTGCATACACTCGGTGACCAGCGGGGTAGCCAGACCGAGGCTGGTGCCCATCGCGAAGATCAGCGCCACCAGGTAGAAGTTATCGACGATGGTACCGAATAGCCCTTTCGCATGCTTTTCACCGACGAGCGGTACCAGCGTGGAGCTGGGGCGGATGACATCCATCTTGCGTACAAAGAAGAAGTAGGCGAAGGCCACGGAAAGGAAGCTATAGGTTGCCCACGGTAGCGGCCCCCAGTGGAACAGGCTGTACGCCAGACCTATCTCTTTCGCGCCCGTGGAATTGGGTTCCAGACCGAACGGCGGGGTGGAGATATAGTAGTAGATCTCAATAGAGCCCCAGAACAGAACTGCAGCTGATGTACAGGAGGCGAACATCATGAAAATCCAGCTGGCGGTACTAAACTCCGGTTTTTCGTCGCCTAATCTCTTTTTAGCATAGGGGCCAAAAACCAGCCAGAACCAGCCGAAGAGCATGACGACCATATACCATTCAAATGCCCAACCCCAGACGTTGGTGACATAACTGAATACCGCATTAATAACGACGTTAGCGGCATCAAGATCTCTGACTGTTAGCCAGCAAAGTATCCCGACAATTATTAATGGCGGAAAAAAAACCTTCGGTTCAATTCCCGATTTTTTCTTTTCATTTTTCATAAGTGAATTCCAGTGTGAAAACGAAATTTATTTAGCGTGCCAGTCCATGAACGTTTGTTTATTTATTATTAATGATTTGTTGATAAGTTTTTAACCTCTGGGACGCCTCAATGAGTAACTCATGATGGGTATTCACTTCGGGTGATTCTGTTATCTTCGTCACACTTTTTTGCGTTGATTATTTTGTGTCTAAATTTTGATTTTTTCTTTATTTATCAATTGATTGTTTGTGGTTTTTTAACTTTTTTAAGTATCTGACGTTCAATATTGTTGAGCCAGCAAACAATATTGAAAATTTTCATATTTGGCATATTTCTTTCAATATTGGTGAGGTGCGTAACACTATTGAAAGTTACGAATATCAATGTGTGACATTTTCAATATTGGTGATTAAGGTTTTATTTCCGAATTAAAGAGCGTGATATCTGTATTTAACACCGCCGATATAAATACGTTTCCTTCATGATTTCTGGAGATGCAATGAAGATAATTACTTGCTACAAATGCGTACCTGATGAGCAGGATATTGCGATTAATAATGCTGACGGAACACTCGATTTCAGCAAAGCGGATAGCAAAATCAGCCAATATGATCTGAATGCAATTGAAGCTGCTTGCCAGTTAAAACAGCAGTTGGGAGACGCTCAGGTTGTCGCCATGAGCGTTGGCGGCAAAGCGCTGACTAATGCAAAAGGGCGCAAAGATGTCCTCTCTCGTGGCCCTGATGAACTGATTGTGGTCATTGACGATCAATTTGAGCAGGCGCTGCCGCAACACACCGCTACCGCGCTGGCCGCCGCGGCGCAAAAATCAGGTTTCGATCTACTTATCTGCGGCGACGGTTCTTCCGATCTTTATGCTCAGCAGGTTGGTTTGCTGGTGGGCGAAGCGCTGAACATTCCGGCGATTAACGGCGTGAGTAAAATCCTCTCTCTTACCGACAGCACATTGACAGTAGAACGCGAACTGGAAGATGAAGTTGAAACGCTGAGCATCCCGCTCCCGGCGGTGATCGCGGTTTCCACCGACATTAACACCCCACAAATCCCTTCGATGAAAGCCATTCTTGGCGCGGCGAAAAAACCGGTTCAGGTCTGGTCGCCTGCGGATATCGGGCTGAACAGCGTACCCGCGTATTCCGCACAACAGGTTGCCGCACCGAAGCAGCGCGAGCGTCAGCGTGTGGTGATTGAAGGTGACGGTGAAGAACAAATCGCCGCGTTTGTCGAGAATCTGCGCAAAATCATTTAATTATCAGGGGATGTTATGAACAAATTTTCCAGTGTCTGGGTATTCAGCGATACCCCTTCTCGTCTGCCCGAACTGATGAGTGGCGCGCAGGCTGTAGGTGAAAAAGTTAACGCGTTCGTACTGAACGAAGCGGACAGCGCGACAGCATGCCATTTGGGCGCGGATCATGTCTGGCTGCTCAGCGGCAAACCAGAAGACCGCATGATCGAAGACTACGCTGCTGCGATGGCTGAGACTATTCGTCAGCATAGCGAGGGCGGCGCGGTGCTGCTGCCGAATACGCGTCGGGGCAAGCTGTTGGCGGCAAAGCTGGGCTATCGCTTGTCGGCTGCGGTTTCCAATGACGCCAGCGACGTCGCCCTGCAGGATGGAAAAGCGGCGGTTAAACATATGGTCTACGGCGGTCTGGCGATAGGGGCAGAAACCATCGCTTCGCCGTTTGCCGTGATCACACTCAGCAGCGGAACGTTTGACGCACAACAACCGGATGCTTCTCGCAGCGGCGAGATGCACACCGTGCAGTGGCAGGCTCCGGCCACTGCCGTGACCCGCACCGCAACCCAGGCGCGTCAGAGCAACAGCGTTGACCTCGACAAAGCGCGTCTGGTGGTCAGCGTGGGACGCGGCATCGGCAGCAAAGAGAATATCTCGCTGGCCGAAGCGCTGTGCCAGACGATTGGCGCCGAGCTGGCCTGTTCCCGCCCGGTGGCGGAAAACGAGAAGTGGATGGAGCACGAGCGCTACGTCGGTATCTCCAACCTGATGCTCAAACCTGAACTGTATCTGGCAGTGGGGATCTCCGGGCAGATCCAACACATGGTCGGCGCCAACGGCGCGCAGACGATTTTCGCCATCAACAAAGATAAAAACGCGCCAATCTTCCAGTATGCGGATTTTGGCATCGTTGGCGATGCGCTGAAGATCCTGCCTGCGCTGACGGCTGCCTTAGCGCGATAAACCATTTCGGGCAGGATGCGAAGGTATCCTGCCGCTGACAGGAGTACGTATGTCCGAAGATATCTTTGATGCCATCATCGTGGGTGCAGGTCTGGCCGGTTCGGTTGCGGCGCTGGTGCTTGCTCGCGAAGGTGCACAGGTGCTGGTTATCGAGCGCGGCAATTCTGCTGGCGCGAAGAATGTCACCGGTGGGCGTTTGTATGCACATAGCCTGGAACGCATCATTCCCGGCTTTGCGGATCAGGCCCCCATTGAACGCATGATCACCCACGAAAAACTCGCCTTTATGACCGACAACGGGGCGATGACTATCGACTACTGCAATGGTGAAGATGCTTCAGCGTCGCAGGTTTCCTATTCCGTCTTACGCAGTAAATTTGACGCCTGGCTGATGGAGCAGGCCGAAGAGGCGGGGGCGCAACTGATCACCGGTATTCGCGTCGATAACGTCGTTCAGCGTGATGGCAAAGTCGTGGGCGTGGAAGCCGATGGCGATATTCTGGAAGCCAAAGTCGTAATCCTCGCTGATGGGGTGAATTCTCTGCTGGCTGAAAAGCTGGGCATGGCCAAGCGTGTTGAGGCATCGCATGTTGCTGTCGGCGTGAAGGAACTGATCGAATTGCCGAAGTCGGTCATTGAAGATCGTTTTCAGCTACAGGGCAACGAAGGTGCCGCCTGTCTGTTTGCCGGAGCGCCGACCGATGGTCTGATGGGCGGTGGCTTCCTGTATACGAATGAAACAACCCTTTCCCTGGGGCTGGTCTGTGGACTTCATCATCTGAAAGACGCGAAAAAATCGGTCCCGCAAATGCTGGAAGATTTCAAACAGCATCCGGCCGTTGCGCCGCTGATCGCCGGTGGCAAGCTGGTGGAATATGCCGCGCACGTTGTACCCGAGGCGGGAATGAATATGCAGCCTGAACTGGTGGGCGATGGCGTACTGATTGCCGGGGATGCTGCCGGCATGTGTATGAACCTCGGCTTTACCATCCGGGGTATGGATCTCGCCATATCCGCAGGCGAAGCGGCGGCGAAGACGGTGCTTTCGGCGATGAAGCGTGACGATTTTAGCAAGCAGTCGTTGGATGAATACCGTCAGCATCTGGACGAAGGTCCGATGCGCGATATGCGCATGTATCAGAAACTTCCAGCTTTTCTTGATAATCCCCGCATGTTTACCGCCTATCCCGAAATGGCGGTCAGTATCGCGCGCGACCTGTTCACCGTGGATGGCTCCGCGCCGGTGCCGATGCGTAAAAAAATCCTGCGCCATGCGAAGAAAGTGGGCTTCATCAACCTGATGAAAGATGGCCTGAAAGGAGTGACCGTATTATGACATCTCCCGTCAATGTGGACGTCAAACTGGGCGTCAATAAGTTCAATGTGGATGAAGATAGCCCGCACATCATTCTCAAAACCGATCCTGATAAACAGGCGCTGGAGGTGCTGGTTAAGGCCTGTCCGGCGGGACTGTATAAAAAGCAGGACGACGGTAGCGTTCGTTTTGATTATGCCGGGTGCCTGGAGTGCGGAACGTGCCGGATCCTTGGCCTTGATACGGCGCTGGAAAAATGGGAATACCCGCGCGGGACGTTTGGCGTGGAGTTCCGCTACGGCTAATAAGTACGAAGTTGTGCCCCCGTTGGCCGGATAAGATGCGGTAGCGTCGCCATCCGGCAATCATGTGGCGCCAATGCCGGATGGCGGCGGAAACGCCTTATCCGGCCTACAGATGCGCTTTGCCCGTGTTGACACAGGACATCACCATGCAGCAGCCCAGGAACTTTGATGACCTTAAATTCTCCTCCATTCATCGCAGAATTATGCTGTGGGGAAGCGGCGGCCCGTTCCTTGATGGCTACGTGCTGGTGATCATTGGCGTGGCGCTGGAACAACTGACGCCGCTATTGCACCTTGATGCTGAATGGATTGGCGCGCTCGGCGCGGCTACGCTTGCCGGACTGTTTATCGGCACCTCGTTGTTTGGCTATATTTGCGATAAAGTCGGGCGGCGTAAAATGTTCCTGCTTGATATTATCGCTATCGGCGTTATCTCCGTGGCGACCATGTTTGTTTCCACACCGCTTGAATTGCTGGTGATGCGCGTTTTAATTGGCATTGTTATCGGCGCGGATTACCCTATCGCCACTTCCATGATTACGGAGTTTTCCAACACCCGCCAGCGCGCGTTCTCCATCGGTTTTATCGCCGCGATGTGGTACGTCGGCGCGACCTGCGCCAACCTGGTGGGTTACTGGCTGTATGACATGGAAGGCGGCTGGCGCTGGATGCTTGGCAGCGCCTTTATCCCGTGCTTAATCATTTTGATTGGCCGCTTTGACCTGCCGGAATCGCCACGCTGGCTATTGCGAAAAGGACGGGTAAAAGAGTGCGAACAAATGATGATCAAACTGTTCGGCGAACCGGTCTGCTTTGACGATGAGCCGCCGCAGGAGACCCGCTTCCTGCAGCTGTTTAACCGCCGTCATTTCCCGTTTGTACTGTTCGTTGCGGCTATCTGGACCTGTCAGGTAATCCCGATGTTCGCTATATATACCTTTGGGCCGCAGATCGTCGGGTTACTCGGCTGGGAGCAGGGGCGCAACGCGGCGCTCGGCAATGTGGTCATTAGCCTCTTTTTTATGCTGGGCTGTATACCGGCGATGTTCTGGCTAAACAGTATTGGCCGTCGCCCTCTGCTTATTGGCAGCTTCGCCATGATGACAATCGCGCTGGCGCTACTGGGGCTGGTGTCAAATCTGGGCATCATACTGGTCGTGGTGGCGTTTGCGGTATACGCCTTCTTTTCCGGCGGACCGGGCATACTGCAATGGCTTTATCCTAATGAACTCTTCCCGACGGATATTCGCGCTTCGGCCGTGGGGGTCATCATGTCATTAAGCCGCATCGGAACCATTGTCTCCACCTGGGCATTACCGATTTTCATTACTCGTTACGGTATTAATAACGTCATGCTGATTGGCGCGTTGATTTCGTTAGTCGGGCTTGGCGTATCGGTGATGTTTGCCCCGGAAACTCGCGGCTTGACGCTAACACAGACCGGAAACATGACTTTGCGCGGAACGCCATCGGATAACCCTCGTTAAGAGTGTTCTGCATTTCTCCCTGCTTTTCGCCAATAACGCTACAGTTAACAGTCACATGCTAAAACAACTGAAAAGCAGGGAGAACACCATGCAAAAACGTCTTATGACCGCACTGTTTACCGCAGCAACACTATTCACCGTCGCAGGATGCTCTTCTAACCAGGCGGTTGAAACCACGGATGGCAAAACTATTGTCACCGACGGGAAACCCGAGGTCGATAACGATACCGGTATGGTGTCTTACAAAAACGCCGCCACCGGGAAAACCGAACAGATTAACCGCGATCAGCTGAAAAATATGAGCGAGCTGGATAATTAATTCAATTTTTTCTGGTTAGCCGCTCAATAATATTCTCTCTTTATGCGCATCCATTTATTCCCATGCGAATAAACGGATGCCTGAACAGGCAGGGACGCCGGAAAACGTCGAAATACGTTAGACCATTCGCCCGTGTTCCCGCTTTCCCCACCGCGCTGTCCGCTTACATGAGGTTACACTCATCGACATTTCTCTGAACAGCGGCTCAACATTTCCCGGAAAAAAACATATCGCAGGGCATTTATCCTTATGATTAGGTATAAATGATGAGGTATAAGGAACAGGAGTCTGTAATGAAACTGAAACTAATACCTTTTTATTTGCTCGCGCTATTTTCTGCCGCCTCCGGGGCTACGGAGATAAACGCCTGCAAAGACCTGATCGGAACATGGAAAACCACGGCAGATAACCCGCCTTATACCATGACAATATTGCCGCCAGTAGAAGGCTGCGGGGAAAAATGTGTGAAACTGAACGTACAGTATGAACTTGACGTGACTCACCGCAACGCGCTTTATTGCCATGAAGGACAAGAGGGGGTAAAAGGGCAGGGACCCATGGTGATAGCATTTGAAGGGGCGTATGGTGGACACGCTATTGGAACCTATAACCGACAGCTGCAATTACTTTGGGCTGGCGTAATACCGAAAAATAAAAAGGGGAAATGGATAACGAAAATGGAGAATTATTGGTTCAGGCAGGTAAAAGCGCACTAAATATTACCTTAAAACAGCCCGCAAAACCGTCTTATTCACGAAGGGCTTACTGCCTGCGCGCGCACATTCCAACGGCTTGCCTGCCCCGGATGAACTGTTGATAAAAAAGAGGGCCAGCATCTGTTTCCAGACGGCCCTGAGTGGATTGTGACGGAACATGGCACCTTGCTGGCGCTCTCTTATTATTTCATGCCTGTGCCCTCGTTATGGCGCAATCAGAGCTTTATTTCGTCGCATCGTTATAAACTTCGGCAACGGCTTCAAAATTCGGACCATGCTCACGTGCAGCGATAATATGATAATATTTTCCGCCTTTCGCATCGGCTAATTCTGACAGTTTTTCGCGTAGATCAGAGGGTGAGGAAATCTGCCCGCCACTCTGGGACACATTTATGGTGCCGACCTTAACCAGTTTGAAGTGGCTGATTTCTTGCTTAGAGACCTGCTCTGCCGCAAGCGTGCTGAATGAAGCAACCGTTGCCAGTAATGCGGCGGCAATAATGCGTTTTTTCATAGTTCTGTTCCTGTTGCATTGATGATAAGGTTTGCGCAATATCAGTAATCCGTAACGAAATTATTTATACCCTTCATACTTCAGGTTGCTTATGGGTTGGCTACGGATTACTCGGCCCACCCATGGGCCTCGCCCTGACGGGCCGTCGCATGCGACGTTCAAATCTGCTCCCGGCAGATTTGTCGCTCACCTCAGTCACATAATTATCTATGCTCCTGGGGACTCACTCCCTTGCCGCCTTTAAGCAACTCGAATTATTTTGGGTATATAACCTCGGTTGATTATCTGAAAATAGACTTATTTGGTGTGACCGTCTTATATCTTGTTATAGTCACCTCTTTATGTTGTTGTCAATGTAAAATAATGCGCTGCCAGTTAAAAAGAAACTTAACCCCCTGTAAATAATAGTTTTTATATTATTTCTTGTAATGACGTAAGTTTTATTGAATCACGCGGTAATACGCTAGTTTTATTCATAAGCAACATAACAGAATTGAGTTATGTTTTAATTTCACAGAGTGATATTACCGGTTGTATGTCTATGGTTGCGCGGCCTGTTACTGATAGTGTTTCTTTCGGGGCGATTTTATTGTAGCGGCATAGGGTAATCACCGTAGCTGAAGGGAAAAGGCACGAACACAGCGCTATAGAGTATGTTTAATAATGTATTTTTTTATGAAGTAATGTCTGCAGTTGTATCTCTAAAATAAAAACAATGAGCTTTTCATCTAAATAATTTTTCAGTGAATTATGCTCATTTATTAATATATTTCTAATTTGAAATACAAATCAATTTATAACACATATTCTTACCCGGAAGGCATTGATATATATCCACGCTTCCTCGTACAGTAATAAATGAATATGTGATAAAGTTACTGACTACAGGTATAATAATATGAGTAATAAAAAAAATCTGTCCGCAGAAGAGACGGATCTTACGCGTAGGAAACTGTTAACCAGCGCCGGTATTCTTGCCGCCGGCGGTATGCTATCCGGCGCGGTAAAGGCTGATGAAAAATGCGCCGTCAAGGCGAAACCGGCGTGGGATAAACCGTTTACCGGCGAAATCCCGGAAAAATTGCCAGAAGGATATAATATTCTGTTAGTCGTGACCGACCAGGAGCGTTTTTTTCCTACGTTTCCTTTCCCGGTACCCGGCAGAGAGCGGCTCATGAAAACGGGGGTGACATTCTGTAATCATCAGAATACCAGTAATGTCTGTACGCCTTCCCGCTCCGTATTGTATACCGGCTTACATATGCCCCAGACAAAAATGTTTGATAATCTGGGCTTACCCTGGATGCCTTATGACCTTGACCCCGCTCTTGGAACCACAGGCCATATGATGCGGGAACTGGGATACTATACGGCCTATAAAGGTAAGTGGCATCTTACAGAAAAACTGGAGAAGCCTTTGCCTGACGAAAAAGATGAGGATATTGATGTCGGGGATATTCCTGAACCAGAATTACATAAAATTATGGAAAAATATGGTTTTGCTGACTATCACGGCATCGGCGATATTATAGGCCATAGTAAAGGCGGCTATTTTTATGATTCAATCACCACGGCTCAGACTATAAATTGGTTAAGATGCAAGGGGCAGCCCTTGAATGACCAACACAAGCCCTGGTTCCTGGCCGTTAACCTCGTTAATCCTCATGACGTCATGTTTATTGATACCGATAAAGAGGGAGAAAAGGTACAGTGGCGTGGCGAGTTGGATCAGGATGATAATACCCTGGCGCCCACGCAGCCGCCGGAAAACGAGCTTTATCAGGCAAGCTGGCCGAACTATCCGCTGCCGGCAAACAGGCATCAGTCATTCAATGAGCAGGGAAGACCGCCGGCGCATCTTGAATACCAGACGGCGCGCGCTGCGCTGGAAGGGCAATTTCCTGATGAAGATCGTCGTTGGCGTAAACTGCTTGACTACTATTTCAACTGTATCCGCGATTGTGATACACACCTTGACCGGATATTAAATGAACTTGATGCCCTCAAGTTAACTGATAAAACGATTGTTGTATTTACTGCCGATCATGGCGAATTAGGCGGAAGCCATCAGATGCACGGTAAAGGCGCTTCCGTTTATAAAGAACAGATCCATGTACCGATGATTATTTCCCACCCGGCGTACCCCGGTAATAAGAAATGTCAGGCGTTGACCTGTCATCTTGATATCGCGCTGACATTAGTTGGGCTGACCGGTTTGCCGGAAGAAAAACAGCACCAGGCGTTAGGCAACCGCAAAGGCGTTAATTTTAGCGGATTGCTAAAAAACCCGGAGGGCGTTGCGGTTAATGCGGTGAGAAATGCCAGCTTATATTGCTATGGCATGATCTTGTATACCGATGCCCATTATCTCCACCGCGTTATCGCGCTACAAAGAGATAAACAAAAAACGGTGGCGCAAATCAAGCAGGAAATATCCCATCTGCATCCTGATTTTAGCCATCGTTCAGGGACGCGGATGATTAACGATGGTCGTTATAAGTTTGCACGCTATTTCTCACTAAGGGAGCATAATACGCCGGAAACCTGGGAGGATCTTATTAAGTACAACGATCTTGAACTTTACGATCTTAAAAATGATCCCGATGAGAACCATAACCTTGCTGCTGATAAACAGAAATATCAGGATCTCATTCTTACGATGAATGAGAAACTGAATAAAATTATCAAGGACGAAATTGGCGTGGATGACGGCAGTTTTATGCCGGATGCGGCCCGTGAGCCGTGGGATCTTACTATTGAGCAGTTTAACCGCATGGCGAAAGATTAAGAGCCTGGCCCATTAGGCTATTTTATTCGCCATTTGGGGGCCGGGCAGTGCTCAAAATCCTCACGTACTACGTGTACGCTCCGGTTTCTGCGCGCTGGTCGGCCCCAAACTGGCTTCAACAATTACGCCTGGTGGGCCAGGCTCTAAGTACCTGACCCATTAGGTTAATTTATGCGTCGGCGATCTGGCATCCAGCGTGTCTGGAGGTTCAGATGCTGTTGGCGCTGCGCTTATTGGGCCTGTGTCATCATGTAATGGATTGATATTACAGTCATTACAGGCAAATTTAGCGCAGCGCCGCCCGACAAGAAGGCCTTAAACCGATTTGTCAGCAATTTAAGGCTGCCATCATCACCAACCTTTCCACACCGGATCGCGCTTTTCCGCAAACGCCTGCGGCCCTTCGAGAGCGTCTTCCGGGGGCAGGATGGTGTCAACTCCTGGCTGGCGTTAATTCAATTTTTTCTGGTTAGCCGCTCAATAATATTCACTATTAGCCTGGCGAATTTGTCACTACACTTTGTAATAAAAAAACAGATCATCACAGGCTAATCATGATCCTCATTATTTATGCGCATCCGTATCCGCATCATTCTCATGCGAATAAGCGGATGCTTGAACAGGCAGGGACGCTGGAAAACGTCGAAATACGTTCGCTTTATCACCTCTATCCCGATTTCAATATTGACGTTGCCGCCGAGCAGGAGGCGCTGTCGCGCGCGAGTCTTATCGTCTGGCAGCATCCGATGCAGTGGTACAGCGTCCCTCCTTTACTCAAATTATGGATGGATAAAGTCCTCACCCACGGCTGGGCTTACGGTCATGGCGGTACGGCATTGCATGGTAAACATCTGCTGTGGGCGGTAACGACCGGCGGTGGTGAAAACCACTTTGCTATCGGCTCCCATCCCGGATTTGACGTCCTTTCTCAGCCGCTACAGGCGACGGCGCTCTATTGCGGCCTCAAATGGCTGCCGCCGTTTGCCATGCACTGCACGTTCATTTGCGATGACGACACCTTACAGGCGCAGGCGCGTCAGTATAAACAGCGTTTACTGGCATGGCAGGAGGTGAATCATGGATAGCCATACTCTACTGCAGGCGCTGATCTATCTTGGTTCGGCGGCGCTGATTGTGCCGATTGCGGTACGTTTGGGCTTAGGATCGGTGCTGGGGTATCTGATTGCGGGTTGCATTATCGGCCCCTGGGGGCTACGGCTGGTAACGGACGCCGAATCTATTCTGCATTTTGCGGAAATCGGCGTTGTGCTGATGTTGTTTGTTATTGGGCTTGAGCTGGACCCACAACGGTTATGGAAGCTGCGCGCCTCGGTATTTGGCGGCGGCGCGTTACAAATGGTGGTCTGCGGCGGACTGATTGGTCTGTTCTGCATGTTTCTTGGCCTGCGTTGGCAGGTGGCGGAACTGATTGGCATGACGCTGGCGCTTTCGTCCACGGCTATCGCCATGCAGGCAATGAATGAGCGTAACCTGACCGTTTCACAAGTAGGGCGTAGCGCATTTGCAGTGCTCTTGTTCCAGGATATCGCGGCGATCCCGCTGGTGGCGATGATTCCGCTGCTGGCCGCCAGCGGCGCATCCACCACGCTTGGCGCGTTTGCGCTATCGGCGTTGAAAGTCGCAGGCGCGTTGGCGCTGGTGGTGCTGCTGGGACGCTACGTCACGCGCCCGGCGCTGCGCTTTGTCGCGCGTTCTGGTTTGCGGGAAGTGTTCAGCGCCGTGGCGCTATTTCTGGTGTTTGGTTTCGGCCTGTTGCTGGAAGAGGTTGGGCTGTCAATGGCGATGGGCGCGTTCCTGGCGGGCGTTCTGCTGGCGAGTTCGGAATATCGTCATGCGCTGGAAAGCGATATTGAACCCTTTAAGGGGTTGCTGCTGGGGCTGTTCTTTATTGGCGTCGGCATGTCGATTGATTTCGGCACGCTGGTGGAGAATCCGCTGCGCATTCTGCTGTTGCTGGCCGGTTTTCTGGCAATCAAAATCGTCATGCTGTGGCTGGTCGCGAGGCCCCTGGGCGTACCGGCAAAACAGCGTCGCTGGTTTGCCGTCTTATTAGGCCAGGGAAGTGAGTTTGCGTTTGTGGTTTTTGGCGCGGCGCAAATAGCGGGTGTACTTGAGCCGGAATGGGCAAAAGCGCTGACGCTGGCGGTCGCGCTGTCGATGGCGGCAACGCCGATTTTTCTGATGCTGCTGACGCGCATGGAAAAGACCGAGAAGGGGGAAGCGCGCGAGGCGGATGAAATCGACGAAGAGCAGCCGCGGGTTATTGTGGCCGGGTTTGGACGGTTTGGGCAGATAGCCGGGCGTCTGCTGCTGTCGAGCGGGGTGAAGATGGTGGTGCTCGATCACGACCCCGATCATATCGAAACGCTGCGTAAATTCGGCATGAAGGTTTTTTATGGCGACGCGACGCGTATGGATTTACTGGAATCTGCCGGAGCGGCGAAGGCGGAGGTATTGATTAATGCCATTGACGATCCGCAAACCAATTTGCAACTGAGTGAGTTGGTGAAGACGCATTTCCCGCATCTGCAGATTATCGCCCGCGCCCGTGATGTCGATCATTACATTCGCCTGCGCCAGGCTGGTGTGGCGATGCCCGAACGTGAAACCTTCGAAGGCGCGCTCAAAAGCGGGAGACAGGCGCTGGAAGCGCTGGGGCTGGGGCGTTATGAAGCCCGCGAGCGCGCGGATCTGTTCCGCCATTTTAATACCCGGATGGTGGAAGAGATGGCGAAAGGGGAAAACGATCCGTTATCTCGCGCCGCCGCCTATAAACGTACCAGCGCGATGTTGAGCGAAATTATTACCGAGGACCGGGTGCATCTGTCGTTGATTCAGCGCCACGGCTGGCAGGGAACGGCTGAGGGCAAACATTCCGGGGAGGTCTCCGATGAACCCGAGGTCAAACCGTCAATCTAAAGTAAAAAATGTGATGTTCTGCAAACTTTACTGCTAATTGGCTGTTTTTGAACTACTGTAATGCTGGGGCTCCACATCAAATGAGTGGCGTCGCCAGCAGAACGAAAAATTTTCGTGCTCATCCTCTTTTCGTCAGTCGACGAAAGATTGCGCTTTACGTATAGTGGCGGCAATTTTTTTTGTATCAGGAAATAATTAATGATCAGTCTGATTGCGGCGTTAGCGGTGGATCGCGTCATCGGTATGGAAAACGCCATGCCGTGGAACCTGCCTGCCGATCTCGCCTGGTTTAAACGTAACACGTTAAATAAACCTGTCGTCATGGGACGTCACACCTGGGAGTCCATCGGACGCCCCTTACCGGGACGTAAAAATATTGTTATCAGCAGCCAGCCGGGCACCGACGATCGCGTGCAGTGGGTGAAGTCTGTCGATGAGGCGATTGCCGCTTGCGGCGATGCGCCGGAAATTATGGTCATTGGCGGCGGGCGCGTGTACGAGCAGTTCCTGCCAAAGGCGCAGAAGCTTTATCTGACGCATATTGATGCGGAAGTCGAAGGCGATACCCATTTTCCGGATTATGAACCGGATGACTGGGAATCGGTATTCAGTGAGTTTCACGATGCCGACGCGCAGAATTCTCACAGCTATTGTTTCGAGATTCTGGAACGTCGTTAATACTGTAGTGCCGGATGGCGGCGAAACGCCTTATCCGGCCTACTCTTGAGCCAGATGTAGCCGGATGTAGGCCTGATAAGCGTAGCGCCATCAGGCATAAACCTATCAGGCGTTGACCGCTTCGCCTTCGCCCATATCCATCTGGCGGTTTGACGGCTGCACAAAATACTGTTTATCTTCCCAGCGTAAACAGGTCAACTCCCCGCCCCAGCAGCAGCCGGTATCCAGCGCGTAAATACCTTCTGGCGTCCCTTTCCCTTCCAGCGACGCCCAGTGCCCGAAAGCAATACTGTAAGCCTCGCTCACCGGCCCCGGAATGGCGAACCACGGCTTCAGCGGCGCCGGGGCATTTTCCGGCGACGCTTTACTGTACATATCCAGTTGACCGTTAGGAAAGCAGTAACGCATACGGGTAAAAGCATTAGTAATAAAGCGTAGCCGCGCCAGACCGCTTAACTCCGGCGACCAGTTATTCGGCATATCGCCATACATCGCGTCGAGGAAAAACGGGTACGAGTCGCTCGACAGCACCGCTTCAACATCGCGGGCGCACTCTTTTGCCGTCTGCAAATCCCACTGCGGAGTAATACCCGCATGCGCCATGACCAGCTTTTTCTCTTCATCTACCTGCAACAGCGGCTGACGGCGTAACCAATTCAACAGCTCATCGGCGTCCGGCGCTTCAAGAAGCGGGGTCAGCCGGTCTTTAGGTTTGTTGCGACTAATCCCGGCGAATACGGCCAACAGGTGTAAATCGTGATTCCCCAGCACCAAACGCACGCTATTGCCAAGTGATTTGACGTAGCGTAACACGTCCAGCGAACCGGGACCGCGGGCGACCAAATCGCCTGTCAGCCATAGAGTGTCTGTATCTGGCGTAAATTCCACTTGCTGTAATAAGGCGATCAGTTCGTCGTAGCAACCGTGAACGTCGCCGATGAGATAAGTTGCCATTGTTATAATTTTAGTGAATGAGTGTAGGGACGGCGAGTCGAAACACGGGAATGTCGATGGTAAAGGCGTCGCCATTTTCATCGATCATTTCGTAATGACCCTGCATGGTGCCCAGCGGCGTTTCAATTACCGCACCGCTGGTGTACTGATACTCTTCGCCAGGCGCAATGCGCGGCTGGACGCCAACCACACCTTCGCCCTGGACTTCAGTTTCACGGCCATGACCATTGGTAATCAGCCAGTAGCGGCCCAATAGCTGCACTGGCGCCCGGCCCAGATTGCGGATGGTTACGGTATAGGCAAAAACGTAACGTTCATCGTCAGGTGAGGATTGCGCCTCAATGTAGACGCTTTGCACCTGAATACACACTCTGGGCGAATTGATCATGTTTAACTCTCCTTCAAAGGCGCGTTTTCCGACAGATAGTTGGCCATCTGGCAGTACTGCGCGACAGAGATATTTTCCGCGCGCATTGCCGGGTCAATACCCATTTCCGTCAACGTCTCAACGCTAAAAAGATTGCCGAGACTGTTACGGATCGTTTTACGGCGCTGGTTAAAGGCCTCGGTGGTAATACGGCTCAACACGCGAATATCTTTAACCGGGTAAGGCATTGTTGCGTGTGGAACCAGACGCACCACGGCGGAGTCCACTTTGGGCGGCGGCGTGAAGGCGGATGGCGGCACTTCAAGCACCGGGATCACCTGACAGTAATATTGCGCCATCACGCTTAAACGACCATACGCTTTGCTGTTCGGCCCTGCAACCAGACGATTTACCACTTCTTTTTGCAGCATAAAGTGCATGTCGGCAATGGCATCAGTATAGCTAAAGAGATGGAACATCAGCGGGGTGGAGATATTATAGGGCAGATTGCCGAACACACGCAGCGGTTGGCCCAACTGCGCAGACAGTTCGCCAAAGTTCATGGTCATGGCGTCCTGCTGATAAATAGTCAGCTTCGGCCCTAAAAACGGATGGGTTTGCAAACGCGCCGCCAGATCGCGGTCAAGTTCAATGACCGTGAGCTTATCCAGTCGTTCGCCGACCGGCTCCGTCAGCGCCGCCAGGCCGGGGCCGATTTCAACCATCGCCTGGCCTTTTTGCGGATTAATAGCAGAAACAATACTGTCGATCACAAACCGATCGTTGAGAAAGTTTTGCCCGAAGCGTTTACGGGCTAAATGGCCCTGATGGACTCGATTATTCATTGGGTATTAACAATCATTTTGATGGCGAGATTAAGCGCCGTAATAAAACTGCCGACATCCGCTTTTCCACGGCCTGCCAGTTCAAGCGCGGTGCCGTGGTCAACGGAGGTTCGAATAAAAGGTAGGCCGAGCGTAATATTCACTCCCCGACCGAATCCCTGGTATTTTAGCACGGGCAGGCCCTGATCGTGGTACATTGCCAGCACCGCGTCGGCATTATCGAGATATTTGGGCTGAAACAGCGTATCAGCAGGTAGCGGCCCGTTGAGTTTCATTCCCTGCGCCCGCAGCTCGTCGAGCACTGGAATGATGGTGTCTATCTCTTCCGTGCCCATATGACCGCCTTCGCCCGCGTGCGGATTCAGGCCACAGACAAGAATGCGCGGTTCGGCAATACCAAATTTGGTCCGCAAATCGTGATGCAAAATAGCAATCACTTCGTGCAAAAGCGCAGGTGTGATGGCGTCTGCAATCGCCCGTAGCGGCAGATGCGTGGTCGCCAGCGCCACGCGAAGTTCTTCGGTTGCCAGCATCATCACGACTTTTTTCGCCTGCGAACGCTCTTCGAAAAACTCGGTATGACCGGTAAACGGAATGCCTGCGTCGTTAATAACGCCTTTGTGCACGGGGCCTGTGATCAGCGCGGCAAATTCACCGTTCAGACAGCCATCACACGCTCGCGCCAGCGTCTCTACCACGTAGGGGCCATTTTCTACCGTCAACTGACCGGGGATGGCAGGCGCGCGCAGCGAGACCGGCAATAGGGTCAGCGTTCCCGCGGGCTGCGGCGCAGCGGGGACATCAGGCGAGTAAGGGAGAAGCGAGAGGGGCAGGCCGAGCATGGCGGCCCGCTCCGTCAGGAGCGCGCCGTCCGCACAGACGACCAGTTCAATCGGCCACGCGCGTTGCGCCAGTTGGACGACAAGATCGGGGCCAATCCCGGCGGGTTCGCCGGGAGTGATAACAACGCGTTGCGCACTGCTCATTAGTTACTCAAAATCTTAACGTAAGCGCTGGCGCGCTGTTCTTGCATCCAGGTCGCCGCTTCTTCTGAGAATTTACGGTTCATCAGCATACGATAAGCGCGATCTTTCTGCGCCGCATCGGTTTTGTCTACCTTACGCGTATCCAGCAATTCGATCAGATGCCAGCCGAAAGAGGAGTGTACCGGCGCGCTTATTTGGCCTTTATGCAGCTTCGTCAGCGCGTCGCGGAACGCCGGATCGAAAATATCTGGCGTAGCCCAACCCAAATCACCGCCCTGGTTAGCGGAGCCCGGGTCCTGAGAGTACTCTTTCGCCGCAGCGGCAAAGGTGGTTTTACCACTCTTAATGTCAGCCGCGATTTCTTCCAGCTTCAGGCGCGCCTGCTGATCGTTCATGATCGGCGACGGCTTAAGCAGAATGTGACGAGCGTGAACTTCGGTCACGGAGATACTCTGGCTCTGACCGCGCAGGTCGTTTACTTTCAGAATGTGGAAACCGACGCCGGAGCGAATCGGGCCGACAATGTCGCCTTTCTTTGCGGTGCTCAGCGCCTGGGCGAAAATCCCCGGCAGCTCCTGGATACGGCCCCAGCCCATCTGACCGCCTTTTAGCGCCTGCTGGTCGGCAGAGTAGGTAATCGCCAGTTTGCCGAAATCTGCGCCGTTACGCGCTTCTTCAACAATGCTTTCCGCCTGGCGCTGCGCGTCGTTAACCTGCTCGGAGGTTGGGTTTTCCGGCAGAGCAATCAGGATATGGCTCAGGTTCAGCTCGGTGCTGGCGTCGTTTTGGGTGCCAATCTGTTTTGCCAGCGCGTCAACTTCTTGCGGCAAAACGGTGATACGGCGACGAACCTCGTTGTTGCGGACTTCAGAGATAATCATCTCTTTACGAATCTGGTTACGGTAGGTTGAATAGTTCAGCCCATCGTAAGCCAGACGGCTGCGCATCTGATCCATCGTCATATTGTTTTGTTTGGCGATGTTGGCGATGGCCTGATCCAACTGCTCATCCGTGATCTTCACCCCCATCTTCTGACCCATCTGCAGGATAATTTGATCCATAATCAAACGTTCCAGGATCTGGTGACGCAGCGTGGCGTCGTCCGGAAGCTGCTGACCTGCCTGACCCGCGTTGAGTTTGACTGATTGCATTAAGCCATCAACGTCGCTTTCCAGCACGACGCCATTATTGACGACGGCTGCGACTTTATCGACTACCTGGGGGGCAGCGAAACTGGTATTCGCGATCATGGCGATACCGAGAAGCAGCGTTTTCCAGTTCTTCATACTTTTTCCATTTCAATTAACCGCAATGCGGATTACGTTGTAAATCAATCAGATTACATAGAGCTTTGGTACGGCAGAATGTTCGAACGCAACATTTCTTGCGTGCCGAGGCCGTAGTTAGAGCTCAAACCGCGCAGCTCAATGTTGAAGCCAATCGCGTTATCATAAATCGCGTGTTGTTTATCGTTATCCCAACCGTTCAGCTTACGTTCGTATCCGACGCGGATCGCATAGCAGCAAGAGTTGTACTGCAAGCCGAGCATCTGGTCTGCAGGTTTGCTCGAATTGGTATCGAAGTAGTACGCGCCGACAATCGACCAGCGATCGGCAATCGGCCAACTTGCCACCGCGCCCACCTGGTTGATGCCGTTTTTATACTGCTCTGCCGTGGAATAATACGAAGGCAACGTAGCCTGAATATATTCCGGGCTGGCATAGCGGTAGTTCAACTGTACCAGACGATCCTGATCCCGACGGTATTCGAGGCTGCTGCTGCTGGTAGCGACGCTATCCAGACGGGTATCGTACTGCACTCCGCTACGCAGCCCCCAGCGTTCTGAAATACGCCAGTAAGTGTCGCCTGCCCAAACCAGCGAACCGGTTTTGTCGTCATTCTCCCATTTAATGTTGTCATCGCCGGTGCGAGACTCCGTGAAATAGTAGATTTGACCAACAGAAACGTTAAAACGTTCAACGGCGGCATCATCATAAATGCGTGTTGTGACGCCTGTCGTGACCTGGTTGGCGGAAGCAATACGGTCGAGACCGCCATAAGTGCGGTCGCGGAACAGGCCGTTATAGTCGGATTGCAGCAAAGAAGAATCGTAGTTATAGATGCCGCTCTGGTCGCGGTACGGCACATACAGGTACTGCACGCGTGGTTCCAGCGTCTGGGTATACCCCGGCGCCAGCATCGCCATATCGCGTTCGAAGATGAGCTTACCGTCGACTTTAAACTGCGGCATGACGCGGTTAACCGAATCTTCCAGCTTATTTTTATTGTTTGGATCGCTGTTATAGCTGTCCAGATTCGTTTGCTGATAGTGCGTCGCCATCAGCTTCGCTTCGGTGTTCAGGCTGCCCCAGCGGTTGGAGAGCGGCAAATTAATGGTTGGCTCCAGGTGGACGCGGGTCGCTTCCGGCATGTTGTCTTTGGTGTTAACAAAGTGCACCGCCTGGCCGTAAATCCGGGTATCAAACGGCCCGAGATCGTTATGGTAGTAGTTAACGTCTAACTGCGGCTCCGCAGAGTAGCTGCTGGTGTTTTGATCGTTAAACACCTGGAATTGTTTGGTCGACACCGTAGCGTCAAAGTTTTGTACGGCGTAGCCGACGCTGAATTTCTGCGTTGCGTAGCCGTCGGTACTGGAACCGTACTTACTGTCGAAATCATTAAAGTAGCTGGAGTCGCTGACTTTGGTGTAATCGACGTTAAAACGCCACACCTGATCCATCACCCCTGAGTGCTGCCAGTAGAATAACCAGCGGTGCTTATCGCCCTCTTTGGGATGATCGTCCTCGTAGACTTTATCAGAAGGCAGATAATCTAATTCCATCAACCCGGCGCCTGCCTGCGTGAGATAACGGAATTCGTTCTCCCACATAATATTGCCGCGGCGGTGCATATAGTGCGGGGTGATGGTGGCGTCCATATTGGGCGCGATGTTCCAGTAATACGGTAAGTAGAACTCGAAATAGTTCTTGGTCGTGTATTTCGCGTTCGGGATCAGGAAACCTGAGCGACGTTTGTCACCGACGGGTAGCTGTAAATAGGGGCTATAAAAGATCGGAACCGGACCTACTTTAAACCGGGCGTTCCAGATCTCCGCAACCTGTTCTTCACGGTCATGGATGACTTCACTCCCCACCACGCTCCAGGTATCGGAGCCAGGCAGACAGGAGGTAAAGCTGCCGTTTTCCAGAATGGTATAGCGGTTTTCGCCGCGCTGCTTCATGAGATCGGCTTTACCGCGCCCCTGACGGCCTACCATCTGGTAATCGCCTTCCCAGACGTTCGTGTCTTTGGTGTTCAGGTTCGCCCAGCCCTTCGGCCCTTTAAGGATGACCTGATTGTCATCATAATGCACATTACCCAGCGCATCGACGGTGCGTACAGGTTCCGGCTGACCTTCCGCCTGCTTCTGATGAAGCTGCACTTCATCCGCTTGCAGGCGGCTATTCCCCTGCATAATGTCCACGTTGCCGGTAAAAACGGCATCGTCCGGGTAGTTACCTTTAGCGTTATCGGCATTGATAGTAACCGGCAGATCGTTGGTATCGCCTTTTACCAGAGGACGATCGTAGCTCGGCACGCCCAACATACACTGTGAGGCGAGATCGGCTGCCAGCCCCTGATGACTATAAAGGGCGCTGGCGATCATGGTGGCCAGAAGAGTGGGAATACGTTTTTTCATACGTTGTATTTATTGTTCCATCATCGGTAGCGTTGCGCGTGACAAACGGTCACAGCCTAACTTACTCATCTTCGCTGCGCCAGTGTTAATCCTGCCGTTTAGCGTCTGTGGTGTTAGGCACGGCATTGAATGACAGGTATGATAATGCAAATTATAGGCGATGTCCCACAATTGACCGTAGCCTTCATTCGCAGAAAAGCACCTTATTTTGTGGGAGATAGCCTCACCGATAGCGTAACGTTTTGGGGAGTCTATGCAGTACTGGGGAAAGATAATTGGCGTCGCCGTAGCCCTGATGATGGGCGGCGGCTTTTGGGGCGTGGTCCTGGGTCTGCTGGTGGGCCATATGTTCGACAAAGCCCGCAGCCGAAAAATGGCGTGGTTTGCCAACCAGCGGGAACGGCAGGCGCTGTTTTTTGCCACCACCTTTGAGGTGATGGGCCACTTAACCAAATCAAAAGGACGGGTGACGGAAGCGGATATTCATATCGCCAGTCAGTTGATGGATCGTATGAATTTACACGGCGATTCACGTACTGCCGCGCAGAACGCCTTTCGGGTCGGAAAAGCGGATAATTACCCATTACGTGAAAAGATGCGGCAGTTTCGTAGCGTCTGCTTCGGGCGTTTTGATCTGATCCGGATGTTTCTGGAAATTCAGATCCAGGCGGCGTTTGCCGATGGCTCGCTACACCCTAATGAGCGGGAAGTGCTGTATGTGATTGCGGAAGAGTTAGGTATTTCCCGCGTACAGTTCGATCAGTTTCTGCGCATGATGCAGGGCGGCGCGCAGTTTGGCGGCGGTTATCATCAACAGTCCGGCGGCGGCTGGCAGCAGGCGCAGCGCGGCCCGACGCTGGAAGATGCCTGTAATGTGCTGGGGGTTAAAACCACCGACGATGCAACCACCATTAAACGCGCTTATCGCAAACTGATGAGCGAGCATCATCCGGACAAACTGGTCGCGAAAGGTTTACCGCCGGAAATGATGGAAATGGCGAAGCAAAAAGCGCAGGAAATTCAGAAAGCGTATGAGCTAATCAAAGAACAGAAAGGCTTCAAGTGATTGAATTGCCGGATGCGACTAGCGCCTTATCCAGCCTACGTTAATGAATGTAGGCCGGGCAAGCGAAGCGCCCCGGCATAAATTGGCTCCGAATTTAAAAATCTGCCGGGACTTTAAACGTCATGCTGGTGCCGTAAGCGGGATGGGTAATGGTCAGCATTTCGGCGTGTAACTGCAAACGCGGCGCCAGCGACAACGCTTCCGGCGAGGCGTAAAACCGATCGCCTAAAATCGGGTGGCCTAACGCCAGCATATGCACACGAAGCTGATGCGAACGTCCGGTGATCGGTTTGAGCACCACGCGGGCGGTATTATCCGCCGCAAACTCCACCACGTTATATTCCGTTTGCGCCGGTTTGCCGGTTTCATAACACACTTTCTGCTTTGGCCGGTTCGGCCAGTCGCAGATGAGTGGTAAGTCAACCAGTCCTTCCGCCGGGGAGGGATGCCCCCATACGCGCGCCACATACTGCTTTTTCGGCTCACGTTCGCGGAACTGACGTTTTAGCTCCCGTTCCGCGGCTTTGGTCAGCGCCACTACAATTACGCCGCTGGTGGCCATATCCAGACGATGCACCGATTCTGCCTGCGGGTAGTCGCGCTGGATACGCGTCATAATGCTGTCTTTGTGCGCTTCCAGACGCCCCGGCACGGACAACAGGCCGCTGGGCTTATTGACCACCATAATGTGCTCATCCTGATACAGGATAACCAGCCAGGGTTCCTGCGGCGGATTGTAGTTTTCCATCCCCATGTACGGCTCCGTTATTGGTGCGTGACGACGATAAGACGCAGCGCGTCCAGACGCCAGCCTGCCTGATTCAGGCTTTCCAGCACCTGCTGACGGTTACTGTCGATAGCGGCAAGTTCGTCGTCGCGAATGTTCGGGTTGACGGCGCGCAGCGCTTCCAGACGCGACAGTTCCCCGGACAGTTTTTCATCCGCCTCGCGACGCGCGTTATCAATCAGCGCTCTGGCGGACTTTTCAATCTGCGTCTCACCCAGTTGCAAAATGGCGTGGACGTCCTGTTGCACGGCGTTCACCAGTTTGCTGCCGGTGTGGCGATTCACGGCGCTGAGCTGGCGGTTGAAGGTTTCAAACTCGACCTGGGCGGCCAGATTGTTGCCGTTTTTATCTAACAGCATACGTACCGGCGTCGGCGGCAGGAAGCGGTTCAGTTGTAGCTGTTTCGGCGCCTGCGCTTCCACGACGTAAACCAGTTCGACCAGCAGCGTGCCGACGGGCAGCGCTTTATTTTTCAACAGCGAAATGGTGCTGCTGCCGGTATCGCCGGAGAGGATCAGATCCAGTCCGTTACGGATGAGCGGATGTTCCCAGGTAATAAACTGCGCATCTTCGCGAGACAGGGCTACGTCACGTTCAAACGTGATAGTACAGCCGTCTTCCGGCAGGCCGGGGAAATCCGGCACCAACATGTGGTCGGACGGCGTCAGCACGATCAGGTTGTCGCCGCGATCGTCCTGGTTAATGCCGACGATATCGAACAGGTTCATGGCGAACGCGATCAGGTTGGTGTCGTCGTCCTGTTCTTCAATGCTTTGTGCGAGCTGTTGGGCTTTTTCTCCGCCGTTGGAGTGGATCTCCAGCAGGCGGTCGCGGCCCTGTTCTAACTGGGCTTTTAGCGCTTCATGCTGTTCGCGGCAGGATTTGATCAGATCGTCAAACCCGTCGGTTTCTTCAGGCGCGGCCAGATAGTTAATCAGACTGGCGTAGGCTGAATCATAAATCGCGCGACCGGTCGGGCAGGTGTGCTCAAAGGCGTCCAGCCCTTCGTGATACCAGCGAACCAGCACCGACTGGGCGGTTTTTTCCAGGTACGGGACGTGGATCTGGATATCATGCGCCTGGCCGATACGATCCAGACGACCAATACGCTGTTCCAGCAGATCCGGGTTAAACGGCAAGTCGAACATCACCAGATTGCTGGCAAACTGGAAGTTACGTCCTTCGGAGCCGATTTCAGAACATAACAGCACCTGCGCGCCGGTATCTTCTTCGGCGAACCAGGCGGCGGCGCGGTCGCGTTCGATAATCGACATGCCCTCATGGAACACGGCGGCGCGGATGCCTTCGCGTTCGCGCAGCACCTGCTCCAGCTGTAACGCGGTGGTCGCCTTAGCGCAGATCACCAGCACTTTTTGCGAACGATGGCTGGTCAGATAGCCCATTAGCCACTCAACGCGTGGGTCGAAGTTCCACCAGGTGCCGGTATCGCCTTCGAACTCCTGATAAATTTGTTCCGGATAGAGCATATCGCGGGCGCGATCTTCCGCGCTCTTACGCGCGCCCATAATGCCGGAGACCTTAATGGCGGTCTGATACTGGGTCGGCAGCGGTAGTTTTACCGTATGCAGTTCACGTTTCGGGAACCCCTTGACGCCGTTACGGGTGTTGCGGAACAGAACGCGGCTGGTGCCGTGGCGATCCATCAGCATCGACACCAGCTCATCACGGGCGGCCTGCGCGTCGTCGCGATCGCTATTAGCGGCCTGCAACAGCGGTTCAATATCCTGTTCGCCGATCAGATCGCCCAGCCTGTTCAGTTCGTCGTTGCTGAGTTTATTGCCCGCCAGCAGCATGGCCACCGCATCGGCGACAGGGCGGTAGTTTTTCTGTTCTTCGACAAACTGTTCGAAATCGTGGAAACGGTTCGGATCGAGCAGGCGCAGACGGGCGAAATGGCTTTCCATCCCCAGCTGTTCTGGCGTGGCGGTCAGCAGCAGCACGCCCGGTACGCGTTCAGCTAATTGTTCGATGGCCATATATTCACGGCTCGGCGCATCGGTGCTCCACACCAGATGATGCGCTTCGTCGACCACCAGCAAATCCCACTCGGCGTCGCACAAATGTTCCAGACGCTGCTTATTACGGCGGGCGAAATCCAGCGAGCAGATCACCAGTTGTTCGGTTTCAAACGGGTTATACGCGTCGTGCTGCGCTTCGGTATAGCGTTCGTCATCGAACAGCGCGAAGCGCAGGTTGAAACGGCGCAGCATTTCTACCAGCCACTGGTGTTGCAGGGTTTCCGGAACAATGATCAATACGCGTTCCGCCGCGCCGGATAATAACTGTTGATGCAGAATCATCCCGGCTTCAATGGTTTTACCTAAGCCCACTTCATCCGCCAGCAGTACGCGCGGCGCGTGGCGACGACCCACATCATGAGCGATATTAAGCTGATGCGGGATCAGATTGGTCCGCTGACCGCGCAGGCCGCTGTATGGCATCCGGTACTGCTCGCTCTGAAATTTACGGGCGCGATAGCGCAGCGCGAACCGATCCATTCGATCGATTTGACCGGCGAACAGACGATCCTGGGGCTTACTGAAAACCAACTTGCTGTCGAGCAGAACCTCGCGCAACGTCACATTGGTCTCTTCGGTATCCAGGCGGGTGCCGACATAAACAAGCAGGCCATTTTCTTCTTTTACTTCATCGATATGTAGCTGCCAGCCTTCATGGCTTGTAATCGTATCGCCAGGGTTGAACATGACGCGGGTCACGGGAGAATCACTGCGCGCATACAGGCGGTTTTCCCCCGTGGACGGGAAAAGTAAGGTGACGGTTCGCGCATCCATCGCAACAACGGTTCCAAGTCCCAGCTCGCTTTCTGTATCGCTGATCCAGCGTTGACCAAGTGTAAAAGGCATATGTGTTCGGCTCTATATCTTTAATTGCAGGCATTACTCGCCATTCCCAGGCGACAGCACTGGATAATTGCGAGTATACGACCCCGCTACCAGGCTAATGTGGTAGTGGCGTTAATTAGGTCCAGGAATGGAAAGGGCGCTATGGTACTGGAAGGCGGCGCTTTCGTCACGCGTCAAAATAGCCCCAGTTGCCCGGTCAGTAGTGTAGCAAAATTATCTTCAACGAAGGGAAGAATTCCTTCCGCCACGGGTTGTAGCTGGCGGGTAAGATAGTGTTCGTAATCCAGCGGCGACTGCTGGTAATCCACGGGCTCGGGGCCGTTAACAGTCCAGACATATTTTATGGCGCCGCGATTCTGATACTGCGCCGGACGACCCTGCTTCAGGTTTTGTTCATCCGCCAGCCGGGCGGCGCGAACGTGCGGCGGAACGTTACGTTGGTACTCATGTAAAGGGCGACGCAGACGCTTACGATAAACCAACTGCGCGTCCAGTTCGCCCGCCATCAGTTTATCGATAGTCTCACGCACATAGTCTTGATAAGGTTCATTGCGAAAAACGCGCAGATACAGCTCCTGTTGAAAGCGCTGCGCCAGCGGCGTCCAGTCGGTCCGCACCGTTTCCAGACCTTTAAATACCATGCGCTGGCTGTCGCCTTCCTGAATCAGGCCCGCGTAGCGTTTTTTACTGCCAGTATCCGCGCCGCGGATGGTCGGCATCAGAAAACGGCAAAAGTGGGTTTCAAACTCCAGTTCTAGCGCGCTGGTCAAATTTTGCTGTTGTAACGTCTGCGCCCACCATTCGTTCACGTGACGCACCAGCCTGTGCCCGATTTCCGCCGCGTCGGCTTCTGAATGCGCGCGCCGGAGCCAGACGAAAGTGGAATCGGTATCGCCATAAATCACGTCATAACCCTGCGCCTCAATCAGCGCTTTGGTCTGGCGCATAATCGCATGACCGCGCATGGTGATTGACGACGCCAGACGGGGATCGAAAAAGCGACAGGCCGTGGTGCCGAGTACGCCATAAAAGGCGTTCATAATGATTTTAAGCGCCTGCGAGAGCGGTTTATTGCCCTGACGTTTGGCTTCATCGCGCCCGTGCCAGATTTGGCTAACAATTCCCGGCAGGCAGTGCTTTTCTCGTGAAAACCAGGCGTCAAGGAAACCTTCGGTACTGTGTTTCGGATCCGGCTGCGCCATGCCTTCGACCAGCCCGACGGGATCAATCAAAAACGTGCGGATAATCGACGGGTACAGGCTTTTATAATCCAGCACCAGTACTGAATCGTATAATCCGGGTTGTGAATCCATTACGTAGCCGCCGGGACTTGCCAGCGGCGGCACTTCGCCGAGATTGGGCGCGACATAGCCGGCGCGGTGCATTCGCGGAAAGTAAAGATGCCCGAATGCGGCGACTGAACCGCCGTGGCGATCGACCGGCAGGCCGTTGATCGTCGCGCGTTCCAGCAAAAACGGCATGATCTCGGTTTTATGGAAAATGCGCGTGACCAGCTCGCAGTCTTTCAGGTTGTAGGTGGCGAGGGCGGGTTTATCCTGGGCAAAGCGGCGATCGATCTCATCCATACGATCCCAGGGATTATCAATGGATTTTCCTTCGCCGAGCAGTTCCTGCGAGACGGCTTCCAGCGAAAAAGACGAAAAATTCCAGAACGCGGATTTAAGCGCGTCGATACCATCGATAATGACTCGCCCTCTGGCCTGGGCGAAAAAAACGCCGTTTTTGAAGCCATGTTCGCGCCACTCCAGTTCGCTATTGTCTCGCCCCAGCCGTAAAGGGATACGGTAGCGTTCGGCATGTTTTTGCAGCATACGCAGGTCGAACTGCACCACGTTCCAGCCGATGATGACGTCAGGATCATGTTCGGCAAACCAGGCGTTGAGTTTTTCCAGCAGCTGCGGGCGGCTGGCGACATACACAAGCTCGAAGTCCAGTTGGCGGTCATCGCCATTCGCCGGGCCCAGCATATAAACGGTACGCTGGCCGCAGCCTTCCAGACCAATGCAATACAGTTCGCCGTGTCGCGTGGTTTCGATATCCAGCGAGACCCATTTTAGCGGCGGTCGATAGTCGGGGTGGGGTTTAAGACGCGCATTGCGGATAACGCCGTTGCGCATCTCGCCGTCTACCCAAACGGGCGACGTAATAAAACGTTCCATCAGGTAACGTTCCGGCGGGCGGACATCCGCTTCATAAACGGTGACGCCGTTTTCGCGCAGCAGTTTCTCCATCCGCATAAGCTGGCGGTGAGTGCGGCAATACAGACCGGATACCGGCTGACGATGAAAGTCTCGCAGCTGGAGCGGCGTCAGGCGATAGTCTTTTTCCGCCTGTAGCAGCGAGGCGGCGCGGGAGGTCTGGCTGGTCGGAATAAACGCCACGGACTCTTGCGGCGCCAGCGTTGCCTGCACAGGGCCGTTGTCTGTCGCCAGCCAGAAAGAGACCTCCGTCCCTTGCGGCGTATCCCGCCAGTGCCGGGTTAAAATGAAACCTGCCTGCGCCACGATGATTACCTGTCTAAAAAATTCACGCTAATTATAACCTGTTTTAGGGGGTAATACTGTTATTTTGTACAGGCATATAACGTAAAAGCCGATATCCGCTGTAATAAAAAGTTTCTCGCAGTAAGAAGCGGGTTTTCGCCCACCAGGATTTATAGCGGGTGGATCGCGTGGGTGATGAGCGGCTATCGATACCATTATCCTGAGCGATAGTTTTCAGACGCAGCATATGCAGCGGATCGCTGACCAGTAACGCTGTGCGCCATTGTTGTTGTCGCAGTATCTGTTTTGCGTAACGAATATTTTCGCGCGTCACGGTAGAGCGCTCTTCAATAAAAATTGCCTTAGCCGGAATCCCTTTTTCCAGAACGTATTGACGGGCTATCGCCGCGTCGGAAACCGTTGCGCCAGCGCCGTAGCCGCCGGTTAATACCAACGCGCGGACAATGTGTTGTTGGTAAAGCCAGATGGCATGATCCAGTCTGGCCTTAAAAACGGGAGAAGGCGTTTTTCCGCTAACGCCTGCTCCTGCGACAATCGCGCAGTCAGCTACGCGCGTCTGGTTTTGCTGACTGAACTGATAAATAGCGATGGCGTTATGGATAAACACCGTAGCCATAATGAGAATTATGCCTGCCGCGATTCTGATGATGTAGCGATATTTCATGAATGAGTTCGTTCCCCGTGACGGGTTTAATGGATATTTTAACGATAAAATGGCTTTTAGCGTCAGATATTTTTGCTGACGTATATTTATCAATATAATGATGCCGGTATATACAGCTGATATAATTATCCTATAACTGCTAATTTTGAATCATGTTTATTTACCATTTTTACCCATGTATTAGCCGTTTTGTGTCAAGTCTGTTTTCATACATTAAGTATTTTTCAGAAAGGCGCTTGTTCGAATCTGTTACTTATTTCTCGGATTAACAAAAAAGCGATATTTTTTGTTTGTTTTACTTAATGAAAAGTGTAACAATTTCATTTGGAACATCCGCACCGTCAGGTAGAAATATAATATTCCAATTGGCCGCTATGGTTAAATAAAAATGGATTACAGTGCGAATTCGTCGGGAACTCTCTGCATAATTTAATTTTTATTTTAGAATATAATTTTATTTTGACTTTCAGGTGCGGGTGTTTTTATCAAAATTTGTGGTATTCGGGAATTATCTTTTATGAATGTGAATATGCAGGCGTGTCCGGTAGGGAACGCACGTTATCTTTTCGTCAATACTCAACGCGCTAACCCTTCCATAAAAACCGTGAGTCGATTTTTTGAGTATAAAACATGGACAGATCAGATTTGGCGTACCGAAATTATTGAAAACGGCAATGCTTTTTTTCACTGGCAAGGACACGACAGAAAAAACGGACATCGGGATACCATTATTAACTATCTGTTAAATGGGCAACGCTGGCAGTCAACAATCGAGGATTATATTTTCTTCCATGCGCTGGAAGGAAAAGCGTGGCAGGGACATTATGATAATATTATTGAATATGTGAGTTCTGATCATTACGTCTATCAAAGCGCATTTGCTGAATATATCACCGACCAGACTCATCAACGCGCCCCCCATGGGACGCGTTTTTAGAGGCATTACTGCCCGTAATAGGCTTTTGCGCCATGTTTGCGTAGATAGTGTTTATCCAGCAGGGATTGCTGCATGTCGGGCAACTGCGGCGCAAGCTGGCGGCAGAAGATCCCCATATAGGCCACTTCTTCCAGCACGATGGCGTTATGCACGGCATCCTCGGCATTTTTACCCCAGGCAAACGGGCCGTGCGAATGGACAAGCACGCCGGGCATTTGAGCGGCGTCAATACCTTGTTTTTCAAAGGCTTCAACAATGACATTGCCCGTTTCCCATTCATACTCGCCATTAATTTCCGCCTCGGTCATTTTGCGAGTGCAGGGAATCGTACCGTAGAAATAGTCGGCATGGGTGGTTCCCGTCGCCGGAATCGGCTGACCCGCCTGCGCCCAGATAGTCGCGTGGCGCGAATGGGTGTGTACGATGCCGCCGATAGTCGGAAATGCCTGGTACAACAGACGGTGGGTTGGCGTATCGGACGACGGTTTCTTATGACCTTCAACGACTTCACCGGTCTCCAGACTGACCACCACCATATCGTCAGCGGTCATGACGCTATAATCGACGCCGGACGGCTTAATCACCAGTACGCCGCGTTCGCGATCGACGGCGCTGACGTTACCCCAGGTAAGGGTGACCAGGTTGTGTTTTGGCAGCGCCAGATTGGCTTCCAGTACCTGGCGTTTGAGATCTTCTAACATTGTTTTCTCCCTGCCGGATGGCGCTTCGCTTATCCGGCCTACGAGCGACGGTGTGCCGGATGGCGACACAAATGCCTTATTCGGCCTACAGGACCGTAGGCCCGGTAAACGCAGTGCCACCGGGCATTCAGACTTCACTTTTAGCGTTTTAAACCGTAATACACCTCGTTCCAGCGCAGCGCGTCCTTAAAGGCCGGCAGACGGGTATCATTATCAATTACCGCGATTTCGATATCGTGTATTTCTGCGAACTGGCGCATATCGTTCAGATCCAGCGCGTGGCTGAAGACGGTATGGTGCGCGCCGCCAGCCAGAATCCACGCTTCGGAGGCGGTCGGCAGATCCGGCTGCGCCTTCCACAGCGCGTTAGCCACCGGCAGTTTCGGCAGGGAGTGCGGCGTTTTTACGGTGTCAATGCAGTTGACCAGCAGGCGATAACGATCGCCGAGGTCGATCAGGCTGGCGACGATCGCCGGGCCGGTTTGGGTATTGAAAATCAAACGCGCCGGATCTTCCTTGCCGCCAATGCCGAGGTGCTGGACGTCGAGGATCGGTTTCTCTTCCACCGCGATGGACGGACACACCTCCAGCATGTGCGAGCCGAGCACCAGATCGTTGCCTTTCTCGAAGTGGTAGGTGTAATCCTCCATAAATGAGGTGCCGCCCTGCAGACCGGTTGACATCACTTTCATAATGCGAAGCAGAGCGGCGGTTTTCCAGTCGCCTTCGCCCGCAAAGCCGTAGCCCTGTTGCATCAGACGCTGTACGGCCAGACCCGGAAGCTGTTTCAGGCCGTGCAAATCTTCAAATGTCGTCGTAAAGGCGTGAAAGCCGCCCTGTTCCAGGAAACGCTTCATACCGAGTTCAATACGCGCCGCCTCCCGCACGTTCTGGCGTTTATCGCCGTGGATTTGGGTGGCGGGCGTCAGGGTATAGCTGCTTTCATACTCGTCAATCAGAGCGTTGATATCGCCGTCGCCGATAGAATTCACCACCTGCACCAGATCGCCGACCGCCCAGGTATTGACCGAAAAGCCAAATTTGATTTGCGCGGCCACTTTATCACCGTCAGTCACTGCGACTTCACGCATATTGTCGCCGAAGCGGCAGACTTTTAGCTGGCGGGTATCCTGTTTAGAGACCGCCTGGCGCATCCAGGCGCCGATACGCGTATGGGCCTCTTTATCCTGCCAGTGGCCAGTGACGACCGCGTGCTGCTGGCGCATCCGCGCGCCGATAAAACCGAACTCGCGGCCGCCGTGCGCAGTCTGGTTCAGGTTCATAAAGTCCATATCGATGCTGTCCCACGGCAGGGCGGCGTTAAATTGGGTATGGAATTGCAGTAGTGGTTTGTTAAGAATACTCAGCCCGTTGATCCACATTTTGGCCGGGGAGAAGGTGTGCAGCCAGACCACCAGCCCTGCGCAGCGATCGTCATAATTGGCGTCACGACAAATAGCGGTAATCTCATCCGGCGAGGTGCCCAGCGGTTTTAATACCAGTTTACATGGCAGTTTGGCTTCGGTATTCAGCGCGTTGACCACATGCTCGGCATGTTGGGTGACCTGACGCAGGGTTTCTGCGCCATACAAATGCTGGCTGCCAATCACAAACCATACTTCATAATTATCAAAAATCGTCATTGTCGTGTCCTTAATGAGTCAGGATTGCCTGATTGGCCGGGGTCGTTGGCGCCGGCGCGGCAGTCGGAAGATAATGTTGTTCTGCGCTTAGCGCCCACTGCTGGTAGCGGCGGTAAAGCTGTTCGAAGCGTTGCGCCTGTTCAGGGTGGGGACGCAGAGTGCGTTCTACCGCGCTCGCCATGCTTTGCTGGGCGGCAGGAATATCGGCATGGACTTTCGCAGCGACGGCGGCAAAGATAGCGGCGCCTAATGCGCAACACTGGTCGGAAGCGACGATCTGCAACGGACGATTCAGTACGTCGCAGCAGACCTGCATAATGACCTGATTTTTACGGGCGATGCCGCCAAGCGCCATCACGTTATTGACCGCGATACCCTGATCGGTAAAACACTCCTGAATGGCGCGCGCGCCGAAGGCGGTCGAGGCGACCAGACCGCCAAACAGCGCTGGCGCGTCGGTGGCGAGATTGAGATCGGTAATGACGCCTTTCAGACGCTGATTAGCGTTTGGCGTGCGGCGACCGTTAAACCAGTCGAGCACCACCGGCAGGTGATCCAGGGACGGATTTTTCGCCCAGGCGTTGGTGAGCGCTGGCAGTAGCTGCTTCTGGCTGGCGTTAATCTGGGTTTTCAGTTCCGGGTGCTGCGCGGCAAGTTGTTCCAGCGGCCAGCTCAACACGCGGCTAAACCAGGCGTAGATGTCGCCGAAAGCAGATTGGCCCGCTTCCAGACCGATAAAGTTCGGCACCACGCTGCCATCAACCTGACCGCAAATGCCTTTCACGGCGCGATCCCCGACGCTCTGTTTATCCGCAATCAAAATGTCGCAGGTAGACGTGCCGATGACTTTTACCAGCGTATTGGGCTGCGCGCCCGCGCCGACCGCGCCCATATGACAGTCGAACGCGCCGCCGGAAATCACTACGCTTTCCGGCAAGCCGAGGCGCTGCGCCCATTCGGCGCACAGGGTGCCCACGGGCAGATCGGCGGTGAAGGTTTCGCTAAATAACGGGTAGCGCAGATGACGGTTAATGCACGGATCGAGTTCATCAAAGAAGCTCGCGGGCGGCAGACCGCCCCAGCTTTCATGCCACAGTGTTTTGTGCCCGGCGCTGCAGCGGCCACGGCGGATATCCTGCGGGCGAGTGGTGCCGGAAAGCAGCGCCGGCACCCAGTCACACAGTTCAATCCACGAGACGGCGGCCTGCGCGACGGCGCTATCCTGACGGGTGACGTGCAGAATCTTCGCCCAGAACCATTCGCTGGAGTAAATGCCGCCAATATAGCGGGAGTAGTCGACCTTGCCTGGCTTATGGCACAGACGAGTGATTTCGTCGGCCTCTTCCACGGCGGTGTGATCTTTCCACAGCACAAACATCGCATTCGGGTTCTCGGCGAACTCCGGACGCAGCGCCAGGACGTTACCGTCGGCGTCAATCGGCGCTGGCGTAGAGCCGGTGCTGTCAACGCCAATGCCAACGACATTTGCGCGTTGCGCGGCGCTTAATTGTGCCAGAACGGCTTTCAGCGCGGCCTCCATTGACTCCATGTAGTCGCGTGGATGATGACGGAACTGGTTGTTCGGGCCGTCGCAATAACGGCCTTCTTGCCAGCGCGGATACCACTCTACGCTGGTGGCGATCTCGTCGCCGGTGGCGCAGTCCACTGCCAGAGCGCGCACTGAATCACTGCCAAAATCGAGGCCAATTGCAATTGCCATCGTCTTACTCCATCCAGAAAAACAGGTATGGAGAAACAGTAGAGAGTCGCGGCAAAAACCGTCAGGCAGGATTCGCTAATCTTATGGACAAAAATGCTAATGCTTTGCAAAGTGTGACGCTGTGCAAATATTCAATGTGGACATTCCAGCCATAGTTATAGACACTTCTGTTACTTAATTTTATCGCCTGAACTGTACGCTTTTGTTACAAAGCGCTTTTCACAAGCGGGGTTGATACGTGCTTTCATCAAGCGCAAGGTCTTGCGGAGATGTAAGCACTGTCGTCCTGGTCAATATGGACAATTTGTTTCTTCTCTGAACATCGGGGGGTAGAGAAATCATGGCTGAAACGCAAAATGATCCGCTATTGCCGGGATATTCATTTAATGCCCATCTGGTCGCCGGACTGACGCCAATTGAAGCGAATGGATATCTGGATTTTTTTATCGATCGTCCGTTGGGCATGAAGGGATATATTCTTAACCTGACCATCCGCGGAGAGGGCGTCATTAATAATAATGGCGAGCAGTTTGTCTGTCGGCCTGGCGATATATTATTGTTTCCGCCGGGCGAGATTCATCACTATGGACGGCATCCGGACGCCAGCGAGTGGTATCACCAGTGGGTTTATTTCCGGCCTCGCGCCTACTGGCAGGAGTGGCTGACCTGGCCGACAATCTTTGCCCAGACAGGATTTTTCCGTCCGGACGAGGCGCGCCAGCCGCATTTCAGCGAACTGTTCGGACAGATCATCAGCGCCGGGCAAGGGGAAGGCCGCTATTCTGAGCTACTGGCGATCAATCTGCTGGAGCAGCTGTTGCTCAGGCGTATGGCGGTAATTAATGAGTCGTTGCATCCGCCGATGGATAGCCGTGTGCGCGATGCCTGCCAGTATATCAGCGACCATCTGGCGGACAGCCATTTTGATATCGCCAGCGTCGCCCAGCATGTCTGCCTGTCGCCCTCCCGGTTATCGCATCTGTTCCGCCAGCAGTTAGGCATTAGCGTATTGAGTTGGCGCGAAGATCAGCGTATCAGCCAGGCGAAACTTCTGCTTAGCACTACGCGAATGCCGATAGCGACCGTTGGGCGCAATGTTGGATTTGACGATCAGCTCTATTTTTCGCGGGTATTTAAAAAATGCACCGGGGCAAGTCCTAGCGAGTTCAGGGCCGGATGTGAATAAAAAGTGAATGATGTGTCCACAAAGATGTCATAAGCCGTAACTATTCGGATAATTGACGGCTTGACGAAGGGGGACGGGGTAAGCAGAATCCCTGCTTCATCACGCTGACGGACACACTATGCAAGCACTGCTGGAACACTTTATCACCCAATCCACTTTGTATTCGCTTATCGCCGTGTTGCTGGTCGCCTTCCTGGAATCGCTGGCGCTGGTGGGGTTGATTTTACCCGGCACGGTACTGATGGCGGGGCTGGGCGCGCTTATCGGCAGCGGCGAGCTCAATTTTTGGCATGCCTGGCTGGTGGGTATTATCGGCTGTCTGATGGGCGACTGGATTTCGTTCTGGCTGGGGTGGCGCTTTAAAAAGCCGCTACACCGCTGGTCTTTTATGAAAAAGAACAAGTCGCTGCTGGATAAAACCGAACACGCGCTGCATCAGCACAGTATGTTCACGATCCTGGTCGGACGTTTTGTCGGTCCGACGAGGCCTCTGGTGCCGATGGTGGCAGGGATGCTGGATCTTCCCGTAGCGAAATTTATTGGGCCGAACTTGATTGGCTGTTTGCTGTGGCCGCCGTTTTATTTCCTGCCGGGCATTCTGGCGGGAGCGGCAATCGATATTCCTTCCGATATGCAGAGCGGAGATTTCAAATGGCTGCTGCTGGCGACGGCGTTGCTGCTGTGGGTCGGAGGCTGGCTATGCTGGCGGTTGTGGCGCAGCGGCAAAGCGGCAGTCGATCGTTTAACCGCGTATTTCCCCCGCAGCCGTTTGCTGTATCTGGCGCCGTTGACGCTCGGGATCGGCGTAGTCGCGCTGGTGGTGCTGGTTCGCCACCCGCTGATGCCGGTATATATCGATATTCTGCGCAAAGTTGTGGGTTACTAACGATTCCTTTGCCGGATGGCGGCTTCGCCTTATCCGGCCTACAAAATATGGGATTTGATGCCCAATAGCGCTGAGGCGCTGGCTTGACCGCTTAGTAGCTCGTCTGTTTTGCCTTGCCACGCGATACGCCCGTCGGCCACGACGATTGACCGGGGCGCAATTCGCGCCGCATCTTCCACGCTGTGCGAGACCATCAACAGCGTGAGCTGTCGCTCGCGGCAGATATCGCTGACCAACGTCAGCATCTCCTGGCGCAGCGCGGGATCGAGCGCGGAGAACGGTTCATCCAGCAGCAGTACCGGCTGTTCACGTACCAGGCAGCGCGCCAGCGCTACCCGCTGACGCTGGCCGCCGGACAGTTCGCCCGGTAAACGCGTCATCAGACTCTCAATGCCCATCTGATGTGCGATAGCGTCCCGTTTTTCCCGCTGGCTGGCGTTGAGCGTTAACCCAGGGTTTAGCCCCAGACCGATATTTTGCTGCACATTCAGGTGGCTGAATAAATTATTCTCCTGAAACAGCATTGAGACCGGACGTCGTGAGGGCGGCGTAAGCGTATGATCGTCGCCGGCAATCAGTAGCGTACCGCTGGCAGGCGCAAGAAAACCGGCAATTAAATTCAACAACGTGCTTTTCCCCGCGCCGCTGGGGCCAAGAATCGCCACCTGCTCGCCGCGTTCTACCGCCAGCGTAAAACGCATCGGCAAATGATGGTAAAGCCAGGTGATATCAATCAGTTTTAGCATGTCGGCCCGGTAGTTTCTCTATGAGGGTAAATAACGTAAAGCAGAGCAGCAGCAGTATCAGCGCGGTCACCGCGCCGTCCTGGCTGCGGTAGGAGCCGATCTGCTGATACAGATAAAACGGCAGCGTGCGGAAATTGTCATTGCCGAAAAGCGCGACGACGCCAAAATCACCGATAGAAAGTACGCAGGCAAACGCCAGCGCCTGCGCCAGCGGACGTTTCAGCGCCCGCAGTTCCACGACCTTTAACCGCGACCAGCCTTCAATTCCTAATGACTGGCACAGCATTCCATAACGGGCGGTAATATCGCGCATTGGGTTTTCCAGGACTTTTAGCGCGTAGGGGATTGCCATCAGCGCATTGGTGAAAATCACGATGCCGTCGGCGGATTCCGGTAAGCCAACGCTGTTATTGAGCAGTAAAAAGAAGCCTGTCGCCAGCACGATCCCCGGCATCGCGAGGATCAACATTCCGCTGAGTTCCAGCGTTTGTCCGGCGAATAGTTGCTGGCGTTGGCGTAGCTCGCGGCTACTCCACAGCAGCATCATGGTCAGCACCACACACAGAACGCCCGCCGCCAGCGCAATGCGTAGCGATGTCCAGACAGCCTGCCACAGAATGGGTTGCGCCAGCACCTCCGGCAGGCTGCGGTTGACGCCATCGACCACCACGGCGACCAGCGGCGGAAGCAGCAGCAGCAGCGCCAGCACGATTAATAAGGCGTCCGTCAGACGGCTGTGGAGACGATCGTCAGGATCGCGCCAACCCTGCGTCAGCGTCATCCCCGGCGCAATCGCTTTGCTCAGCCGTTGGCTTAGCAGTACCAGCGCCAGGCAGCAGACCATCTGGATTAATGCCAGCATCGCCGCGCGGGCGGGATCGTAGTCATAACTAAGCGCCTGAAAGATAGCCAGCTCGATAGTGGTGGCCTGCGGGCCGCCGCCGAGCGACAGGACCGTTGCGAAACTGGCGAAGCAGAGCATAAAAATCAGCGCCGCGACGGGCGGAATTTGGCGGCGCAGCCACGGCCATTCGACAAAGCGGAAAAAATGCCAGCCGCGCATACCGAGCTGGGCGGCGAGTTGGCGCTGCTCGCCGGGAATGCTTTCCAAAGATTGCAGCAACAAACGGCTCGCCATTGGCAGGTTAAAAAAGACGTGCGCCAGTAAAATGCCCTGCAAGCCGTAGGGGGAGAATGTCCACTGAAGCCCCAGCATCTGCCACAGTGAGGCCAGCCAGCCCTGACGGCCATACACGCTAAGAATGCCGAACACGGCAACCAGTACCGGCAGAATCAGCGTCATGGCGCACAGACGCAGCAGCGCCAGACGTCCAGGAAAACGGCGTCGATAAAGCGCGCGGGCGAGAAAAACCGCCGGGACCACAGACAGCACTGCGGACAGAAACGCCTGCCAGAATGAGAAGCGCACCACATGCCACAGGTAGCTATCCCGCCAGATTGTCGACCACGCGCCCGACGGCGCGTTCAGCCAAAGCGCCAGAAAGGCCGCCAGCGAGACGGTTATCATCAGCGCGGCGGCGCACAGCCCCGGAATCAGCCAGCCGGGAATTAACGGCTGACGGCGCGTTGCCATTCGCTAATCCATGCCTGGCGTTGTGCTGCCACTTGTTGCGGCGTGAATTCCAGCGTTGTGGCGGGTTTGGCCAATGATTCAAACCCTGCGGGTAAGGCGACGTCCGCTACCGGGTACATCCAGTTGCCGGTGGGTATGGCGTTCTGAAACGCCGGAGAAACCATAAATTTGAGGAATTTCTCCGCCAGTTCCGGCTGCTTACTGGCGACGGTACGCGCCGCGACTTCTACCTGTAAGTAATGGCCTTCGCTGAAGTTCGCGGCGGCGTAATTGTCCTTCTTCTCTTCAATAATGTGATACGCCGGAGAGGTGGTGTAACTGAGCACCAAATCGCTTTCACCTTTCAGAAATAAACCGTAGGCCTCGCTCCAGCCTTTCGTCACCGTCACCGTTTTGGCCGCCAGTTTTTGCCAGGCCTGCGGCGCGTTATCGCCATAGACTTTGCGCATCCACAGTAACAGCCCCAGCCCTGGCGTACTGGTACGCGGGTCCTGATAAATCACCCGCCATTTTTGATCGCTCTCGACCAGTTCTTTCAGGCTTTTCGGCGGATTTTTCAGCTTGCTTTTATCGTAGACAAAGGCGAAATAGCCGTAATCGAACGGCACAAATGTGTCGTTTTTCCAGCCGCCGGGCACCTTGACCGCCTCATTCGCCACGCCGCTTTTGGCAAAGAGTTTAGTTTGCGTGGCCGCTTCCAGCAGATTGTTGTCCAGCCCCAACACCACATCGGCTTTGCTGTTCTTCCCCTCCATCCGCAGGCGGTTGAGCAGCGAAACGCCATCCTCCAGCGCCACCAGTTTCAGCTCGCAGTTGCAATCGGCTTCAAACGCTTTTTTCACCGCCGGGCCTGGCCCCCAGTCGGCGGCGAACGAGTCGTAGGTATAGACGGTGAGAACGGGTTTGGCGAAAGCAGGCGCCGCGCACAGGAGTAAAAGCGGAAGATATTTTTTTAACACTTTGCACCTCAGTGAAAGAGTGGCAAAGGACTTGAGAGGTAACCTCAAATCCCTTCGCCGGCATTATCCGGATCAGGTTCGACGGGTATTTTCTCAGCGCGCGCATGAGCGCGGCACCCCGTTGAGTTCGGCGTTAGTGTAGTGATTTTGTTGCCGGGCAGCAATCAAGAGCTGGCGTTAAGGATCCGGCGGCGCAAACCACGCCGATTTAAAATCAAACCAGCCGAGGGTATTCATGCGCAGCCCGCGCATACTGCGCTGTCCCTGGATAATCAGCCAGTGGTGGATCAGCGGCACAATCGCTTTGTTGGCCAGCAGTTGCTGGCACCAGTTCGCCAGGTTCATCTCGCCAGCGCGCCACTGCGCGGCGTCGTCCTGCCAGTCGCGCGGAATGCAGTTCTGCAAGAGCGGTACTTCGCACAGGTGCGCGAACAGCGAGAAATCCAGCGGCAGCGTAAAGTTAGCGCTATTGAGCCAGATATCGCTTTCGATCTCGCCGGCGTGCCATTGATCGTAGTCGATCTCCTGAATATGCAAATGCACCTGATGTTCAGCCAGAAGCGCGCTCATGATACGGGCGATAACCCGGTGCTCAATGTGTTCGCGATAGAAGGTCAGCGTGAGGGTTTCCAGACCGGCGGGTTTTTCGCCCGGGCCTGGACGGGCGTGATGCCAGCGCGGTAAAAGCCCATAGGCCGGGAACCAGAGCTGCTGTAGCGGTTCATCGGCATGATAGAGTAAATTGGTGGGGGAGAGGACGTGGCTTACCCATTCTCTGACCTGCGGATGCGCGCCGCGCGGCGTTCTGGCGTCGAATAGCAGGTAATAGCACCCCTCTTCCAGTCGGCTTTCTATCGCTTTTTCACCGCCTTGTATCGGCCCTTCCAGCATCAAGCCGCAGGCCGGTTCTTCACTGATATCCGGCAGTACCCAGACGTTCACTTCGTCTATCAACGCCCGATAGCCGAAGTAATCATCAAAGGCGAGTATCTTGAGCTGGTTTGGCGTATTACGCCGCACGGCATAAGGCCCGGTGCCGATAGGGTGGCTGGCGAAATTAGCCAGCGTTTCCCACTCCCGCGGCAAAATCATCGCCGGGACCTGGCCCAGCAGCCACGGCAACCAGCGATCCGGCTGGGAAAGATGAATATCCAGCGTCCACGCGGTAGGGGAGTCTATCTTTGTGATGTGCGAGTAAAGCGGAAGCGTATTGATACGCGTCAGCGAGGAGATGACATCTTCCATCTCCAGCTCGCGGCCATGATGAAAATGAATGCCGGGGCGCAGGTAGAAGCGCCACAGTAAAGGGGAAATTTGCTGCCAGTGGTGCGCAATGTCCGCTTCCAGTTCCCCGTTTTCCTCATTTACCCGCGTGAGCGAACTGAAAATTTGCCGGGCAATATGAGTTTCCGAGCGGCGTAATGCGGTTCCCGGCAGGAGATTGTGCATCGGACGATAGTAAAGAACCCGCAGAATATGCCGCCCCTGGCGGAAGCTGCGTCCCAGATGGGAAATCAGCATTTGCCTGACAGCGCTTTTATCGCCGACCAGTTGTACCAGTTGATCGATTCGATCTTGTTCCAGCAGGTCTTCCGCCCGCTGCTGTTGCAGCGCCAGTCCGGTATACAGGAACGTCAGACGCGAACGCTTTCCGCGTCCAACCTCGGCTTCCCATGTTAGCCAACCGCGCGCCTGCATCGTATTTAGCAGCGTACGCATATGGCGACGCGAGCAGTTCAGCAGATCCGCCAGCTCATTAAGCGTGGTGTCTTGCGTTTTACCGTCACAACATTGCCAGAGACGGATAAATTGTTGTTGCAGGCGACCTGAGGGCATAAAAGGGGAACTCCGATGAAAAACTCAGCAATTTTATTATCCCTATATTAGGCCAATAATATCTTTCGATGAAGCAAGAGGAAGAGGTCACTATGCGCCAGTTCTGGTTGAGATATTTTGCCGCGACGGAAAAAACGTCCTGGCTGGCTTGCCTGAGCGCGCCGCAGCGCTTAAAAATGCTCGCGGAACTGATGCAGTGGGAGGCGACCGATTGAAGCCAATTGCAGACATCATGTGTGACTGAGTATTGGTGTAGGCGATAGCCTAAAATCACCCGCCAGCAGATAATATCTGCTGGCTTTTTTTATTTCGGCTGTTTCTGGATGACGACGATGGGACGGCGTCTCAACGGGATTTATGCGGCGGTTTCTGTGGTCACGCGGGGGTGAGCGGGCGAGTAAAAGACGTATAAAAAATGCCGGAGTATCCCCGGCATGAGCGACTGATGAGTAACCCGGCGCTTGATGGCGCTACGCTTATCAGGCCTACAGGATATAGTGGCAACCTGGTGATATTGCATAACCTGTAGGCCCGGTAAGGCGTCAAGGGTTACCGCATAAATGCCGGTTGTTTATTTTCGTAGGCGGCAATCGCGTCTTCGTGCTGCAGCGTCAGCCCGATGCTGTCCAGACCGTTCAACATGCAGTGGCGGCGGAAGTCGTCGATTTTAAAGCTGTAGGTCTTATCGCCTGCTTTCACCACCTGTGCTTCCAGATCCACTTCAAAATGAATCCCCGGATTGGCTTTCACCAGAGCAAACAGCTCATCGACCTGTGCGTCGCTCAGGGTTACCGGCAGCAGTTGGTTATTGAAACTGTTGCCGTAGAAAATGTCGGCGAAGCTTGGCGCGATCACCACTTTAAAGCCGTAATCGGTCAACGCCCACGGCGCGTGTTCGCGTGAAGAGCCGCAGCCAAAGTTTTCCCGCGCCAACAGAATCGACGCGCCTTGATATTCCGGAAAGTTCAACACGAATTCCGGATTTGGCTGTTGGCCCTTTTCGTCCAGGAAGCGCCAGTCGTTAAACAGATGGGCGCCAAAACCGGTGCGCGTAACCTTCTGCAAAAACTGTTTAGGGATAATTGCATCGGTATCGACGTTGGCGGCATCCAGTGGGACAACCAGGCCGGTATGCTGGGTAAATTTCTCTGCCATGGTAGTTTCCTTATTTGATGCTGCGAATGTCGGCGAAGTGGCCGGTAACGGCGGCAGCGGCGGCCATCGCCGGGCTGACTAAATGCGTGCGACCCCCGCGGCCCTGACGGCCTTCAAAGTTACGGTTGCTGGTGGATGCGCAGCGCTCGCCCGGGTTCAGGCGGTCATTATTCATGGCCAGGCACATGGAACAGCCCGGTAAGCGCCATTCAAATCCTGCTTCGATAAAGATCTTGTCCAGACCCTCCGCTTCCGCCTGCGCTTTCACCGGACCTGAACCCGGCACCACCAGCGCCTGTACGCCAGGCGCGACTTTGCGCCCTTTGGCGACTTCCGCTGCCGCGCGCAAATCTTCAATGCGCGAATTGGTACAAGAGCCGATAAAGACTTTATCGATAGCAACGTCCGTTAACGGTACGCCCGGCTGTAAGCCCATATAAGCCAGCGCTTTTTCGGCGCTGGCGCGCTCAACCGGATCGCTAAAGGAGGCGGGATCGGGGATGATGTCGGTGACGGAAATCACCTGGCCCGGATTAGTGCCCCAGGTCACCTGCGGCGCGATTTCTTCTGCCCGCAGGGTGACGACAGTATCAAAGGTCGCGCCGTCATCGGTTTTCAGCGTTTTCCAGTACTCGACGGCTTCGTCAAAATCGCGGCCCTTCGGCGCGTGCAAACGCCCTTTTACGTAGTTAAAAGTGGTTTCATCCGGGGCGACCAGACCGGCTTTGGCGCCCATCTCAATCGCCATATTGCACAGCGTCATGCGGCCTTCCATACTCAGCGCGCGGATCGCGTCGCCGCAAAATTCAACCACGTGCCCGGTGCCGCCGGCGCTGCCGGTTTTACCGATGATCGCCAGCACGATGTCTTTGGCGGTAATGCCCGGCGCGGCGTAGCCCGTGACTTCAATCTTCATGGTTTTAGCGCGCCCCTGTTTCAGGGTTTGCGTCGCCAGTACATGTTCTACCTCAGAAGTGCCGATGCCGAAGGCCAGCGCGCCAAACGCGCCGTGGGTGGCGGTGTGGGAGTCGCCGCAGACGATGGTCATGCCCGGCAGGGTGACGCCCTGTTCCGGCCCCATCACATGGACGATGCCCTGATACGGGTGATTCAGGTCATACAGCTCGACGCCGAACTCGTTACAGTTCTTAATCAGCTCCTGCATCTGGATACGCGCCATTTCACCAGAAGCATTAATGTCTTTAGTCTGCGTCGAGACGTTGTGATCCATCGTGGCGAAGGTTTTCCCTGGCTGACGTACCGGACGATGGTGCGCGCGCAGACCGTCAAACGCCTGCGGAGAGGTGACTTCATGCACCAGGTGGCGGTCGATGTACAGCAGCGGCGTTTCGTTTGGCGCCTCAAAGACCACGTGGGCATCAAATAATTTTTCGTATAACGTTTTGGCCATGATTACACCCCTTCTGCGACATAGCGGGCGATAATATCGCCCATCTCATCGGTACTGACTGCGGCAGCACCCCTGGCTAAATCGCCGGTGCGAACGCCCTCTTCTAATGCGCGATTGATCGCCTGTTCAATGGCTGTTGCCGCATCGTTGGCATCCAGGCTGTAGCGCAGCAGCAGCGCCAGCGACAGGATCTGCGCAATTGGGTTGGCGATATTTTTCCCGGCGATATCCGGCGCGGAGCCGCCAGCCGGTTCATACAGGCCAAACCCTTGCTCGTTCAGGCTGGCGGAGGGCAACATCCCCATTGAGCCGGTGATCATCGCGCATTCGTCGGACAGAATGTCGCCGAACAGGTTAGAGCACAGCAGTACGTCAAACTGTGACGGGTCTTTAATCAACTGCATGGTGGCGTTATCGATATACATGTGCGCGAGTTCCACATCGGGATACGTTTTCGCGACATCATTGACGATCTCACGCCACAGGATAGAGCTTTGCAGTACGTTGGCTTTATCAATAGAGGTGACTTTACGGCGGCGTTTACGCGCCGATTCAAAGGCGATACGGGCAATGCGCTCGATCTCAAAGCGGTGATAAACTTCGGTATCAAAGGCTTTTTCGTACTGACCGCTGCCTTCGCGGCCTTTTGGCTGTCCGAAATAGATCCCGCCGGTCAGCTCGCGCACGCACAGGATATCGAAACCGTTAGCGGCGATATCGGCGCGCAACGGGCAAAATGCTTCCAGTCCCTGATACAGTTTCGCCGGACGCAGGTTACTGAATAACTTGAAATGTTTGCGCAGCGGCAGCAGGGCGCCGCGCTCCGGCTGGCTTTCCGGGGGCAAATTTTCCCATTTCGGGCCGCCGACGGAGCCAAACAGAATGGCATCCGCCTGCTCACACCCTTCAACGGTGGCTTTCGGCAGTGGATGACCATGATTGTCGATAGCAATACCGCCGACGTCATAGCGGCTGGTGGTGATACGCATATCAAAACGGCTGCGTACCGCATCCATAACTTTCAGGGCTTGCGCCATGACTTCCGGGCCGATACCGTCGCCCGGCAGTACGGCAATATGATAGTTCTTCGACATTACACGGTTTCCTTGTTGTTCTCTTTATTTTGAGCTTTGCGTTGCAATTCTTTTTCAACTTCGGCGGCGCGCCAGATATTGTTCAGTACGTGTACCATCGCTTTGGCGGAGGATTCGACGATATCCGTCGCCAGCCCGACGCCGTGGAAGCGGCGACCATGATGGTTCACGACGATATCGACCTGACCCAGCGCGTCTTTGCCCTGGCCTTTGGCGTTCAGGTCGTATTTAACCAACTCAACGTCGTAGCCAGTGATGCGGTTAATCGCCTGATAGATGGCGTCGACCGGGCCGTTGCCGTTCGCCGCCTCGGCCTTGATCTCTTCACCACAGGCCAGCTTCACGGAAGCAGTGGCGATATCGCTGGAGCCGGACTGCACGCTGAAGTAATCCAGACGGAAATGCTCTGGTTCTTCTTGCTGTTTATTAATAAACGCCAGCGCTTCCAGGTCATAGTCGAACACCTGGCCTTTTTTGTCCGCCAGCTTCAGGAACGCGTCGTACAGGTGGTCCATGTTGTAGTCTGTGTCCTTGTAACCCATCTCTTCCATGCGATGTTTCACGGCGGCACGGCCAGAGCGGGAGGTCAGGTTCAGCTGTATCTGGTTCAGACCGATGGACTCTGGCGTCATGATTTCATAGTTTTCGCGGTTCTTGAGGACGCCATCCTGGTGGATGCCGGAAGAGTGGGCAAAAGCGCCGCTGCCGACAATCGCTTTGTTGGCCGGGATCGGCATGTTACAGATCTGGCTGACGGTCTGGCTGGTGCGCCAGATTTCGTGGTGATTGATGTTGGTGTGTACGTTCATGATGTCTTTGCGCACTTTAATCGCCATGATCACTTCTTCCAGTGCGCAGTTACCGGCACGTTCTCCGATACCGTTCATCGCGCCTTCAACCTGACGCGCGCCCGCATGTACTGCCGCCAGCGAGTTGCCTACTGCTATCCCTAAATCGTCGTGGGTATGAACGGAGATGATGGCTTTGTCGATATTGGGGACACGTTCATACAGGCCGGAAATGATTCCCGCGAACTCAAACGGCATGGTATAGCCCACGGTATCGGGAATATTAATGGTTCTCGCGCCGGCGTTTATAGCGGCTTCCACCACGCGCGCCAGATCGTCAACAGGCGTCCGGCCAGCATCTTCGCAGGAGAACTCTACGTCATCAGTGTAATTACGCGCCCGCTTAACCATGTATACCGCGCGTTCGATGACCTCATCCAGCGTGCTGCGCAGCTTGGTGGCAATGTGCATTGGCGAGGTGGCGATAAAAGTATGGATGCGAAACGCGTCGGCGACCTTCAGCGCCTGTGCCGCGACGTCGATGTCTTTTTCTACACAACGCGCCAGGGCGCAAACGCGGCTGTTTTTGATGGTGCGGGCGATGGTTTGGACAGATTCAAAATCACCCGGAGAAGAGACCGGGAAGCCCACTTCCATGACATCAACACCCATGCGCTCAAGGGCCAGGGCAATCTGCAGCTTCTCTTTCGCGCTCAGGCTGGCCTGTAACGCTTGTTCGCCGTCGCGTAAGGTCGTATCAAAAATAATGACTTGCTGGCTCATGATGTGGTCCTTGTCTCCAGGGGTGCCTTGCGTCAGGCATAAAAAAACCCGCGCAACGGCGCGGGTTTTGTTTGACTTCGAGCTGACTTAATGTTGAATGCCGCCCACCGGTCTACCGCGCACAATAAATGCGTTGAGTAGTAGTAGCCCAGTGAAACGAACGATATGTGACATTAATTCAGCTCCAGCGAATGCGTTATGCTTTTAGTGGTACTGGATATGCCGTTTAATGTCAACTCTATTTTCTGTCGCCATTGCATTTTGTTGACGATATCCGGATACGTACTTTAGCTAATTGTGCTGGGCTGCGCGTCCAATAAAGGATAAAAGAACGAGTGGACATTCATACTTTTCATTGTTTGAAATATTTAGGCATTTTTGTTTGCAAATTGGTTAGGGGAATGGACTGTTAAAGGTATGCTAAAGGTTTGGTTTATCTTTTTGATTTGTTTTATATTTTAACAAATAACCTTGTTTACTTAATGGATAAGGATAAAGTTATTGATAAATTAATGTTAACTTTTTAGCTATTAATAATATAAACATTTAATTGAAACTTAAATGATCATTCACTTGGTGTATGATTGTGTATTCGCCATAGTTATGGTTATATTGCTTGCGTAATTTAAACATTATGAATCGCAATGGTGTGACTCAGGACACATTACGCTTGCGCTGGCATTCTATTTGTCTCTGTCAGCGTCTTTATGTTTTCCGAATTTTAACGCTTTCCCTTTTTCTTATTTTATATGCATGGTAAATCATATTTTCAGGAATTATTTCTGCCTTCAGCCAGAAAAAGGGAGTTAAGCGTGACAGTGGAGTTAAATATGCCAGAGGTCAAAACCGAAAAGCCGCATCTTTTAGATATGGGCAAACCACAGCTTCGCATGGTTGATTTGAACCTATTGACCGTGTTCGATGCGGTAATGCAAGAGCAGAATATTACGCGCGCCGCCCACACGCTGGGAATGTCGCAGCCTGCGGTCAGTAACGCCGTAGCGCGTCTGAAGGTTATGTTTAATGACGAACTTTTTGTTCGATATGGACGAGGAATTCAGCCGACTGCCCGTGCATTTCAGTTATTTGGTTCAGTCCGTCAGGCGTTACAATTGGTGCAAAATGAATTGCCGGGATCGGGGTTTGAGCCGACCAGCAGCGAACGTGTATTCAATCTTTGCGTGTGCAGTCCGCTGGATAATATCCTGACGTCACAGATTTATAATCGTGTAGAAAAAATTGCGCCAAATATTCATGTCGTTTTTAAAGCGTCGTTGAATCAGAATACTGAGCATCAGCTACGCTATCAGGAAACCGAGTTCGTTATTAGTTATGAAGAATTCCGTCGTCCTGAGTTTACCAGCGTACCGCTATTTAAAGATGAAATGGTTTTAGTCGCCAGCCGAAAACACCCGCGTATTAGCGGCCCGCTACTGGAAGGCGATGTTTATAATGAACAACATGCGGTTGTTTCTCTCGATCGTTATGCGTCATTTAGTCAACCGTGGTATGACACGCCGGATAAACAGTCGAGCGTGGCTTATCAGGGCATGGCGCTTATCAGCGTTCTGAACGTGGTTTCGCAGACGCATTTGGTCGCTATTGCCCCGCGCTGGCTGGCGGAAGAGTTTGCGGAGTCGCTGGATCTGCAAATATTGCCGTTGCCTTTAAAACTGAATAGCCGGACATGCTACCTTTCCTGGCATGAAGCGGCTGGGCGTGATAAAGGGCACCAATGGATGGAAGATTTATTAGTTTCTGTTTGTAAGCGATAAAACCGGGCAGAATAAATCAGAAACAAATTCTGGTTTATTCTGCTTTTTAGCGTATATAAAAAATTTTATGCTGAATTAACGGTGAGCGATTCTTTTCGTCGTTGTGAAAAATAGATGAATTGCTGTAAGTCTGCATTTATAAGCGATTATTTATTACCTGGTGTGATTCAGACGGAGTATTTCTCCATTTCTTCTCTTCTTGCCTCCTGATTATTCTAACCTTCCCCATCTTTACGTCATTCCACCCAATTGCCAGGCGTGATAGCGAGCGGTTAAGGTGTCCGTCAAACCGTGATGACAGGTATAAAGTGGAGGCAAGCCGTGGAGATGTTGTCTGGAGCCGAGATGGTCGTCCGATCGCTTATCGATCAAGGCGTAAAGCAGGTGTTCGGCTATCCTGGAGGCGCAGTGCTTGATATTTATGATGCGCTACATACCGTTGGAGGGATCGATCATGTGCTGGTGCGTCATGAGCAGGCCGCGGTGCATATGGCGGATGGCCTGGCGCGAGCCACTGGCGACGTTGGCGTGGTGCTGGTGACTTCCGGACCGGGAGCGACCAATGCGATTACCGGGATTGCTACGGCCTATATGGATTCCATTCCGCTGGTGATTCTTTCCGGCCAGGTCGCCACCTCATTGATTGGCTATGATGCCTTTCAGGAGTGCGACATGGTGGGGATTTCCCGACCAGTGGTCAAACATAGCTTCCTGGTCAAACAGACGGAAGATATTCCCCAGGTGCTTAAAAAGGCCTTCTGGCTGGCGGCAAGCGGACGTCCTGGGCCGGTGGTCGTGGATTTGCCGAAAGATATTTTGAATCCGGCGAAAAAAATGCCGTATGTCTGGCCGGAAACGGTCAGTATGCGCTCTTACAATCCCACAACATCAGGACATAAAGGACAAATTAAGCGAGCCTTGCAAACGCTGGCGTCGGCAAAAAAACCGGTGGTCTATGTTGGGGGAGGGGCGATAAGCGCGGCCTGCTATGCGCCGCTGCGCCACATCATTGAAACCTTTAACCTGCCGGTGGTCTCTTCATTAATGGGACTGGGCGCGTTTCCTGCTACTCATCGCCAGTCGTTAGGAATGCTGGGAATGCATGGCACTTATGAAGCCAATATGACCATGCATAACGCCGACGTGATTTTCGCTGTTGGCGTACGATTTGACGACCGCACGACGAATAATCTCGCTAAATATTGTCCGAACGCGACGGTATTACACATCGACATTGACCCGACGTCCATATCCAAAACGGTTAACGCTGATATCCCGGTGGTGGGCGATGCCCGCCTGGTACTGGAACAAATGCTGGAGCTACTGGCGCAGGATGCGCCGTCTCAGCCGCAGGATGATATTCGCGACTGGTGGCAGCAGATAGAGATCTGGCGCGCCCGTCAGTGCCTGAAATATGACGCGGAAAGCGAAAGCATTAAACCCCAGGCGGTGATTGAAACCCTCTGGCGTCTGACGAAGGGCGACGCGTACGTGACGTCCGATGTAGGACAACACCAGATGTTTACCGCTCTCTATTACCCGTTCGATAAACCACGTCGCTGGATTAATTCCGGCGGGCTCGGCACGATGGGTTTTGGCCTACCGGCTGCGCTGGGCGTTAAAATGGCCCTGCCGAAAGAAATGGTGGTCTGCGTGACCGGCGATGGCAGTATACAGATGAACATTCAGGAGCTGTCGACAGCCTTACAGTATGAACTGCCGGTACTGGTTCTGAACCTGAACAACCGTTATCTGGGGATGGTGAAACAGTGGCAGGATATGATCTATTCCGGTCGCCATTCTCAGTCTTATATGCAGTCGTTACCGGATTTTGTGCGCCTGGCGGAAGCATATGGCCATGTCGGGCTGCAGATTAACCGTCCGGATGAGCTGGAAAGTAAACTCAGCGAAGCCCTTGAGCATGTGCGTAATAACCGACTGGTGTTCGTCGATGTCACCGTTGATGGCAGCGAGCATGTCTATCCAATGCAGATTCGCGGGGGCGGGATGGACGAAATGTGGTTAAGCAAAACGGAGAGGACCTGATGATGCGCCGGATTTTATCGGTATTACTGGAAAACGAATCTGGGGCGTTATCGCGGGTTATCGGCCTCTTTTCGCAACGCGGATATAATATTGAAAGCCTGACCGTTGCGCCGACAGACGATCCGACGTTGTCGCGCATGACTATCCAGACGGTAGGCGATGAAAAAGTGCTTGAGCAAATTGAAAAGCAACTGCACAAGCTGGTTGATGTGCTGCGCGTCAGCGAGCTGGGACAGGGAGCGCACGTTGAGCGGGAAATCATGCTGGTGAAAATCCAGGCTAGCGGCTACGGACGGGAAGAGGTGAAGCGTAATACGGAAATTTTCCGTGGTCAGATTATTGACGTTACGCCAACGTTGTATACCGTTCAACTGGCGGGCACCAGCGATAAACTGGATGCTTTTCTGGCCTCGCTGCGCGACGTGGCGAAAATTGTTGAAGTGGCGCGTTCAGGCGTCGTCGGGCTTTCGCGCGGCGATAAGGTTATGCGCTGAGCAGATTCGCCGGATGACGACGCGGTTGCGTTTTATCCGGCCTGCAGGCTGATATCTGGCCCGGGTCCGATAAGCGTAGCGCCATCAGGCAGGTTTGCCGGATATCAGCCAACAGGAATTATCGCCCAACCCAATATCACCGGTTGGGCTTTTTTTTGCGAAATCCGTGGTAACCCGGAATAAAAGCGGTTGCCGGAGTGATCAAACTGCGCTTAGATGTTAACGATTTTAACCCATGCCGACATAAAGGTTATGGTTTGTACAATTTACACAAGGGGCAATTGTGAAACTGGATGAAATCGCTCGGCTGGCCGGTGTCTCGCGCACAACTGCAAGCTACGTTATAAACGGTAAAGCAAAGCAATACCGCGTGAGCGACAAAACCGTAGAAAAAGTCATGGCGGTAGTGCGTGAGCACAATTACCATCCTAACGCTGTGGCTGCCGGGCTGCGTGCTGGACGCACACGTTCCATTGGTCTGGTGATCCCGGACCTTGAAAACACGAGCTACACCCGTATCGCAAACTATCTTGAGCGCCAGGCACGCCAGCGTGGCTATCAACTGCTGATCGCCTGTTCTGAAGATCAGCCCGATAACGAAATGCGCTGCATTGAGCACCTTTTGCAACGCCAGGTGGATGCAATCATTGTTTCAACTTCGTTACCACCGGAGCATCCCTTCTATCAGCGCTGGGCCAACGATCCGTTCCCCATCGTCGCGCTCGACCGCGCGCTGGATCGCGAACATTTCACCAGCGTGGTCGGCGCCGATCAGGATGATGCCGAGATGCTGGCGGAAGAGCTGCGTAAATTCCCGGCGGAAACGGTGCTTTATTTGGGCGCGCTGCCGGAGTTGTCCGTCAGTTTCCTGCGCGAGCAGGGGTTCCGCACCGCATGGAAAGACGATCCGCGGGAGGTGAATTTCTTATATGCCAACAGCTATGAGCGCGAAGCCGCCGCGCAGCTGTTTGAGAAATGGCTGGAAACGCATCCTATGCCGCAGGCGCTCTTTACGACATCGTTCGCGCTATTACAGGGCGTGATGGACGTTACGCTGCGGCGCGATGGAAAACTGCCTTCGGATTTGGCGATTGCGACCTTCGGCGATCATGAGCTGCTGGATTTTCTGCAATGCCCGGTACTGGCGGTGGCGCAGCGTCATCGTGATGTCGCGGAACGCGTGCTGGAGATTGTGCTGGCAAGTCTTGATGAACCGCGTAAACCGAAACCCGGCTTAACGCGTATTCGGCGAAACCTGTATCGTCGCGGCATTCTGAGCCGTAGCTAAAGGACCGGCGGTAAAAGACTCTCTCTTCTGCCGCCGTCAAACAAATGCGTATCAGTAAAAATATCCCTTAAATAATTAAGATTATTCCTTAAAATTATCCGAAAATTCTTTTTTATTACCTTTCTTTTGTCCGAAATCGTCCATATTCCACTAATTAAGACGTAACGAGTCTTTTCCTTTGTCTTGTTTTGTTACAAGCAGGCAAGAAATCGTCGAATTAACAGCCACTTTTTGTCTTTGGCGCGACAGTCGCTCGTAGGCGCTGGTATAGCAGGCGCTGCACACGTTAAACAGGCACTGTTAACACGGTGCAATATGTCCTAAAATGCCGCTCGCGTCGCAAACTGACACTTTATATTTTTCTCGGATTATATTGAGTCCGTTTTAAACGGCGGTGGGTCTTTGGTTTTTTTCTTACAAATATTCATAACGTTAATTTGGCTTGCGCGCTGGACGGAAATTAATCAACGCAGATATTCGCCGTAAACATTGGCTTTTTTACTTAGGTAAGCGTTGTGACTTGCTTGACAAGCTTTTCCTCCGCTCCGTAAACTCCTTCGAGTGGGAATTTGTGGGATAAAGTGGTAAGAAGGGGTGAGACTGGCATGTTCCGGGGGGCAACGTTAGTCAATCTCGACAGTAAAGGGCGCCTGACCGTGCCGACCCGTTATCGGGAGCAACTGATCGAGAGCGCTACCGGTCAAATGGTATGTACCATTGACATCCATCACCCATGCCTGCTGCTTTACCCCCTGCCTGAATGGGAAATTATTGAGCAAAAGTTATCTCGTCTGTCGAGCATGAACCCGGTAGAACGTCGCGTACAGCGTTTACTGTTGGGCCATGCCAGCGAATGTCAGATGGATGGTGCAGGTCGATTACTGATCGCGCCAGTTCTGCGGCAACATGCCGGACTGACGAAAGAAGTGATGCTGGTTGGACAGTTCAACAAATTTGAGCTGTGGGATGAAACGACCTGGTATCAACAGGTCAAGGAAGATATCGACGCTGAACAGTCAGCTACCGAAACGTTATCGGAGCGGCTGCAGGACTTGTCTCTATAAGATGATGGAAAATTTTAAACACACTACGGTACTGTTGGATGAAGCCGTTAATGGGCTGAATATTCGTCCGGATGGTATCTATATTGATGGCACATTTGGTCGCGGCGGCCACTCGCGCCTGATCCTCTCGCAACTGGGCGAAGAGGGGCGCTTGCTGGCGATCGATCGCGATCCGCAGGCGATCGCCGTTGCGCAGACCATTAATGATCCTCGCTTCTCCATCATTCATGGACCTTTTTCCGCGCTGGCTGATTATGTAGCCGAGCGCGAGCTTACCGGCAAGATTGACGGGATCCTTCTCGATCTTGGCGTCTCTTCTCCGCAGCTTGACGATGCGGAGCGCGGTTTTTCATTTATGCGCGACGGTCCGCTGGATATGCGAATGGACCCGACGCGCGGCCAGTCTGCCGCCGAGTGGTTACAAACGGCGGAGGAAGCGGATATCGCCTGGGTGCTGAAAACATTCGGCGAGGAGCGTTTTGCCAAACGTATTGCTCGCGCCATTGTTGAGCGCAATCGCGAACAGCCGATGACCCGCACCAAAGAGCTGGCTGAAGTGGTTGCGGCGGCGACCCCGGTAAAAGACAAATTCAAACATCCCGCGACCCGTACCTTCCAGGCGGTGCGCATCTGGGTAAACAGTGAACTGGAGGAGATAGAGCAGGCGCTAAAAAGCTCGCTCAGCGTACTGGCCCCAGGCGGGCGGCTTTCAATCATCAGTTTCCACTCGCTGGAAGACCGTATTGTGAAACGCTTTATGCGTGAGCAAAGCCGCGGTCCGCAGGTACCGGCTGGATTACCGATGACGGAAGCGCAGCTCAAAAAACTGGGCGGTCGTGAGTTACGAGCGTTAGGCAAGTTGATGCCGGGTGAAAAAGAGGTAGCTGAAAATCCTCGGGCCCGTAGTTCAGTTCTGCGTATCGCAGAGAGGACGAACGCATGATCAGCAGAGTGACAGAAGCCCTAAGCAAAGTGAAGGGATCGATAGGAAGCAACGAGCGCCATGCCTTGCCTGGCGTGATCGGTGACGATCTTTTGCGGTTCGGGAAGCTGCCACTCTGCTTGTTCATTTGCATCATTTTAACGGCGGTGACGGTGGTCACGACGGCGCACCATACTCGTTTACTCACCGCGCAGCGTGAACAACTGGTTCTGGAGCGCGATGCATTGGACATTGAATGGCGCAACCTGATCCTTGAAGAAAATGCGCTCGGCGATCACAGCCGGGTGGAGCGGATCGCAACGGAAAAGCTGCAAATGCAGCATGTTGATCCGTCCCAAGAAAATATCGTAGTGCAAAAATAAGGATAAACGCGACGCATGAAAGCAGCGGCAAAAACGCAAAAATCGAAGCGCCAGGAAGAACAGACCAACTTCATCAGTTGGCGTTTTGCGTTGCTGTGCGGCTGTATTTTACTGGCGCTGGTTTTTTTACTTGGACGCGCGGCGTGGCTACAGATTATCGCCCCGGATATGCTGGTGCGTCAGGGCGATATGCGTTCGCTGCGTGTTCAGGAAGTCTCCACCTCACGCGGTATGATTACCGACCGTTCCGGGCGTCCACTGGCGGTCAGCGTACCGGTTAAGGCGATCTGGGCCGACCCGAAAGAAGTTCATGACGCCGGCGGCATCAGCGTTGGCGATCGCTGGAAAGCGCTTTCTACTGCGCTCAATATTCCGCTCGATCAGCTCTCCGCCCGTATCAACGCCAACCCGAAAGGGCGTTTTATTTATCTGGCGCGCCAGGTAAACCCTGACATGGCGGACTACATCAAAAAACTCAAACTGCCGGGGATTCATTTGCGTGAAGAGTCCCGCCGCTACTACCCGTCAGGAGAAGTAACCGCTCACCTCATCGGTTTTACCAACGTCGACAGTCAGGGGATTGAAGGCGTTGAAAAGAGCTTTGATAAGTGGCTTACCGGTCAGCCTGGCGAGCGAATCGTGCGTAAAGACCGCTATGGCCGCGTGATTGAGGATATCTCCTCCACTGACAGTCAGGCAGCGCACAACCTGGCGTTAAGCATTGATGAACGCTTACAGGCGCTGGTTTACCGCGAACTGAACAACGCGGTGGCGTTTAACAAGGCGGAATCCGGTAGCGCGGTGCTGGTCGATGTCAATACCGGTGAAGTACTGGCGATGGCGAATAGCCCTTCCTATAACCCCAACAACCTTGCCGGTACGCCGAAAGACGCGATGCGTAACCGTACCATCACCGACGTGTTTGAACCGGGTTCTACGGTTAAGCCGATGGTGGTGATGACTGCGCTTCAGCGCGGTATCGTCAACGAAAATACGGTGTTGAATACCGTTCCATACCGAATTAACGGCCACGAAATTAAAGACGTGGCGCGCTACAGCGAATTAACCCTGACCGGGGTTCTACAGAAGTCGAGTAACGTCGGTGTATCCAAACTGGCGTTAGCGATGCCGTCCTCAGCGTTAGTAGATACTTACTCACGTTTTGGGCTAGGAAAGGCGACCAATTTGGGGTTGGTCGGAGAACGCAGTGGCTTATATCCTCAAAAACAACGGTGGTCCGACATAGAGAGGGCCACCTTCTCTTTCGGCTACGGGCTAATGGTAACGCCGTTACAGTTAGCGCGAGTCTATGCAACGATCGGCAGCTATGGCATTTATCGCCCGCTGTCGATTACCAAAGTTGATCCGCCTGTACCCGGCGAACGCATCTTCCCTGAATCCACCGTACGCACCGTGGTGCATATGATGGAAAGCGTAGCGCTGCCGGGCGGCGGCGGCGTGAAGGCGGCAATTAAAGGCTACCGTATCGCGATTAAAACCGGTACGGCGAAAAAAGTGGGGCCGGACGGTCGCTACATCAACAAATACATTGCTTACACCGCAGGCGTCGCGCCTGCGAGTCAGCCGCGCTTCGCGCTGGTGGTTGTCATCAACGATCCGCAGGCGGGTAAATACTACGGCGGCGCCGTTTCCGCGCCGGTATTTGGTGCCATCATGGGCGGCGTTCTGCGCACCATGAACATCGAACCGGACGCGCTGGCAACGGGCGAAAAAAATGAATTCGTAATTAATCAAGGCGAGGGAACAGGTGGCAGATCGTAATTTGCGCGACCTTCTTGCTCCGTGGGTGGCTGGACTACCCGCGCGAGAACTGCGAGAGATGACGCTCGACAGCCGTGTGGCTGCGGCGGGCGATCTCTTTGTGGCAGTGGTGGGTCATCAGGCGGACGGGCGTCGATATATCCCGCAGGCGATAGCGCAAGGCGTAGCTGCCATTATTGCAGAGGCGAAAGACGAGGCGAGCGACGGTGAGATTCGCGAAATGCACGGCGTACCAGTCGTCTATCTCAGCCAGCTCAATGAGCGTTTATCTGCGCTGGCGGGCCGCTTTTACCATGAGCCATCTGAAAACATGCGTCTGGTGGCGGTGACCGGCACCAATGGCAAGACCACCACCACCCAACTACTGGCGCAGTGGAGCCAGTTGCTCGGCGAAACCAGCGCAGTGATGGGAACGGTAGGCAACGGACTGTTGGGTAAAGTGATCCCGACGGAGAACACAACCGGTTCCGCTGTGGATGTTCAGCATGTGCTGGCCAGTCTGGTTGCGCAGGGCGCGACCTTCGGCGCGATGGAAGTCTCTTCTCACGGCCTGGTGCAGCATCGCGTGGCGGCGCTGAAATTTGCCGCCTCCGTGTTTACTAATTTGAGCCGCGACCATCTCGACTATCATGGCGATATGGCGCATTACGAGGCGGCAAAATGGATGCTTTATTCCACCCACCATCACGGTCAGGCAATCGTCAATGCCGATGATGAAGTTGGACGCCGCTGGCTGGCGTCGCTACCCGATGCGGTCGCGGTTTCAATGGAAGGGCATATCAACCCTAACTGTCACGGTCGTTGGCTGAAAGCGGAGGCGGTGGAGTACCACGACCGCGGAGCGACGATTCGTTTTGCTTCAAGCTGGGGTGAAGGCGAAATCGAAAGCTGCCTGATGGGCGCGTTTAACGTCAGCAACTTACTGCTGGCATTGGCGACGCTGCTGGCGCTGGGCTATCCGTTAACGGATTTGCTGAAAACCGCCGCGCGTTTGCAGCCGGTTTGCGGGCGTATGGAAGTGTTCACTGCGCCAGGCAAACCGACGGTGGTGGTGGATTACGCGCACACGCCGGATGCGCTGGAAAAAGCGTTGCAGGCGGCGCGCCTGCACTGCGCCGGAAAATTGTGGTGCGTCTTTGGCTGTGGCGGGGATCGTGACAAAGGTAAGCGCCCACTCATGGGGGCCATTGCCGAAGAATTCGCGGATATCGTCGTGGTGACTGACGATAACCCGCGTACCGAGGAGCCGCGCGCCATTATCAACGATATTCTGGCCGGAATGCTGGACGCCGGGCAGGTCAGGGTAATGGAAGGCCGCGCTGAGGCGGTAACCAATGCCATTATGCAGGCAAAAGACAATGACGTCGTGCTGATTGCAGGTAAAGGGCACGAGGATTACCAGATTGTCGGCACGCAGCGTCTTGATTATTCAGACCGCGTGACCGCAGCGCGTTTGCTGGGGGTGATCGCATGATTAGCGTAACGCTCAGCAAAATTGCCGATGTCCTTGGCGCCGAACACCGCGGGGCGGATCTCACGCTCGATACGGTCATTACCGACACACGGAAAGTGACGCCGGGATGCCTGTTCGTGGCGCTGAAAGGGGAACGCTTTGATGCGCATGATTTTGCTGATAAAGCAAAAGCGAACGGCGCTGGCGCCCTGCTGGTCAGTCGTCCTCTGGATATCGATCTTCCGCAGGTGATTGTAAAAGACACGCGTCAGGCATTTGGCCAACTGGCCGCCTGGGTACGTATGCAGGTACCGGCGCGGGTGGTGGCGTTAACCGGTTCGTCCGGCAAAACCTCGGTCAAAGAGATGACCGCCGCGATTCTTAGCCAGTGCGGAAATACTCTGTATACCGCAGGCAATTTTAACAACGACATCGGCGTGCCGATAACGCTGCTGCGCTTAAACCATGATTATGACTATGCGGTAATCGAGTTAGGCGCTAATCACCAGGGAGAAATCGCCTGGACCGTTAGCCTGACGCGCCCGGAAGCGGCGCTGGTCAATAACCTGGCGGCGGCGCATCTGGAAGGTTTCGGCTCGCTGGCCGGCGTGGCGAAAGCGAAAGGCGAAATCTATACCGGTTTGCCTGAGAACGGTATCGCGATTATGAATGCCGATAATAATGACTGGCTGAACTGGCAAAGCATTATTGGCGATCGTCAGGTGTGGCGCTTTTCGCCGAATGCGGCAAACAGCGACTTTACCGCTGCGAATATCCACGTGACGTCACACGGTACCGAATTTACCCTGCAAACGCCGACGGGCAGCATTGATGTGCTGCTGCCGTTGCCGGGGCGGCACAATATTGCCAACGCGCTGGCGGCCGCTGCTTTATCAATGGCGGTGGGGGCGACGCTGACGGCGATTAAAGCAGGGCTGGCGGCGTTAAAAGCTGTACCCGGGCGTCTGTTCCCGATTCAGCTAAGTGAAAACCAACTGGTACTGGATGACGCTTATAACGCCAACGTCGGTTCGATGACCGCCGCAGTGCAGGTCCTTTCTGAAATGCCCGGCTACCGCGTGCTGGTGGTAGGCGATATGGCCGAGCTGGGCGCAGAAAGCGAAGCGTGCCACCTCCAGGTTGGCGAGGCCGCAAAAGCGGCGGGTATTGATCGCGTGTTAAGCACCGGAAAACTCAGTCAGGCTATCAGCCACGCCAGCGGCGTCGGCGAACATTTTGCCGATAAAGCCGCGCTCATTGCGCGTTTACACGCTCTGCTTCAGGAGCAACCAATGATGACTATTTTAGTGAAAGGATCACGCAGCGCCGCGATGGAAGATGTGGTTCATGCGTTACAGGAGAAAGGTTCATGTTAGTTTGGCTGGCCGAGCATTTGGTCAAATATTATTCCGGCTTTAACGTCTTTTCTTATCTGACGTTTCGCGCCATCGTCAGCCTGTTGACCGCGCTGTTCATCTCTTTATGGATGGGCCCGCGTATGATCGCTCGTCTGCAAAAACTCTCTTTTGGCCAGGTGGTACGTAACGATGGCCCGGAATCGCACTTCAGTAAACGCGGTACGCCGACGATGGGCGGCATCATGATCCTGACGGCGATTGTGATTTCCGTTCTGTTATGGGCTTACCCGTCTAATCCGTACGTCTGGTGCGTGCTGGTGGTATTGATTGGCTACGGCATTATCGGTTTTGTCGATGACTACCGCAAAGTGGTGCGGAAAGATACCAAAGGGCTGATTGCGCGCTGGAAATATTTCTGGATGTCGGTTATCGCGCTCGGCGTGGCCTTTGCGCTTTATCTCGTCGGGAAAGACACGCCCGCGACCCAACTGGTGGTGCCGTTCTTTAAAGATGTTATGCCGCAATTGGGGCTGTTTTACATTCTGCTGTCCTACTTTGTCATCGTCGGTACGGGTAACGCCGTAAACCTGACCGACGGGCTTGATGGTCTGGCGATTATGCCGACTGTTTTCGTTGCCGCCGGCTTTGCGCTGGTGGCCTGGGCGACCGGGAACATGAACTTCGCCAATTACCTGCATATTCCGTATTTACGCCATGCGGGCGAGCTGGTGATTGTCTGTACGGCGATTGTCGGCGCGGGATTAGGATTCTTGTGGTTTAACACCTATCCGGCGCAGGTTTTTATGGGCGATGTCGGATCGCTGGCGTTGGGCGGCGCGTTGGGCATTATCGCCGTGCTGCTGCGTCAGGAATTTCTGCTGGTGATCATGGGCGGCGTCTTTGTGGTGGAAACTCTGTCGGTCATCCTGCAGGTGGGTTCCTTTAAACTACGCGGACAGCGTATTTTCCGTATGGCGCCTATCCATCACCACTATGAACTGAAAGGCTGGCCGGAACCGCGCGTAATTGTGCGCTTCTGGATTATTTCGCTGATGCTGGTGCTGATTGGCCTGGCAACGCTGAAGGTACGTTAATCATGGCTGATTACCAGGACAAAAACGTCGTCATTATTGGTCTGGGCTTAACCGGACTCTCTTGCGTGGACTTTTTTCTCGCCCGCGGCGTGACGCCGCGGGTGATGGATACTCGCGTGACGCCGCCGGGTCTGGATAAGCTGCCGCAAGAGGTTGAGCGTCACGTTGGCGGCCTGAACGACGAGTGGCTCTTAGCGGCGGATTTAATCGTCGCCAGCCCTGGTATTGCTCTGGCGCATCCCTCTCTTAGCGCTGCCGCCAGCGCTGGAGTGGAAATTGTCGGCGATATCGAACTGTTTTGCCGCGAAGCGCAAGCGCCGATTGTGGCCATCACCGGCTCGAACGGCAAAAGCACCGTGACCACCTTAGTGGGCGAGATGGCGAAGGCGGCGGGCGTCAATGTCGGCGTTGGCGGCAATATCGGTCTTCCGGCGCTGATGCTGCTGGATGCCGATCGCGAATTGTACGTGCTGGAATTATCCAGTTTCCAACTGGAAACTACCTCAAGTTTGCAAGCGGCGGCGGCAACGGTGCTCAACGTCACTGAAGATCATATGGACCGGTATCCGTTTGGTTTGCAACAGTACCGGGCGGCGAAACTGCGCGTCTACGAGAAGGCGAAAGTGTGCGTAGTGAATGCCGATGACGCGTTGACGATGCCGGTTCGCGGGGCCGATGAGCGCTGCGTCAGCTTTGGCGTCAATATGGGTGATTATCACCTTAATCGTCAGCAGGGCGAAACCTGGCTGCGAGTCAAAGGCGAGAAGGTGCTGAACGTGAAAGAGATGAAGCTTTCCGGCCAGCATAACTATACCAATGCGTTAGCGGCGCTGGCGCTGGCGGATGCCGTAGGTCTGCCGCGCGCCAGCAGTTTGAAGGCGTTGACGACATTTACCGGTCTGGCGCATCGCTTCCAGCTGGCGTTGGAGCATAACGGCGTACGTTGGATCAACGACTCTAAAGCGACCAATGTCGGCAGTACCGAAGCGGCGCTAAACGGTTTGCATGTGGACGGTACGCTGCATCTGCTGCTGGGCGGCGACGGTAAGTCGGCAGACTTTTCTCCGCTGGCGCGCTATCTGACCGGCGATCGTATCCGCCTGTATTGCTTTGGGCGCGATGGCGCGCAGCTTGCCGCACTGCGTCCGGAAATCGCCCAACAGACTGAGACGATGGAAGAGGCGATGCGTTTGCTGGCGCCGCGCGTTCAACCGGGTGATATGGTGCTGCTGTCGCCCGCCTGCGCCAGCCTCGATCAGTTTAAAAATTTTGAGCAACGGGGCGATGTCTTTACCCGTCTGGCGAAGGAGTTAGGTTGATGCGTTTATCTCTCCCCCGTCTGAGAATGCCGCGCGTACCAGGCTTTGGCCTCCTGGCCTGGCTGTTTGCGGCGCTTAAAGGCTGGGTGATGGCTTCGCGCGATAAAGACGCCGACAGTCTGATCATGTATGACCGCACGCTGCTATGGCTGACCTTCGGGCTGGCGGCGATTGGTTTTGTCATGGTGACGTCGGCCTCCATGCCAGTCGGGCAGCGCCTGGCGAACGATCCGTTTTTGTTTGCCAAACGTGATGCGCTCTATATCTTCCTGGCATTTTGTCTGGCGATGGTCACGCTGCGTTTGCCCATGACCTTCTGGCAAAAATACAGCACGACGATGCTGATAGCGTCGATCATTATGCTGCTTATCGTGCTGGTCGTCGGGAGCTCGGTCAACGGGGCGTCGCGCTGGATTGCGCTGGGGCCGCTGCGTATTCAGCCTGCGGAGTTTACCAAGCTGTCGCTGTTCTGCTACCTCGCGAACTATCTGGTGCGTAAGGTTGATGAGGTGCGAAATAACCTGCGCGGCTTTTTAAAACCAATGGGCGTGATTCTGGTGCTGGCGGTGTTACTGCTGGCGCAGCCTGACCTCGGGACGGTGGTCGTACTGTTTGTCACCACGCTGGCGATGCTGTTTCTCGCCGGGGCGAAATTATGGCAGTTCATCGCCATTATCGGGATGGGCATCTCGGCGGTGATTCTGTTAATCCTCGCCGAACCGTATCGTATTCGCCGCGTTACCTCGTTCTGGAACCCCTGGGAAGATCCGTTCGGCAGCGGTTATCAGCTGACGCAGTCGCTGATGGCTTTTGGTCGCGGTGAGATATGGGGGCAAGGGCTGGGGAATTCGGTGCAGAAACTGGAGTATTTGCCGGAGGCGCACACCGATTTCATCTTCGCCATTATTGGGGAAGAACTGGGTTATATCGGTGTGGTATTGGCGCTTTTAATGGTATTCTTCGTCGCTTTTCGCGCGATGTCGATTGGCCGTAAGGCATTGGAGATTGACCACCGTTTTTCCGGATTTTTAGCGTGTTCTATCGGTATCTGGTTTAGTTTCCAGGCGCTGGTAAACGTTGGCGCGGCCGCGGGGATGCTGCCGACCAAAGGCCTTACGCTGCCGCTGATCAGTTATGGCGGGTCGAGTCTGTTGATTATGTCGACGGCCATTATGTTTTTATTACGTATTGATTATGAAACGCGTCTGGAAAAAGCGCAGGCGTTTACACGAGGTTCTCGATGAGTGGTCAACCGAAGCGGTTAATGGTGATGGCGGGCGGTACCGGCGGGCACGTGTTCCCGGGACTGGCCGTTGCGCATCATTTAATGGCCCAGGGCTGGCAGGTTCGCTGGCTGGGTACCGCCGATCGTATGGAAGCGGATTTAGTGCCGAAGCATGGCATCGACATTGACTTTATTCGGATCTCCGGTCTGCGCGGTAAAGGCGTAAAAGCGCTTCTGGCGGCGCCGCTGCGGATTTTTAACGCCTGGCGGCAGGCGCGAGCGATCATGAAGCGATTTAAGCCGGATGTCGTGCTGGGAATGGGCGGTTATGTATCCGGCCCCGGCGGTCTTGCCGCCTGGTCATTGGGTATTCCGGTCGTTTTGCATGAGCAAAACGGTATCGCCGGGCTAACCAATCAGTGGCTGGCCAAAATCGCGACCACGGTGATGCAGGCGTTTCCCGGTGCGTTTCCGAACGCGGAAGTGGTGGGTAACCCGGTGCGTACCGACGTACTGGCGTTGCCGTTGCCGCAGGTGCGTCTGGCCGGTCGTGACGGCCCGATTCGCGTGTTGGTGGTCGGCGGTTCTCAGGGGGCGCGAGTCCTGAACCAGACGATGCCGCAGGTTGCCGCCAGACTGGGCGATACGGTTACAATCTGGCATCAAAGCGGAAAAGGCGCGCAGCTCACGGTAGAGCAGGCATATGCCGGGGCGGGACAACCGCAACATAAGGTAACGGAATTTATCGATGACATGGCCGCCGCCTATGCGTGGGCGGATGTGGTGGTATGTCGTTCCGGCGCTTTAACGGTGAGCGAGATCGCCGCCGCCGGATTACCGGCGATATTCGTGCCGTTTCAGCATAAAGACAGGCAGCAGTACTGGAATGCGCTGCCGTTAGAAAACGCCGGCGCAGCTAAGATTTTTGAGCAGCCGCAGTTTACTGTAGAGGCTGTCGCCGACACCCTGGCGGGGTGGTCGCGCGAGGCGTTGTTAACCATGGCGGAGCGTGCCCGCGCGGTATCCATTCCGGATGCTACCGAACGCGTCGCCAGTGAAGTCAGCCGGGTTGCCCGGACATAATTTGTGGCGGTGCCTTTTGCATCGCAGGGTTTTTCTACCCTCAATAATTTGGGTTGCAGGCAAGCCAACGCATCTGCAATTTGAAGTATGGCGGGTATTGGAGTTAATGGCGTAAAGAATGAATACACAACAACTGGCAAAACTGCGTTCCATCGTGCCCGAAATGCGTCGCGTTCGGCACATTCACTTTGTCGGCATCGGTGGTGCTGGTATGGGCGGTATTGCCGAAGTTCTGGCCAATGAAGGGTATCAGATCAGTGGTTCCGATTTAGCGCCGAATCCGGTGACCCAGCAGTTGACGAGCCTGGGGGCGACGATTTTCTTTAACCATCGTCCGGAAAATGTGCGTGATGCCAGCGTGGTCGTCGTTTCCAGCGCAATTTCCGCGGATAACCCGGAAATTGTCGCGGCGCATGAAGCGCGTATTCCGGTTATTCGCCGTGCGGAAATGCTGGCGGAACTGATGCGTTTTCGCCACGGCATCGCCATTGCCGGGACGCACGGAAAAACCACAACGACCGCGATGGTGTCCAGTATTTATGCCGAAGCGGGGCTGGACCCGACTTTCGTGAATGGCGGACTGGTGAAAGCCGCAGGCGTTCATGCGCGTCTGGGCCATAGTCGTTACCTGATTGCCGAGGCAGATGAGAGCGACGCATCCTTCCTGCATTTGCAGCCGATGGTCGCGATCGTCACCAACATCGAAGCCGACCATATGGATACCTATCATGGCGACTTTGAAAATTTAAAGCAGACGTTTATTAACTTCCTGCATAACCTGCCGTTCTACGGTCGCGCGGTAATGTGCGTCGACGATCCGGTCATCCGCGAGCTGCTGCCGCGGGTGGGGCGTCAGACCACGACGTATGGCTTTAGCGAGGATGCTGACGTCCGCGTAGAAGATTATCAGCAGATAGGGCCGCAGGGGCACTTTACGCTGTTGCGCCAGGGAATGCCGGATCTGCATGTCACGTTGAATGCGCCGGGTCGCCACAATGCCCTGAATGCCGCCGCAGCAGTGGCGGTAGCGACCGAAGAAGGCATCGACGATGACGCTATCCTGCGCGCGCTGGAAAGCTTCCAGGGGACCGGGCGTCGTTTTGACTTCCTCGGCGAGTTCCCGCTTGAGCCGGTGAATGGTAAAGCCGGGACGGCGATGCTGGTGGATGACTATGGCCATCATCCGACTGAAGTAGACGCCACCATTAAAGCTGCGCGAGCAGGGTGGCCGGATAAAAACCTGGTGATGCTGTTTCAGCCGCACCGTTACACGCGCACGCGCGATCTGTATGACGATTTCGCCAATGTGCTGACCCAGGTCGATGCGCTGCTGATGCTGGACGTTTACCCGGCGGGCGAAGCGCCGATTCCGGGCGCGGATAGCCGTTCTTTATGTCGTACGATTCGTAATCGGGGAAAAATTGACCCGATTCTGGTTTCCGATCCGGCTCAGGTTGCGACAATGTTAGCGCCGGTGCTGACGGGTAACGACTTGATATTAGTGCAAGGCGCAGGAAATGTTGGCAAAATTGCGCGTTACTTATCTGAAATCAAGCTGAAGCCGCAAATCCAGGAGGAAGAGCAACATGGCTGATAAAATCGCGGTCCTGTTGGGCGGAACCTCTGCGGAGCGGGACGTTTCGTTAAATTCCGGCGCGGCAGTGTTGGCCGGGTTACGTGAAGGCGGCATTGATGCGCATCCCGTCGATCCGCAAGAGGTCGATGTCGCGCAGCTTAAAGCAATGGGCTTTCAGAAGGTCTTTATTGCGTTGCATGGCCGTGGCGGTGAAGATGGCACCTTACAGGGAATGCTTGAACTGCTCGGCCTGCCTTATACCGGCAGCGGCGTGATGGCCTCGGCGCTTTCCATGGATAAACTGCGCAGTAAATTGCTGTGGCAGGGCGCAGGCTTACCGGTTGCGCCGTGGGTCGCGCTGACGCGCGCTGAGTTTGAAAAAGGCCTTAGCGAAGAACAAAAAGCGCGAATTTCGGCGCTGGGTTTACCGCTGATCGTCAAACCCAGCCGTGAAGGCTCCAGCGTCGGTATGACGAAAGTAGTAGAAGAAAATGCTTTACAGGGTGCGTTATCATTGGCTTTTCAGCATGATGACGAAATACTGATTGAAAAATGGCTGTGCGGTCCGGAATTTACGGTGGCGATAGTTGGCGAAGAAATTTTACCGTCAATTCGTATCCAACCGGCAGGAACCTTCTATGATTATGAGGCGAAGTATCTCTCTGATGAGACTCAGTATTTCTGCCCTGCCGGTTTAGAAGCGTCCCAGGAAGCCGCGCTACAGTCTCTCGTCCTGCAGGCATGGAAAGCTTTAGGCTGCACGGGATGGGGGCGTATTGACGTCATGCTGGACAGCGATGGTCAGTTTTATCTGCTGGAAGCCAATACTTCTCCGGGGATGACCAGCCATAGTCTGGTGCCGATGGCGGCGCGTCAGGCGGGAATGAGCTTCTCGCAGTTAGTGGTACGAATTCTGGAGTTGGCGGACTGATATGTCGCAGGCTGCGCTGAACACGCGAAACAGTGATGAAGAGACGCCTTCTTCACGCCGCAATAATGGAACGCGTCTTGCAGGAATTTTATTCCTGCTGACGGTACTGTGCACCGTGTTTGTTAGCGGGTGGGTCGTGTTAGGGTGGATGGAAGATGCGCAGCGTTTACCGTTATCAAAGCTGGTATTAACCGGCGAGCGTCACTACACGCGTAACGATGATATCCGTCAGGCGATACTGGCTCTGGGCGCGCCGGGAACCTTCATGACGCAGGATGTGAACATTATCCAGAGCCAGATTGAGCGTTTGCCGTGGATTAAACAGGCCAGCGTCAGAAAACAGTGGCCTGATGAATTGAAGATTCATCTGGTTGAATATGTGCCGATTGCGCGTTGGAATGATCAACATATGGTCGATGCTGAAGGGAACACCTTCAGCGTGCCGTCAGACCGCATCGGCAAACAGGTTTTACCCATGTTGTATGGCCCGGAAGGCAGCGCGAGTGAAGTGTTGCAGGGATACCGCGAGATGGGGCAGGTGCTGGCTAAGGATAAATTCACTCTAAAGGAAGCGGCGATGACCGCACGTCGCTCCTGGCAATTGACGCTTAATAACGGCATTAAGCTCAATCTCGGCAGGGGCGATACGATGAAAAGGTTGGCTCGCTTTGTAGAACTCTATCCGGTTTTACAGCAGCAGGCGCAAACCGATGGCAAACGGATTAGCTACGTTGATTTGCGTTATGACTCAGGTGCGGCAGTTGGCTGGGCGCCGCTCCCCCCTGAGGAATCTAATCAGCAACAGAATCAGGCACAGGCAGAACAACAATGATCAAGGCGACGGACAGAAAACTGGTAGTAGGACTGGAGATTGGCACCGCGAAGGTTGCCGCTTTAGTAGGGGAAGTTCTGCCCGACGGTATGGTCAATATCATTGGCGTGGGCAGTTGCCCATCGCGGGGTATGGATAAAGGCGGGGTGAATGACCTTGAGTCAGTGGTGAAATGCGTTCAGCGCGCCATTGACCAGGCGGAATTGATGGCCGATTGCCAGATCTCCTCGGTATATCTGGCGCTTTCCGGCAAACATATTAGCTGTCAGAATGAAATTGGTATGGTGCCCATTTCCGAAGAGGAAGTGACGCAAGAAGATGTGGAAAACGTCGTGCATACTGCGAAGTCAGTGCGCGTGCGCGATGAACATCGCGTGCTGCATGTGATTCCTCAGGAGTATGCCATTGACTACCAGGAAGGCATTAAAAATCCGGTCGGTCTTTCCGGCGTGCGTATGCAGGCGAAAGTACATTTGATTACCTGCCACAACGATATGGCAAAAAACATTGTCAAAGCTGTTGAACGTTGTGGTCTGAAAGTTGACCAACTGATATTTGCCGGACTGGCGGCCAGTTATTCCGTGTTAACGGAAGATGAACGTGAACTGGGCGTCTGTGTCGTGGATATCGGCGGTGGTACAATGGATATCGCCGTTTATACTGGCGGCGCGCTGCGTCATACCAAAGTGATCCCTTACGCGGGGAACGTGGTGACCAGCGATATCGCTTATGCCTTTGGTACGCCGCCGAGCGATGCTGAAGCCATTAAAGTCCGCCACGGTTGCGCGCTGGGTTCCATTGTCGGTAAAGACGAGAGCGTTGAAGTACCGAGCGTAGGCGGGCGTCCGCCGCGCAGCCTGCAACGTCAGACGCTGGCGGAAGTGATTGAGCCGCGTTACACCGAGCTGCTCAATCTGGTCAACGAAGAGATATTGCAATTACAGGAACAGCTTCGCCAACAAGGGGTAAAACATCACCTGGCGGCGGGGATTGTGTTAACCGGCGGCGCGGCGCAAATCGAAGGGCTTGCTGCTTGCGCTCAGCGCGTGTTTCATACGCAGGTGCGTATCGGCGCGCCGCTGAATATCACTGGTCTGACGGATTATGCCCAGGAGCCGTATTACTCAACGGCGGTGGGATTGCTTCACTACGGGAAAGAGTCCCACTTAAACGGTGAAGCAGAAGTGGAAAAACGTGTTACGGCATCAGTTGGCTCGTGGATCAAGCGACTTAATAGCTGGCTGCGAAAAGAGTTTTAATTTTTATGAGGCCGCCAGATATTACGGCCTCAGGCGACAGGCACATGACGGAGAGAGATTATGTTTGAACCTATGGAACTAACCAACGACGCGGTGATTAAAGTCATCGGCGTCGGTGGTGGCGGCGGTAACGCTGTTGAACACATGGTGCGCGAGCGCATCGAAGGTGTTGAATTCTTCGCGGTGAATACCGACGCTCAGGCGTTGCGTAAAACGGCGGTTGGCCAGACCATTCAAATTGGTAGCGGCATTACCAAAGGTCTGGGCGCCGGCGCTAACCCGGAAGTCGGTCGTAACGCGGCGGACGAAGACCGTGAAGCGCTGCGTGCGGCGCTTGAAGGCGCAGACATGGTATTTATCGCGGCAGGCATGGGCGGCGGTACCGGAACCGGCGCGGCGCCAGTGGTTGCTGAAGTGGCAAAAGATTTAGGTATTCTGACCGTTGCCGTGGTGACTAAACCTTTCAATTTTGAAGGCAAAAAGCGCATGGCATTTGCGGAGCAGGGTATTACCGAGCTGTCCAAGCATGTGGACTCGTTGATCACCATCCCGAACGACAAGCTGCTGAAAGTGCTGGGCCGTGGTATCTCCCTGCTCGACGCGTTCGGCGCGGCTAACGACGTGCTGAAAGGCGCGGTTCAGGGTATCGCAGAGCTGATCACCCGCCCGGGCCTGATGAACGTCGACTTTGCTGACGTGCGTACCGTGATGTCTGAAATGGGCTACGCAATGATGGGCTCCGGCGTGGCGAGCGGTGAAGACCGTGCGGAAGAAGCGGCTGAAATGGCTATTTCTTCTCCGCTGCTGGAAGATATCGACCTGTCCGGCGCGCGCGGCGTGTTGGTCAACATTACTGCGGGCTTCGACCTGCGTCTGGATGAGTTCGAAACCGTCGGTAACACCATCCGTGCCTTTGCATCGGATAACGCCACCGTGGTTATCGGTACTTCTCTGGACCCGGATATGAATGATGAACTGCGCGTGACGGTAGTGGCGACCGGTATTGGTATGGACAAACGTCCGGAAATCACTCTGGTCACCAATAAACAGGTGCAGCAGCCGGTGTTGGATCGTTATCAGCAGCACGGTATGGCGCCGCTGACGCAGGAGCAAAAAACGGTCGCGAAAGTGGTTAACGACAATACACCACAGGCGGCGAAAGAGCCGGATTATCTGGATATCCCCGCATTCCTGCGTAAGCAAGCTGATTAAGAATTAGCTGGAATTTGGGATTCTGGGCTCTTTGTGCTAAACTGGCCCGCCGAATGTATAGTACACTTCGGTTGGATAGGTAATTTGGCGAGATTATACGATGATCAAACAAAGGACACTTAAACGTATCGTTCAGGCGACTGGCGTCGGTTTACACACCGGCAAAAAAGTCACCCTGACATTACGCCCTGCGCCGGCCAATACCGGGGTCATCTATCGTCGCACCGACTTGAATCCACCGGTAGATTTCCCGGCCGATGCCAAATCTGTGCGTGATACCATGCTCTGTACGTGTCTGGTGAATGAGCATGATGTACGGATTTCAACCGTTGAGCACCTGAATGCTGCTCTGGCGGGCTTAGGTATCGATAACATCGTTATTGAGGTTAATGCCCCGGAAATCCCGATCATGGATGGCAGTGCCGCTCCGTTTGTCTACCTGCTGCTTGATGCCGGTATTGATGAACTGAACTGCGCCAAAAAATTCGTACGCATCAAAGAGACTGTTCGGGTTGAAGATGGCGATAAATGGGCTGAATTCAGACCGTACAATGGTTTTACGTTGGATTTCACCATCGACTTTAACCATCCGGCGATCGATTCCAGCAGCCAGCGCTACGCGATGAACTTCTCTGCGGATGCGTTCATGCGCCAGATCAGCCGTGCGCGTACCTTCGGTTTTATGCGTGATATCGAATATCTGCAGTCCCGCGGCCTGTGCCTGGGCGGCAGCTTCGATTGTGCCATCGTTGTTGACGATTATCGCGTATTGAACGAAGACGGCCTGCGTTTTGAAGATGAATTCGTTCGTCACAAAATGCTCGACGCGATCGGTGACTTGTTCATGTGTGGTCACAATATTATTGGTGCGTTTACCGCGTATAAATCCGGTCACGCATTGAATAACAAATTGTTACAGGCAGTCCTGGCAAAACAGGAAGCCTGGGAATTTGTGACCTTCCAGGACGACGCAGAACTGCCGTTGGCTTTCAAAGCGCCTTCGACGGTACTGGCATAACGACATACGCTGTCGTATAAAATTCGACTGGTTAACCTGGCACTCTCTCCGGCCAGGCGAGCCAGTCGTTTTTTTTACTATCCTTTATCTGCGCTTTCCTTAATACAGCCATTTTGACAGGGTTAAATGGAAACACGGCGCGTTCGCTGTTTTCTTAGCCGATTTTCACCTTAGCTTCTCGTCATTACTGCTGTAGCGCGTACGCTTTAATGATAAGATTTGTGCGCAAATTGTTTTGATTCCGTAAGCCCATGAGGGGCATATCAGGTGGCAATGACGTGAGTGGAATACTGACGCGCTGGCGACAGTTAGGCAGACGATACTTCTGGCCGCATCTCTTATTAGGGATGGTCGCGGCGAGTTTTGGTTTGCCCGCGCTCAGTAACGCCGCTGAAACCAATACGCCTGCAAGGACGACCGCCAGCACCGCGTCTAAAGTTAACTTTAGCCATCTTGCGCTGTTAGAAGCCTCTAACCGTCGTCCCAATTTCACCGTAGATTACTGGCATCAGCACGCTATTCGCACGGTGATTCGCCACCTTTCTTTTGCAATGGCGCCGCAAACGCTGCCCGTTGCCGACGCGCCGTCGCCATTACAGGCGCATCATATCGCCTTACTGAATACGCTCAGCGCGATGCTCACGCAGGAGGGCACGCCGCCGGCGATTGTTCGCCGCCTCTCCCTGGCGTATTTTGCGCCACAAACCGCATTTAGCATCCCGGCCTGGATAAGTCAGGCGCAGGGTATCCGCGCCGGTCCGCAACGTCTCAGCTAACGAAAAAAGACCCTTTTACTTTATTTGTAGCTCCGCGGCGCGGGGCATTTGAGACTTTATTATGCTAATCAAATTATTAACCAAAGTATTCGGTAGCCGTAACGATCGTACGCTGCGTCGTATGCGTAAGGCCGTCAGCCTTATTAATGCGATGGAACCGGAGATGGAAAAACTCTCCGATGACGAACTGAAAGCGAAAACCAACGAATTTCGCGCCCGTATTGAAAAAGGCGAAAGCGTAGAGAGCCTGATTCCGGAAGCGTTCGCGGTGGTGCGTGAAGCCAGTAAACGCGTCTTTGGGATGCGTCACTTCGACGTTCAGCTATTGGGTGGTATGGTGCTCAACGATCGCTGTATCGCCGAAATGCGTACTGGTGAAGGTAAAACGCTGACCGCAACGCTGCCAGCCTACCTGAACGCGCTGTCCGGCAAAGGCGTTCATGTGGTAACCGTGAACGACTATCTGGCGCAGCGTGACGCCGAAAACAACCGTCCGCTATTCGAATTCCTCGGTATGTCCGTTGGTATCAACCTGCCAGGTATGCCTGCGCCAGCCAAACGTGAAGCTTACGCTGCCGACATCACTTACGGCACTAACAACGAATACGGTTTTGACTACCTGCGCGACAACATGGCGTTCAGCCCGGAAGAGCGCGTGCAGCGTAAACTGCATTATGCGCTGGTGGATGAGGTCGACTCCATCCTGATCGATGAAGCGCGTACGCCGCTGATTATTTCCGGCCCGGCGGAAGATAGCTCGGAAATGTACAAAAAAGTGAACAAAATCATTCCGCACCTGATTCGTCAGGAGAAAGAAGATTCTGACACTTTCCAGGGCGAAGGCCACTTCTCCGTTGATGAGAAAGCGCGCCAGGTTAACCTGACCGAACGCGGTCTGGTGCTGATCGAAGAGCTACTGGTGCAAGAAGGCATTATGGATGAAGGCGAGTCGCTCTACTCGCCTGGCAATATTATGCTGATGCATCACGTCACCGCCGCGCTGCGCGCGCACGCGCTGTTTACCCGTGACGTGGATTACATTGTGAAAGACGGCGAAGTCATCATTGTTGATGAACATACCGGTCGTACCATGCAGGGGCGTCGCTGGTCTGACGGTCTGCACCAGGCGGTAGAAGCGAAAGAAGGCGTTGAAATTCAGAATGAAAACCAGACGCTGGCGTCTATTACCTTCCAGAACTACTTCCGTCTGTATGAAAAGCTGGCCGGTATGACCGGTACGGCGGATACTGAAGCCTTCGAATTTAGTTCTATCTATAAGTTGGACACCGTCGTTGTTCCGACCAACCGTCCGATGATCCGTAAAGATTTGCCGGATCTGGTCTACATGACCGAAGCGGAAAAAATCCAGGCCATTATCGAAGATATTAAAGAACGTACCGCGAACGGTCAGCCAGTGCTGGTCGGGACGATTTCTATCGAGAAATCTGAAGTGGTCTCCAGAGAGCTGACCAAAGCGGGCATCAAACATAACGTACTGAACGCAAAATTCCACGCCAACGAAGCAGGCATCGTTGCGCAGGCTGGTTATCCAGCGGCGGTCACTATCGCTACTAACATGGCGGGTCGTGGTACCGATATTATGCTGGGCGGTAGCTGGCAGGCGGAAGTCGCCGCGCTGGAAGCGCCGACGGAAGAACAGATTGCGCAGATTAAAGCGGACTGGCAGGTACGCCATGACGCGGTTCTGGCTGCCGGTGGTCTGCATATCATTGGCACCGAGCGCCATGAATCCCGCCGTATCGACAACCAGCTGCGTGGCCGTTCCGGTCGCCAGGGCGATCCGGGTTCTTCCCGTTTCTACCTGTCGATGGAAGATGCGCTGATGCGTATTTTCGCCTCCGATCGTGTCTCCGGTATGATGCGTAAACTGGGAATGAAGCCGGGCGAAGCGATTGAGCACCCGTGGGTGACGAAAGCTATCGCTAACGCGCAGCGTAAAGTAGAAAGCCGTAACTTCGATATCCGTAAGCAACTGCTGGAATATGATGATGTGGCGAACGATCAGCGCCGTGCAATTTATACCCAGCGTAACGAACTGCTGGATGTGTCTGACGTGAGCGACACCATTAACAGCATTCGCGAAGATGTCTTTAAGGCGACTATCGACGCCTACATTCCGCCGCAGTCGCTGGAAGAGATGTGGGACATCCCGGGTTTGCAGGAACGCCTGAAAAACGACTTCGACCTGGAGATGCCGATTGCCGAATGGCTGGATAAAGAGCCGGAGCTGCATGAGGAGACGCTGCGTGAGCGCATCCTGGCGCAGTCCATCGAGGTGTATCAGCGTAAAGAAGAGGTGGTTGGCGCTGAAATGATGCGTCATTTCGAAAAAGGCGTGATGCTGCAAACGCTCGATTCCCTGTGGAAAGAGCATCTGGCGGCGATGGATTACCTGCGTCAGGGTATTCATCTGCGCGGCTATGCGCAAAAAGATCCGAAGCAGGAATACAAGCGCGAATCCTTCGCTATGTTCGCCGCGATGCTGGAATCGCTGAAATATGAAGTGATCAGTACCCTGAGCAAAGTCCAGGTACGTATGCCGGAAGAGGTCGAAGCGATGGAAATGCAGCGTCGCGAAGAGGCGGAGCGCCTGGCGCAGATGCAGCAGCTAAGCCATCAGGATGACGATGCTGCCGTGGCTGCCGATCTGGCCGCCCAAACCGGCGAACGTAAGATTGGACGTAATGATCCTTGCCCTTGTGGTTCCGGTAAGAAATACAAACAGTGTCACGGTCGCCTGAGCTGATGCGATAAACTTACCGGCCTGATAAGACATAATGTGTTGCCATCAGGTCGGTGTTGGCATTATTGCCGAAGGGCGCTACGCTTATTCGGCCTGGCATTGAACACAGATAAAAAGGCGCAGGCGACTGCGCCTTTTTTATGGATGCACCAAGATGAAAAAACTGCAAATCGCGGTTGGGATTATCCGCAACCCGAACGACGAAATTTTTATTACCCGACGCGCCGCTGATGCGCATATGGCGAACAAGCTGGAATTTCCCGGCGGAAAAATTGAAGCCGACGAAACACCAGAGCAGGCGTTGATCCGGGAGCTACAGGAAGAGGTGGGGATTACGCCAACACAGGTGACATTATTCGACACTCTGGAATATCAATTCCCGGATAGACACATTACGCTGTGGTTTTGGCTGGTTGAACGCTGGGAGGGCGAACCGTGGGGGAAAGAAGGACAGCCGGGACGGTGGATCGCGCAAAACGCGTTGAATACGGACGATTTTCCGCCGGCCAATGAACCGATTATTCGTAAATTACGCCAATTTGCGCCTTAGTGGGGGATCGCAACACGATCCCCATCGATCTTATTAGCGATTTAATGTCGACATAATTTCCGGCCAGTAGCGGGGGCCGGCGGCGGCGGCGTGAGGAAAAACCGCCTCAATTGCCGCCAGCTCCTGCGGGCTGAGGGTCAGTGATAACGCGCCGAGGTTTTCATCCACCCTGGCGCAGTGGCGGCTACGTTTCTGTTATAGCCTAATCTCGCCGGTTTTATTTGTATTATCCCGGCCGCGCGCATATGGCGCCAAAACTACGCGTATTTATTGATTATTTTTGTCATAAGGCGATATTGCCGTCTTAACAGAGCCATCACCGTTAGCGCTCTTCGCTCCAGTCGTCGCTATCAGACTGGTCGCCGCTGCTGGCGATTCGTTTCTCTTCGGCGGCCCATTCGCCCAAATCAATTAACTGACAGCGTTTAGAACAAAATGGACGGAAGGGGCTAATTTCCCCCCAGACGACCGGTTTACCGCAGGTCGGACAGTTTACGACGGTCACGTCAGACATTTTTACTCCTTAGCAACAGGCCAGTTCAAAATCAAGACGCTCCGGCACCAGACCATTTTCACTATCCAGCGGCATAAAGCGAATGGCAAAACGGCTCTTATGGCCGGAAATTTGCGGATAAAGTTGTGAATCGAGCGTCAGCATAAGACGCAGCAAATCGGCGTCGTCCCCGTTATCCTGATAAAAACCGTTCAGGCTGGTTTGCTTACGGAAAGGCGCTGAATTACGGATCAGATCAAGCACCAAAGTCAGCGCCTGGGTGAGGGGATTCAGGCTGGCAAGCCAGCTTTCAATCTGGGCGTCGCGCTGCGCCTGTTGTAGGTGTAACCAGATATGCAGAGTGGGTAAATCGAAACTGCAACAGCCGCCAGGAATACTTAAGCGTTGACGCACAAGGGCAATCAAGCGATCTTCGCGTAGCTGCTGGCCAATCCTCGGGGCGGAGATCAGCACGCTGCCCGCCGATTTTAACTGCTGGCGCAGGGCTTCAATACGGTCTTGATCGACGCCGGGAACCTCAACCCAGGCCTGTAATTTACGCTGCTGGCGCTCCAGTTCTTTCAGCAGTTCGGTACGGACTTCGCCCCGTTCGAACACATCCAGTAGATCACTGATATTACGGAAAAAATGCAGTGCGCCAGCATGGTCTGCAATTGGCAGGTTGATGGAGAGCTGTTGGATCAAAAACTCTATGCGCAGCCACGTACGCATCTTCTCATTGAGAGGGTGTTCAAATAGGACCTGGGTGTGCATTACGGTTTTTCCTGTGAGACAAACTGCGACGCGAGCTTAAGATAACTGGCGTGCAGGCGGGCCACATCTGATGCGATAGCATCCGGTGCGCCGTTATTATCAATAACATCGTCCGCCACGGCAAGGCGCGCTTCACGCGTCGCCTGCGCAGCGAGAATGTGTTCAACATGCTCGCGCGTAACATCATCACGCTGCATTGTGCGTATGAGCTGCGTTTCGGGCGTCACGTCAACCACCAGTACGCGGTTGGCTTTTTGATACAGCCTGTTTTCAACCAGCAGAGGCACAACCCATAACACATAGGGCGACGTAGCCTGTTGAAACTGTCGTTGGGTTTCCTGCTGAATTAAGGGATGAAGCAGAGCGTTAAGCCAGGCTTTTTCTTCCGGATGCGAAAAAATACGCTCACGCAGCGCCCGGCGACGTAACGTGCCGTCAGCGGCGATAAGTTCAGAACCAAAATGTTCCGCTATTGCGTTCAGGGCGGGCTGCCCTGGCTCAACCATCTGGCGCGCGATAATATCCGCGTCGATGACGGTTATTCCGAGGTCAGCGAAGGCATCAGCGACGGTACTTTTACCGCTGCCAATACCGCCGGTTAAGGCTACGGTATACCTCATATCTCCAGCTTCCGGAATTTTAGTTTGACAATCAAAAGGTTAAATTTCAAGCATGCAAAGACGATACGCTCTGAGCATTAACCTACTATTCGCCAGGTAAATTTATGGGATTGTAACGTAAAAAAAGAGAATTTCGCAGTCTTGTACGGCCATGATTAGTGCGTATGATAGCGTCACTGGAGTTGTGAGTTTCGATTTTTCGCCATTAACCCCAGGAATCCGTACATGCGTATTGAAGAAGATCTGAAGTTAGGTTTCAAAGACGTTCTTATCCGTCCTAAGCGTTCTACCCTCAAAAGCCGTTCCGATGTCGAACTGGAACGTCAATTCACCTTTAAACACTCAGGTCAGACCTGGTCTGGCGTACCGATTATTGCGGCCAATATGGATACCGTCGGGACGTTTGAAATGGCGCAAGCATTGGCCGGGTTTGATATTCTGACTGCTGTACATAAACATTATACCGTTGAAGAATGGGCAGCTTTTATCAACACGGCTTCGGCTGATGTTCTCAAGCATGTGATGGTTTCCACCGGGACCTCTGATGCTGATTTCGAAAAAACCGTGCAGATTCTGGCGCTGAATCCTGCGCTGAACTTTGTCTGTATTGATGTGGCCAATGGCTATTCAGAACATTTTGTGCAGTTCGTCGCGAAAGCACGTGAAGCATGGCCGACAAAAACAATCTGCGCAGGCAATGTGGTAACGGGCGAGATGTGCGAAGAGCTTATCCTCTCCGGCGCCGATATCGTGAAAGTGGGAATTGGTCCTGGCTCCGTATGCACGACGCGTGTAAAAACCGGCGTTGGTTATCCGCAACTGTCGGCGGTTATCGAATGTGCTGACGCGGCGCATGGCCTGGGCGGTATGATCGTCAGCGATGGCGGCTGCACCATGCCAGGCGATGTAGCAAAAGCCTTTGGCGGCGGCGCGGATTTCGTTATGTTGGGCGGCATGCTGGCGGGGCACGAAGAGAGCGGCGGCAGCGTGGTAGAAGAGAACGGCGAGAAATTTATGCTGTTCTACGGCATGAGTTCGGAATCTGCGATGAACCGTCATGTCGGCGGCGTTGCGAAATACCGCGCGGCAGAAGGTAAAACGGTTAAATTGCCGCTGCGTGGGCCGGTGGGCAATACTGCCCGCGATATCCTGGGCGGTCTACGCTCAGCCTGCACTTATGTCGGCGCGTCTCGCCTGAAAGAGTTGACCAAACGCACCACCTTTATTCGGGTGCAGGAACAAGAAAACCGCATTTTCAATAGCCTCTAATATTCTGGCTGGCGTAAATGTGCGCCAGCCTTATCCCATCCCGCTCATCGCGTCTCCCAAATGAAAAATCGGCAAATACATCGCCACCACCAGCGTACCGATAATTAAACCGGTAATGATCAATAACGCCGGTTCCAACAGCGACGCCAGATTATCGGCCAGCGCCAGCGTAGTTTCACTGTGGTGACGGGCAAGGTTATGCAGCATGATATCGAGTGAACCGGACGCTTCGCCCGTTCTGACCAGTTGCAGGCATAGCGGACTAAATTCCTGGGTATTTTTTAGCGCCAACCAGACCGGATTGCCCGCGGCGATCTCCTGATGTACCTGCGTTAAACGCTGTGACCAGTAAGGGCAGCCGAGACTCTCGATAGCGCTTTCCAGTCCCTGAAGAAAAGGAATGCCTGCGCTTTGGGTTAATGCCAGTACGGTGAATATTTGCGCTAGTTTCTGGCCTCTTATCAGGCGACCCATAACGGGAAGCCGTAGCAGAAGACGCTGCCGCTGCGCTTGCCAGGACGGCTTTTGTTTTACCCTGCGGTGAGCGATAGCAATGAGCATCGTCAGGAACAAGATGAGCCAACCCCATGCCGCCCCCCATTGCGCTATCGCGATAATACCGCGCGTCAGAAGAGGGAGCGGGGTATTGAAGCTACGGTAAATGGCGGCAAATTCCGGCAGAACAAAGTGCAGCATGGCGAAAACGACCAGGGCGGCCATTGTCAGAATAATGACGGGATAGCGCAGCGCCTTTTTCACGCTAACCGTAATCTGCCGTTGCGCTTTTTGCTGACGAGCCAGTTCAAAGCAGCATTCGGCCAGTTTGCCGGTCAGTTCTCCGGTGCGGATCATCGTCTGGTAGAGCGGCGGAAATACCTGCGGCCAGGAGACTAATGCGCTGGAAAAAGGGACGCCCTGTTCAAGCTCGTGAGCCAGCGTGCGCAACAGCGCTTGCCATTGTCGGTGTGGATGCTGTTGCGCAAGGAGTTCCAGCCCTTCAGAAAGCGTCAGCCCGGCATGAATGAGCGTGGCCAACTGATGAATAATTTCAGCGCTTTGCTCTTCTTTCCACAGTGCGGCGTTAACGCCCATGCGCTTGATGCGAAGCGGCATAATGCGCTGATGTTGCAGGGTGATGATCAGCGCCAGACGATTGTCCGCCCATACAACATCTTGTTTCAGTTGACCTTTATCGTTAACGCCTTGCCAGCGCCAGAGCTGTTTAACGCTCATGGGGCATTCCCAGAACGCGCAGTATCTCTTCAAAGGACGTCATGCCTTGCTCAACGGCGCGACAGCCATTTTCAAAAAGCGTCCCTGTACCGGTCTGTTGGAGGTGGGCTTCCAGTGCTTGCGCCGATGCGCCGCTCGCAATTAACTGACGTAATGCCGGGGTAACGGTTAACACTTCGAATAACGCGGTTCGGCCATAAAAGCCGTGGTAGCAATGCTGACAGCCGCTTGCCTGCCAGCGCGGTAGCGCGCTGGGCCAAAGATTGGGCGATAGCACTACGGGATCGTTCAGGCGCTGTTTGCAGTGCGGGCAAAGCTTCCTTACCAGGCGTTGCGCTACCACCAGCGTAAGCGCCGATGAGATCATCCAGCGTGCTACGCCCATTTGCTGCAAACGTATCAGGGTTTCGCTGGTGGAGTTTGTATGGAGCGTTGAAAGTACCAGATGGCCCGTTTGTGCCGCCTTAATGGCGATTTCTGCGGTGTCGCCGTCACGAATTTCACCTACCATGATGATGTCAGGGTCCTGGCGTAAAAGCGCGCGCAGCACATTTTGAAAGGTGAGCCCGGCGCGGGGATGGATCTGCGTCTGGTTAATCCCATCCAGTGGAATTTCTATCGGATCCTCAACGCTACAGAGGTTGATACCCGGCGTATTCCGGGTTTGTAGCGCGCTGTATAGCGTGACCGTTTTTCCGCTACCGGTGGGGCCAGTCACCAGTACCAGCCCCTGAGGTTGCTGTAGGGCTTGTCTAAAAGCGGTAAGTTGTGCCCCGTACATGCCCAGCGTGTCCAGATCCAGCGTTTGTTCAACCTGATGCAACAACCGTAAGACGACTTTTTCGCCTTCTTTACAGGGAAGCGTGGCGATACGAAAAGAGATGCTGTCTCCCGCCAGGTCAACGGTAAATTGCCCGTCCTGCGGCAGCCGATGTTCAGCGATGTCCAAATTTCCCAGGACTTTCAATCTGGCCGTCAGCGCAAGCCCCGTCTCTTTAGCGATGTCCTGCAGAATATGAAGAACGCCGTCGATGCGGAGTCTTATTCGGTAGCGGCTGGCGCCTGGTTCGAGATGGATATCAGAGGCGCGTTTCGCCATCGCCGAGCGTAATGTCTGATTGAGAAGCTGGGCCGCGGTTTCTCCGCCTTTCGCGGCGTTTGCCGAGGGTGCCTGATCCGGCTTATGCCGATGATTTTCCATTTGCTGGCGAGTCCAGCACACAATATCAATCTGTTTTTGCGTAGCGAAATGCAGAGCGTCCAGTAACGCATGAGAGGGCGCGTCGACCACCGCAACAGTGATACTGTTGCTGGCGCTATTGATCAGTACAGCCTGATGACGTTGACACAAGGTGTTGAGCTGAGCGTCTTTCATCTTGTCTCCTTAGTTGGCGTCAAAACGGAAGACATCTTCACAAGCCTGTTGTAACGCGCTGTCGCTTTGAATATTGCAGTTACGCGTCCAGCCGGTAATGCCGTTAGCATTGTCCCAGGCGGGCGTCATGATGACGCTAAGCCCGCTCAGACTCTCCTGGCCGGTAAGCGTGATGACGCCTTTTTCCACGCTCATGCCCGAAACATAACGGGTGATGACGGGCGAGGGGATACCGTTGACGCCCGCATCGCATGTGCTCGTCCCACCATGTTCCAGAGCGCAGAGTTCGACGGCGGTACGGTAGGGGACAAACGTTTGCAACATATCCGTCAGCGCCGCTTTACGCAGATAGTTCTGGTAAGCCGGAATGCCAATGGCGCTTAAAATGGCGATGATGCCAATAACGACCATCAGTTCGATAAGCGTGAAACCGCGTTGTTTTTCCATTGTTCGCTCCTTGAGTTAGCTGGCGCTACTGTGGCAAACGAGGAAAGAGCGGGCGAGCGGCAAAAGGTAAAACGGGAAGGCGGATTCTGAAGATTTTCGCTGCGTTACATGACACGGCAACGTTATTGCGAGGCGCTACGAATATTTTACCGAATCACGACGCGGATCTACGGACAGGTGATTTATAGACCCGACGGCGCAGCGCCATCGGGCGGAGAGGATCAGCAAAAACGCATGGAGAGATCGAGCGCGCGTACGTGCTTGGTCAGCGCGCCAACGGAGATGAAATCCACCCCGGTTTCAGCAAATTCGCGTAAGGTTTCCGCGGTGACGTTGCCGGATACTTCCAGCCGCGCCTGGCCGTTGACGCGTTTCACCGCCTCGCGCATCTGGTCGGTGTTGAAATTATCCAGCATGATAATATCCGCGCCTGCTTTCAGCGCATCGTCCAGTTCATCCAGATTTTCGACCTCGACTTCTACCGGCACGTCCGGATGTAGCCAGAACGCTTTTTCCACCGCCTGACGAACCGAACCGGAGGCGATGATATGGTTTTCTTTAATCAGGAACGCGTCAGTGAGGCCCAGACGATGATTGGCGCCGCCGCCGCATAAAACCGCATATTTGAGCGCGGTGCGCAGACCCGGCAGCGTTTTACGCGTGTCGAGCAACTGGGTTTGGGTGCCAGCCAATAGTCCAACGTAGCGGCGTACTTCACTGGCGACGCCGGAAAGGGTCTGGACAAAGTTTAGCGCCGTGCGCTCGCCGGTCAGCAATACGCGAGCCGGGCCGTTCAGTTCAAACACTGTTTGGTTGGCATGAATGGCGTCGCCGTCATCGACATGCCAGGTGAGGCGCACATCATCGCCCGCCAGTTGGATGAAGACCTCTTCAACCCAGCGCTTGCCGCAGAAAACGCCGTCTTCACGAGTGATCACCGTGGCATGGGCTCGCGTATCTGCCGGCAAAAGTTGCGCGGTGATATCGTTGCCAGCATCGACTTCTCCACCTAAATCTTCACGCAGCGCCTGAGCAACGGCGGCAGGGATATCGAGATTAATGCGTTCCAGTAGCGCGTCACGTCGGTCGTCTGGGTTATAACGGCGAGGCGGCATGATAAAACTCCAAATTGCTAACGAATCATAAGGTAGAAACATGCTACTCTGAAGCAGCTATAAGCACCACTCAAAAGGAGACTCCGCATGTTGCCAGATAAGGGTTGGTTGGTAGAGGCGCGACGCGTCCCTTCTCCGCATTATGATTGCCGTCCGGATGACGAAAAACCGTCCTTGCTGGTGGTGCATAATATTAGCCTGCCCCCCGGCGAGTTTGGCGGTCCGTGGATCGATGCATTATTCACCGGAACGATAGATCCAGACGCCCATCCTTTTTTTGCAGAAATCGCTCATCTTCGTGTTTCGGCCCATTGTCTGATTCGTCGCGACGGTGAAATCGTCCAGTATGTGCCTTTTGATAAGCGTGCGTGGCATGCGGGCGTATCAAACTATCAGGGGCGGGAACGTTGTAATGATTTCTCCATTGGTATTGAGCTGGAGGGGACAGATACGCTGGCTTATACCGATGCGCAGTATCAGCAGCTAGCCGCCGTGACGCGCACGCTTATCGCTTGCTATCCGGCGATCGCCGACAATATGACCGGACACTGCAACATTGCGCCTGACCGCAAAACGGACCCTGGCCCTGCCTTTGACTGGCCGCGCTTTCGCGCTTTGGTAGCCCTCTCGTCGCACAAGGAGATGACATGACGCTGTTTACGACATTACTGGTGCTGATTGTCGAGCGCCTGTTTAAGCTGGGCGAGCACTGGCAGCTCGATCATCGGCTGGAGGCGCTATTCCGTCGGATTACGCATTTTTCGATGTTGCGCACGATGGGAATGACGGCGATCGCGATGGTGGTGACTTTTCTACTGCTCCAGGCGTTAAAAGGGCTGCTATTTAACGTGCCGACGCTGGTGGTGTGGATTCTCCTGGGCGTGCTGTGTATCGGCGCGGGCAAAGTGCGAGTACATTATCACGCCTGGCTGAAAGCGGCGTCCCGTAACGATCCGCATCCTTGCGAGGCGATGGCCAGCGAGCTTACGCTGATTCACGGCGTGCCGCCGGATTGTAATGAGCGTGAGTTTTTGCGTGAGCTGCAAAATGCGTTGTTATGGATAAATTTCCGTTTTTACCTCGCACCGCTATTTTGGTTTATCGTTGGCGGTCCATGGGGGCCGGTAACGCTGGTGGGCTATGCGTTTTTACGGGCCTGGCAGACCTGGCTGGCGCGCTATCAGACGCCGCACCAACGTTTGCAATCCGGCATTGACGCTATTCTTCATGTGCTGGACTGGATTCCGGTACGTCTGGCGGGCGTAGTGTATGCATTACTGGGGCATGGCGAGAAAGCGTTGCCGGCCTGGTTTGCCTCGCTGGCGGATCTGCATACTTCGCAGTATCAGGTGCTCACACGTCTGGCGCAGTTCTCACTGGCGCGCGAACCGCATACTGACAAAGTAGAAACCCCCAAAGCGGCGGTGTCGATGGCGAAGAAGGCCTCGTTTGTGGTGGTGGTGATTATTGCGTTGCTCACCATTTATGGGGCATTAGTGTAATGTTGTGCCGATGGCGCTAACGCTTATGCGGCCTACAATGGAAAAACCTGTAGGCCCGGTAAGCGCTAGCGCCACCGGGCAGTGCAACGGCTTAGATCGTATCGGCTGGCGGCACGCCGAAATCAGGCATCCCGTTTTCGTCCCAGCGCACCCGTTTCAGACGCGTATGGCGGTTGGGATCGTACAACGGATCGCCTTCAATTTCGGTGTAATTTCTCGCGTGGTACACCAGTACATCTTCACCTTCCGGCGTTTGCGTAAAGCTGTTATGTCCCGGCCCATACTGGCGATTTTCATAGCTGGTGGTAAAGACCGGGCGCGGTGATTTATGCCAGTTGGCCGGATCGCGCGGATCGTCGTTTACGTTAATCCACAGTAACCCCATACAGTAGTTTTCATCGGTGGCGCTGGCCGAATAGCTGATAAACAGCTTGTCGCCATGCACCACGACGGCCGGACCTTCGTTAACCCAAAAACCCCGACACTCCCAGTCGTACTCTGGCTTACTGAGTCTTACCGGCTCGCCTTTAATCGTCCACGGATTTTCCAGTTCAGCCAGATAAATATTTGAGTTACCGGCAATATCCGGCGCTTTTTGCGCCCACAGATACCACTGCTTTCCCTGATGATAAAAAGTGGTGGCATCGAGGGCGAAGGTATCAAACGGTGTTTTAATTTGACCTTTCTCCGTCCACTTGCCGGTGAGTGGGTCGGCATCGGCGCACTCCAGGGCAAACATGCGGTGCTGGAACATTCCCAGCTTATCAAGCGCTTGAGTATGGGTAGCGGCAAAATAGATGTACCACTTACCGTTGATGCGGTGCATTTCCGGTGCCCAGATGAGCTGGCTCATCGGGCCACTTTCCGGTTTGCGCCAGACGACAACGGGGTCAGCGGCGCGCAACCCTTCCAGCGAATCAGCCCGGCGGATTTCCAGCCTGTCATATTCCGGTACGGAGGCAATAAAGTAGTAATCGCTGCCGTCGCGTAAAATAAACGGATCGGCACGTTGTTCAATAAACGGGTTTGGCCAGTTTGCCATCAGGCTTTCCTTACGCTTTCAGCGGCTTTGAGCTCCTGCAACTCACTCAATTCGCGGTAATTAGTGCGACGTTTTTCCAAATCGTCCTGGATTTTTTTCATCAGTTCACGGTCAACTTTCAGCAGACGTACCACGCCTGCGGTAATCAGATAGCCAACGCCGGGGATAACGGTAAACAACAGCATAATACCGTTCATCGCCGAGGCGCTTTGCGCTTTGGCGCTGGCGTCATAACCGTACCAGGAGAGCAAAAAGCCGACCATCGCCCCGGCAATCGCCAGGCCCAGTTTCAGGAAGAACAGATTACCGGAGAAGCTAATACCGGTAATGCGTTTGCCGGTTTTCCATTCACCGTAATCATCGACATCCGCCATCAGCGACCAGTGCAACGGGGAAGGGATCTGATGCAGAATATTGAGCAGGAAGTAGAGCGCCACTATCATCACGGTAGCTTTCGGATCAAAGAAATAGAACGCGCAGGAGAAAATCGCCAGCGCGATATTGGTCCAGAAAAATACCTTCAATTTACACCAGCGATCGGTTAAGACTTTTGCCAGCATACTGCCGATCATCATACCGACCACGCCAAGGCTAATAAAAAGCGTAGCGAAATGGGTGCTTTGTCCCATCACCCAGGTGACGTAATACATGGTCGCCGCCATACGGATAAACCCCGGGCAGACGTTACATAAGGTCAATAGCAGAATGCGTACCCATTGATCGTTTTTCCACACGTCTTTGAAATCATTCTTCATATCATCGTGCGTCGGAACGGCAGGGCGAACGCGTTCGCGGACGCTGGCAAAGCAGAACAGAAACATACCCATGCCGATAATCGCCAGCACGGTCATCGCCAACTGATAGCCTTTGGCTTTGTCGCCGCCGCCAAACCAGTCCACCATCGGCAATAGCGTTAACGATAGCAACAGCGTCGCGATGCCGACTAACACGAAGCGATAAGCCTGACAGGCCACGCGCTCTTTTGGATCGTTGGTGATCACGCCGCCCAGTGAGCAATAGGGAATATTGATGGCGGTGTAGGTCACGGAAAGCAGAAAATAGGTGACGAAAGCATAGACAACTTTGCTGTTATAGCCCCAGTCCGGCGTCGTGAACATCAGCACGCTGAACAGCGCGTAGGGAAATGCAATCCACAGTAGCCAGGGGCGGAAACGACCATATTTACTTTGGGTACGATCGGCAAGCGCGCCCATCACCGGATCGGTAACGGCATCGATAACGCGTACTGAAAGGAGTAAAACACCGACTAACGCCGGGGCAAGACCAAAAATATCCGTATAAAAATAATTAACAAACAGCATGATAGCGCCAAAAATAATGTTACATCCGGCGTCGCCCATGCCATACCCGATTTTCTCTCTTACCGAAAGTCTGCCCTTATCCATTGAGACTTCTCCCCATCAGATGATGGCGGTAATTATTCGCCTGCGAGCTTTTATTTGCGTAGCAGGATCACGCCGCTGATATGGATAAAATGGTTATACGTGGGAAACTGTGAGGCAGATAACACCCTCCCCGGACGGGGAGGGCGGAAAAGTAACGCCACGATCAGTGGGCTTTCACCGTTTTTGCCGTTTTTTCTTTACACAGGTAGCCGACGCCCAGGATGAGCAGCCATACCGGAATCAGCCACACGGAGATCGCCATACCTGGCGTCATCAGCATAATGATCAATACCGCCGCCATAAACAGCAGGCAGAGAACGTTGCCGAACGGATAAAACAGGGCCGGGAAGCGGGTTTTCACGCCCTGCTGCTGTTTCGCGCGACGGAACATCATATGGGCAAGGCTAATCATCGCCCAGTTAATGACCAGCGCGGAGACCACCAGCGCCATCAGCAGTCCGAATGCGGACTCTGGGGCCAGGTAGTTGATCAGCACGCACAGCGCCGTCACGACGGCGGAAACCAAAATGGAGCTCACCGGCACGCCGCGTTTATCGACGTTCAGCAGCGCTTTCGGCGCATTTCCCTGCTGGGCCAGACCGAACAGCATACGGCTGTTGCAGTAAACGCAGCTGTTATAAACCGATAGCGCGGCGGTGAGAACCACGATATTCAGCGCATTGGCGACAAACGTATCGCCCAGCTCATGGAAGATAAGAACAAACGGGCTGGTATCGGCGGTGACGCGAGTCCATGGCAGCAGCGAAAGCAGAACCGCCAGCGAGCCGATATAAAAAATCAGGATGCGATAGATAACCTGATTGGTGGCTTTGGGAATGCTCTGTTCCGGGTTATCGGCTTCAGCGGCGGTGATCCCTACCAGCTCCAGTCCGCCGAACGAAAACATAATAATGGCCATCATCATCACCAGCCCGGTCCAGCCATGCGGCAGAAAGCCACCCTGTTCCCACAGGTTGCGCACGGTGGCCTGCGGACCAGCGGTATCGCTGAAGAGTAACCACGCGCCGAACAGAATCATAGCGATGACGGCGATCACTTTAATAATGGCGAACCAAAACTCCATCTCACCGAACACTTTAACGTTGGTCAGGTTGATGGCGTTGATAATCACAAAGAAGGCTGCCGCAGAAGCCCAGGTGGGGATCTCCGGATACCAGAACTGGATATATTTACCCACTGAGGTCAGTTCCGCCATGGCAACTAATACGTACAGCACCCAGTAGTTCCAGCCGGAAGCGAATCCGGCAAAGCCGCCCCAGTATTTATAGGCGAAGTGGCTAAAAGAGCCGGCGACCGGTTCTTCAACCACCATCTCTCCCAGCTGGCGCATAATCAGAAAGGCAATAAAGCCTGCAATCGCATAGCCCAGGATAATTCCTGGCCCCGCCGACTGAATAACGGAGGCGCTTCCCAGGAACAAGCCTGTCCCTATCGCGCCGCCCAATGCGATAAGCTGAATATGGCGGTTTTTCAGGCCGCGCTTGAGCTGCTCGCCGTGCTGCTGACTGTCCATTATAAAACCTCGTGTATCGGGCGCGGTTTATTCATAACGCGCTTATTTTGAACGATGCAGTAGTGCGTGTGTAAGTTTGCAATTCCGCTTTTTGTATTAATTTATTTACAAGCTCGTTTTTTAAAATGTCACTTCAACTCTTTCGTCTTGATCAGAATAATGGTATGTGGCCGCGAATGCACCTGCTTTGTGCAGGGGTGATGACGAGTTGCGTAAAAAGAAAGCACTTGTAAATACCTCCTTTTATTTTCCCTTACAAAGGTTGATTTGTTTTTATTCATTATTTATGCATAAAAATGCATTTAATCTGCTGTTGAATCGGTTCAGATGAGATTTTTTATCGTTTCAAATACGTTAAATCTACCTCCTGGTGGGTAAATTTAACATTTGTGCACAGTTACAGTTTTGAAACATGATTTCTGTAAAATTGTTAAAATGTGCCTCCTTTACTGATTTCAATCAAAACCTGTATGGACAGAAGGTGAATACTTTGTTACTTTAGCGTCACAGACATGAAATTGGTAAGACCAATTGACTCCGGGCAAATGGCTTAAGACAGGAAATCATGGCCTACAGCAAAATCCGCCAACCAAAACTCTCCGATGTGATCGAGCAGCAGCTGGAGTTTTTAATCCTTGAGGGAACATTGCGTCCCGGAGAAAAACTCCCACCGGAACGTGAACTGGCAAAACAGTTCGACGTCTCCCGTCCCTCCTTGCGCGAGGCGATTCAACGTCTCGAAGCGAAGGGATTGTTGCTTCGTCGCCAGGGCGGCGGAACCTTCGTGCAGAGCAGCCTGTGGCAGAGCTTTAGCGACCCGCTGGTGGAACTGCTCTCCGATCACCCTGAATCCCAGTTTGACCTGCTCGAAACGCGCCATGCGCTGGAAGGCATTGCTGCTTATTACGCGGCGCTACGCAGCACCGACGAAGATAAAGACCGTATTCGCGAGCTGCACCATGCCATTGAGCTGGCGCAAGAGTCCGGCGATCTGGATGCCGAGTCCGAAGCCGTGCTCCAGTATCAAATCGCCGTCACCGAAGCGGCACACAACGTGGTATTGCTTCATCTGCTAAGGTGTATGGAGCCGATGCTGGCGCAAAACGTGCGGCAGAACTTCGAATTGCTGTATGCGCGTCGGGAGATGCTGCCGCTGGTGAGTACGCATCGCACCCGTATATTTGAAGCCATTATGGCCGGAAAACCAGAAGAAGCGCGTGAAGCGTCACACCGCCATCTGGCGTTTATCGAAGAGATTATGCTGGACAGAAGCCGTGAGGAGAGCCGTCGTGAACGCGCTTTACGCCGTCTGGAACAGCGCAAGAATTAGTTTTTTCTGGCAGAACGTTAACCAGAAGATGTTGTGAATAAAGCGCAAAAATGTGCGCGGCAACTAAATGCCAGGCCCATAAGGCTATTTTATTTGCCATTTTGGTCCTGGGCAGTGCTCACAATCCTCACGTACTACGTGTACGTTCCGGTTGTTCCGCGCTGTCCGTGACCAAACTGGCTGCAACAATTACACCTTATGGGCCAGGCAATAAACGCAGAACCTGTCTTATTAAGCTTTCTGACGAAAGTTTAATGGGACAGGTTCCAGATAACTCAACGTATTAGATAGATAAGGAATACCCCCATGTCAGAACGTTTCCAAAATGACGTGGATCCGATCGAAACTCGCGACTGGCTACAGGCGATCGAATCGGTCATCCGTGAAGAAGGTGTTGAGCGCGCTCAGTATCTGATTGACCAACTGCTTTCTGAAGCTCGTAAAGGCGGCGTGAAAGTCGCGGCAGGCGCAGGGGCCAGTAATTACATCAACACTATTGCCGTTGAAGACGAACCGGAATACCCGGGCAATCTGGAGCTGGAACGTCGCATTCGTTCTGCTATCCGCTGGAACGCCATCATGACCGTGCTGCGCGCGTCTAAAAAAGACCTTGAGTTGGGCGGCCACATGGCGTCCTTCCAGTCTTCCGCCACGATCTATGATGTCTGTTTCAACCATTTCTTCCGTGCGCGCAACGAACAGGATGGTGGCGACCTGGTATACTTCCAGGGCCACATCTCTCCGGGCATCTACGCTCGCGCGTTCCTGGAAGGTCGTCTAACCCAGGAACAGATGGATAACTTCCGTCAGGAAGTGCATGGCAATGGCCTCTCTTCCTATCCGCACCCGAAACTGATGCCGGAATTCTGGCAGTTCCCGACCGTCTCTATGGGGCTGGGCCCAATCGGTGCTATCTACCAGGCGAAATTCCTGAAATATCTGGAACACCGCGGCCTGAAAGATACCTCTAAACAGACCGTTTACGCCTTCCTCGGCGACGGCGAGATGGATGAGCCGGAATCCAAAGGCGCGATCACCATCGCCACCCGTGAAAAACTGGACAACCTGGTCTTTGTTATCAACTGTAACCTGCAGCGTCTTGACGGCCCGGTCACCGGTAACGGCAAGATTGTTAACGAACTGGAAGGCATCTTTGCAGGTGCTGGCTGGAACGTTATTAAAGTCATGTGGGGCGGTCGTTGGGATGAGCTGCTGCGTAAAGACACCAGCGGTAAACTGATCCAACTGATGAACGAAACCGTTGACGGCGACTACCAGACCTTCAAATCCAAAGACGGCGCTTACGTACGTGAGCACTTCTTCGGTAAATACCCGGAAACCGCAGCCCTGGTGGCCGACTGGACCGATGAGCAGATTTGGGCGCTGAACCGCGGTGGTCACGATCCGAAGAAAGTCTATGCTGCACTGAAAAAAGCGCAGGAAACCAAAGGCAAAGCGACGGTAATCCTGGCCCATACCATTAAAGGTTACGGCATGGGCGATACCGCGGAAGGTAAAAACATCGCTCACCAGGTTAAGAAAATGAACATGGACGGCGTGCGTTACGTCCGCGATCGTTTCAACGTGCCGGTTGCCGATGCTGATCTCGAAAAACTGCCGTACATTACCTTCCCGGAAGGTTCTGAAGAACACAAATACCTGCATGAACGCCGTCAGGCGCTGCATGGCTACCTGCCAAGCCGTCAGCCGAACTTCACCGAGAAGTTAGAGCTGCCGACCCTGGAAGATTTCGGCGCGCTGCTGGAAGAGCAAAGCAAAGAGATTTCCACCACTATCGCTTTCGTGCGTGCTCTGAACGTGATGCTGAAGAACAAGTCGATCAAAGATCGCCTGGTACCGATCATCGCCGACGAAGCGCGTACTTTCGGTATGGAAGGTCTGTTCCGTCAGATTGGTATCTACAGCCCGAACGGCCAGCAGTACACCCCGCAGGACCGTGAGCAGGTTGCCTACTACAAAGAAGACGAGAAAGGCCAGATTCTGCAGGAAGGGATCAACGAGCTGGGCGCAGGCGCATCCTGGCTGGCTGCGGCGACCTCTTACAGCACCAACGATCTGCCGATGATCCCGTTCTACATCTACTACTCCATGTTCGGGTTCCAGCGTATCGGCGACCTGTGCTGGCAGGCTGGCGACCAGCAGGCTCGCGGCTTCCTGATCGGCGGGACTTCCGGTCGTACTACGCTGAACGGCGAAGGTCTGCAGCACGAAGATGGTCACAGCCACATTCAGTCGCTGACTATCCCGAACTGTATCTCTTACGACCCGGCTTACGCTTACGAAGTGGCTGTCATCATGCATGATGGTCTGGAGCGTATGTACGGTGAGAAACAAGAGAACGTTTACTACTACATCACCACCCTGAACGAAAACTACCACATGCCGGCTATGCCAGCAGGTGCCGAGGAAGGTATCCGTAAAGGTATCTACAAACTCGAAACCCTCGAAGGTAGCAAAGGTAAAGTTCAGCTGCTGGGCTCCGGTTCTATCCTGCGTCACGTGCGTGAAGCGGCACAGATTCTGGCGAACGACTACGGCGTAGGTTCTGACGTGTACAGCGTGACCTCCTTCACCGAACTGGCGCGTGATGGTCAGGATTGTGAGCGCTGGAACATGCTACACCCGCTGGAAACCCCGCGCGTTCCGTACATCGCTCAGGTGATGAACGACGCTCCGGCAGTGGCATCTACTGACTATATGAAACTGTTCGCCGAGCAGGTTCGTACTTACGTACCGGCTGACGACTATCGCGTACTGGGTACGGATGGCTTCGGTCGTTCCGACAGCCGTGAGAACCTGCGTCACCACTTCGAAGTTGATGCTTCTTATGTGGTTGTTGCAGCGCTGGGCGAACTGGCTAAACGTGGCGAAATCGACAAGAAAGTGGTAGCGGATGCGATTACCAAATTCAACATCGATGCAGATAAAGTTAACCCGCGTCTGGCGTAAGAGGTAAAAGAATAATGGCTATCGAAATCAAAGTACCGGACATCGGGACAGATGAAGTTGAAATCACCGAGATTCTGGTCAAAGTGGGCGACAAAGTGGAAGCTGAACAGTCGCTGATCACCGTAGAAGGCGACAAAGCCTCTATGGAAGTCCCGTCTCCGCAGGCTGGCGTCGTGAAAGAGATCAAAGTCTCTGTCGGCGACAAAACCGAGACCGGTGCACTTATCATGATTTTCGATTCCGCCGACGGTGCAGCTGACGCTGCACCTGCTAAGGCAGAAGAGAAGAAAGAAGCGGCTCCGGCAGCAGCACCTGCTGCGGCAGCGGCGAAAGACGTTCACGTTCCGGATATCGGCAGTGACGAAGTTGAAGTGACTGAAGTGATGGTGAAAGTGGGCGACACCGTTGAAGCTGAACAGTCGCTGATCACCGTCGAAGGTGACAAGGCCTCTATGGAAGTGCCGGCGCCGTTCGCGGGCACCGTGAAAGAGATCAAAGTGAACACCGGTGATAAAGTGTCTACCGGCTCACTGATTATGGTCTTCGAAGTGGCGGGCGCAGCGCCTGCCGCAGCACCAGCGAAAGCGGAGGCCGCTCCGGCTGCGGCTGCTCCAGCAGCAGCGACGGGCGTGAAAGACGTTAACGTACCGGACATCGGCGGCGACGAAGTTGAAGTCACCGAAGTGATGGTCAAAGTCGGCGATAAAGTTGCCGCTGAACAGTCGCTGATCACCGTGGAAGGCGACAAAGCCTCCATGGAAGTGCCTGCGCCGTTCGCGGGCACCGTGAAAGAAATCAAAATCAGCACCGGCGATAAAGTGAAAACCGGTTCTCTGATTATGGTCTTCGAAGTAGAAGGCGCAGCGCCTGCGGCCGCTCCGGCTAAACAGGAAGCGGCGGCACCGGCTCCGGCGGCGAAAGCTGAGAAGCCTGCTGCCCCGGCTGCCAAAGCGGAAGGCAAATCTGAGTTCGCTGAAAACGACGCTTACGTTCACGCTACCCCGCTGATTCGCCGCCTGGCGCGCGAGTTTGGCGTCAACCTGGCGAAAGTGAAAGGCACCGGTCGTAAAGGCCGTATTCTGCGCGAAGACGTTCAGGCTTACGTGAAAGACGCTATCAAACGCGCGGAAGCTGCGCCGGCTGCTGCGGGCGGTGGTATCCCGGGTATGCTGCCGTGGCCGAAAGTGGACTTCAGCAAGTTTGGTGAAGTTGAAGAAGTGGAACTGGGCCGTATCCAGAAAATCTCTGGCGCGAACCTGAGCCGTAACTGGGTGATGATCCCGCACGTTACGCACTTCGACAAAACCGATATCACCGATCTGGAAGCGTTCCGTAAACAGCAGAACGCCGAAGCTGAGAAGCGTAAACTGGACGTGAAATACACGCCAGTGGTCTTCATCATGAAAGCGGTTGCCGCTGCTCTGGAACAGATGCCGCGCTTCAACAGCTCGCTGTCCGAAGACGGTCAGCGTCTGACCCTGAAGAAATACATCAACATCGGCGTGGCGGTTGATACCCCGAATGGCCTGGTGGTTCCGGTCTTTAAAGACGTGAATAAGAAGAGCGTGACCGAGCTGTCTCGTGAACTGACCACCATCTCCAAAAAAGCGCGTGATGGTAAGCTGACCGCTGGCGAAATGCAGGGTGGTTGCTTCACTATCTCCAGCATCGGCGGCCTGGGAACTACCCACTTTGCGCCGATTGTTAACGCGCCGGAAGTGGCTATCCTCGGCGTTTCTAAGTCGGCGATGGAACCGGTGTGGAATGGGAAAGAGTTTGTGCCGCGTCTGATGATGCCTATTTCTCTTTCCTTCGACCACCGTGTGATCGATGGTGCTGATGGTGCGCGTTTCATTACCATTATCAACAATATGTTGTCTGACATTCGCCGTCTGGTGATGTAAGCGAAAAAGCCGGCCCGACGGCCGGCTTTTTTTTGATAATCTCATGTATTTTGTGAGGTTATTAGCGAAAGCAATAATTCGTGATCCGTTTGTTGTTTCAAAATTGTTAACAATTTTGTAAGATACGGGCGGATAGAACGACCCGGTGGATGATGGGCGATCAAGTACCCCGGACCGCCGGATACAAATAAAGAGGTCATGATGAGTACTGAAATCAAAACTCAGGTCGTGGTACTTGGGGCGGGCCCGGCAGGCTATTCTGCCGCTTTCCGTTGCGCTGATTTAGGTCTGGAAACCGTAATTGTAGAACGCTACAACACCCTTGGCGGTGTTTGTCTGAACGTCGGCTGTATCCCTTCTAAAGCGCTGCTGCACGTAGCAAAAGTTATCGAAGAAGCCAAAGCGCTGGCTGAACACGGTATCGTCTTCGGCGAGCCGAAAACCGATATCGACAAGATTCGTACCTGGAAAGAGAAAGTGATCACGCAGCTGACCGGCGGTCTGGCGGGTATGGCCAAAGGCCGTAAAGTGAAAGTGGTCAACGGTCTGGGTAAATTCACCGGGGCGAACACCCTGGAAGTTGAAGGCGAAAACGGCAAAACCGTGATCAACTTCGACAACGCGATCATCGCGGCAGGTTCTCGTCCGATCCAATTACCGTTTATTCCGCATGAAGACCCGCGCGTATGGGATTCTACCGACGCTCTGGAACTGAAAGAAGTACCGAAGCGTATGCTGGTCATGGGCGGCGGTATCATCGGTCTGGAAATGGGTACCGTATACCACGCGCTGGGTTCAGAGATTGACGTGGTTGAAATGTTCGATCAGGTTATCCCGGCGGCTGATAAAGATATCGTTAAAGTCTTCACCAAGCGCATCAGCAAGAAATTCAACCTGATGCTGGAAACCAAAGTGACTGCCGTTGAAGCGAAAGAAGACGGTATCTACGTTTCGATGGAAGGCAAAAAAGCCCCGGCTGAAGCGCAGCGTTATGATGCGGTTCTGGTGGCGATTGGTCGTGTGCCGAACGGTAAAAACCTCGACGCGGGCAAAGCAGGCGTGGAAGTTGACGACCGTGGCTTTATCCGCGTGGACAAACAGCTGCGCACCAACGTGCCGCACATCTTCGCTATCGGCGATATCGTCGGTCAGCCGATGCTGGCGCACAAAGGCGTTCACGAAGGTCACGTTGCCGCTGAAGTTATCGCCGGGAAGAAACACTACTTCGATCCGAAAGTTATCCCGTCTATCGCGTACACCGAGCCAGAAGTGGCATGGGTTGGCCTGACCGAGAAAGAAGCGAAAGAAAAAGGCATCAGCTATGAAACCGCCACCTTCCCGTGGGCAGCTTCTGGCCGTGCTATCGCTTCTGACTGCGCAGACGGTATGACCAAACTGATTTTCGACAAAGAATCTCACCGTGTGATCGGCGGGGCGATTGTCGGCACCAACGGCGGCGAGCTGCTGGGTGAAATCGGTCTGGCGATCGAAATGGGCTGTGATGCGGAAGACATCGCGCTGACCATTCATGCGCACCCGACGTTGCACGAGTCCGTCGGTCTGGCTGCTGAAGTGTTCGAAGGTAGTATTACCGACCTGCCGAACCCGAAAGCGAAGAAGAAATAATCTTCTGTAGGTGGCAATGCGCCACCCGATACAAAAAAGCGGCTTTACAGCCGCTTTTTTTATGCATGGCAAATCAGATGTGTCAAATGATGGCGAAGGATAACGAAACCGCAAAATTTATCTTTTCCGCAGCAGTACGTTTTTCAAAGCTTATGCCGTCGGTAGTGCCTTTGTCTGTCATTTTCGACCAACTAATTGTTTCATAAGAAATACCTCTCCTTACTTTGTCATCACCCTGAAATTAGTAACTCTATAAAATAATAGCGAGCTAATTATGAGGTTTGATATATGAAACTTTTTCTGACAACAGCAGCGCTAACCGCGACGTTGGTTTCCGGCATGGCATTTGCTGGCGATCCCGTCATCCCTTGGGCGACTAACAGCGGCGGTACGGAAAGCACGCATATTGCGGCAATGGGCGAGGATTTGAATGCGCAGCATCAGCAGATCACCCACACGCATGAAGGCGTATGGGCGGCTAATTCCGGCAGCATTCAGGCTGATGAAGCCGCGCTGACCAGCAACAAGCCGCCGGTACAAGGCCACCCGGAATTAATGCCGCATCAGGGCTAATGATCACGGCCTGGCGATAACGCCAGGCGCTTACGGGTTATTCGGCGACCTGCCATTGCGCGTCTGGCGCAAAACGCGTGATAGCCTGAACTTTACTCTCCGTCTCCTTGCCTAAATCCGCCTGATAAATACGATCGTCCTGGTTGACCATAAAACTCATCACCCCGGTTTCGCCGTAATGCATCGGCCAGGCCAGAAGCGCCGCGCCGTGACCGTCGTTATCGCTGATAATACGGAAATGGTAGCCGTGGTAACCCTCGTCTGGCGCTGCGGGGCTAAAGTTTGGGCCTAAGGGACTGGGGACGTCGCCTGCTTTGGTTGGCCAGTACAGGCCATCTTTTTGGCCTTCGCTACTGATTATCCTGTGCGCCCAGCGATGGTTTTGTAAGTAATAGTCCTGCTGCGCATCAACGTAAGCATGCATGGCCTGTAAGGTAGAAAGTTCATTTCGCCCAATAGTACGGGTGAGGATCTCATTCCCGGCTGCCGCCATATCAAAGCGCCAGCCGCCAGTCTCTTTCACCATGGGCACCGGGAGCTGCCAGTCTTCTCGTCCGACATTCAGGTGCGCCGTATTGTCTTTTTGTACAATGCGATGGCCTTCGCGCCAGTCACGATTGAAGCGGGCCACGGCCTCGGGATCGGCACCTTCCGGCGGCAGAAATTGCCGCCAGTCATCGCCCAGTAGCGCGGTAAGCTGCGTTTCGTTTTTTCCGGCTACCGCCGCGGCGAAGGCGCTGGCGGCCGCTTCCGGGGAGGGGAACCGTTCCTGCGCGTAGCCCAGCAAGGGTAACGACAGTAACAGAGCGCTTAACATAACCTTTTTCATTATCTGCTCCGGTTAACGGCGATGAAATTCATGATGTTCAGAAAAATGTTCTCGCGCGGCGGCGCGTTGCTCGGTGTTCAAGTGACTGCCGCGACGGCTTTCCAGGCCGCGTAGCTGTTGCGATTGCCATGACGGCGATCGACTGTCGTTCCCGCTAAACACATTGGCGTGCATATTCTGGCGAAATGCCTGACGCTGTTGCGGCGTAGAGGATTCAATACGCTGGCGGGCGGTGTCTCTCTGCTGTTGTGAAACAGGGTGCTGCTGGGCTTTAGCCTTCAGCTCGGAACGATGCTGCTGCGTGGTGGATTTATTCAGTGTCTGCTGCGCCGCCTCGCGACGACTGCTGTTTTGTGTTCCGTCATAGCCACGGTAATTATTACGCTGGGCAATTTGATTTAACTGCTGCGATGCCGCTTTGCGCTGTCTATCGCGGGATGTCTCGCCTGACAGGTTAGCGGGTGATGTATGGCTGCGTTGTTGGAATTGCGCCATGGCCGCCTGGCGCTGACTGTCGCGAGACACTGGCGCTTGCTGCGTTGCGCTTAACCCGCCGCTAACATTGGTGGGATGGAACCGTTGCGCAACGGTATTATTCGGATAGGGGACGCCATTGCGCCTGGCGGGATTATGCTGCCAGCCCATCGTTTGGCCCGGCAGGTTTTGCCCGGATATCCGGTTGAAATTATTGACATTGATGTTGATATTATCGCCATTATGTTGATAACCGTTACCACCATGATGGTAATCATCATCATGATGGTCGTCGTCATGGTGGTGATGATCGTCGTCATCCCAGTCTATGCTGCTGAACAACGCATAGGTGGTGGCGACGCCCAGACTATAACCAAAACCTTTAACAAAACTATCGGCAAACTGCTGCCCCGGAGGGGGCGGTAAATACACCGGCGGATAAGCGGTATTGGGCCAGGCGCCATACACCGTCGCGGGGTTATAGTTCGGCACGTACACCACCTGCGGATTCGCGGGTTCAATTTTGATGACGGTCGACGGTGTCGCTGGCGTACTGGCGGATGTGGTGGTGGTTGTTGTCGTGACGGCGGTAGAAGCGCTGGGCTTCGGCACGCTGGTGACGGTTTGCTGCGGCGTTGATTTTAGCGAACCGGTTTGTTGAGCGAGCAGACGCAGCCTTTGCACCGCATCCATCACATCCTGTGGCTGGGCTAAGAACGCATCGCCCAGGTTTTGCACCCATTGCGGATTCTCGCCCATAAGCGCCATCAACTGGGGAAAGGCGACCAGCGATTTGACGCTGGGATCCCACGGTTGGCTGGCCACCGCCTGAATAGCGGCATCGCCCTGCAGCGTGGGGTTATCTCGCGACCACTGGACGGCCTGAACCACGTTCGCCGGGTAGGTGGAGGCCATGAGCACCTGCGAAAGCAGGGCATCGGGATAAAGCGCGACAGGCGCGACCCATTGATCGATTTGCGCAGTGGTAAAGGTCGTTTTCGCGACAGGCGCGGGCACAGCGGTCTGCGTTTGCTCAGGGGCGGGAGCTGCCGCCTGCGCGGGCGCTTCGGGAGCGCGGCTTTTAACATACAGTACGCCCGAAGCGGCAAATAACCCGGCACTGCACACAAGGGCAATGAGATGGGGTTTAAAGGGCAACGTCATTTTATCTCTCCCGATTCCAGAGAATCGCTATGGTCATTATGCCTGCCGCCGACGGGGTGCAGTTTCGCGTGAGTATAAAGGGACGATAGTTTAATTTTTAGCTAATGTTGGGATCGGTAACGTTACGTGACGATCAAAGCACGAAATGAGGTAAGCATTTATGGCTGCAGCTCCCGTCTCAGTAGAGCATTAGACCATCCTTAACGATTCAGCCACTTTTTTATGTTGCTTTTTTGTAAACAGATTAACACTTAAAGAAAATCCTGTTATTGTGCCTTATGCGGTACCGGGCATTTACCCTACTAACTACTGTCTCACAGGAGCGTGAAGAGAATCGCCCATCAACAAAAGCGCCGCATTATGACAATGAGAGCGAGGAGATATCGTCGTGCTAGAAGAATACCGTAAGCACGTAGCTGAGCGTGCTGCCCAGGGGATTGTGCCAAAACCTTTAGACGCAACCCAAATGGCTGCGCTTGTCGAGCTGCTGAAGACCCCGCCTGTGGGCGAAGAAGAATTCCTGTTAGACCTGTTGATCAACCGCGTTCCTCCTGGCGTAGATGAAGCCGCTTATGTTAAAGCCGGTTTTCTCGCTGCTGTCGCGAAAGGCGACACCACCTCCCCGCTGGTCTCCCCAGAAAAAGCCATTGAACTGCTGGGCACCATGCAGGGTGGTTACAACATTCATCCGCTGATTGATGCGCTGGACGATGCGAAACTGGCGCCGATTGCGGCCAAAGCACTGTCCCACACCCTGCTGATGTTCGATAACTTCTACGACGTAGAAGAGAAAGCCAAAGCGGGCAATGAATACGCCAAACAGGTGATGCAATCCTGGGCCGACGCCGAATGGTTCCTGAGCCGTCCGCCGCTGGCGGAAAAAATCACCGTCACCGTTTTCAAAGTGACCGGCGAAACGAATACCGACGATCTCTCTCCGGCGCCGGATGCGTGGTCGAGACCGGATATCCCGTTACATGCGCAGGCGATGCTGAAAAACGCCCGTGAAGGCATTGAGCCGGATCAGCCAGGCGTTGTCGGCCCGATCAAACAAATCGAAGCATTGCAGAAAAAAGGCTACCCGCTGGCTTACGTGGGTGACGTGGTGGGCACCGGTTCTTCCCGTAAATCCGCGACCAACTCCGTGCTGTGGTTCATGGGTGACGACATCCCGAACGTGCCGAATAAGCGCGGCGGCGGTCTGTGCCTCGGCGGCAAAATTGCGCCTATCTTCTTTAACACTATGGAAGATGCGGGCGCGCTGCCGATTGAAGTTGACGTTTCTAACCTGAATATGGGCGATGTGATTGACGTCTACCCGTACAAAGGCGAAGTGCGTAACCACGAAACCGACGAACTGCTGGCAACCTTCGAACTGAAAACCGACGTGCTGATCGACGAAGTGCGTGCCGGTGGTCGTATTCCGCTGATTATCGGCCGTGGCCTGACCACCAAAGCGCGTGAAGCGCTGGGACTGCCGCACTCAGACGTTTTCCGTCAGGCAAAAAACGTGGCGGAAAGCAGCCGTGGCTTCTCGCTGGCGCAGAAAATGGTCGGTCGCGCCTGCGGCGTGAAAGGTATCCGTCCGGGCGCGTACTGCGAACCGAAAATGACCTCCGTCGGTTCTCAGGATACTACTGGCCCGATGACCCGCGATGAGCTGAAAGACCTGGCCTGTCTGGGATTCTCCGCCGATCTGGTCATGCAGTCGTTCTGTCACACCGCAGCTTATCCGAAGCCGGTTGACGTGACCACGCACCACACGCTGCCAGACTTCATTATGAACCGTGGCGGTGTCTCTCTGCGTCCGGGCGACGGCGTGATCCACTCCTGGCTGAACCGTATGCTGCTGCCAGATACCGTGGGTACCGGCGGTGACTCCCATACCCGTTTCCCGATTGGTATCTCTTTTCCGGCGGGCTCTGGTCTGGTGGCGTTTGCCGCGGCGACCGGCGTGATGCCGCTGGATATGCCGGAATCCGTTCTGGTACGCTTCAAAGGCAAAATGCAGCCGGGTATCACCCTGCGCGATTTGGTACATGCCATCCCGCTGTACGCCATCAAACAGGGCCTGCTGACCGTTGAGAAGAAAGGCAAGAAAAACATTTTCTCTGGCCGCATCCTGGAAATCGAAGGTCTGCCGGATCTGAAAGTCGAGCAGGCGTTTGAGCTGACCGATGCTTCTGCCGAGCGTTCCGCTGCGGGTTGTACCATCAAGCTGAACAAAGAGCCGATCATTGAATACCTGACCTCCAACATCGTCCTGCTGAAGTGGATGATTGCGGAAGGCTACGGCGACCGTCGTACGCTGGAACGCCGTATCCAGGGCATGGAAAAATGGCTGGCGGATCCGCAACTGCTGGAAGCCGATGCCGACGCGGAATACGCGGCGGTGATCGACATCGATCTGGCGGATATCAAAGAGCCAATCCTGTGCGCGCCGAACGATCCGGACGACGCGCGTCTGCTGTCTGACGTGCAGGGCGAGAAGATCGACGAAGTGTTCATCGGTTCCTGCATGACCAACATCGGCCACTTCCGCGCGGCTGGTAAGCTGCTGGATAACCACAAAGGCCAGTTGCCAACCCGCCTGTGGGTGGCGCCGCCAACCCGTATGGACGCCGCGCAGCTCACCGAAGAAGGCTACTACAGCGTGTTTGGTAAGAGCGGTGCGCGTATTGAGATCCCAGGCTGTTCCCTGTGTATGGGTAACCAGGCGCGTGTAGCCGACGGTGCGACGGTGGTCTCTACCTCTACCCGTAACTTCCCGAACCGTTTAGGTACCGGTGCGAACGTCTTCCTGGCCTCTGCGGAGCTGGCGGCCGTTGCAGCGCTGATCGGCAAACTGCCGACGCCGGAAGAGTACCAGACCTACGTGGCGCAGGTGGATAAGACGGCGGTGGATACTTACCGTTACCTGAACTTCGACCAGCTCTCTCAGTACACTGAGAAAGCGGACGGCGTGATTTTCCAGACGGCGGTGTAAAAGTGACTGGCCCGGATTTCCGGGCCAGTTTTTACAGCGAAGAATCGTAATAAAAATGGATATCCAGGTTTTCATCGGGCTTGAAGTTTTTTTGTTTAAACTCCAGGGTTAACGGATCAATTTGTTTTAGCGGGTAATTAAAGCAGGGGACAACCACTTCAGTCTCATCCTTCTTATGAATGCGCAAGGTAAAGTCGCCAATGACACCCTCTTTCCAGTTAGCGCCAGTTTTCAGAATATAGCCCAGATAGCCCCAGCCGATATTCGCGCTACCGTCTTCGTTTTTATATTTTATTCCTGCATCCAGCTGTTTTAACGCCTTGCGAGTGGCGGTGGTCAGGCATTGATCGCCGAACTCATCACCAAGAAGACTGTCAAGGCTGTCAGGCACGCCGGTGGACGTACTGGGCGTGTATGAGTGGTGAATAACGATCTCCTTGCCCGCCGGAAAACGTTGTTGCCAGATAAAATATTGTTGAACGGCAATATTCAGATAGCCGTCATCAAACCACTCTGACGGTAATTGCTGTTTTCCCTCTTTATATCCTTCTTCAATAGAGGCTTTGCCCTCGCGATTGAGGACATGGCGTAGCTGTGGGATCGTCCAGCCGGTTTGCAGTAGTTTCGCCGTAATGTCTTCTTCACCTTTACCGCCTAAGTCATGGATGACTCGCCAGCGGGACTCGCTTTTAACCGGTTTACCGTCCACGCTGATCTTAAAGTTGGCAATACCTTCTGTGCTATCTCCCATATATCTTTGGGAAATAGCCGGCATCGGAAAGGCTACCGGAACGGTAATATCCTGCGCCGAATGATTAATAAATACATAATCGACATTGATACGATCGCTGGCAATCAACAATCGCTCTTTCGCCATGCTGATCTCATTTTGTTGCAGAAATTCAATGGAACCATTGGTTTCCCCGACCGCCGAGTCGTTTGCATAAGCATGATAACTGGTAATAAAACACAGGAGTACGCTCAGCCACTTAAAATATGTCATACCGGTGCATTCCATGTCCGAAACATAAACATTATCATAATCCGGCGAGTGCCGTTTTTCGAGGGAAGAAAAATGCGGTATTATTTATTTTTATTATTAATAATTTGCCAAAATACATTTGCCGAAGAAATAAAACCATTGCCACAAGGTGATACCTGGCGCAAATATATTGCCCTGTCGCTGCGCGATGAAGAAGGGCTTGAGGATGGGCTGTTTAACCTGCGGCGGATTGAAGCAAACAGTAGCATTGCTTACGTTTGTGGCTTAATAAAAGACAAAAACGATAATTTTCTGACGGATGGGCAAAATCAATATCATCTTTATGACCGCGTGATGGCGATAGGTTATCACTGGAGTTGGGGCAGCGTTGTGCGCTTTGATAAAACCATTGCTTCGCCGCAGGATGTTCACTGCCATTATGGTAAAAACGTACCGTTAACGTCTGCGCTCTTACGCGAGCAGGTCGCCGCGCAAGGGCGCAAAAATATTTGCCAGCCGGTAAAAGCCAGCGACCCGCTGCGAAGCGATATTCTGAACGGCCTGCGCGCCAGTTATATTGGCGACAGCAATAGCTTAACCCTTAACGGCCCGCTGCCGACGGTAAAATTTATCGTCGAAGACCTTTGCGCCACGGAAGATTATGCTTACTTTTTGGGTAAGGCGACGGGAGATAAAACGAGTTTTTTTATCCATGATGACGCCAATAATCGGCTTCGCGTCGTGCTGAAAAAATCCCCGGATGGCGTGTGGCGCCCGCAGCCGGAAAACAAGCTGCTGACACAACAATCTAAAGTGAGCGGCGGGTACTGTAGCGATGGCACGCTGCGAGAAACCGATTTAGCGCAACTGGCGCAGGCGTGCAGGGTGGAGGGAGACACCGTTAACCTCACCGGCACGCTTCGCCAGCAGGGTGACGGCGAGTCCGCTTACTGGACCCTGACCCCGGATAACCCCCTTGCCTGCGTGCGCGATGCCAATAAGCAGCAGCCTGGCTGGAACCAGACGATGCAACTGGTGCTAACCCCACAAGAGCGGGAATCGCTCAACAATTTGGTCGGTAAAAAAGTCAGCGTCGGCGGCGATATTTTTCTGGCGCTGATTGCCTCGCATCATACGTCGCTGTTACTGGATAATATTTTTCGCTTAACGGAAATAAAGTGAATGAGAAAGCTATGGGTTATAGGAATGCTATTGATGCTATGCGGCAACGCTGATGCGGCGGCTAAATTACAGTATTTACACGTTACTAACGGTGGGATGATGGCATTTTACGATGACGGTAACGCAAAAATGTGCGCGCGCTGCGAACCGATGGTGCAGAATCTCAAATCAATGAATAACAAGGCGCCTTATGCCCGTTGGAAACAGATGGGGGATGTCATAAAACTGAAGTCGCCAAATGGCGAGAGTGATTATAAATTTTACCAGCAGGGTGAAATTCTTTCTACCTGGTGGATTTTTAATTATAAGACGCTTCACGCGCTCGTGGATTTGAGTGAGTAAAGCGTTTTATGCCATCATTCGTACATAGACGATAAAGAATAAAACGTCACTGCCAAATTTTCCGCAGGCCGGAAATTTTTCTGCTTAAATTCCAGCGTAGTGGCGTTAACCCGCGTCAGCGGCGGCTGAAAGCAGGTGGTGATCACGTCGCCGTGAAGGCGCAGCGTAAACTCGCCGATGTCCCCCTCTTTCCACGCGGGATCACCGGTTAGCACCACATCCATCCGGTTTTGCCCCAAAGCGCCTGCCGGGCCTTGCTTCGTCATTAACTGATCCAGCGCCTGCTGTATTTGCTGGCGGTTTTCCGCCGTCGGGCAGGTGTTGTCATTGTCCAGCTCATCCGTTGACATTAGCGCGCTGAGTGACACGCTCGGGGTGTAAACCTGGTGGATAGTCACCGCTTTCCCCGCCGGAAAGGTCTGTTGCCAGATGAAGTTGCGCTGGATAGTAAACTGCGGCTGATTATCCTTAAACCATTCCGGCGGCAGCGCCGGGAGATCCGCCGGAGGCGAAAATTCACCATCGCTTAGCGCGGCGATCAGTTGCTCCACCGTCCAGCCAGCCTGCTGAAGTTTATTGGTGATCTCTTCCTGCGGAGCATTCAGTACTACGGTCCAGCGTGGTTGCGGGGTCACGATCTGACCATCGACGCGGATTTTAATGTTGCGGATGCCGGGGATGTAATCTTCACCGGCTTCGTCAACGTCGCTAAATGACAGCGGCGGCATGGGGAAAACGACAGGAACGATAATATCCTGCGCGGTCGGATTCACAAACAAATAATCGGCATTAATCCGATCGCGTTCAATTAACAGACGCTCTTTCGCCAGTTGAATATCGCTCTGTGCCAGTAAATGCAATGAACTATTCGCCACGGCCTCATTGGCTTGCGCCGGATGAGGCAATACTGCCAGCAATAACGGGAAACCGAACGCGATCTTTTTCATGAGCAAATGATTACTGATAATAACGCAAAGCGCTATTATGGCACCCTCAATGCAATTTTTCGACGGTCACGTTCATGCGTTATTTTTTATTGGTGTTGATGATGATTTGTTGCAATTTATATGCATCAGATATGTTCCCGCTGAAGCTTGATGAAAATCCACGCGGCGCTATTGCATTAACGCTACGCGAGGAGGTTGGGCTATTAAACGCCCGCTTCGATATCAAGCGGATTGAAATCAACGAGACGCGCGAACTGGCCTATTTTTGCGGCCTGCTAAAAGATACTGACGGTCAGTATATTAAAGATGAAGATGATAAATATTATCTCTTCGATCGTATTCTGCTGGACAGCGGTACCGAAGGGTGGGTGAGTACGGTTTACCTGGATGAAGAGTTTAGCGCGCCGGAGCAAGCGAAGTGCCACTTTGCCGGGAATGTTGACCTGAAGTCACAGGAATTACGCGCGCAGGTGAAACAGTACGGGCGCATCGCAGCTTGCCTGCCGGTAGAAAAAGGCGATCCGTTGCGCACGCAACTGCTTGACGCGGTACGTGAAAACTACGTTGGCGATCTCAATCGTAAAACAACGCTGAATAATACGCCTGTGCCATCCTTCGTGGTGACGCAGCTATGCGCGGCGCAAAAATATGCCTATTTTTGTGGCGAACCTGCCAATGCCGATGCTGACTGGTATAGTCAGGATAGTAAAAAGCTGGATGTGGTATTGCAGAAAGACGCTAATAACACATGGTGGTTGCCCGTTCCTCAATTTCAGGGCATTAGTCGCCAAAGCTCACTGGCCTGGTGTAACCACAGCACCGACATTTTGCCAGTCAAAACGGTTGAAGAAATGGCGAAAAAACGGCAACAGCGCTGCGTGCGGGAAGGCGATACCGTGTCATTGCGCGGAATACTGGCAGAGCAAAAAAGCGGCGCGCAGCGTTATTGGGTGGTTAAACTCGAAGAACCGTTAACCTGCGTCCAGGATGCCGACATGCAGACAGCCGACTGGAATGGGCAAGTGCAACTCTTGTTGAGCGATGAGATCATAGAAAGAGTTAAAGTACAGTACGGCGACGATTTGTTAAACCAAGAAATTGTTGTCACAGGTGATGTTTTACTGGCATTAAGTTCAGATCACCACACGCCACTGGTACTGGAGAATATTGTGAAACTCATGCCCGTGATGGAGGGGCCGGGCTGGTGATGTGAGACTCCCCATTTTTAATGACTGCGTTATTCCGGCGCATAATAAAAGGTCATCGACAGATCGTTTTCCGGCTTCTGCGGAGCTGGCGGCGGTGGATACCTACCGTTACCTGAACTTCGACCAGCTCTCTCAGTACACTGAGAAAGCGGACGGCGTGATTTTCCAGACTGCGGTGTAACAGAGACGGGCCCGGATTTCCGGGCCCGAATGGCGCTTCTTATTTATTATTACGCTTCACTTCCCGTAGCCCCGGCAAATACGTAATTACCCCGCCCATTATTGCCCCGGCTACAATCGCTGGAATAAGCATAATCAATACTTCACCATATATTAATGGTAGTATGCTTATGTCAAAACCATATCGCACCAAATTAAACAACGTCGTGATCAGACCACCTGCAATGGCGCAAAGGATCATCCTGTTAATTATTTTTTGATATAATTTCAGGGGTATCAGCGCGCAGGCGACACCGGTTAACCATGCGGGGAGGAGACTGTATATCCAGCCGGTAATAATAACTAATGCTGGTATTGTTCTGTAGAAACAGAACAAAAATGAGTCTGGTCCGCCAATAATGGAGGGTGAATAGTTTATGACACCTATCGCGGTGGCTGCGCCTATTAACGGCCCAAGCAGAATAAACCAACCGCTATGATAAATTATTCGTCGAAATACAGACATAATGTATCCTTCCTTAATTTTCCTTCAACCGTCTGACAAAAAATACAACTCACTACGGCTTCTCTGCTGATATCGCCCATTGCTGGAGCTCAGTTGAAAAGTGCTTATCAAGTAGCCAACAATTTCATGACAACGACCCGGATGATAAGGAAGCGTCTGAAAGACTAGCAGGCGTCGGCGTGGGCAGGGTATTGATGATTTCTGAAAAAACGCCAGAGGGACACCGGGCTGGTAATGCTATAACTGGATGAGGGGCAGCCATTTTTAATGACTGCGCTCTTCCGGCACATAATAAAAGTTCATCTAAACGGCGTGCTGCCTGATGTGAAATTTGTCGTCGAGTTTTCGCTTAACGGAGAGTAAGTGAATGTAAACGTGATCGATGATGGACATTTCCTTGCGGCAACGCCTATATCCCCAGCACTTCCGGCACCAGCTCTTCCAGTTGCCTGACCAGCTCAGGGTCCATATAGCGGTAGTCATCGGGGATATCGAGTACGTGCAGGGGCTTATTTTCAATAATACGACGATATTCAGCCATCAACCGGTCTTTATGTTTCTGCTCCATAACGCAGATAACGTCAGCCCACTGAAGTAACCCGCACGACACGCTTTTTTTGGCGTTGCGGCTGGTGCCGGCGGAACGGACGCTAAGGCCGGGATAGCGGCGGAACACCTGCTCCGCCGTGGGGCTGCGCCATTGATTACGGCTGCATATGAAAAGCACATTCATTAAATAAATACTCTTCCAGATCGCGCTTCGCTAACGGCGAGTTTGTGAGCCGTGGAGACTAAATACCCCACGGTGCGGCACGTAGCACTTTGTCGGAGCGCGTGTAGATATATTGAAGCGCTAGAGTGACTTTCTGTATGAATAATAAACCGTTTTGGCATTTTTATTTTATCTTTTGTGCGCCCCGCTGTTTTTCTTTCACCGTGCTGCGATAATTACCTCAAGGCGCAATGCGGTATTGGCGCATTGCCAGGGCAGAGGAAAACAATTATGGATTACGAATTTCTGCGCGACGTTACCGGAGGGGTAAAAGTACGAATGTCGATGGGCCACGAGGTGGTCGGTCACTGGTTTAATGAAGAGGTTAAAGACAACCTCTCGCTACTGGATGAAGTAGAACAAGCCGCGCGTACGGTCAAAGGCAGCGAACGTTCCTGGCAACGAGCAGGGCATGAATACACGATCTGGATGGACGGCGAAGAAGTGATGATTCGCGCCAATCAGCTGGATTTTTCCGGCGATGAGATGGAAGAGGGGATGAGTTATTACGATGAAGAGAGTTTATCCCTGTGCGGCATGGAGGATTTTCTGCGGGTCGTCGCTGCGTATCGGGAATTCGTCAGTAAAGCCTGACCCTCTCTTCGTTATTGTCCCACAACGCCAGTCGACGGACAGTTGGGGGTGGTAGCGGAAACGAAGTCGCCAAACATTCCAGCCGGGAGAATCCCGGCTTTTTTATTGCAGAATGATTTTTTGATTTTTATTAATCATTTTAAAACTGTGATCTGGCGCGTTTGTGATCTTAATTTGATTGAATATAATCGTTATGATTTTATTCAATCACAACAAGCAACAGGCGGTAAGACCATGAACATCAAAAAAGCAATAGAGCGCGTACCCGGCGGCATGATGGTCGTACCGCTCGTTATTGGCGCAGTCATTAACACCTTCGCTCCACAGGCGCTTGAGATCGGCGGTTTTACCACCGCCTTATTTAAAAACGGCGCGGCGCCGCTGATTGGCGCTTTTCTGCTGTGTATGGGAGCCGGTATCAGTGTGAAAGCCGCGCCCCAGGCGTTATTGCAGGGCGGGACGATTACGCTCACTAAGTTGCTTGTCGCCATCGGCATTGGCCTGGGCGTGGAGCATCTTTTCGGCGCGGAGGGTATTTTTGGCCTGAGCGGCGTGGCGATTATCGCGGCGATGAGCAATTCGAATGGCGGACTTTATGCTGCGTTGGTAGGCGAATTCGGCAATGAGCGCGACGTCGGCGCTATCTCTATTTTGTCTCTTAATGATGGCCCTTTCTTTACGATGATTGCGCTGGGCGCGGCAGGGATGGCGAACATTCCCATTATGGCGCTGGTGGCGGTGCTGGTTCCGCTGGTTGTCGGCATGATCCTCGGCAATCTTGATCCTCATATGCGCGATTTTTTGACCAAAGGCGGCCCGCTGCTCATTCCTTTCTTTGCTTTTGCGCTGGGGGCGGGCATCAACCTGGAAATGTTACTGCAAGGCGGACTTGCCGGAATTCTGCTCGGCGTGCTGACAACGTTCGTTGGCGGTTTCTTTAATATTCGCGCAGATCGTCTGGTTGGCGGAACTGGCATTGCCGGGGCGGCGGCCTCCAGCACCGCGGGTAATGCCGTTGCGACGCCGCTGGCTATTGCGCAGGCCGACCCTTCGCTCGCCGAGGTGGCCGCTGCTGCCGCTCCGCTGATTGCCGCCTCGGTGATCACCACGGCAATCCTGACGCCAGTGTTGACCTCCTGGGTTGCGAAAAAACAGGCGCGTCAGGCTTCTTTGGAGAAAAACGCATGAAAATGATGGTTATCGCCGATGATTTTACCGGATCGAATGATACCGGCGTCCAGTTGGCGAAGAAGGGGGCGAGAACGGAAGTCATGTTGAGCGCGTCGCAAAAACCGTCCCGCCGCGCCGATGTGTTAGTCATTAACACCGAAAGCCGGGCGATGCCCGCAGATCAGGCGGCATCTGCCGTTTATGCCGCGCTTTCCCCGTGGTGTGAGACATCGCCAGCGCCGCTGGTGTACAAAAAAATCGACTCTACATTTCGCGGCAATATCGGCGCCGAAGTGACGGCGGCCATGCGCGCCAGTCAGCGAAAACTGGCCGTTATCGCCGCCGCGATCCCTGCGGCCGGACGCACGACGCTTGAAGGAAAATGTCTGGTTAATGGCGTCCCGCTACTGGAAACCGAATTTGCCAGCGATCCGAAAACGCCCATTGTCTCTTCCCGCATTGCCGAGATAGTGGCGTTGCAAAGTGAGATCCCTGTGTATGAAGTCTTTTTGCAGGATGTCCGACGCGGTGGGTTAAGCGCCTTACTTACGGCTTATGCGGCTGAGGGCGAAGGGATTATCGTCGTGGATGCGGTGGAAGAGCGGGATCTGACGTTGATTGCGCAAGCGGCGTGCGAACAACCGTCGATGCCGCTGCTCGTCGGCGCAGCGGGTCTGGCGAATGCGTTGCCGGTTGAACTTTTTATGCAAGACCGGCAGCGGCTGCCGGTGCTGGTGGTGGCCGGTTCGATGAGCGAAGCCACGCGACGTCAGGTGGATAATGCGCTGTGCCGGGGACGTGCGGAGGTCGTGGATATCGATGCCGCGCGCATGGTGTCGGATAGCGCGGAACAGGAAATCGCGTCTGTCGTAGAGCAGGCCTGCGCGCTGTTAAGTCAGCATCGACATACGATATTACGCACCAGCCGTCGCGCAGAAGATCGACAGTTAATCGACGCGCTGTGCGAAAAATTCGCGATGAGCCGTCAGCAATTGGGCGAGCGACTGAGCCAGCGGCTTGGCGTCGTCACGTTAAACATTATCGAGCAGGCGCGGATTGGCGGGCTGTTTCTGACCGGCGGCGATATCGCTACCGCCGTCGCTGGCGCGCTTGGCGCTGAAGGTTATCGCATTCAAAGTGAGGTGGCGCCCTGTATTCCCTGTGGAACGTTTGTAAACAGCGAAATTGACGATCTGCCGGTCATTACCAAAGCGGGCGGATTCGGTTCAGACAGTACGTTGTGTGACGCGCTTTATTATATTGAGGAGATGTATTGTGGAGACTAAAACCGTTGCCATTACTATGGGCGATCCCGCGGGCATTGGGCCGGAAATTATTGTTAAAGCGCTAAGCGAAGACGGTCTCAACGGCGCGCCGCTGGTGGTTATTGGATGCCTCGCAACGTTGAAACGTTTACAGGCGAAGGGCATCACGCCGAACGTCGAGTTACGGGCCATTAAACGGGTCGCCGAAGCGCGTTTTGCGCCCGGCATCATTCATGTGATTGATGAGCCGCTGGCGCAGCCGGAGGCGCTGGAGGCCGGGAAAGTTCAGGCGCAGGCGGGGGATTTAGCGTATCGCTGCGTGAAGCGCGCCACCGAGTTAGCGTTACGGGGCGACGTACAGGCTATTGCTACCGCGCCGCTGAATAAAGAGGCGCTGCACCTGGCGGGGCACAACTATCCGGGCCATACCGAGCTGCTCGCGACCCTGACCCATAGCCGCGATTACGCGATGGTACTTTACACCGATAAACTAAAAGTGATTCACGTTTCAACGCATATCGCGCTGCGTAAATTCCTTGATACGTTAAGTACCACGCGTGTCGAAACGGTGATTGGTATTGCTGATACTTTCCTCAAGCGTGTGGGTTACGTTAAACCGCGTATCGCCGTGGCAGGCGTGAATCCTCATGCGGGCGAGAATGGCCTGTTTGGCGATGAAGAGACGCGTATCCTGACGCCAGCCATTACCGATGCCCGCGCAAAAGGTATGGACGTTTATGGGCCGTGCCCGCCGGATACTGTATTTCTCCAGGCTTATGAGGGGCAGTATGATATGGTGGTGGCGATGTATCATGACCAGGGGCATATCCCGTTGAAATTGCTTGGCTTTTATGATGGCGTGAATATCACCGCAGGGCTGCCGTTTATCCGGACTTCTGCCGATCATGGCACCGCATTTGATATCGCCTGGACGGGAAAAGCAAAATCTGAGAGCATGGCCGTATCGATCAAACTGGCAATGCAACTGGCATAATTCCCTGTTATGAAAGGACAACACCGTCTGGATCTCATTGTGGCGTATCTGAAAAATCATACGCTGGTTACGGTAGAACAGCTGGTTGAGGCGGTTGACGCATCGCCAGCCACTATCCGTCGCGATTTGATCAAGCTGGATGAGCAGGGCGTGATCAGCCGTAGTCATGGCGGCGTGGCGCTGCGGCGTTTTGAACCCGCCCAGCCCACCACCAATGAAAAACAACTGCGATCGCCCGCTGAAAAACGGGCGATCGCACGCGTTGCCGCATCGCTGGTCAATGCTGGCGATGCCGTCGTGCTGGATGCCGGTACGACAATGATGGAACTGGCGAAATGCTTAACCCATCTTCCGCTGCGGGTCATCACCGTCGATCTGCATATTGCGCTGTTTTTAGCTGAGTTCCGGCAAATTGAAGTGACGATTGTCGGCGGTCGTATCGATGACAGCAGTCAGTCCTGTATCGGTGAGCATGGGCGTAAGCTGTTGCGTAGCGTGTATCCGAACATCGCGTTTATGAGCTGTAATTCATGGGGGGTAAAAACGGGCGTGACGACCCCAACGGAAGATAAGGCCGGGCTTAAACAGGAGATTATTGCTAATGCGCAGCGCAAAGTGTTGCTGGCGGACAGCAGTAAGTATGGCGCGCATTCGCTCTTTAATGTGGTGCCGCTTGAGCGCTTTAATGATGTGATTACCGATGTCAATCTGCCGCCGTCAGCGCAGGTTGAACTGAAAGGGCGCGCTTTTGCGCTAACGCTGGTGCAGCCGGAGTGACAGCGCCGTCAGGCGCTGCCAGTGGTGAATCAGACCGCAGAAATATTGCGGCCGTAGTAAATCTCGCGCATCTCTTTCCACAGCGCGGCGGTGATCTCCTGGCGTTCGGTTTCAGTGAGATCTTCCGGTTTGGTGTGAAACATGTAGTGCTTAAGATCGAACTCTTTAAGCAGCATCTTGGTATGGAAAATATTTTCCTGATACACGTTTACATCCACCATGTCATACAGCGACTTCATATCTTCCGACATAAAATTCTGAATAGAATTAATCTCATGATCGATAAAGTGCTTCATACCGTTGACGTCGCGCGTAAAGCCGCGCACGCGGTAATCGATGGTGACAATATCGGACTCTAGCTGGTGGATCAGGTAATTGAGCGCTTTTAGCGGTGAAATCACCCCGCAGGTTGACACTTCGATGTCGGCGCGAAAGGTGCATAGCCCGCCTTCCGGATGGCTTTCCGGATAGGTATGCACGCAGATATGGCTCTTATCGAGGTGCGCCACCACGGTTTCCGGCAGCGGGCCGGGATGTTCGGTTTGATCGATAAGTTTCGGGTCGATCGGCTCTTCGCTCACCAGAATCGTGACGCTGGCGCCCTGGGGTTCATAATCCTGACGGGCGATGTTCAGGATGTTCGCGCCGATAATGGAGCAGGTCTCCGACAGGATTTCGGTCAGTCGGTTGGCGTTATAGAGTTCATCGATATAGGCGATATAGCCATCGCGCTCTTCTGCGGTTTTGGCGTAGCAGATATCGTAAATACAAAAACTCAGGCTTTTCGTCAGATTGTTAAAGCCATGCAGTTTCAGCTTTTTCAATTTTTATCACCTCCTTAACGTCACTGTGCGGACAGTGCGTCATGTAGATATTGCGGTAGCGCAAATGCAGCGGCATGAATAGCCGGGTTGTAATAGCGACATTTGAGGCCGGCGGCATGAAAACGCGCCTGAATAATTTCGCTCGACAGGTGACGAAGAGCGTCGTTGTCCGTCGCCCAGGCGAAGGTCATAATGCCGCCGTAATAGGTCGGAATCGCCGCCTGGTAGAAGCCGACATCGCTGAAGTAATGACTCAGCTTGCGGTGGCTGTCGAGCGCTTCATCCTGTTGCAGGAAGCACACGCCGTTCTGGGCGACAAAAATGCCGCCCGGATTCAGGCAACGCTTACAGCCTTCATAAAAGGCGGAGGTAAACAGGCTTTCGCCGGGGCCTATCGGATCGGTACAGTCGGAAATGATCACATCAAAGGTCTGATGGGTCTGATTGACGAAATTCACGCCGTCGTCGATCACCAGCGTAAAGCGCGGATCGTCGTAGCTGCCGGCATTGTGGTTGGGTAAATACTGGCGGCAAAACGAGACTACGCCAGCGTCTATCTCTACCATGGTGATGGTTTCGACATTTTTATGCCGGGTAACTTCACGTAGCATTGCGCCGTCGCCGCCGCCGATAATCAGAACGTGTTTCGCATGACCGTGCGCCAGCAGCGGGACGTGGGTCATCATTTCATGATAAATAAACTCGTCGCGTTCGGTGGTCTGTACCACGCCGTCCAGCGCCATCACGCGGCCAAAAGCGGCGTTTTCAAAGATGATTAAATCCTGGTGATCGGTTTTTTCATGATACAGAACGTTGTCGACGGCAAAGTACTGACCAAACTGGTCGTGTAGCGTTTCATGCCACATCGTATTTTCGGCCATTGGCTGATACCTCCATTGTTAACACCCGTAAAAAAAGGGCGCAACATCATAGCTAACAATGACCGTGGATGCACGGTCATTATTTCAGCAATAGGATCGCGGAGGATTATTTAACGTAGGCTAACAGGCTCAGAGAATCGCGGGCCAGAGCTTTGCATTTTTTAGCGACCGGAATACCGATGCCGCTAAGATCGCGGTAGCTGTCTTCGCCCAACGATTTCATATCGAAGGTGTCGTAGTTACTCAGGTCCCACTGATTTTGCTGGGCAAAAAAGACCAGCGCACGGCGAATCTGACTGTTGGGTAAATTTTGGTAACCACAGTCATTTTTCAGAAAAACGAAAACTGCCGTTAAATCGGCCATATCTTCAGCTTCGGATTCAGTAAGCGCATAGCTATTTGCGCATAAGGCCATCAGGCTGCCAAACAACACGGGTCTGAAAAACGTCTTCATTGCTTCTACCACGGCATCAGGGAAAGTCAACGTTAGCATACTGAGAACGTAGCGACGACTTTTATTATCAGGATTGGTCGCGGCGTTTTCATTCTTATTGTATTGCTGTCAGGAATGGTAAAGACGTGTTGCTGGCTTGACCTTCCCGTTAGGGCAGGGTCTAAGCTTAGACACCCGCCTGTTCATTATAAGGAAATGATTATGTTACGCCGTGATTTCTTAAAATATTCAGTGGCGCTGGGGGTTGCATCAGCGCTGCCGCTGTGGAGCCGCGCCGCTTTTGCCGCCGAACGTCCCGCGTTGCCTATTCCTGACCTGTTAACGGCAGATGCGAGCAACCGTATGCAGTTAATTGTTAAAGCCGGACAGTCGACATTCGCCGGTAAGAACGCGACAACCTGGGGCTACAACGGTAATTTGCTGGGGCCAGCGGTACAGCTTCACAAAGGAAAAAGCGTGACCGTTGATATCCATAACCAACTGGCCGAAGACACGACGCTTCACTGGCATGGTCTGGAGATTCCGGGCATCGTCGACGGCGGCCCGCAGGGGATTATTCCCGCAGGCGGAACCCGCACGGTGACGTTTACGCCGGAGCAACGCGCCGCGACCTGCTGGATTCATCCGCACAAACACGGCAAAACCGGGCGCCAGGTGGCGATGGGCCTTGCCGGACTGGTGCTGATTGAAGATGACGAGATTCGCAAATTGCGCCTGCCGAAACAGTGGGGCATCGACGATGTACCGGTGATCATTCAGGACAAACGCTTCTCCGCCGATGGCCAGATTGATTATCAACTGGATATTATGACCGCCGCCGTCGGCTGGTTTGGCGATACGCTGCTGACCAATGGCGCTATCTATCCGCAGCATTCCGCGCCGAAAGGCTGGCTACGTCTGCGCTTGCTAAATGGCTGTAATGCGCGTTCGCTGAATATCGCCGCCAGCGATAATCGTCCGCTTTATGTGATCGCCAGCGACGGCGGCCTGCTGGCGGAGCCGGTGAAAGTCACCGAACTGCCGTTATTAATGGGCGAGCGTTTTGAAGTGCTGGTGGATATCAGCGACGGGAAAGCCTTTGATCTGGTGACCCTGCCGGTCAGCCAGATGGGAATGGCGATCGCTCCGTTTGATAAACCGCATCCGGTGATGCGTATCCAGCCGCTGCGGATTACCGCCTCCGGTACGCTGCCGGATACGTTGACGACGATGCCGGCGCTGCCGTCGCTGGAAGGGCTGACGGTGCGCAACCTGAAACTGTCGATGGACCCGCGCCTTGATATGATGGGGATGCAAATGCTGATGAAGAAATATGGCGCTCAGGCGATGAGCGGCATGGATCATGACAGCATGAACGCGCATATGCAGGGCGGCAATATGGGGCATGGCGAGATGGATCATGGCAACATGGATCACAGCGGGATGAATCATGGCGCGATGGGCAATATGAATCACGGCGGAAAATTCGACTTCCATAACGCTAACTTTATCAACGGCCAGGTCTTCGATATGAACAAACCGATGTTCGCGGCGCAAAAAGGCCGACATGAACGTTGGGTGATTTCCGGCGTGGGCGACATGATGCTGCATCCTTTCCATATTCACGGCACGCAGTTCCGTATTCTGTCAGAGAACGGCAAAGCGCCAGCGGCGCACAGAACGGGCTGGAAGGATACGGTACGCGTTGAGGGCGGTATCAGCGAAGTGCTGGTCAAGTTCGATCACGACGCGCCGAAGGAACATGCCTATATGGCGCACTGTCATCTGTTAGAACATGAAGATACGGGAATGATGTTAGGATTTACGGTCTGACCGATGTCTGTGACGCAGGCCGGGTAAGGCGAAGCCGCCACCCGGCACAATGCCCGGCATACGCCGGGCATTAATGGTTATTTCGCGTCGTCAGGCAAAGCATAGGCCACGATATAGTCGCCCATCTTCGTACCAAACGAACCGTGGCCTCCGGCAGAAACGACCACGTACTGCTTACCGTTTACCTCATAGGTCATCGGCGTTGCCTGGCCTCCGGCGGGTAAACGTCCCTGCCACAGTTTTTCCCCGTTGCTCATGTTATAAGCGCGCAGGTAGTTGTCGGCGGTCGCGGCAATGAACAGCACGTTACCGGCGGTTGAGATTGGCCCGCCGAGCATGGGCATCCCCATGTTGAACGGCACCGGAACCGGCATCGGGAACGGCATACTGTCGCGCGGCGTCCCTATACGTTTCTTCCACACGATTTCATTGGTCTTCAGATCCAACGCGGAAATATAGCCCCAGGCCGGTTGTTTACACGGCAGGCCAAACGGCGAAAGGAACGGATTCAGCGTGACGCCGAACGGTACGCCGTACTGTGGCTGAATACCCGCTTCTGTTCCGGTACCTTTCGCGTCTTTCGGCGGCTCCATCGGATTACCCGGGCCGCGTGGGATCAGCTTCGAGACAAACGGCAGCGCCATCGGGTTAGCGATAGCGACCTGACGGTCTGGATCGACGGAAATACCGCCCCATTCAAACATCCCCAGGTTGCCAGGGAATACCAATGTCCCCTGCTCGGACGGCGGGGTGAAGATACCTTCATAGCGCAACTGGTGGAACATAACGCGGCACACCAGTTGGTCGAACATGGTCGCGCCCCACATATCCGCGCCGGAGAGATCTTTTTTCGGGCGGAAAGTTAAATCAGAGAACGGCTGAGTTTTGGCGACGTAATCGCCTTTTGCCGCGCCCTGTGGGACCGGTTTTTCCGGGGCGGGCACGACCAGCTCGCCATTACGTCTGTCGAGCACAAAGATATTACCGGTTTTCGCTGGCGCATAGATAACCGGAACGGTAGTACCGTCAACGGTAATATCTGCCAGCGTCGGCTGTGCCGGCAGGTCCATATCCCACAGATCGTGATGGACGGTCTGATAACTCCAGGCCAGTTTCCCGGTGGTGGCATTCAGCGCCAGAATGGAGCTGGCATAACGTTCCTGCTCCGGCGTGCGGTTACCGCCCCAGATATCCGGCGTGGTCACGCCCATCGGCAGATAGACCAGATCCAGTTTCGCATCATAGGCGGCAGGCGCCCAGGAGTTCGGCGAGTTAAAGGTAAAAGCGTGCTCATCGGCTGGAATCGCGTTCGGATCTTTCGCCCCCGGATCGAAGGCCCACAGTAGTTTACCGCTATTAACATCAAAACCACGGATAACGCCGGATGTTTCGCGGGTAGAGAAGTTATCCGTGACCGAACCGGCAATGACAATCGTTTTATCGGTGATAATCGGCGGCGACGTCGGTTCATACAGTCCCGGCGTGGTGTCCGGCATATTGGTTTGCAGATTCAGGACGCCTTTGTTGGCGAAGGTTTCACACAGCTTGCCGGTTTCGGCATTCACCGCGAAAAGGCGACCGTCATTGACCGGGAGGATAATGCGGCGCGGACAGTCGGCGATGACCTCCGGCGAGGCGGTATCCGCTTTGGCCTCATGATAAGAGACGCCGCGGCAGGTCACATGCTGGAAAGACGAATCGGTCTTCAACTGAGGATCAAAATGCCACTTCTCTTTACCGTTGGCGGCGTCCAGCGCGAACAGACGCTGGTGAGCTGTACACAGATAAAGCGTATCGCCGACTTTAATCGGGGTCACTTCGTTGGTGATTTCGCCCGGATCGTTGGGTTGTTTCAGATCGCCGGTGCGGAAGACCCACGCTTCTTTCAGTTGGTGAACGTTATCCGCAGTGATCTGTTTCAGCGGCGAATAGCGTTGGCCTTCCTGATTACGTCCATAGGCCGGCCAGTCTTCGTCGGCGATCGACGAGCTTGTTGCGGCGGGCGTGGCGTCGGCGCGAAGCGTACCGTTGATCTCCTGCGGGTCGTTGAAGCCAGCCCAGGTCAGAATGCCGCCGCTAATCAGCAGCGCCACGACCAGTGCCGCTACTGCGCCGCTGGAAGGAACCACCAGCCGATGCCAGACAAACGGCAATATTAGCCAGATGCCGAAAAACACCAGGATATCGCTACGCGGCGTGAGCGCCCAGAAGTCGAACCCGACTTCCCACACGCCCCAAATCATTGTCGCCAGCAGCAGGGCGGCATACAGCCACAGCGCGGCACGTTTACTGCGCCATAGCAATCCGGCCACAACCAGCATCACGAGGCCCGCGATGGGGTAGTACCAGGAACCGCCAATAGCAACCAGCCAGACACCTCCGATAAGAAGATACAGCCCGCAAAGTGCTGCAAAGAGGGCCGTCAGCGTCACGAGTAATCGTGGCGATCGTGCGTTATTTTCTGCCATAAAAAGACACCATCCCAAATTGTTAATTTTTTAGTAGCAATTAAGTATAGGAATTAACATGTGTGATCGTCATCACAAAATGAGCTTTCTTATCAAATGCCGCGAATGAATACGTTTGCTGTTATACTGCGTGCCTTGCGCGTCAATGCGGCGTTATTAGTCACCGGCATTGAGTGATTTGTTTTTAAATCATATGGTTATAAATATGAAACATACTGTTGAAGTCATGATCCCCGAAGCGGAGATCAAAGCACGTATTGCCGAGCTGGGTCGTCAGATTACCGAACGTTATAAAGACAGCGGCAGTGAAATGGTGCTGGTAGGTCTGTTGCGTGGCTCATTTATGTTTATGGCGGACCTGTGCCGTGAAGTCCAGGTTCCTCATGAAGTCGATTTTATGACCGCCTCCAGTTATGGTAGCGGCATGTCCACCACCCGCGACGTGAAAATCCTCAAAGATCTGGATGAGGATATTCGCGGTAAAGACGTGCTGATTGTTGAAGACATTATTGATTCCGGTAATACGCTGTCGAAGGTCCGTGAAATCCTGGGCCTACGCGAGCCGAAATCGCTGGCGATTTGTACGCTGCTGGATAAACCGTCTCGCCGCGAAGTGGACGTGCCGGTTGAGTTCGTTGGCTTTTCGATTCCGGACGAATTTGTAGTCGGTTACGGTATCGACTACGCCCAGCGTTATCGCCATCTACCGTATGTGGGTAAAGTGGTGCTGCTGGACGAGTAAGAGCAGAAATGCCGGATGGCGTCGCTAAAGCGACTTATCCGGCCTATAGCTAATGGCTTATTGGTGGGGAATGTATTTCAGACTTAGGGCGGAGATACCCTTATGATAGCCGTTCTCCAGCGTTTCTCTGTTGGTGGCGGTGACGTCAAGATCGCGCAGCAGGCCATCATTGATACTGTACGCCCAGCCGTGAATGGTCACATTCTGCCCGCGTTTCCACGCTGATTGCATAATGGTGGAATGCCCCAGGTTATAGACCTGCTCCATGACGTTCAATTCATAGAGCGCGTCCAGACGTTGCTCTTCGGGCATTTTTCCCAACAGCGAGCTATGTTTAAGCCAGATGTCGCGGATATGCAGCAGCCAGTTATTAATCAAGCCCAGCTCAGGGTTTTCTACCGCAGCCTTGATACCGCCGCAACCGGAGTGGCCGCAAATGATAATATGCTCAACTTCCAGAACATCTACCGCATACTGAACCACGGAGAGACAGTTCAGATCGGTGTGAATAACCAGGTTAGCCACATTACGGTGAACAAACAATTCGCCCGGTTCAAGCCCGGTTAAACGCTCTGCGGGAACGCGGCTGTCGGAACATCCAATCCATAGAAAGCGCGGTTTTTGCGCTTGCGCCAGTTTCTCAAAAAATCCGGGGTCCTCTTCCACCAGCATTTTTGACCATAGTGCATTGTTGCTGATGAGTGTATCTATGTCTTTCATGGAAGTTAACGACCTGTAACCAAATAAGTGCGTTGGGCTAATATAGGGCAACTCCGTAGTTATTTAAACCATATATAAAGTGTAAGAACGTAAAGTAAGTGAGAATTTATGACCATTGCGCTGGAACTTCAACAACTTAAAAAAACCTATCCCGGCGGCGTTCAGGCGCTGCGCGGCATAGATTTGCAGGTCGAAGCGGGGGATTTTTACGCGCTTCTGGGGCCAAATGGAGCAGGGAAATCGACCACCATCGGTATTATCAGCTCATTGGTTAATAAAACGTCCGGGCGCGTTAACGTTTTTGGTTACGACCTGGAAAAAGACGTGGTTAACGCCAAGCGACAGCTTGGACTGGTGCCACAGGAGTTTAACTTTAACCCGTTTGAAACGGTGCAGCAGATCGTAGTGAATCAGGCCGGTTACTACGGCGTGGAACATAAAGAGGCGGTTTTACGTAGCGAAAAGTATTTAAAACAGCTCGATCTGTGGGAAAAACGTCATGAACGCGCGCGGATGCTGTCCGGTGGGATGAAACGCCGCCTGATGATCGCCCGCGCATTGATGCATGAACCTAAGCTATTGATTCTCGACGAGCCGACGGCGGGTGTCGATATCGAATTGCGTCGCTCGATGTGGGGATTCCTGAAAGACTTAAACGCCAAAGGCACCACCATTATTCTCACCACCCACTATCTGGAAGAGGCGGAAATGCTGTGCCGTAATATCGGTATTATTCAGCACGGCGAGCTGGTGGAAAATACCTCCATGAAAAATCTGCTTTCAAAGCTGAAATCGGAGACGTTTATTCTGGATTTAGCGCCAAAAAGCCCGCTACCTAAGCTTACGGGTTATCAATATCGTCTGGTGGATACCTCGACTCTGGAGGTGGAAGTGTTACGCGAGCAGGGGGTTAACAGCGTCTTTAGCCAACTGAGCGAGCAGGGGGTACAGGTATTAAGTATGCGTAATAAAGCCAACCGTCTGGAAGAACTGTTTGTGTCGCTGGTGCATGAAAAACAAGGAGATCGCGCATGATGCAGCTTTACTGGGTTGCCCTTAAAAGCATCTGGGCGAAAGAGATCCACCGCTTTATGCGGATCTGGGTGCAAACGCTGGTGCCGCCCGTCATCACCATGACGCTCTATTTTATTATTTTCGGCAACCTGATTGGTTCGCGCATCGGCGAAATGCATGGTTTTAGCTATATGCAATTTATTGTGCCGGGCCTGATTATGATGGCGGTTATTACTAACTCCTACGCGAATGTCGCGTCGTCATTTTTTAGCGCCAAGTTTCAGCGCAATATTGAGGAACTGCTGGTCGCGCCGGTACCAACGCACGTGATCATCGCCGGATTTGTCGGCGGCGGCGTGGCGCGCGGGCTGTGCGTGGGGATTCTGGTGACGGCGATTTCGCTCTTTTTCGTGCCTTTCCAGGTGCATTCCTGGGTATTTGTCGCGCTAACGCTGATTCTGACCGCGATTCTGTTCTCGCTGGCCGGACTGCTGAACGCCGTGTTTGCGAAAACCTTTGACGATATCAGCCTGATCCCGACCTTTGTGCTGACGCCACTAACCTACCTCGGCGGGGTATTTTACTCGCTGACGCTGTTGCCGCCGTTCTGGCAAGGGCTGTCGCACCTGAACCCGATCGTCTACATGATCAGCGGCTTCCGCTACGGCTTCCTGGGTATCCATGATGTGCCGCTGGTGACGACGTTTGGCGTACTGGTGATCTTTATCGCCGCTTTCTACCTGCTGTGCTGGTCGCTGATCCAGCGTGGGCGCGGGTTGCGCAGTTAAGCGTTGACAGGGGCGTTGGGTTGCACTTTGCTTCACCCCATCTACGGGCCCGTAATATCAATGGGTTACGGGACTGTAGGTGGGGGGGCTTGCTGAAACCCAACGCTTCTCTCAGCGAATCTGAATCTCCAGCGTGGCGGTAGCCTGGTATTCTCCGGTGTGGGGAACATGTCCGGTGGTATTGACCGGCGCGGCGGTGAACTCGGTGCTGCCTTTACCGTCTGTGTAATCTTCAATCGGCAATTCGGCGCTACCGCCGGGAACGATGGTCTTATCGTATTTATCGGAAATCCGTATCCCTAAATTCTCATTGTCGGTTTTCAGGTATTCCGGGTTGTGCGGATCGGTTTCTCCATTCAATGACATTGACAGGTTGGTGCCGTCCGCCACGTTGCTACAGGTAAAGTTTACCTGAGTGGTGACGTGCGAGTTCTGCGGACTGTCGCCGAGATTACGAATATCTTTGCCCTCAATATCCGGCAGCCTGACCTCGATAACCTGCCCGGCGTTGATGGAACAGGACTGCGGCACGGTAATAGTTCCGGACAGGGTGACGTGCGCCATCGGTGGAACGGAAGGGGGAATATTATCTCCGCTGCTGCCCGGCACTTTTGACAAATAGAGATTCATAATCGTCGTCTCAGGAATGGTGATTTCACCTACCAGTGGGTGAGTAATATAAATACGCACGTTACCCTTATTCCCTGCGGACATTTTGTTTATGTCCGCGCCCGTACACCCGCCTGCGGTGGGGTCCTGATTACTGATCGCTGAAAAGGGAACGGGGATATACTGTTTCAGGTTACCGACGATATAGGTTTCCGTACCAATCTCCAGCTTACCCGCGACCAGAACATAAAAATCCATCTGCTGCCCATTGCTACCCGCTTCGCTGTACGTTCCTTTTTGTGTTAAATCGCCGGTCGTGGCGGTGAAATAGTTAACGCCCCGATAATCTTTATTATCGCAGTCGCACTTGGCGCTGTATTCGCCGCCGACCGACCAACTCTCTTTGACTATTTTCCCTGCCTGGTTCTCATCCGTATCGGTAATGGTCTGGTCAAGGGGAAAAAAGAAAGTATGCGTGCCGCTGGTGGGTTGACACCAGCCGCTTCCGTTGCCCATCGTTCCTTCTGCCAGCGCATGGCCTGAAAATAGCGACAGCGCCAGCAGTATCCATAAATTCTTCATTGTGTTCCTCACTGGCAGACGGCGTTCGCCATCACGATGCCGTTCATATTTTTGCTGATATCCAGGCGGTAATCCGCACGGCAAGAGGCGCTTCCCCAGTTCACCAGTAGCAGGCCCTCTTCCGGCAGGCCGCTGAGGAAGACCTGGCCTTTATCGCCGACGATACTGGCCAGGTTCGCATCCTGCCCATCGACGCTTGCCGTCGCGCCAAAGGGCACGGGCTCGCCATTGCTGCGCGTCAGCGTTAACAACACGCGATAGCCCTTATGCGTGTCATACGCCGCGCGCACCACCGCATTACGCGTCGGATAGACGGTCTGGTTGTTGAGCGGAATATCCACGTTGTCGGCAAACGTGCTGCTGTCGAGCGAGATATCGTAGCGATAATACGGCGTGACGTTGGGGATCACCGTATAACCCCGGAAGTCGGTGGCGACGCCGGTCTGGTTTTCAACCGAAACGCCGCTGGCGCCGGGCGCTTTAATTAAAATCGCCGCGCCGGTAATCGGCTGGCTCAGGGTAATACCGTTTTCGTGCGCCAGAATGCCGCCGCTGATGCCGTAGCTGACCTGTTGGCTATCTGGCGACTGATTGTAACCGGCGTTGAGGTTGGCATAAGTACCTTTGTAGCTGGCGTTTACCCCGCCGGAATCACCGTCTTGTGTGCTGTGGCTCTGCTGTAACGACCAGTTCAGGTTTCTGTCACGCAGCGCGGTGCCGCTAAGGGTGGTGCTGTTCACCGTGGCATCATGCTTACGCGTGTTCAGCATATAGCTGGCGTATAGCCTGGAATCGAACACCGTAAACGGAACGTGCAGCGACAGCGTGAACAGCCGATCGTTCTGGTTATAACGATCGTCGTCGTTATCATCATCGTCATTGTCCGAACGGTACTGGTAGGTGTTTTTGTTATAGCTGTAGCTCAGCGTATAGCTCACCGGACCCCAGCTATTGTTGTAGCTGGCGCTCAGAGATTCCATCTGCTGCGCGCTGTGCCAGTAATCTTCTTTGACCCAACTTAGCGTTAAGGAACCGAGCGTATTGCTAATTTGCTGGTTGACCGAGGCTTCGAAACGATTATGGCGCTTGCCGTAGTTATCATAAAAATCGTCGTCCGGGTTGATCACCTCGCTCAGCGAATTGTAGTTTTCGCTGGCGTAACGATAGCCGGCCAGCGAAAACGTGGTGCCCGTGCTGACGACGCCCTTGCTGTAGCGGACGCGCCAGGATTGCCCGATTTCTTTGCGGCCATCGTCAAATTTGGCGTGCGACCAGATGCCGTCCAGGGAAATGGCCCCCAGCATCTGCATATTTTGCCCGACGCCGAAGGCGACGGACTGGTATTTATCGCCGGCAATCTGGCTGCCGCCGTACAGGGTGATGCCCCACGGCAGGCCGTACAGCAGGGTTGCCTGGCCGAAGTCGTCCAGCGTGTGGTTGTTATAATCGCGATATTTACCCACGGTCACGCTGTATTTTGCCCGTCCGGTGCGCTGCAGAATCGGCAGCGAAGAGTAGGGCACGATAAAATGCTGTTCGCTGCCGTCGGCTTCTTTTACCGTTACGTCATAGTCGCCGTTGCTGCCGGTGGGAAACATATCGTTGATTTCAAATTCGCCCGGCGAAACGGCAGTCTGATAGGCGATATAGCCGTTTTGCCGCACGATAACCTGCGCGTTTGAGCGGGCAATGCCGCGAATCGTCGGGGCGTAACCACGCTGGCTGTTGGGCTGCATTTGATCGTCAGAGGTAAGCTGGAGGCCGCGAAAAGGTACGCTGTCGAACACGTCGGATGGCGTATTGCTGTCTCCGGCGGTGAACTGGCTTTTCAGCGCGATAATGTCGCGCTGTAAATAGTTATAAACGCTGTTCCAGCTACCGCTCTCGCCGTTATTTGAACTCCAGTTACTGTAGTTGCGAAAACGCCACGGCCCGAGGTTAAAACCCGGCTGGAGAGCGAGATACTTCGATTCCGCATCGTCGGAATCCTCGCTGGAACCGTACTCTTTATAGCCGCTGAAACTGTAGTTCAGCATTAGCGCGGTAATCCCCTCCTGCCACTTTTCCGGCGGCACGTAGCCGCGCGCGTTGTTGGCGATGTAGAGTTGCGGGATGCTTACTGATAATGTCTGTTGCTGAAAATCAAACCGCTGGCTGGCGCCGGGGATAACGCTGAGATCGACGCAGCCTTTTTCCCTCTCCAGGGTTGGAAAAAGGTCGGTTTTGACGCTGTTATCTTTTAGTTCCTGGAGCCGTAAACAGCCCTGTAATGCCTGTTGACCGTCACTGAGCGTCGTGAGTTGAAAATCAACGTTTCGCGCGCCGATTTCTGTTTTATTGATATTGATAGTGACGTAATAGGTGCCAGGCAGCTGGCTTTTGTCGTTATCAAATGTCGACAGATCGACGCTTGTGCGACTCGCCTGCCCATGGTTTTCAATAAATGCCGGATTGAAATAGTCGCGCGCCCATGCAACGTGTGCGAACGTGCTGCCCAGCGCGATACACACAGCGCAGCGCGATAAATAAAATACCCGGTGTTGCCTTTTGCACATCGGCACTCTCATCCCTGTCACTCTTCTCAAGGCGTTTGTTTATGTTCGGGGCCAGTACCGCCAAAATCGTTGATGATAGACCAGACAATCGGGCCGCTGGCGGCGGCAGGCAGCGTGTACTGCGCGTTGCCGAAAGGCGCCACATAGCGTGGGGCTTTCACTTTTTGACTGCCAACGGAAAGGGTGGCGAAGTTCATATAATAGGGCGTGGGGTTCTTCACGGTGAGCGTGCGACCCTGACGCGACCACGTTAACCGATCGGCAACCTCTTCTGGTTTTTGGGTTAACGCTTTTGGCCGGTAAATCAGCTTAAATTCCGCTTTAACGGCCAGCATGAGTGTGTTGTGTTTATTGTCCGGATTGCTGCTGGGAATCGATTTAATATCCAGCCAGTACAGCGACTCGCGATCTTCCGGCAAATTGCCGCCGGTACGGATAATTCGTAGTACGTTCTTTTGCCCGCCATTAAGGCGAAAAAGCGGCGGGGTGACCATAAACGGCGCATCGCCGCTCGCCCCGGTTTCGCTGATTGATTGCGCCCAGGACTGAATTAAATAGGGAACGTTGTCGCTATTGCTTATCGATATGGACGCATCTTTGGCATCGCCGTGAAAAATAACCCGCGTTGTGCCGATGTTTATCCCTGCGGCATGCGCCAGCGAACCGCACAACAGGCAACAAAGCAACCCTGCTTTAGCCAATGAATTCATTGATGACCTCAATAAACAAAGGGGCCAGCCGACGCTGGCCGCCAGGATCAGTTATATTGCAGATAGAATGTTGCGGTTGCATCGACCGTTCCCGACTTAACGGGAACCGCGGTGGAGATATAGCGGGCGGTGAAAGGCATTGAGAGTTCCGTCACCCCCTCTGTGAGCACGACTGCGGCAGACCATGCCTGAAGATCGTTAAAGGTCATAGGGGTGCTAGATTTATCAAGAATTTGCACGCCAATATTCTCAGCATCATCCTCATTTTTCAGGATGGTCGCATCGGTTCCGTCGAGTGTGCCTTCAAAGCGCGCCTGTACACTGCTGTAGACGTTTGCGTCGCAGTTTTCGAGTTCGATGGTGAAGTCTTTATCCCCTGCCGTCTGCCCTGCGGCAGTAAAAAGAGAGGCAAATTCGTCCTGTAATGTCACCTCTACTGAATCCGTTTTTACCGTACAGGCGTTTTGCTTAATGAGGCCGGTGATATGTACGGTGCCGTCTTTGGCGGTGTCTGCCAGCGCGGCGGGGGAGAGGGTGATGGCAGCCAGTGCCACAGTGAGTGTTTTTAAGGTGAGTTTCATTATCTTTGATCCTTTAAGATATTATAAATATTGACATAGTAACAATATCTATAGTGTGGAAAGTTATTGTTATTTTTATTGCCGAATGAGTAAATATAATGTCCGATGATTTTTGCGGAGCGAAGAAAAATTCAGAATACATAAATATGAAATATTTATAATATATATTTAATCAATTATTTTGGTGAGTGTTTGTTTAATTGAATCGCCGTGATTACCCTTTAATGGGCCAGATCCTATGAAGGCTGCTAACAATTTTAAAAAGAATGCAAATTTTTTTGAATAAAAAATGATCGTGGTCATAGTGTATTGTCGGCCAAAAAAACATGCTGACATCATGCAGGATTGGAGCTCAATGGAGGAGAAGTTATGCTGGGATGGGTCATTTCCTGTCATGACGATCGGGCGCAGGAAATGCTCGAAGGTCTTGAAAAGAAGTATGGGCCGTTGGCGCAGTGTCGGGCGGTCAATTTCTGGCGTGGGTTAAGCGTAAATATGCTCAGCCGCATGATGTGTGACGCCCTCCATGCCACCGACTCCGGTGAAGGCGTGATATTTTTAACCGACATTTCCGGCGCGGCGCCTTATCGTGTCGCGTCGCTGATGAGCCATAAACATTCTCAATGTGAAGTTATTTCCGGTGTCAGCTATTCATTGATGGAGGAAATGATTCCATGGCGAGAGTCAATGAGCAGTTCAGCATTTCGCGACCAGATTGTCGCGCTTGGCGCGCCGGATGTCACCAGTCTCTGGCATCAGCAGCAGAAAAATCCGCCTTTTGTATTGCTGCATGATTCGTATGAGTTTTGATCAATACCATTGACGACGCTTTTGCTACAATGACGGCGTTTTTTCGCCTCGGTTATGATATATGGTTATGCGCGTTGTTCTTATCTTGCTGTTCTTTTTCGCCGGTAATGTGTTGGCTGCCTTGCCCGCTCGTTATATGCAAACGACGAAAGATGCCGCCATCTGGTCGCAGATTGGCGACAAAATGGTGACCGTAGGGAATATCCGCGCCGGACAAATTCTTTCCGTAACGCCTGTTGCGGCTGATTATTATGCCTTTAAATTCGGCTTCGGTGTGGGCTTTATCGATAAAGGCCATCTGGAATCCGTGCAGGGAAAACAAAAAGTGGAAGATGGCCCGGGCGATCTTAACAAGCCGCTCAGCAATCAGAATCTGGTGACCTGGAAGGACACGCCGGTGTATAACGCGCCGGACATCAGTAGCGCCCCGTTTGGCGTATTGGTGGATAATTTGCGTTACCCCATTATTAGCAAGCTGCAAGGCCGGCTACACCAAACCTGGTATCAGATCCGTATTGGCGACAGGCTGGCTTATGTCAGCGCCATGGATGCGCAGGAAGACAACGGCATTCCGATTTTGACCTATCATCACATCTTACGTGATGAAGAGAATACCCGTTTTCGCCATACGTCCACCACGACTTCGGTTCGGGCATTCAGCAACCAAATGACCTGGCTTCGCGATCGCGGCTATGCCACGTTGACGATGTACCAACTGGAGGATTACATCCATAACCGCGCCAATTTCCCGGCGCGCGCGGTGGTTATCACCTTTGACGATGGCCTTAAATCGGTGAGTCGCTATGCGTATCCGGTATTAAAGCAGTACGGTATGAAAGCGACGGCATTTATTATCTCATCGCGTATTAAGCGCCATCCGCAAACATGGAATCCCAGGTCGCTGCAATTTATGAGCGTGTCCGAATTGCGCAAGATAAGCGACGTTTTTGATTTTCAGTCGCATACCCACTTTTTACACCGGGTAGACGGGCATCGTCGCCCGATTTTATATAGCCGCAGCTACCATAATATTCTGTTTGATTTTGAACGCTCGCGGCGGGCGCTCGCACAGTTTACTCCGCACGTATTTTATCTTTCTTATCCCTTTGGCGGTTATAACGCGACCGCGATCAAAGCAGCAAAAGACGCCGGTTTCCATCTGGCGGTCACCACGGTGAGAGGGAAGGTGAAGCCGGGGGATAATCCGATGTTGCTCAAAAGGCTGTATATTCTGCGCACGGATTCGCTGGAAACCATGTCGCGGCTGATCAGCAACCAGCCGCAAGGGTAGTTTACTCGTAGGTTACCTGGAAGGTGACAGACGATCCGAAAATACCGGGTGTCACGGCCTCCGTCCCTGTTTTGACCAGCTTTGCCTTAAAGTTGGCGTTTACTGAGGTCACCGGCCTCCCGATTATCTCGCCCACGGCAATGACTTCTGGCGTACTGTCGGCATGAATTTGCGGATAGGCCGGTGAGCTTATTTTTACGCCGACGCCGCCAGCCGCGGTAACGCTTGAGTTGCTGGTAATCGAGTTGGTGAACAGGTTCTTATCCGCATTGGTATATGAGGATTTCGCCACGAACGAGACTTCAATCGTCCCGGTACAGGTTCCGGTAATCTGAAAAGGCACCTCGGTGGTCTGATCTTTCTCCAGGTCGCTTCGGTACCAATCACCTAAATTCACGGTGGTGGGCGCGGTAAGAATACAGGTCGGTTCGGAGAATGGAATGTTAAACATCATATCAGAAATGGTGATTAGCGGGCGAGGATGGTCAGATTCAGAACCTACGGGGTCTCCGAGAACAATGCGCCCCAATGGGCCGCCGATTGAGCTAATAAAACCGACTCCTGAAGGTACGCCATTAAAGCCGGGCATCTGGTAGATTTCCATCACGGCGTACCATTTTTTTTCATGGTCGAAATAGCCTTCGTTGTCGTCAGCATAAGCGGTCATATAATATTGACCGGAATTGACGGGAAACCATCCGGTAATGCCTTTCCCTGCGGGGTATAACCCAATGGCATACGTAATGCCGGGTATATTGGTGCGAAACAACGCCTTACCGTCGACATACCCTTCAAGTAAGGTGTTGTCCGTCATCTGGTAAATGTTCTCTCCATCATCCCCCACTGCACAGTGGCTGTGCATTTCCGGCGTTAATTCCATCGTAATACCGCTAGCCAGCAGCGTGGCGGTTTGCACCGAGGGGTGAAAGGTAATGATTGGCTGAACGCCTGGCGACATTATCTGTCGTGTATCGCCATTGTAAAATTTACATTCCAGGGCACCATAGGCTACGCCGGATGTGCTCAACAATAGCAGTGCGGCCAGATAAGGGAATAGCTTCATCATAAATCCTTTTATTCGTAGCTGACGTCAACCAACACGTTGCTGGTGACAACGCCGCTGACAACTGCGCCCGTATTCTGATAGCGCGCGTAAAACTGATAATCCGTTAAATACAGCGAACTGCTTTTTCCGCTGACGTCGTAAACCACGTTAGAACTGCCATCGCTGTTTAAGACGTTAGTTTTATAGTCTGCCGAGAAAATGACGATACCAACGTTTTGCGCCGCGCCTGTTGTGGCATCATTTTTGAAAACCTGGTTTTGGTTGCTCCAAAAACCGGATTGCGGCGTAAAACTGAACATCAACTGCTTGATGCTACTGTTATCTGCACAGTTTTCGAGACGCACGTTAAAAGGCGTGCCGCCCGCTTCGTCGGTAGGCGCATATTTACTGCTGCCGTCGTTATTGTAAAACCATGCCCGCGTGACGTTGGGAAGGTAGACTTCCCCCCCGTTTTCCAGACTGAGTTTGCAGGTGCTGTTAACAATACTGGCGGTCAGATTGATATCCAAATTGGAACCCGCCTGGCTGATGCCAGACCAAAACCCGCCCGTCAGACCCATAAGCAACACAAGACCGGGCTGGCGTAAAAGAAACAGTAATTGTTGCATGAACAAAGCACCTGAAAATTAAGGGTATGTCACAACAAAGGTGACCGGAGCCGTGACATCGCCGGCGGTGACGTCGCTCAGGCTTTTACCGTTTGCCACCACAATGCGTGACGTCATTGGGTAGGTACCCGCACCGTTGGTAATGGTCACCTTCTGTGCGGCTGGTGGCGTTTTACAAGACAGTTTCACCCCCGTGTCTGCATCGCCGCCCCAAATTTCGAAGGCGGTATTCAGGCCCGCCGCGTAAGAATCGCCGTCTAAATTATCACCGGAGCAGGTGCCGCCGGTGCCCGCTTTTGCTTCTACTTCTGCGATGGTTACGCCGGAACAATTGCTCAAGACAATGCTCAGCGGCATCGCTTTCTTGTTAAGATCCGATTTATATGTCTCACCATAGCCAATGGTGCTGACATTTTTTCCGTCACCATTAACGACGATAGCTTTACAGGTACCGGTTGTCACTGTGGTCTTAAAGGTCATTTGTACACTGTCGGTACCGGTAATAGCGGCTCTGACCACTCCAGAGAATAAGACGGCAGAAACGGATAATGTGATTAAAGCTGATGTAAATTTCATAGTGATGCTCCGTAGATCTGCGTTAATTACTCGTAGCTAAATACGAAAGTCGCAACGGCTGAGAAAGCCCCGGTGGTAGCCGAATTTGCCTTGGTCTCTTTCATGATGGCGATCAGCGGAACCTCTTTACTGTTAATTTCTACCTCACTCCAGACCAGACGTTCTGAATCGGCGGTGGAGTTAATAACAAAAGGTTCATCTGGTTTGGATGCGCGCGATACTGACACCCCCATATAGTCGGCTGAGCCTTTTGTTCCATTCGTTAATATTTTTGTTGAATACCCGGATGGCGTTCCGTTGATTGATGTCTTTAATGATTGAAGCGATGCCGGGCATTCAACAATCACTAATTTAAAATCTGCCGTTGCTGTTCCCGCTCTTACATCATCAATACGAACTTCACCACTACTATTACCAATGATTAATTCCTGTACCGTGTCGGAGCCTGTACCACCGACCAGTTTCATGTTACACGTCGTCTCTAAAATTGTGGCCGTGAAGTTAACATCCAGGTTAGTGGAGTTAGCGGCAAGCGCGCTTCCAGAAGCTGCCATTACGGCAAGTGCCGCGATGGGAAGACTGAGGCGGTTTCTTTTCATATAAACTCTCATTAGTTTTTCCCTAAACAGGTCATTACATGTGACAAAGTTGATTGCTCAGTACGGGGGTGAGTCCCGCTTTTGCCGTGGTTTCAGCTAATTGGTAACGCACTGTACAGGTGCTTTCTTTACCACTGCCCCACACCACGCGAAGTTCGCCTTGCTGTTCTACGCCGCGCACGTACGCCTGTCCGGCCTGGCCTACGGTACCGACAGTTTCATTTTTCTCGTTAAGGACATCTGCGCCTAAAGGAATAAAGCCTTTATCGCTACGCAGTAATTCCAGAATCAGTGAGCGACCTTCATCGGTTTCAAAATTCACCAGCACGACGGCGCCGCTGCGCGGTACGGTAACCGTGCTGGTGCTTTTGATTTCAACATCGTTCTCCAGTGTGCTGATATCCAGCGACACCCGGTTTTCGCGGTAGGCTGACATATACGGTAAAATGCCATAGCCCGAACTGCCGATTTCGCTGCTGCTGTAGCCCAGTCCTGCGCCTTGTGCGCCGCTGGCTTTCACCAGCGCGACGGCGTCGGTTTCGCCAATGCTGCCCGGCGCGAACGCCACGCCGCCAGAATGCAGCACCATGCCACCGCTGTAACTGGCGGAATATTGCTGGCTATTGTCGTCGCCAAACGAGGCGGAAATCCCTAATGGGCCATAGCTGCTGTTAAGGGAGCCAAAGCCACTTACCTGATTCAGGTTGCCGTAATTACCGCTGCTGGAGGTGGCGCTCACGGAGTAGCTGATGTCGCTATCTTTGGTATTACCGCTGGCGGTGGAGTTGACGTTAGTACCGCCCTTCATGTCAGAACGCAGGCCCATGTTAATATTGGAGAAACCGCCAGATCGTTCCCCGTTGTGGGAGAACATACTCAACGGAATACTGAAACTTAAATAGACGCTGTCGTCTTTACTGCCGTTCTGGTCATAGGCGCGTTGTAATGACACGCTATAGCTGCCGTAGGCAAAACTGTTGTTGTAACCCACGCTATAGTTGGCCGTGGAGCCCGCATCATTCCAGTAGTCCTGCCATGTTCCGCTGACATACACAGAACCCCAGGTTGTTTCTCCCTGGTTTAAGGGCTGGTTGATGCTGATTTGCACCTGATTTTTGGTACGCTGGTAATCGTCATATAACTCATCACCTGAGCGATAACTTTGCTGCGCATATTGCTGATGTTTAACGCTGTCTTGCAAAGACGCGGCGTCATTCAGGCTGAGGTAGTCTTCAGTAGAAAAACGATAAGCGGCGACGTTAAATGAGGTATTGGTCGCCTCGATCATTTTGCTGTAGGTCAGCCGGTAGCTTTGCCCGCTGAGCGTGCCTAAATCATCAATACTGGCGTGAGATTGCGTTACATCAAAGGCGAATGCGCCAATACCGGTGTTCATTGCCAGACCTAATAACCCAGCATAGAAATTCATATCGGTATATTGCGCGCCGATATAGCCGGTAAAGGTGTTGTTCAGGCCATAGTAAAACTGCGCGTAACCCACCTGCGGTTTATCATGCAAAGAATCATCGTTCAGCTCGCCGACGCCGATATCCCAGCGTGTCGCGCCGGGGCGTAACATTTGGGTGACTGACGAAAAGGGAACGGTAAAGCTGCGTTTGCTGCCGTCCGCTTCTTCTACGGTGACCAGCAGATCGTTACCATAACCTGTGGTGCTAAGGTCGTTAATCTCGAACGCCCCCGGCGGTACGGTGGTTTCGTAGATTTTATTGCCGCTTTGCATCACCGTGACTTTGGCATTGCTGTTGGCGACGCCGCGGATAACAGGCGCGTAGTTGCTGGAGCCCATCGGTAACATGCGGTCATCGTTATACATTCGTATCCCGCTCAGGCTGAAGGAGTCAAACGCATCGCCGCGAGTGTAGGAGTCGCCTATCACCATTTGCGCTTTCAGCGCGGTGATATCTCGCTGTAAATAAACGTCCTGATTGTTGTATTCGCTACCGGTATCTTTGTTCCAGTTAAGGCTACCTCGGGAACGCAAACGCCACGGTCCCATATTTAAACCGTAACGTAGCCCCACGTAAGCGGTATCGGACGTTGTGCCATTGCCTTCACTGTGCCAGGCGTTCATATCGTAAGAGACGATGGCCGCCGGAACACCATCTTCCCACAGTGAGGGGTCAACATACCCGGCAGGACGCTTCAGGATATAAATCTGCGGGAAGTTGAGATCCATGGCCTGTTTGCCGGAATCGTAATTCGCCGTCGCACCGGGGTAGTATTTTTTTATATCCAGACATGTGGTGTTGTCGTCGACCTCGACGTCATCGCGCATTGCAGCGGGATCAACGCCTGCCTGGGTGAGTAAAAGCGGCGTCAGACATGCACTGGCGCGTGGCGTACCGTTTTCATTAAAGGTAATTTCAGAGGTAGATTTCAACGCATTGTTAAGATTCACTTTCACACGATAGGTTCCGGCAAGCACCGGGTTGCCATATGCATAGCGACTAATATCGATATTAGCGCTGCTATTAAGTAAAAATTGTTCGTTAAATTCTACGGCTTCGTCCGACTCAGCAACGGTTTTTTCTGCTGCTGAATTTGCAGCAGAAACGGAAAAAGGGAGTGCAGCGCCAATAGTAAGACATAATAATGAGCGTTGAAATAGCATTGTTTTTCCGAATAATTAACGTGGGCCAGAATGGCCCACTACATTGGTACGTAATTGTTATAATTGATTAGTCTATTTTGGCTTCTCGTTTATTTGTGCCACCATTATCATTAATGGTGTTATAGATAACGGTACCGTTAATATTATTCGAAAGGCCTTTTACGGGCATGCTGACCCCGCTAAAGGGTAAAACGGATTTGCTGTCGACGGTATATTCTTTACCGCCCACTTTAAATTTTACGTTGGAAATAGAAACGTTGTACGCGCTGTCATTTTGGGCAAATAGTGAAAGCGTATTGCCTTCTTTTTTCTGCGACCATTTCAGGTTTGCCGCCGCATCGCCAGGCGTGCCTTTCAGGCCATCCGGGCGGAAAAATAATTTGATCCGCGTGCGAAAGGCGAGTTGAAGTTGATTTAAACTCTCGCCTTCTTTCGCTTTTGATTTTGGCGGAATTTCCAGCACGTTAAACCAAAACAGCGATTCCCGATCCTGAGGTAATGCGCTACCCATATACGTAATACGCAAGGATTGCCCTTTTTGTGGATCGATACGAGATACCGGAGGCGTAATGACAAACGGCAGTTTTAGCTCCTGCGGATCAACACCGTCACGCCCGTCATCCAGCCAGGTTTGCACCAGTAGAGGTTTATTGCCCCGGTTATCCAGGTTCACAATCACGTCTTTTGATGACGCTGGGTACACAATACGTGTTCCGGAAATGACGATATCCGCGTTTACCTGGAATGTGGCAAATGCCGTGAAGGCCGCGGCAGCGAAGCAGGTGGTTTTAAATCCCTTTGTAATAACCGTATTGACCATTTTACCCTCCCTGTAGGTATACTTTAAAATTAAAATCCCCCAGCACAGCCGCTGAGGGATTGGCTAATCTTTTTAAATACAAAGGATTAGTTATAAATAACGGTGAAGGCAACTTGTGCCTGTACGGTTCCTGCCGTTACCGGGCTGGTGTCTGCATTCCACTTCTGGCCCTGGGTGTAGGCTACGCGGTAGAACAGGTCACCGGTGCCATCAGCGGAAATAGTGGCTTTCTGCGTGTTGTTAGTCTGGTCAATTTTGATCAGATCGGTAGCGCCGTTACCGTTGTTAGCCAGCACCAGGTTAACGTTTTCTGCTGCTCCTTGCAGATTAGCCGGTGGTACTAACAGACCACCTGACGTTGAACTGGAACCGCCCCAGGAATTAAACTGAGCGGAGGCATCTTTTACCGTTGCATTATCACATTCGCTCAGATTCAGGGTGAACTGTTTTTCGCCAAGAGTACTGTTAGCACCCAGTGCGGTAGCGAAGTTTTTAACAAAAACGGTATCCAGAGTAATGTCAAAATCATTACCGTCTTGATCTATTTTATTATCAAGAGAGATTTTACAGGTATTGTTAGAAACCAGACCGTGGAAAGTAATAGTACCCGTATCTGGATCTGCTGCCATTGCAGACCCGGCACCCAAAGTCATTGCAATAAAAGCGGCTACGCCATATTTTCTGAAAAACATTTAGAATATCCATATTTTAGTGATAAATATAAATAAAATATATTTATATATCTTATTTGTTGAAATATTATATTTCGGGGCGGATTTTATAGAGAGTTGCGATGAAAAGGAATAAAGTTATCCATTAGAAATACTTTATGTTATTTTAAGTAAAACTAATGCTTTATTATTTAAGCAATAAGATAAATAATAAATAATATTATTTATTGGTGATTTAAAAAAAAGACAACCCGTCCCAAAATATGTTTTTCTGGAAGGGTTGTCCTATTATTGAAAATCAGGCAACCTGTACCGGAATAGCTTTCGCGGTGCGCTTCATTTCGTTGTCGCCTTCAAAATAGGCCACTTTCGGACGCCATGTACGCGCTTCTTCATCAGACATGGTGACGAAGCTGGCGATAATCACAATGTCGCCAACTTCAGCGCAGTGCGCCGCCGCACCGTTCACCGAGATGATTCTGGAGCCGCGTTCAGCCGCAATCGCATAGGTTGAGAAACGTTTCCCATTGGTCACGTTCCAGATATCAATCGCTTCGTTTTCCAGAATACCGGAGGCATCAAGGAAATCCTGGTCAATGGCACAGGAACCTTCGTAGTGCAGGTCCGCCTGCGTGACTTTTACGCGGTGGAGCTTGCCTTGCAGCATGGTGCGAATCATAACTTCTTTACCCTGTCGTTTACCTTGGCTAAGCAGGCGCTTGTGGCCTGCTTTGGAAATTCTCAGGCAGTATTGCCCGATTTTTAACCCCTGTCTACTGGGCTAATGTAACGCTTTGATTATCGATCAGACGCGCCTGACCCAGCCAGGCGGCGGCCAGAATCACTGCGCGTTTGCTGGTTTCCGTCAGCTCCTGCAGCGTGTCGGCATCACGGATTTGAATGTCGTCGGCACGGAAACCTTTTTCATTCAGTTCCTGTTCGGCAATGGCAATAATCTCTTGCAGCTCACGATTACCCGCAATCAGTTTTTCAGCGATGCTATTCATCACGTTGTGTAGACCCGGCGCAATTTTGCGCTGCTCTGCGGTCAGATAACCGTTACGTGAGCTGAGCGCCAGACCGTCTTTGGCGCGAATAATCGGCACGCCGACGATCTCAATGTCATAACTCATATCCGCCACCATTTTGCGGATCAGCGCCAGTTGCTGGAAATCCTTCTCGCCAAAGCAGGCGATATCCGGCTGGATCAGGTTGAACAGCTTGCTGACGATAGTCGAGACGCCGCGGAAGTGGCCCGGACGGCTGGCGCCTTCCAGCATGGTGGAGAGGCCGGGAACATCAACGTACGTCTGGCCTTCCAGCCCCTGCGGGTAGATTTCCTCAACGGCTGGCGCAAAGACATAATCGACTTTGCGTTTGTTCAGCTTTTCACAATCTTCCTGCAGCGTGCGCGGATAACGCGCCAGATCGTCCGGCCGGTCAAACTGCATCGGGTTGACGAAAATGCTGACGATCACCACATCAGCCCGGGCTTTTGCCTCATCGACCAGCTTCATATGGCCGTCGTGCAGGTTGCCCATGGTGGGAACCAGTGCGACGCGTTGACCTTCCTGACGCAGACGACGAATATGCTGGCGCAGCAGCGGCAGGGTTTCAATGATTAGCACAACAAAACTCCTTGAGTTGCTTGATGATCCTGCCCGATGGCGCTGCGCTTATCAGGCCTACATCCGTTGAGGATCGGTAGGCCGGATAAGACGCGTCGCGTCGCCATCCGGCACGGTCAGAAAAATTAGTGAAAGCTGTGTTCTTCGCCCGGATAAACGCCGGACTCCACTTCAGCCATATACTGCCGTACGGCGGCGCGCATGTCGCCCGCCTCGGCAAGGAAATTTTTCGCGAATTTGGGAATATGGCCGCCGGTGATGCCAAACGCATCGTGCATCACCAGGATCTGACCGTCGGTGACGTTGCCCGCGCCGATGCCGATCACCGGAATCGACAGCGCTTCCGTGACGCGCTTCGCCAGCTCAACCGGCACGCACTCCAGCACCAGCAGTTGAGCGCCAGCGGCTTCTAAAGCCAAAGCGTCATCCAGCAGCACTTGTCCGGCATCGCCGCGGCCCTGAATTTTATAGCCGCCGAAGATATTCACCGACTGTGGCGTTAGCCCCAGATGACCACAAACCGGCACGGCGCGTTCGGTGAGCATTTTCACCGTATCAACCAGCCAGGCGCCGCCTTCAATTTTGACCATATTGGCCCCCGCACGCATCACGATAGCCGCGTTTTCACATGCCTGTTCCGGGGTGGCGTAAGCCATAAACGGCAGGTCGGAGAGCAACAGGCAGTTGGGCGCGCCACGTCGCACGGCACGAGTGTGGTAAGCGATATCTTTCACGGTGACAGGCAGAGTGGAGTCATGCCCCTGAATCGTCATGCCCAGCGAGTCGCCAACCAGCATCACATTGATACCTTCGTCGGCAAATAACTTAGCGAAGCTGTAGTCGTAGGCGGTAATTGTCGCGAAGCGTTTTTTCTCTTGCTTACATTTCTGCAGCAGTGAAATGGTGGTGGGTTTCATAACGTTTCCTGATGGTAAAAGTTATATTTCCCGGCATTCTAACAGTCATATTCAGGGGGGCAATTGATTTAAGCAATCGTTTGGCGCTAAAGCAGTAAACGCTAAAGGGGAGGCGATGTTTTACCAGTGGGCGGGTTTTGCAGCACCAAGATGGGTGAGATGCTGATGCAGGCTGATACCATCCGGAAAGATCAGATCAGGAGCGATTTCGAATAACGGCCACAGCATAAAACCGCGGTTTTTCATGTCGTAGTGTGGCACGGTCAGACGGTCGGTGTTAATGACTTCATCGCCAAACAGCATAATGTCGAGATCCAGCGTGCGCGGCCCCCAGCGTTCGGCTTTGCGCACCCGACCCTGTTGCAGCTCAATGCGCTGGGTATGGTTAAGCAATTCTTCGGGGGCGAGGGCGGTATCCAGCGCCACCGCGGCGTTCAGGTAATCGGGCTGATCCTGTGGGCCAAGCGGCGGCGTGCGGTAAAACGAAGAAACCGTGACGATACGGCTATCGGGAATGTCGGCGATAGCCTTCAGGGCGGCATTGACCTGCTCCAGCGGAGAGGCCAGATTACTGCCAAGCGCGATATACGCGATCGTCATACGGAGCCCTCGCGGCGCGGCGCGCGTTTGCGCGGACGTGAACGGCGGCGGCGTGGAGCAGGATCGTCGTCCAGCTCGTTGAGCATCCCTTTTTGTTCCGGCGGCGCGGAAGCCTGAAACTCGGCCCACCACTGCGCCAGACGTTGCAGTTCAGTATTATTTTCCACCTGAGCGCGCAGCTCCAGTAAATCAAACGCGGCGCGGAATTTGGGATGCTCCATCAGTTTCCAGGCGCGTTTGCCCTGGCGTCGCGACATCCGTAACTGAAGCTGCCAAATATCACGGGTAAGCGTGGTAAGGCGTTTCGGGATCGCCAGTGAACGGCAGGCTTCATCCAGCACGTCATTCATGGCCAGCGCGAAAGCGTCGTAATAGGCCAGACCGCTCTCCTGAGCGATTTTTTGCGCCATCTCCAGCAGCGGATACCAGAACATGGCGGCAAACAAAAATGCCGGATTAACGCGCATTTCGTTACGGATGCGGTTATCCGTATTCTTCAACACCTGCGCAATGATGCGTTCCATTGCGCTGTCGCCGTTTTCGGTGAAATAACGCGTAATGGTAGGAAACAACGGCTGGAAGAGGTGGTATTCCCGCAGTTGTTGATAGGTTTCAAAACCGTTCCCCGCCTGCAACAGCTTCAGCGACTCTTCGAACAGGCGCGCGGGAGGAATGTCGTTTAGCAAGGTTGCCAGACGCGGGATTGGCTCAGCCGTTTCAGGGCTGATACGCATATTGAGCTTCGCAGCGAAACGCACGGCGCGCAGCATTCGAACCGGATCTTCGCGGTAGCGCGTTTCCGGATTGCCGATCAGGCGAATCACGCCTTCTTGCAGATCCTGCATCCCGCCGACGTAATCGCGCACGGTAAAATCCGCTACGCTGTAGTAAAGGCTGTTGATGGTGAAATCGCGGCGCTGGGCATCTTCTTCGATAGAGCCGAAGATATTATCGCGCAGCAGCATACCGTTTTGCCCACGCTGGGAGGTCGTACGGTCGCTTTCACTGCCTTCATGATGACCACGAAACGTTGCCACTTCGATAATTTCCGGGCCAAACATCACGTGAGCCAGGCGGAAACGACGCCCCACCAGACGGCAATTGCGGAATAATTTCCGTACCTGATCCGGTGTTGCGTTGGTGGTCACGTCGAAATCCTTCGGCTTTTTGCCGAGCAGGAGATCGCGGACGCCGCCGCCGACCAGGTAGGCTTCATAGCCCGCTTTGTTCAGCCTGTACAGTACCTTGAGGGCATTTTCACTGATATCTTTGCGGGAGATAGCGTGCTGTTCACGCGGGATAATCGTCATATGTGGACGGGCGACGGCTTGTTCTGCCTCGCTCTCCTCGCGGCTTAACACCTTACGGCAAAAATTAGCGACTCGGGTAAAAATAGCGCACCTCGGTAGTGTCATACATTAATAAGATCAACTTACTCTATGTCTTTCGCATTACGGCAGACGGGCGTAAGAGAGCAACGCGACCTGGGCTGTAAGCATCATTAACGCCGCAGCAATGCGAAAGACGATGAGCAAAAATAGCGGCTAATCATAGCTCAGCGAGACGCATTTGAGAATGCCGGATTTACATTAGCCGATGTGGGTACGGCTGTAAGCCTCCAGTGCGTCACCGCAAAGCGCAGCAACTCCTCAACAGACATCTCCTGCCACGCTACGACGGCGCGTTGGCCTAAAAAGCGCAATGCCTGGACCAGTACCGGGCGCGGATCGCCTGTCGCAAGCGCAGGGGCATGATTTTGCTTGGAAAGTTTAGCGCCTTGTTCGTTGAGCGCCAGCGGAAGGTGCACGTAACCTGGCGCACGCCAGCCAAACTGTTTATACAGCGAAAGTTGTCGGACAGTGGGTTCGATTAAATCTGCGCCGCGGACGATCTCCGTCACCCCCTGAAAATGATCGTCGACCACCACGGCCAGATTATAAGCAAACAGTCCGTCGCGGCGGTGGATAATAAAATCTTCGCTCGCCAGCTGTGGGTCAGCCTGGATGTCGCCGCGCAAGGTATCATGAAAACGCATCACCGGATGCTGCTGCTTAATTCTGACGGCGGCATTCTCCGGCCCGTGGTATAACGTCCGGCAATGGCCGTCGTAAATACCGCCCAGACGCTGAATGCGCGAGCGGGGGCAAGTGCAGTAGTAGCTCAGTCCCTGCTCGTGAAGCCAGGCCAGCGCCTCGCGATAAGCCTCATGACGCTGTGATTGCCATAAGACCTCGCCATCCCAGTGCAGGCCGTAATGTTCCAGCTGGCGCAGAATGGTCGCTGCGGCACCGGGAACTTCACGTGGGGGGTCGATATCCTCTATGCGAACGCGCCAAATTCCGCGTTGCGCACGGGCTTGTAGATAGCTGCCGAGGGCGGCGATTAACGAGCCGAAATGCAGTTCGCCGGATGGCGACGGCGCGAAACGGCCAATATAGTGTGAGTCAGTCATGCTGCGGGCAATAAAGAATAAGGCGGGAAAACTCCCGCCTGTCATAAATAGGGTAGAAACGAACGGGATTAACCCGCCATCTGTTTTTCGCGAATTTCAGCCAGCGTTTTGCAGTCGATGCACAGATCGGCTGTTGGACGCGCTTCCAGGCGGCGGATACCAATCTCCACTCCGCAGGACTCGCAATAACCGAAGTCTTCATCTTCCACTTTCTTCAGCGTCTTCTCGATCTTTTTGATCAGTTTGCGCTCACGGTCACGATTACGTAACTCCAGGCTAAACTCCTCTTCCTGCGCGGCGCGATCGACCGGATCGGGGAAGTTGGCGGCTTCGTCCTGCATGTGCGTCACAGTGCGATCGACTTCATCCCGGAGTTGATTACGCCATGCTTCAAGAATACGCTTGAAGTGCGATAGCTGGGCTTCGTTCATATACTCTTCGCCCGGTTTCTCCTGGTACGGCTCCACCCCAGCGATGGCGAGAATACTCAGGGACGATGTTTTACGGTTTTGCCCTTCTTGCATGTTGCTTCTCCTTAACACGCACTATCGATCCCCATGTTCGGGGGAAAATCAGGTCGCTATAAATAGCAGATGCTTTTCCGGATAGCAATTATCTAAACGTAACACTTGACAACCCTGTGAGGAAAAGCGTATTTACGCACGCGGCCAGAATACTTAATAATCAGGCTGTTATTCCACTACAACGTTATGGGTACTGGTTCGTTCAGTTCCATTTTTTGGGCTGAAAGTTCTGCTTTATAAGCTAAAACTTCCACGCCTTTATTCTGAGCCTCGCTCAATAGCTGCGCGTATTTTATATCGATATGACGTGCGGGTGAAAAACGTGTAATGGCGGAGTGCAGCACCGCGAACACCACCACCGCGCGATGACCTGCCGCCGCAACGCCCATCAACTCCCGAAGATGTTTTTGCCCTCGTTCGGTGATGGCGTCGGGAAAATAACCGTTTTCTTTTTCCGCTAACGTGACCGATTTCACTTCAATATAGCAGTCCGGGCGGAAATCTGCCTGTAACATAAAATCTATACGGCTGCGCTCGGCGCCATATTTGACTTCACTTTTCAGAATATTGTACCCCGCCAGCGCCGGCAGGCGATTCTCCTGAATCGCTTCTTTCGTTAGCTGGTTCGCCCGCAGCGTATTCACGCAAATGAATGCGCCGAATTGCGTTTCAGTCAATTCCCAGGTATGCGGATATTTGCGTTTAGTATTTTCTGATGTCGAATACCAGACGGTATCGCCAGGCGTGGCGCAGCCGGTCATCGCGCCGGTATTAGGACAGTGCAGCGTAAGCGTTGTACCGTCAGGGGTGATCACATCGGCTAAAAAACGTTTATAGCGCTGAATCAGCGTAGCGCGTTGTAAAGGGGGTGAGAATAGCATCGACATTCCTTCATTATTATTCGCCCAGCGTCCAGCGCTGCAGCTCGGCATAGCGGGTACGGCCTTGCCCATACGAAGAGGCGTAAAGCGCAAACGACGTGACCGGAAATGACCAGCAAAAGCCCGGCGGCGGGATAGCCACCGTATGGCTGGCGTCGCGCAGCAGCGTAATATGCGGGTGAAAAGGCTGCGGGCTTTGGTAACAACCGCTGCGGGCGGCCTGCGCGCGCAGCATATTAGCCAACTGCAACAACCCGCGCGGCGGCTGGCGCATCCCCAGCCACACCACGCGCGAACGCAGCCACTGACCGGCGTCATCCAGATGTAGCGTAAAGCCCGGCTGGCGAATTCGTCCGGCCAGTTGCGCAAGCGCGCGCTGCTTATCGTTACTGACGTCGCCTAAAAAGGCCAGCGTCAGGTGCAGGTTCGCCGCTGCCACGGGGCGTCCGTCTTCAGACGCAAAATGGGCGGCGCGCCAGGCGATAATTTGCGCGCGCGCGTCGTCGGGTAAGTCAATCGCAAAAAACAGCCGTTTTGGCTCAGACATAGGGATACTCGGTTATGGATTAACACGATGCTACAATGCGGCGCAAAGAAAGTTAACCCCGTGGAGCCGTTTGTGACGTCATTGCCCGTTGCCGCCGTATTGCCTGAATTGTTGACAGCCCTAAAAACCGCGCCGCAGGTTTTGTTGTCCGCGCCTACCGGGGCGGGGAAATCCACCTGGCTGCCGTTGCAACTCCTGCAACAGGGGCCGGTTGCTGGAAAAATCCTTCTGCTTGAACCGCGTCGTCTGGCGGCGCGTAATGTCGCGCAGCGTCTGGCGGAAGCGTTGAATGAAAAGCCTGGCGAAACGGTAGGTTACCGGATGCGCGCGCAAAGCTGCGTGGGGCCGCGTACCCGGCTGGAAGTGGTGACCGAAGGCGTATTGACCAGAATGATTCAGCGCGATCCCGAATTACGCGGCGTGGGGCTGGTGATACTGGATGAATTTCATGAGCGCAGTTTACAGGCGGATTTAGCGTTGGCGCTGTTGCTGGATATCCAGCAAGGGCTCCGTGACGATCTCAGGCTGTTAATCATGTCAGCGACGCTGGATAACGACAGGCTTTGTCAGCGACTGCCTGATGCGCCGACGATCGTCTCGGAGGGGCGCGCGTTTCCCGTGGAGCGACGTTATCAGCCGCTCGCGGCGCATTTGCGTTTTGATGAAGCCGTCGCGATGGCGACAGCGGAACTGCTGCGCAATGAAAACGGTTCGCTGCTGCTATTTTTACCCGGCGTAGGTGAAATACAGCGCGTTCATGAACATCTGGCGTCGCGGGTAGGGAGCGATGTCCTGCTTTGTCCGCTGTATGGCGCATTGTCTCTGGAAGCGCAACGCAAAGCGATTGTTCCCGCCCCCGCCGGGATGTGTAAAGTGGTGTTGGCGACTAACATTGCCGAAACCAGTTTGACGATTGAAGGGATTCGTCTGGTTGTCGATAGCGCTCAGGAGCGCGTGGCGCGATTCGACGCGCGAACGGGACTGACGCGGCTGGTTACGCAGCGTATCAGTCAGGCGTCAATGACGCAGCGCGCGGGGCGCGCCGGACGACTGGCGCCGGGTATCTGTTTACATCTGCTGGCCAAAGAACAGGCGGAGCGGGCGGCGGCGCAAAGCGATCCGGAAATCTTACACAGCGACCTCTCCGGTTTGTTGATGGAGGTGTTGCAGTGGGGATGTCACGATCCGGCATCGCTTTTCTGGCTGGACAGGCCGCCGGAGGTGAATCTTCAGGCCGCCCGCCGTTTATTATTGATGTTAGGCGCGCTGGAGGGCGAGCGATTAAGCGCGCGGGGCCGGAAAATGGCGGCAATGGGTAACGATCCGCGCCTGGCGGCGATGTTAGTCAACGCCGGCGAGGGCGACAGCGCCGCCACCGCCGCCATGCTCGCGGCCATCCTTGAGGACCCGCCGCGCGGCGGCGGTACGGATTTAAGCGGGCTATTTTCGCGGCGACAGCCGGGCTGGCAGCAGCGTAGCCAGCAGCTTTTAAAACGGCTGCAGGTGCGTAATGGCGAGCCGGATAGCGCGCTTATTATGCCGCTGTTGGCCAGAGCGTTTAGCGACCGCATCGCGCGGCGTCGTGGTCAGGAAGGGCGCTATCAGTTAGCCAATGGTATGGGCGCGATGTTAGATGCGGATGACGCGTTGGGACGTCATGAATGGCTGATCGCGCCGCTGTTACTGCAAGGTAGCGCCTCGCCGGACGCCCGAATATTGTTGGCGCAGCCGCTGGATATTGCCTCGTTGATTCAGGCGTGTCCTGATTTACTGCGCCAGTCTGACACGGTTGAATGGGACGAAGCGCAGGGAACGTTGAAAGCGTGGCGCAGAATGCGTATTGGACAGTTGACGGTTAGTGTTCAGCCACTGGCGAAACCGTCTGAAGAGGAGCTTCATCAGGCGATGCTGAACGGCATCCGCGATAAAGGTCTGGCCGTCCTTAACTGGACGCCGGAAGCGGAGCAGTTCCGTCTGCGTCTGCACTGTGCGGCGAAATGGCTGCCGGAATATGACTGGCCTGCCGTGGATCAGGCGTCGCTGCTGGCGACTCTGGAAAACTGGTTGCTGCCGCACATGACAGGCGTACAGTCGTTACGGAGTCTGAAATCTCTGAATGTGACTCAGGCGTTACGGGGACTGCTTGACTATGCCATGCTGCAACGTCTGGATAGTGAACTGCCTGGGCATTACACTGTGCCGACGGGAAGCCGAATAACGATTCGTTATCATGAAGATAACCCGCCCGCACTGGCGGTCAGAATGCAGGAAATGTTTGGCGAAGCGAAGACCCCAACCATCGCTCAGGGCCGCGTGCCGCTGGTGCTGGAACTGCTTTCGCCTGCGCAGCGACCGCTACAGATTACACGCGATTTAAGCGCTTTCTGGCAGGGTGCGTATCGCGAAGTGCAAAAAGAGATGAAGGGCCGTTACCCCAAACATGTCTGGCCGGACGATCCGGCGAATACGGCCCCAACGCGGCGCACGAAGAAGTATTCGTGACGTGTTATACGTTGCCTCCAGGCCGGATAAGGCGTTAATCGCCATCCGGCAAAAGAGTAAATTGAGAGATTTCTTCTTCTGTCGTCTGGCGGAAGAATAGAGAATCGGGCCTTTGCGCCTGTATGTTGCGGAGAAAAAGCATGGCGGGGAATGACCGCGAGCCGATTGGACGTAAGGGGAAACCGTCACGTCCTGTGAAACAAAAGGTGAGCCGTCGTCGGCAGCATGACGACGATTATGATGATGACTATGAGGATGAAGAACCGATGCCGCGTAAAGGTAAGGGCAAAGGGCGTAAGCCTCGTGGCAAGCGCGGCTGGCTGTGGCTATTGCTAAAACTGTTTATCGTTTTTGTGGTGCTGTTCGCCATTTACGGCGTCTATCTGGATCAAAAAATCCGCAGCCGTATTGATGGCAAGGTCTGGCAGCTTCCGGCGGCGGTATATGGTCGGATGGTGAACCTTGAGCCAGACATGCCTGTCAGCAAAAACGAGATGGTGAAATTGCTGGAAGCGACGCAGTATCGTCTGGTGACGAAGATGACCCGTCCCGGCGAATTTACCGTGCAGGCCAATAGCATTGAGATGATCCGTCGTCCGTTTGACTTCCCGGACAGCAAAGAAGGGCAGGTGCGCGCGCGGCTGACGTTCAGTGACGGGCGTCTGGAAACCATCGTCAATCTGGATAACAACCGCCAGTTTGGCTTCTTCCGCCTCGATCCGCGGCTTATCACCATGCTTTCTTCGCCAAATGGCGAGCAGCGTTTATTCGTCCCGCGCAGCGGTTTCCCGGATCTGCTGGTCGATACGCTGTTGGCGACGGAAGACCGTCATTTCTATGAGCATGATGGCATTAGTCTTTACTCTATCGGGCGTGCGGTACTGGCCAACCTGACGGCGGGACGTACGGTGCAGGGGGCCAGTACGCTAACCCAGCAGCTGGTGAAGAACCTGTTCCTCTCCAGCGAAAGATCATACTGGCGTAAAGCGAATGAAGCCTACATGGCGCTGATCATGGATGCCCGTTACAGTAAAGATCGTATTCTTGAGCTGTACATGAACGAGGTCTACCTCGGTCAAAGCGGGGACAATGAAATTCGCGGTTTTCCGCTGGCGAGCCTGTATTACTTTGGGCGTCCGGTAGAGGAATTGAGCCTCGATCAGCAGGCGTTACTGGTGGGGATGGTAAAAGGGGCGTCGATTTATAACCCGTGGCGCAACCCGAAACTGGCGCTGGAGCGTCGTAACCTGGTGCTACGCCTGTTACAGCAGCAGAAAATCATCGATCAGGAACTCTATGACATGCTGAGCGCGCGTCCGCTTGGCGTACAGCCGCGCGGCGGCGTTATTTCACCGCAGCCAGCGTTTATGCAGATGGTTCGTCAGGAACTGCAGGCGAAGCTGGGGGATAAAATTAAAGATCTCTCCGGCGTGAAGATCTTCACCACCTTTGACTCCGTGGCGCAGGATGCCGCAGAAAAAGCCGTTGTCGAAGGCATTCCGGCGTTGAAGAAGCAGCGTAAATTGAGCGATCTGGAAACCGCGATGGTGGTAGTGGATCGCTTTAGCGGCGAGGTGCGCGCGATGGTTGGCGGGGCGGAGCCGCAGTATGCCGGCTATAACCGTGCCATGCAGGCGCGCCGTTCCATCGGGTCGCTGGCGAAACCGGCGACCTATCTGACCGCGTTAAGTCAGCCGAACTTATACCGTCTGAACACCTGGATTGCCGATGCGCCGATTTCTCTGCGCCAGCCGAATGGTCAGGTCTGGTCGCCGCAGAACGACGATCGTCGCTACAGCGAAAGCGGGAAAGTGATGCTGGTGGATGCGTTAACTCGCTCAATGAACGTACCGACGGTCAATCTGGGGATGGCGTTAGGTTTACCGGCGGTAACCGATACCTGGACGAAGCTCGGCGTGCCGAAAGATCAGCTCAATCCGGTTCCGGCGATGCTGTTAGGAGCGCTGAACCTGACGCCGATCGAAGTGGCGCAGGCGTTCCAGACTATCGCCAGCGGCGGAAATCGCGCGCCGTTATCAGCGCTGCGTTCAGTTATTGCGGAAGATGGTAAAGTGCTGTACCAAAGTTATCCGCAAGCTGAACGCGCCGTACCGGCACAGGCGGCTTACCTGACGCTCTGGACAATGCAGCAGGTCGTCCAGCGTGGTACGGGGCGTCAGCTTGGCGCGAAATATCCGGGTCTGCATCTGGCGGGTAAAACCGGGACGACAAACAACAATGTCGATACCTGGTTTGCCGGTATCGACGGCAGCCAGGTGACTATCACCTGGGTAGGCCGTGATAACAACCAGCCGACGAAATTGTACGGCGCCAGCGGCGCGATGGCGATTTATCAGCGCTATCTGGCGAACCAGACGCCGACGCCTTTAGTTCTGACGCCGCCGGAAGATGTGGTGGATATGGGCGTTGATTACGACGGTAATTTTGTCTGTAGCGGCGGTATGCGCACTCTGCCGGTCTGGACGGACGATCCAAATACGCTGTGCCAGCAGGGCGAGATGATGCAGCAGCAACAGCAGCCGTCAGGCAATCCGTTCGATCAGTCGTCTCAGCCGCAGCAGCCTGCGCAGCAACAGCCGCCGAAAGAAGAGAAGAGCGACGGCGTTGCCGGCTGGATTAAGGAGATGTTCGGCGGCAATTAATCACGGTAATAGTGCCGGGTGGCGCTGTGCTTACCCGGTCTACACCGTTACGACTCCTTTATGTGCGACGTAGGCCGAATAAGACGCTTACGTCGCCATCCGGCAAATCCCCTATAAATAACATTTCAGTCTAATTTATTAACCCTTCCTTTTCATCTGGTTGTTTCTTAACCCCTTAGTTTTCGTAGGGCCGCGTATCGCTTGCCATTGCGACGATATTTCGCCTATCATGCTGCGGTTATAATAATAATTATCGTTTACGTTATCATTCACTTTCATCAGAGATATACCAATGGCGCGTCTTAAAACTGCTCAGCCAAACTCCTCACTGCGTAAAATCGCAGTTGTAGTAGCCACAGCGGTTAGCGGCATGTCTGTCTATGCACAGGCGGCGGTTCAACCGAAAGAAGAAACCATTACCGTAACCGCAGCGCCTGCCGCGCAGGAAAGTGCCTGGGGACCGGCGGCAACCATCGCTGCAAGACAATCCGCCACGGCAACCAAAACGGACACGCCGATTCAAAAGGTGCCGCAGTCTATTTCTGTTGTTACCGCCGAAGAGATGGCGTTGCATCAGCCAAAGTCGGTTAAAGAAGCGTTGAGTTATACCCCTGGCGTTGCCGTGGGCACTCGTGGCGCGTCCAATACTTACGACTACCTGATCATTCGCGGTTTCGCCGCTGATGGCCAAAGCCAGAATAACTATCTGAATGGCCTGAAAATGCAGGGCAACTTCTATAATGATGCGGTGATAGACCCGTATATGCTGGAACGCGCGGAAGTGATGCGTGGTCCGGTTTCCGTTCTGTACGGGAAAAGTAGCCCTGGCGGTTTGCTGAATATGGTTAGCAAGCGCCCGACGACGGAGCCGCTGAAAGAAATTCAGTTCAAGATGGGTACTGACAGCCTGTTCCAGACTGGTTTTGACTTCAGCGACGCGCTGGATGAAGAGGGCGTATATTCTTATCGTTTGACCGGTCTGGCGCGTTCCGCCAATGCGCAGCAGGATCGCGCGGAAGAGCAGCGCTATGCGATTGCGCCAGCGTTCACCTGGCGTCCGGATGACAAGACAAACTTTACGTTTCTCTCTTACTTCCAGAATGAACCAGAGACGGGTTACTACGGCTGGCTGCCGAAAGAGGGAACGGTTGAGCCGCTGCCAAACGGTAAACGTCTGCCAACAGATTTCAACGAAGGGGCGAAAAACAATACCTATTCTCGTAATGAGAAGATGGTAGGGTACAGCTTCGATCATGAATTCAACGACACCTTTACCGTGCGCCAGAATTTGCGCTATGCCGAGAATAAAGTCTCGCAAAATAGCGTCTATGGTTACGGCGTTTGTTCCGATCCGGCAAACCGTGACAGCAAGCAGTGCGCGGCATTAGCGCCAGCGGACAAAGGTCATTATCTGGCTCGTAAATATGTTGTTGACGACGAGAAACTGCAAAACTTCTCCGTTGATACTCAGTTGCAAAGTAAATTTGCCACCGGTGAGGTGGATCACACGCTGCTGACCGGCGTCGACTTTATGCGTATGCGTAATGATATCAATGCCTGGTTTGGCTACGACGACTCCGTACCTCTGCTTGACCTCTATAACCCGGTGTACACTGATTTCGACTTTGCTTCGCGAGATCCAGCAACATCCGGCCCGTACCAGATTTTGAATAAGCAAAAGCAAACGGGTCTGTACGTCCAGGACCAGGCACAGTGGGATAAAGTCCTGGTAACATTGGGTGGACGTTATGACTGGGCCGATCAAGAGTCTCTTAATCGCACTACTGGCATCACATCTAAACGTGATGATAAGCAGTTTACCTGGCGTGGTGGTGTTAACTATCTGTTTGATAATGGAATAACGCCTTACTTCAGTTATAGTGAGTCGTTTGAGCCGGCTTCACAGACGGGAGAGAACGGGAAAATATTTGCACCTTCGAAAGGTAAGCAGTATGAAGCGGGGGTTAAATATGTACCGAATGATCGGCCGATAGTCATTACCGGTGCGGTCTATCAGTTGACCAAAACCAACAACCTGATGGCTGATCCGGCGGGGTCTTTCTTCTCGGTTGAAGGCGGTGAAATTCGCGCCCGCGGCGTGGAACTAGAAGCGAAAGCGGCGCTTTCTGCAAGCATCAACGTCGTGGGTTCTTACACCTATACTGACGCCGAATACACGACGGATACGACTTATAAAGGTAATACTCCTGCACAGGTACCAAAGCATATGGCGTCGTTGTGGGGCGATTACACTTTCTTTGATGGCCCATTGTCCGGTTTAACGCTGGGGACTGGCGGGCGTTTCACGGGGTCAAGCTATGGCGATCCGGCAAACTCCTTTAAAGTAGGGAGTTATACGGTTGTCGATGCATTGGTACGTTATGACCTTGCGCGCGTAGGCATGGCAGGCTCCAACGTTGCCCTTCATGTCAATAATCTGTTTGATCGCGAATACGTCGCCAGCTGCTTCCAGACCTACGGCTGTTTCTGGGGCGCAGAACGTCAGGTCGTTGCAACGGCAACCTTCCGTTTCTAATTTCTTTTTGGGCACGGCTTGCCGTGCCCGTTTTACAAGTTGGCTGCGATGCAGGAAAACCACATTCATTCCGATACCACCTTTGCGCTGCGAAGCGTCGCCTTTCGTGTGCCGGGCCGCACGCTTTTACACCCCCTCTCGTTAACGTTTCCCGCAGGTCGCGTCACCGGACTTATTGGCCATAATGGTTCCGGTAAATCCACGCTGTTAAAAATGCTGGGCCGCCATCAGCTGCCTTCCGAAGGGGATATTCTGCTCGACAATCAGCCGCTGGCGAGCTGGAGCAGCAAGGCGTTTGCCCGCAAAGTTGCCTATCTGCCTCAACAATTGCCGCAGGCGGAAGGAATGACGGTGCGCGAACTGGTGGCGATTGGCCGCTATCCGTGGCACGGCGCGCTGGGACGCTTTGGCGTCGCGGACCGGGAAAAAGTAGACGAGGCGATTACGCTGGTCGGCTTAAAACCGCTGGCGCATCGTCTGGTAGACAGCCTTTCCGGCGGCGAGCGCCAGCGCGCGTGGATTGCCATGCTGGTCGCGCAGGACAGCCGTTGTCTGCTGCTGGATGAGCCGACGTCAGCGCTGGATATCGCCCATCAGGTTGACGTGCTGGCGCTGGTGCATCGCTTAAGCCAGCAGCGCGGGCTGACGGTGGTTGCGGTGCTGCACGATATCAACATGGCGGCCCGCTACTGTGATTATTTAGTCGCGCTACGCGGCGGTGAAATGATTGCGCAAGGAACGCCTGCGGAACTGATGCGCAGTGAAACGCTGGAGAAGATTTACGGTATCCCGATGGGTATCCTTCCGCATCCGGCGGGCGCCGCACCTGTGAGTTTTGTGTATTAATGCGTGATTTATATCCTCTTACTCGCCGCCGTTTATTAACGGCGATGGCGCTCTCGCCGCTGCTGTGGCAAATGAATACGGCGCAGGCTGCCGCTATCGATCCCCGCCGGATTGTGGCGCTGGAGTGGCTGCCGGTTGAGCTGCTGCTGGCGCTCGGTATTACGCCGTATGGCGTGGCGGATGTGCCAAATTATAAGCTGTGGGTTAGCGAACCGCCGTTGCCGGATTCGGTGATTGATGTGGGTCTTCGCACTGAACCCAATCTCGAACTGCTGACGGAGATGAAGCCGTCGTTTATGGTCTGGTCGGCAGGGTACGGACCCTCGCCGGAGAAACTGGCGCGGATCGCGCCGGGGCGCGGGTTCGATTTTAGCGACGGCAAAAAGCCGCTGGCGGTGGCCCGACGCTCGCTGGTTGAACTGGCGCAGACGCTGAATCTGGAAGCTGCGGCAGAAAAACATCTGGCGCAATACGATCGCTTCATCGCCAGTCAGAAGCCGCATTTTATCCGCCGCGGGGGGCGTCCGTTACTGATGACGACGCTTATCGATCCGCGGCATATGTTGGTGCTCGGCCCGAATTGCCTGTTCCAGGAGGTGCTGGACGAGTATGGCATTGTCAATGCCTGGCAGGGTGAAACCAACTTTTGGGGCAGTACGGCGGTCAGCCTCGATCGGCTGGCGATGTATAAAGAAGCGGATGTGATCTGCTTCGATCACGGGAATAGCACCGATATGAACGCGCTGATGGCAACGCCGCTGTGGCAGGCCATGCCGTTTGTCCGCGCCGGGCGTTTTCATCGGGTGCCCGCCGTTTGGTTCTATGGCGCGACCCTCTCCACGATGCACTTTGTCCGCATCCTGAATAACGTGTTGGGAGGCAAAGCGTGAGCAGAAAACGTGAAATGCCGGATGGCGGCGCGAAAAACGCCTTATCCGACCTACGGTTCGGGTGCTTTGTAGGCCGGATAAGGCGAAGCCGCCATCCGGCGTTGCTGTTATTGGCGCTGTTTGTTGCCGCCTGCTGGCTGACATGGGTTAACTTCTCTGTTGCGCTACCGCGCAGTCAGTGGCAACAGGCTATCTGGTCACCGGATATCGACATCATTGAGCAGATGATTTTTCATTACAGCCTGCTGCCAAGACTGGCGATTTCGCTACTGGTGGGCGCGGGGCTTGGGCTGGTAGGCGTCCTGTTCCAGCAAGTATTACGTAACCCGCTGGCGGAACCGACCACGTTGGGCGTGGCGACCGGCGCGCAATTGGGGATCACGGTGACTACGCTATGGGCGATTCCCGGCGCGCTGACCACTCAGTTTGCCGCCCTGACGGGAGCCTGTATCGTCGGCGCGCTGGTGTTCGGCGTGGCGTGGGGCAAACGCCTGTCGCCGGTAACCCTAATCCTGGCCGGGCTGGTGGTCAGCCTCTATTGTGGCGCAATCAACCAGTTACTGGTGATTTTCCACCACGATCAGTTGCAGAGCATGTTTTTATGGAGCACCGGAACGCTGACGCAAACCGACTGGAGCGGCGTGCAGCGTCTGTGGCCGCAGTTGCTGGGCGGTGTGATGCTCACATTATTGTTGCTACGTCCGATGACGCTGATGGGGCTGGATGACGGCGTTGCGCGTAATCTGGGTCTGGCGCTGTCGTTAGCGCGTCTGGCGGCGCTGTCGCTGGCGATTGTGTTGAGCGCGCTGCTGGTCAACGCGGTGGGCATTATCGGTTTTATCGGCCTGTTTGCGCCGCTGCTGGCGAAAATGCTTGGCGCAAGACGTCTGCTGGCGCGCCTGATGCTGGCGCCGCTCATTGGGGCGCTTATTTTATGGCTATCCGATCAGATTATCCTTTGGCTCACCCGCGTATGGATGGAGGTCTCCACCGGTTCAGTGACGGCGTTAATCGGCGCGCCGCTGCTCCTGTGGCTGCTGCCGCGGCTTAAAAGCATGAGCGCGCCGGATATGAACGCCAGCGATCGTGTGGCGGCGGAGCGTCGGCATGTCCTCGCTTTTGCCGTTGCCGGTGGCGCGCTCTTGCTGCTGGCAACATGGGTCGCGCTCTCTTTTGGTCGCGACGCGCACGGCTGGACGTGGGCGAGCGGAACGCTGCTTGAAGAACTGATGCCGTGGCGCTGGCCGCGGATACTGGCGGCGTTAATGGCGGGCGTCATGCTGGCGGTGGCGGGCTGCATTATTCAGCGTCTGACCGGTAATCCAATGGCCAGCCCGGAAGTGCTGGGGATCAGTTCCGGAGCCGCGTTTGGCGTGGTGTTGATGCTGTTTTTGGTGCCGGGGAATGCCTTCGGTTGGCTACTGCCCGCCGGAAGCCTGGGCGCGGCGTCGACACTGCTGATTATTATGTTAGCCGCCGGACGCGGCGGTTTCTCGCCGCAACGGATGTTGCTGGCGGGGATGGCGCTCAGCACCGCGTTTACCATGCTGCTAATGATGCTCCAGGCGAGCGGCGACCCGCGGATGGCGGAAGTGTTGACCTGGATCGCAGGATCTACCTATAACGCCACTGGCGGGCAGGTTACGCGAACCGCGATCGTAATGGTGATTTTGCTGGCAATTGTGCCGTTGTGCCGCCGCTGGTTAACGATTTTGCCTCTGGGCGGCGATGCCGCGCGTGCGGTGGGCATGGCGCTTACGCCGTCGCGTATCGCGCTGCTGGCGCTGGCGGCTTGTTTGACGGCAACCGCGACGATGACCATTGGGCCGCTGAGTTTCGTTGGACTGATGGCGCCGCATATTGCGCGGATGCTCGGTTTTCGCCGGACGATGCCGCATATGGTCATCTCGGCGCTGGCAGGGGGCGTTTTACTGGTCTTTGCCGACTGGTGCGGCAGGATGGCGCTATTTCCGTATCAGATCCCGGCGGGACTGCTTTCAAGCTTTATTGGCGCGCCGTACTTTATCTATTTGCTACGTAAACAGAGCCGGTAAAAAAAGCTGTGCCACATTTATGTCGGGTGGCGGCCATGCTCAACCCGACCTACAAATTACACAATATCAATATGTTGTGGCAATATTTTGTAGACCTAAAAATAGCTGAACGCTATCAGCGTGCGAAAGCTGTCCTGTCACGTTTTATCGAGGGAACTCTGCTTGTATGTTCAGCAAGAAGCAGGTGTTATTTCTGTATCGATAAGTCATGTGCTATTTCAGTGGCGCGCCGCTGTCTCCTGAACAGGATGACTAATTTCAACATATCCAGGCCCGAAACGTTGATGATAAATTGCGGCATGATCTATCCAATAATAAGAATTACCGGTTTCGGTATTAAGCCTTTTTAAATATTAAGATGTGGATGCCGCATCTTTAATGCATCTCGTAAATCAATTTTAATTTAATAATAAATTTTCATTATAAAACTTCGATAATAAAATATTATTTTTTTATCGAAGTAATAAAAAACAACTCTATTAAAATAAATTAATTGCCACGAGTAAACAAAAAAAATGTAATTTAGCATTTTTTGTTTTTTTTAATGAAATTTATACCAAAAATAAATGTTACGCGTCATTGCTATATATTCAGTACTGTAATTCTGATCTTTTTTTATTCATTTTGACATGTTTATTGTTTTTTTGGCTCTCCCGTCTTGCTTGCTTTGTTTGTTTTTTGAACGGTAAAAATATTTATTATTTAATTCTGATAATCCTTTAAATAAAAAACGCTTGTCTTTGGGTTTTTAATGGAAAATACTTTGCCGCGCATAAGGGATGTTATTTATTAACGTGTTGTTTGCTTCTTTTGAATGTTGCATCGGGAATTTCATAACTCGTCATATAATATATATCTACCCATATAAACATGGGGTATTGAGTATAGCTCCGTGTGAATAGCGTAAAAATACTCACCAACTTTTAATAAGGATGAAAAATGAATACAGCAGTAAAAGCTGCGGTTGCTGCCGCACTGGTTATGGGTGTTTCCAGCTTTGCCAATGCTGCGGGCAGTAATACTGGTACGGTGACTTTTACCGGTACTATTGAAGATTCACCGTGTTCAATCGTGGTTGGCGACGAACACCAGACCGTTAACCTGGGCCATATCGGTACCGGTTCTCTGATGGGCGGTAAAGAATCTTCAAAAGTCGATTTCCATATCGGTCTGGAAAACTGCGCATTCACCACTGAGAAAGAAGCATCTACCGTTTTCTCTGCCATCGGTAACGAATCCAGCGCTAATCCGGGCAGCGTTGCGCTGATGCGCATCGGCGGCGGCGAAATGGCGGGTTCCAGCATTGTCATCGGCAACCACCTGGGTTCCGCGATCAAATTGGGCGACGCTTACAGCGAAAACCTGACGATGAACGGCAGCGTTGCGGCGGCGAAACAGACTCTTAACTTCAAAGCCTGGGTGAAAGGCGATTCCGCTGCCACCACTATCGATACCGGCGAATTCAGCAGCACCGTAAACTTCACGATCAGCTATCTGTAAGTGAAATATCATCCTGCGGCAGTCTGCCGCAGGATAATGCTCAAAGTAAAAAAATAGATTATATATTTCAGGGATAGATTGTCTGATGGCTCACTATAAAAAATTTCGTCTGAGCACGCTTGCGGCCGTGGTGGGTATTGTTCTGGCTGTCGGTCCGGAAAATAGCTATGCGGAAGCGCCCATTCAATTTAATACCCGATTTCTTGATGTTAAAGATGATGCCAGCCTGGATCTCTCCCGTTTTTCCCGTAAAGGCTACATTATGCCGGGGAGCTATCATCTCCAGGTGCTGGTCAATCAGAGTCAAATTGCCCAGGATAATATTATTACGTATTCCGTTGATAATAACGATCCTGATAACACCTATCCCTGTTTATCGCCTGAACTGGTATCGCTGCTGGGGTTAAAACCTGAAATAGCAGATAAAATGATCTGGATAAATGCCGGTCAGTGTCTGCAACCAGATCAACTGGAAGGGATGGAAACCCAAACGGATTTAAGCCAGTCAACGCTGACGGTGATTATTCCGCAGGCGTATCTGGAATACAGCGATGAAGAGTGGGATCCACCTTCCCGCTGGGATGAAGGGATTCCCGGCGTGTTATTTGACTACAACGTTAACAGCCAGTGGCGACATGCTGAACATGATGATGGCGATGAATATGACATCAGCGGCAACGGCACGGTGGGCGCCAACCTCGGCGCGTGGCGTTTGCGCGCGGACTGGCAGGCTAACTATCGTCACGAAAATGACAGCGAAGATAAAGACAACTTTGGCTCCAGTTCCGAACAGAACTGGGACTGGAACCGCTATTACGCCTGGCGGGCGATCCCGCAGCTCCGGGCGCAGCTAACGCTGGGCGAAGGATCGCTGGAATCCGATATTTTCGATGGCTTTAACTATGTTGGCGGCAGCCTTATCACCGACGATCAGATGTTACCGCCTAATCTGCGCGGCTACGCCCCGGATATATCAGGCGTGGCGCGCACCAACGCCAAAGTCACCGTGACCCAGCGCGGGCGGGTGATTTATGAGTCGCAGGTCCCGGCAGGGCCGTTTCGCATTCAGGATATTAATGAAACGGTATCCGGCGATCTACACGTCAAAATTGAAGAACAAAGCGGTCAGGTGCAGGAATATGACGTCAGCACCGCCTCCATTCCGTTTCTGACCCGTCCCGGCCAGGTGCGCTACAAGTTGGCCGCCGGGCGACCGCAGGACTGGGATCACAATATGGAAGGCGGCTTTTTCACCTCAGCCGAAGCCTCCTGGGGGATCGCTAACGGCTGGTCGCTGTACGGCGGCGCCATCGGCGAGCAGGATTATCAGGCGCTGGCGTTAGGACTGGGGCGCGATCTGGCGCTGCTGGGCGCGTTTTCCGTCGATGTCACCCATTCCCGTGCGACGCTGCCTGAGGGTAGCGCCTACGGCGACGGCACCATTCAGGGTAACTCGTTCCGTGCCAGCTACGCTAAAGATTTTGATGATATAGACAGCCGTCTGACGTTTGCTGGTTATCGCTTTTCCGAAGAAAACTACATGACGATGGACGAGTTTATCGATACGCATAATGACGATAACGATCGTCAGCGTACCGGCCACGATAAAGAGATGTATACCCTGACGTACAGCCAGAACTTTTCGGCAATAAACGTCAACGCCTATATCAACTACACCCATCGCACCTACTGGAATCAACCTAACCAGGACAGCTATAACCTGACGCTGTCGCACTATTTCGATGTCGGCGAGGTGCGCGGGATCAGTCTGTCGGTGAACGGTTTTCGCAACGAATATGACAATGAACGTGATGACGGCGTGTACGTCTCGCTCAGTATTCCGTGGGGCAACAACCGCACGCTGAGCTACAACGGCTCCTTTAGCGATGACAACAACAGCAATCAGGTCGGCTATTACGAGCGCATTGACGATCGCAATAACTACCAGATCAACGCTGGCCGCGCGGATAACGGCGCGACTCTCGACGGCTATTACCGTCATCAAGCGAGCTATGCCGACATTGACGTCAGTGCGAACTATCAGGAAGGCGACTATACCTCCGGCGGGCTGAACATCCAGGGCGGTGCGACGCTGACTGCTAAAGGCGGTGCGCTGCACCGCACCAGCGTCAACGGCGGCTCGCGGCTGCTGGTGGATGTCGGCGATGAAGCGAACGTACCCATCTCCGGCTACAGCACGCCGGTATATACCAACGCGTTTGGTAAAGCCGTCATTGTCGACGTCAACGACTACTACCGCAACCAGGTGAAAATCGACATTACCCAGTTGCCGGAAGACGCGGAAGCAACCCTCTCCATCGCTCAGGCGACCCTGACGGAAGGGGCGATCGGTTATCGCCGCCTGGAGGTGCTCAGCGGTAAAAAAGCCATGGCCAGTATCCGCCTGCGCGATGGCGGCACGCCGCCCTTCGGCGCGGAGGTTTACAACAGTCGCCAGCAACAGTTAGGGATCGTAGGTGAAGACGGCAGCGTTTATCTGATAGGCATTAACCCCGGCGAGCGGTTGCAGGTGACATGGGAAGGTAAAACGCAGTGTGAAGCGGCGTTGCCCGATCCGCTGCCGGGCGATCTGTTTAGCGGCCTGTTGCTGCCGTGCATCGGCGACGCTTCATCACCTGAGGCAACGCAGCCCGCAGAGAAACCATTACTCCAGCTTCATACGCAACGGCGGACGTCTTCAACGCAACCCGAAGCGCTCTCTTCTCGTTATCCAACACATTGATTCAGGAAATCGCATTCATGATGCCATTAAAACGTTATAACCTGACCGCTGTTTTGCTGCTTTTGCTGGGCGGCTACGGTAGCGCCCAGGCCGCCATCGCGCCCGATCGCACCCGCCTGGTGTTTCGCGGCGAAGATAAATCGATAAGCGTCGATCTGAAAAACGCCAACAGCAAACTGCCCTATCTGGCGCAGTCCTGGGTGGAAGATGAGAAGGGCGTCAAAATTACCTCACCTTTAATCGTCGTCCCACCGGTCCAGCGCATTGAGCCGTCGGCAATCGGACAGGTCAAAATTCAGGGGATGCCGGCGCTGGCGTCGCTCCCCCAGGATCGGGAAACCCTTTTTTATTACAACGTGCGCGAAATTCCGCCGCAAAGCGACAAGCCCAACACGCTGCAAATCGCCCTGCAAACGCGCATCAAAGTTTTTTACCGCCCGCAGGCGCTATCGAAAATCGATATGCAGCATCCCTGGCAATACAAGATCACCCTTCAGCGTCAGGGCAATGGCTATCAGGTGAGCAATCCGACCGGTTACTACGTGGTGTTAAGCAACGCCAGCAACCGCATGGACGGCACACCAGCCAGAGGCTTTAGCCCTTTAGTGATTGCACCAAAAAGCAACGTGACGCTGGGAGGGGACGCCAGTGAATTAGGTCGCTCGCCTGTGCTGACTTACGTCAACGATTATGGCGCGCGGTTACCGCTGATTTTTAACTGTACTGACAACAGTTGTGCGGTAGATGAAGCAAAAAGCAGAAAGTCGTAACCGACAAGGAGACGCAAGATGAGGCAATGGCGGTTACGGCTGGGCACGGTAACGTGTGCGGCCATGCTGAGTGCGGTCAGTATGCCGCTGGCAGCGGAAAGTAAGACGGTCAACATGACGCTGACGATAGTCGTTAATGCCGCGCCGCCCTGTACTGTGACCGGCGGTGAGGTGGAATTTGGCAATGTGTTGACGACGAAAGTGGACGGGGTGAATTACCGGCAGGCGGTGGGCTATCGCCTGAGCTGTAACGGCAGAGTGAGCGATTACCTGAAGTTACAGATTCAGGGGAATGCGGTGACTATCAATGGCGAGTCGGTATTGCAAACCGATGTCGATGGATTGGGTATCCGACTGCAAACCGCCACGGATGGCGCGCTGATTTCACCCGGCAATACGCAATGGTTGTCATTTCAATACAGCGGTGGCAGCGGTCCGGCCATTGAGGCAATTCCCGTCAAAAATAATGGCGTAACGTTAACAGGTGGCGCGTTTAACGCAGGCGCCACGTTGGTGGTGGATTACCAATGAAAAAAATAGTTTTGACGATGTTAATGGGGGGCAGCCTTGCCGCACAGGCAGCCGATAATCTTAAGTTTCACGGCACATTAATTTCACCGCCGAATTGTACGATTAACAATGATCAGACGATCGACGTTGAGTTCGGTAACCTGCTGATTAATAAAATAGATGGTACGCGTTATGCGCAGAATGTTCCGTATGAGATCACCTGTGATTCAACGGTGCGCGATGAGACGATGGCGATGACCCTGACGCTAAGCGGTTCCGTGAGTGATTTTAATCCGGCGGCGGTAAACACCAGCGTGGCGGGACTGGGGATTGAACTCAGGCAGAACGACCAACCCTTTACGTTGGGGTCCACCATTACGGTGAATGAACAATCGATACCTGTTCTGAAAGCCATACCGGTTAAAAAGAGCGGTGCTTCGCTGAAAGAAGGCGGCTTCGATGCGACGGCAACATTACAGGTGGATTATCAGTAATGGCTAAAAGACAGGCGTTATTACACGGCGCGGCCTGCATCCTCTGTGGGGCGCTGATATTGCCGGTCTCAGCGGCAGATAACCTGCATTTTTCCGGTAGCCTGGTGGCCAGTCCTTGCACGCTCACGATGCAGGGGACGGGGATTGCCGAAGTCAATTTTTCGTCGCTTGACAGTTCTGATTTCACTCCCGACGGCCAGTCTGCTCGTAAGCCTTTGGTGTTTGAACTCACGGATTGCGATTCGGCGCTGAGTAACGGGGTGCAGGTGACTTTCACTGGAACCGAAGCGACCGGAATGCGCGGTATCCTGGCCATCGATAGCCACTCAGGCGCTTCCGGGATCGGGATTGGTATTGAAACGCTATCCGGCGTTCCCGTGGGCATGAACGATGAAGAGGGTGCGATATTCACGCTGGTGACGGGGAATAACGCGCTAAGCCTGAATGCCTGGGTACAACGCCTTCCTGGCGAAGATCTGGTTCCGGGAACGTTCTTCGCAAGCGCACTAGTTACATTTGAGTATTTATGATGAGAAACATACAGATTTTATTTTTACTGTTGGCGGTCGTTTGTTGCCGTTCAATAGCGGCGGGACCCATGCTGAAAGCGACATTTTCAAGCACCACGATGTATTATGGTATTGGCCCTAATAGCGACAAATCTATTGTGGCGGAGGTGACGATAGCGACTCCGGAGGGAGTGTACTATGGCTCCTGGAACCTTTCGGGACATCGTAAAGGAGAAACGCTAACCGCAGACTCCTGGTCTGGGCCAGAACCTGCGCCGAAGGTTGTATTGAAGGATTTTGATAACACTGTTTCGCGATCTGCGTGCAAGAATCTTCCCTCGAACTGGAGGGGGTGTGGCTCTTTTACCCTGGAGATTACAGTACAAAGCGATGATTATGGTTGCCCCTGGCTGGCGTCGAGCCATATCGTTGCTACCGCTTTTATCACTAACGAAACGTATTCTCCGCCGGATACGCGCAGTTCAGTTTGCCCGAAAGTTCCCGTTGATACTTTTGATATCTCCTGGGATGCGAACGTTTCGAAACAGAAAACAACCCTCATGCTTGATGCCACCGGTGGCACGGTGAATCGCACGTTACATACCTATTTGATGGAGGGGGGAAAACTTTGCGATGGCAGCAAATTTGACAACCGTGGCGCTTATTGCCGTTTTGTCTCATCGGGTATTACGCTCAATGTGCTGGGCTGCGACCAGTCGAGCGTCACGACCAGCGCCGTTGATCATCCGATAACCGATGTTGAACTTCATGACATTAATGTGGCGGTGAACACCAGCAACATTGGCTCCGGGCAGTTCACGTCGACCTGTAGCTTTCAGTATATTATTGATGAGCTTTAGGTTGTCTGGTGCGGTTCAGGCTAACCTGCGATGGACCAAAAAAAGCCGGGTGGCGGCTTCGCCTTACCCGGCCTATGTTGTTTCTGGACGTTCTCTTTTACAATTTCGCAAACACCCGACGCGCGGCGTCAATAGTATTATTAATGTCGTCCATGCTGTGTGCGACCGACATAAAGCCCGCCTCAAACGCCGATGGCGCCAGATACACGCCTTCCTCCAGCATCAGGTGGAAGAAACGCTTAAAGCGTTCCACGTCGCACGCCATCACGTCCTGATAGCAGGTTACGCTCTCAGCGTCGGTGAAGAAAATCCCGAACATGCCGCCGACATGGTTAACCACCAGCGGAATATTCGCTTCTTCGGCAGCTTCCAGCAAACCTTCCGCCAGACGGGTGGTGAGCTCATCCAGCGTTTCATGAATGCCGGGTTGGGCGACTTCATTCAGGCAGGCGAAACCGGCCGCCATCGCAATCGGGTTGCCGGAAAGGGTGCCAGCCTGGTAAACCGGGCCCGTCGGCGCCAGCGCATCCATTACATCGCGACGACCGCCAAACGCGCCTACCGGCATCCCGCCGCCGATGATTTTACCCAGACAGGTCAGGTCAGGCACGACGCCGTAGTAATCCTGGGCTCCGGCCAGTGCTACGCGAAAACCGGTCATCACTTCGTCGATAATCAGCAGTGCGCCGAACTCATCGCACAAGGCGCGCAGACCGGGCAGAAATTCCGGCAGCGGCGGGACGCAGTTCATATTGCCCGCCACGGGTTCGACGATGATACAGGCAATTTCCTGCGGATATTGTTCAAACGCCGCGCGCACTGATGCCAGATCGTTATAAGTGCAGGTCAGCGTATGTTTCGCGAAATCTGCCGGCACGCCCGGCGAGTTCGGCTGACCAAGCGTCAGCGCGCCAGAACCGGCTTTGACCAGCAGGCAGTCTGCGTGGCCGTGGTAGCAGCCTTCGAATTTGATAATCTTATCGCGGCCAGTAAAACCACGCGCCAGGCGAATCGCGCTCATGGTCGCTTCGGTGCCGGAGTTCACCATGCGCACCATGTCCATGGTCGGCACCAGGTTGGTGACCAGTTCCGCCATTTTCACTTCCATTTCGGTTGGCGCGCCGAAGCTTAAACCGCGCTCCGCAGCTTCGATCACCGCATTGCGGATAGCCGGATGGTTATGCCCCAGTACCATTGGCCCCCAGGAACCGACATAGTCGATATACGCTTTGCCATCGACATCATAAAGATACGCGCCGTCCGCTTTTTCGATAAACAGCGGGGTGCCGCCCACGCCAGTGAAGGCGCGAACAGGGGAGTTCACGCCGCCGGGGATCAGCTCGCGGGCCGCGCTATAGAGATTTTCAGACTTACTCATGGAAAGATTCCTGGTTCGTAGAAAAAGTGAATACCCGCTATTCTAAGTTATTCAGAGAAGGTTATGAAAGTTTTACGCATTTGAAACAATACGATTTGCAGGGGATTTTCGCGGCGTTGGCGAGTAGAATGCCGACTTTAGATTTGTATTACCAATTAATGATCTTCTGATGAAAACAGACACTTCCACCTTTTTAGCTCAGCAAATTGTGCGTTTACGGCGCAGAGATCAGATTCGCCGGTTAATGCAGCGGGATAAAACGCCGCTGGCCATCCTGTTAATGGCGGCCGTTGTCGGCACGCTTACCGGACTGGTTGGCGTCGCCTTTGAAAAGGCCGTTTCCTGGGTACAAAACATGCGCATTGGCGCGCTGGTTCAGGTCGCGGACCATGCGTTTTTGCTTTGGCCGCTGGCCTTTATCCTTTCGGCGTTACTGGCGATGGTCGGCTACTTTTTGGTGCGAAAATTTGCGCCGGAAGCCGGCGGCTCGGGTATCCCGGAAATTGAAGGCGCGCTGGAGGAGCTACGTCCGGTGCGCTGGTGGCGCGTGTTGCCGGTGAAGTTTATCGGCGGGATGGGAACGTTGGGCGCAGGAATGGTATTAGGGCGCGAAGGGCCAACGGTGCAAATCGGGGGCAACCTGGGGCGCATGGTGCTGGATGTTTTTCGTATGCGCAGCGCCGAAGCGCGGCATACGTTGCTGGCGACCGGCGCGGCGGCGGGGCTCTCTGCGGCGTTTAACGCGCCGCTGGCGGGTATCCTGTTTATTATTGAAGAGATGCGCCCGCAGTTTCGCTACAACCTGATTTCGATTAAAGCGGTGTTTACCGGCGTCATCATGTCGAGCATTGTGTTCCGCATATTTAACGGCGAAGCGCCGATTATTGAAGTCGGCAAACTGTCTGATGCGCCGGTTAACACACTGTGGTTATACCTTATCCTCGGTATTATTTTTGGCTGCGTCGGGCCGGTATTTAATTCTCTGGTGCTGCGTACCCAGGATATGTTTCAGCGCTTTCATGGCGGCGAAATTAAAAAATGGGTGCTAATGGGCGGCGCGATCGGCGGCCTGTGCGGTATTCTGGGGTTGATTGAGCCGGAAGCGGCAGGCGGCGGATTTAACCTTATTCCTATCGCCGCGGCAGGTAATTTTAGCGTCGGGCTACTGCTGTTCATCTTTATTGCCCGGGTGGTCACGACGCTGCTTTGCTTTTCTTCCGGCGCGCCGGGGGGCATTTTCGCCCCGATGCTGGCGCTGGGAACGCTGCTTGGTACGGCCTTCGGTATGGCGGCGGCAGTGCTTTTCCCGCAGTATCACCTGGAGGCCGGTACCTTTGCGATTGCCGGGATGGGGGCGCTGATGGCGGCGTCGGTGCGCGCCCCGCTGACGGGGATTGTGCTGGTGCTGGAGATGACCGATAACTACCAGCTCATTTTGCCAATGATTATCACCTGTCTTGGCGCGACACTATTAGCCCAGTTTTTGGGCGGGAAACCGTTATACTCAACCATCCTGGCGCGCACTCTGGCGAAGCAGGATGCGGAACAGGCGGCGAAAAACCAGAATGCGCCTGCGGGCGAGAATACTTGAACGAATTACCAGGGTATTAGATAATGACTGCCAATATTGGGTGAAAATTTATCCAATTACCGATGTCGTTTGGAGCAAAATATGAGTGATGACGTAGCGCTGCCGCTGCAGTTTACCGACGCAGCAGCGAATAAAGTAAAAAGTCTTATCGCTGACGAAGATAACCCGAATCTGAAACTGCGCGTGTATATCACCGGCGGTGGTTGCAGCGGCTTCCAGTATGGTTTTACCTTTGACGATCAGGTGAACGAAGGGGATATGACCATCGAAAAACAGGGCGTTGGCCTGGTGGTTGACCCGATGAGTTTGCAGTATCTGGTGGGTGGTTCGGTCGATTATACCGAAGGCCTGGAAGGTTCCCGCTTCATTGTAACCAACCCGAATGCGAAAAGTACCTGCGGGTGTGGCTCTTCCTTCAGCATTTGATTGTTGTTCGTTGTGCCGGATGGCGACGCGAGCGTCTTATCCGGCCGACAGGAAAGATGTTCCAGGCCCGATAAGCGTAGCGCCATCGGGCAAAACAATATCAACGTCCGTTTTCATCCAGGGCAAACGTCGGCAATTTCAAATGCCAGCGAATGGCCGCCAGCCGAATGAACAGCGTGACGACCATACCCATCATGCTGGCGCTTTCCAGCGGTACTGAAAACGTATAAAACGCGGTAGCGTGAACAATCCCGCCGATAATACAGGCCGTGGCATAGATTTCGGTGCGTAGGATCATGGGGATCTCGCGTGCCAGGACATCGCGAATAATCCCGCCGCCGACGCCGGTAATCACGCCCATACAGACAGCCACTAATGGCCCCGTTTCAGCGAGGAAGGCTTTATTCACCCCAATGCCGACAAACACCGCCAGCCCGACCGCATCCAGTACCGGCAACATCCATTTCGGCAAACGTCTTGGCTGGCGAACCAGCAGGATGGTCAGCATACTGGTGACCATGGCGACGACCAAATCGGTAGGATCTTTAACCCAGAATACCGGGCCGTTATCCAGCGCCATATCGCGGATTGTCCCGCCGCCGACGGCAGTAACGACGCCGAGCACCAGGACGCCGAACGGGTCCATACGTAATTTCCCGGCCAGCAACACGCCAGAGATAGCAAATACAGCCGTGCCTACAATATCCAGCCAATAGACGAGCATTGTCGAATCCCCACTGGGAGCCTGGTAAGACAGGCTCTAATTCACCTGTGAAAGCGCATTACAGAGTTGTTTTGCGGCGAGGATAATACGCGGGCTTGCGCGTTCAAACCAGTCGCTGTTAAGCGGAATAACCGGAATTTTTAACAGGTTTCCCCAGTATTGTTCAATTTTGAGAATTTCGCCCGCTTTTCCGGCCACGATAATGGCCTGAGGATGCCTTGCCAGCACCTGTTCACGGCTGACTTGCGGCCACGGCACGCGGCTGTCAGCAAAGACGTTTTCTCCGCCGCAGGTCGTCAAAACCTGATGTTGAATAGACCCTTTACCACTGGTAAACAGAGGATTCATGCCAAACTGAAGAAAGACGCGCTTTTTAGCTTTACCGGCATACTCGGCGTTGAGTGCGGCGTACTCGTTTAGTAATGTCTGCGCTGCCTGCTGAGCCTTTTCCGGCTGCGGGCTCCAGGCGGCCAGTTGACGGAGCGTGTCGGCGATCTGTTCGATGCTTACCGCGTCCACCCACATGACCTTAATACCTAATGACGTCAGTTGGTTTACCTGGCGTTCCGCATTACCGCCGCGCCAGGCGACGACCAGATCCGGCTTCAGCGCCACAATGCGTTCCAGATTCATTCCCTGCCAGGTAGAGACCTGTTCTATTTTTTGCGCTTCGGGCGGGTAGTCGGAATAGCTGCTGACGCCAACGGGCGTAATCCCGGCGGCAAAAGCGAGCTCCGTATTGGCGGGAGAGAGGGTAATGACGCGCGGCGCAGCGTAAAGCCACACCGGGAGCGTAAGCAGCAGGGCGACCAGCGCCCTGAACATTTGCTTAGCCATGCGCCAGTTTCTGTACCAGCGTTTCGACCATCAGAGTCGACTGTTTCGCCGCCACCGCGAGGAATTCGTCAAAGCTGAGGTGCGATTGCTGATCGGCCACGTCAGAGATAGCGCGTACCACCACGAACGGCACGTTGAAGTTATAGCAGACGTGGGCGATAGCGGTGGCTTCCATCTCTACGGCGACCGCGTCGGGGAAGTTATGCCGAATTTTCGCCAGCCCGACAGAGCCGTTAATAAACGCGTCGCCGCTAACAATAAGGCCGCGTACCGCGTTCAGATTCAACTCCCTGATGCAGGATTCCGCGACGGCGATCAGTTTGTCATCGGCCTTAAATCCAGCCGGACAGCCCGGTAATTGCCCGTATTCATAGCCGAAAGCGGTCACATCAGCGTCGTGGTAACGCGCTTCGTCAGAGACGACGATATCGCCGACCTTCAGCGTGGACGCCAGACCGCCTGCGGAACCGGTATTGATGATCACGTCCGGCTTGCAGTGCTCCAGAAGCAACGTTGCGCCCAGCGCCGCCGCGACTTTACCGATACCGGATTTCAGCAACGCCACTTCGGTGCCGTTCAACTGGCCAGTGTAAATTTCGCAGCCGCCCAGCGTAATCGTCTGACGGTTGTCAATTTTGTCACGCAGCAGCGTAACTTCTTCTTCCATTGCGCCAATGATGCCGATTTTCATAGATTTACTCGCGATAAGTCAGTTTTGGGGGCATAGTTTATCATGCGCTTATGGGGAAGCGCATTTCTCAGGCGGGGAGAGGATATGGCATCGATCGATTTCCGAAATAAAATTAACTGGCATCGTCGTTATCGTTCACCGCAGGGCGTAAAGACGGAACATGAGATCCTGCGGATTTTTGAAAGCGATCGCGGGCGGATTATCAACTCTCCGGCTATACGCCGTTTGCAGCAAAAAACGCAGGTTTTCCCGCTGGAGCGCAATGCCGCGGTGCGTACCCGCCTGACGCATTCGATGGAGGTGCAGCAGGTAGGGCGTTATATCGCGAAAGAGATTTTAAGCCGCCTGAAAGAGCAAAACCGGCTGGAGGAGTACGGTCTGGATACGCTGACCGGTCCCTTTGAAAGTATTGTAGAAATGGCCTGCCTGATGCACGATATCGGTAATCCGCCGTTTGGTCATTTTGGCGAGGCGGCGATCAATGACTGGTTTCGTCAGCGGCTGCATCCGGAAGATGCGGAAAGTCAGCCGCTCACGCATGATCGCTGTGTGGTTTCCTCGCTACGGTTACAGGAAGGTGAAGAAAATCTGAACGATATTCGCCGCAAGGTACGTCAGGATATCTGCCATTTTGAAGGCAATGCACAGGGAATTCGTCTGGTGCATACGCTCATGCGGATGAATCTTACCTGGGCGCAGGTTGGCGGAATTTTAAAATATACCCGTCCGGCATGGTGGCGAGGGCCGGTGCCGGATTCCCATCGCTATTTAATGAAGAAACCGGGCTATTATCTTTCTGAAGAGAAGTATATTGCGAGGTTACGTAAAGAACTGCAGTTAGCGCCTTACAGTCGCTTTCCATTAACGTGGATTATGGAAGCCGCAGATGATATTTCTTATTGTGTCGCCGATCTTGAAGACGCGGTAGAGAAAAGAATCTTTAGCGTTGAGCAGCTTTATCACCATTTATATCACGCGTGGGGCCACCATGAGAAGGATTCGCTGTTTGAGCTGGTGGTAGGAAATGCGTGGGAAAAATCACGCGCCAATACATTAAGCCGCAGTACCGAAGATCAGTTTTTTATGTATTTACGGGTAAATACATTAAATAAACTGGTGCCCTATGCCGCTCAGCGTTTTATTGATAATTTGCCGCAGATTTTTGCCGGTACCTTCAATCAGGCGTTGCTGGAAGATGCCAGCGGTTTTAGCCGCCTGCTTGAACTCTATAAGAATGTGGCGGTTGAACATGTGTTTAGCCATCCGGATGTAGAACAGCTTGAACTACAGGGATACCGGGTGATCAGCGGATTATTAGATATCTATCAGCCGCTATTAAGCCTGTCGCTTAACGACTTTCGCGAGCTGGTGGAAAAAGAACGGTTGAAACGCTTCCCTATAGAATCGCGCTTATTTCAGAAACTTTCTACGCGCCATCGTTTGGCCTACGTGGAAGTCGTCAGTAAATTACCCACGGATTCGGCGGAGTACCCGGTACTGGAATATTATTATCGCTGTCGGTTGATTCAGGATTATATCAGCGGGATGACTGACCTTTACGCATGGGATGAATATCGGCGTTTGATGGCGGTCGAACAGTAAATGGACTTTTGTAAAGATGGACAATAAATTTTTACTTTTTCCAGAAACTTTATTCCGGAACTTCGCGTTATAAAATGAATCTGACGTACACAGCAATTTTGCGTTACCTGTTAATCGAGATTGAAACACATGAAAAAAACCACATTAGCAATGAGTGCACTGGCTCTGAGTTTAGGTTTGGCATTGTCGCCTCTGTCTGCCACGGCGGCTGAAACGTCCTCTTCAGCAATGACTGCCCAGCAGATGCCAAGCCTGGCACCGATGCTCGAAAAAGTGATGCCATCGGTGGTCAGTATTAATGTAGAAGGTAGCACCACGGTGAATACGCCGCGTATGCCGCGTAATTTCCAGCAGTTCTTTGGCGATGACTCCCCGTTCTGCCAGGACGGTTCTCCGTTCCAGAATTCTCCGTTCTGCCAGGGCGGCGGTAACGGCGGCAACGGCGGTCAACAACAGAAATTCATGGCGCTGGGCTCCGGCGTAATTATTGACGCCGCGAAGGGCTACGTCGTCACCAACAACCACGTGGTTGATAACGCCAGCGTGATTAAAGTACAGCTTAGCGATGGGCGTAAATTCGATGCTAAAGTGGTGGGCAAAGATCCGCGTTCTGATATCGCGCTGATTCAAATTCAGAATCCGAAGAACCTGACGGCGATTAAGCTGGCGGACTCCGACGCGCTGCGCGTGGGGGATTATACCGTCGCTATTGGTAACCCGTTTGGTCTGGGCGAAACGGTGACGTCAGGTATCGTTTCGGCGCTGGGGCGTAGCGGCCTGAACGTAGAAAATTACGAGAACTTTATTCAGACCGACGCCGCGATTAACCGCGGTAACTCCGGCGGCGCGCTGGTGAACCTGAACGGTGAGCTGATCGGTATTAACACCGCGATTCTGGCGCCGGACGGCGGCAACATCGGTATCGGCTTCGCTATCCCCAGTAACATGGTGAAAAACCTGACGTCGCAGATGGTGGAATACGGCCAGGTGAAACGCGGCGAACTGGGGATCATGGGGACTGAGCTGAATTCCGAATTGGCGAAAGCGATGAAAGTCGACGCCCAGCGAGGCGCGTTCGTCAGCCAGGTGATGCCGAATTCGTCCGCGGCGAAAGCGGGTATCAAAGCCGGGGATGTCATTACCTCGCTGAACGGTAAACCGATCAGCAGCTTTGCGGCGCTGCGCGCTCAGGTCGGCACTATGCCGGTCGGCAGCAAAATCAGCCTCGGTCTGCTGCGTGAAGGTAAAGCGATTACGGTGAATCTGGAACTGCAGCAGAGCAGCCAGAGTCAGGTTGATTCCAGCACCATCTTCAGCGGGATTGAAGGCGCTGAAATGAGCAATAAAGGCCAGGATAAAGGCGTTGTGGTGAGCAGCGTGAAAGCGAACTCACCCGCCGCGCAAATTGGCCTCAAAAAAGGCGATGTGATTATCGGCGCTAACCAGCAGCCGGTGAAAAATATCGCCGAGCTGCGTAAGATTCTCGACAGCAAGCCGTCGGTACTGGCGCTGAATATTCAGCGTGGTGATAGTTCTATTTATTTGCTGATGCAGTAATCACCTTTGTCCCCCTTCCACCACGGAAGGGGGCAACACTTTTCTGTGAAACCCCCCACAACTCCATACTTATTTGCACCGTTTTGTGCATTTGCACAATGTCGAGACCTGTCATCTTCCTTATGCTTGTGCTCTGCTCACAGGAGGGATTTATGGCTGGCTGGCATCTTGATACCAAAATGGCGCAGGATATCGTGGCGCGCACTATGCGCATCATTGATACCAATATCAACGTAATGGATGCCCGCGGGCGTATTATCGGCAGCGGCGATCGGGAACGTATTGGTGAATTGCACGAAGGCGCGCTGTTAGTGCTGTCGCAGGGCCGGGTTGTGGATATCGACGACGCTGTGGCGCGACACCTGCACGGGGTGCGTCAGGGGATTAATCTTCCCTTACGCCTTGAGGGCGAAATTGTCGGCGTGATCGGCCTCACCGGCGAACCAGAGCATCTGCGTAAATATGGTGAACTGGTGTGTATGACTGCCGAAATGATGCTGGAACAGTCGCGGTTAATGCACCTTTTGGCGCAGGATAGCCGCTTGCGTGAAGAGCTGGTAATGAACCTGATTCAGGCCGAAGAAAATACGCCGGCGCTGGTGGAATGGGCGCAGCGTTTGGGGATCGATTTGAACCAGCCGCGTGTGGCGGCGGTGGTGGAAGTCGACAGCGGCCAGCTTGGCGTCGATAGCGCAATGGCGGAACTTCAGCAGTTGCAGAATGCGCTTACCACGCCGGAGCGTAACAACCTGATAGCCATTGTTTCTCTCACCGAGATGGTGGTGCTCAAACCCGCCTTAAACTCGTTTGGTCGCTGGGATGCTGAAGATCATCGTAAGCGCGTAGAGCAGCTTATCTCGCGCATGAAAGAGAATGGTCAGCTACGTTTTCGCGTGGCGCTGGGCAATTACTTTACCGGGCCGGGCAGTATTGCACGCTCATACCGCACGGCGCGCACCACGATGATGGTCGGCAAACAGCGGATGCCAGAAAGCCGCAGCTATTTTTATCAGGATTTGATGCTGCCGGTTCTGTTAGATAGCCTGCGTGGCGGCTGGCAGGCCAATGAGCTGGCGCGCCCGCTGGTAAAACTCAAAGCGATGGATAACAACGGGTTATTACGTCGGACGCTGACGGCGTGGTTTCGCCATAATGTCCAGCCGCTGGCGACCTCTAAGGCGCTGTTTATTCATCGTAACACGTTGGAATATCGGCTAAATCGTATTTCGGAACTGACCGGGCTGGATTTGGGAAATTTTGACGATCGGCTGTTGCTGTATGTGGCGCTACAATTGGATGAACAGCGTTAAGCCCGGCGGCGCTACGCTTATCAGGCCTACGGGGATATATCTGTAGGCCGGATAAGGCGTAACACGTCGCCATCCGGCAACACACAGCTTACTTACGGGTAAGCTTGTCCAGATCGGCTTCGATTTCACTGATCTTATTCGCGACGACGCTTTCCAGATGGCGCAAGTCGTCGAGGATCTTACGTTTGAGATCGAGTTCTGAGCGGTCGCGCTGGCAGATTTGGTCCAGCTCGTCAATCACATAGCGTAGGTTAGGGCTAATCTCCTGTACTTCTTTATAACCCTGACCGATGCCATCGGCCACCACCGTTTTACGCTGGCGTGGATACTTAAACTTCACGCTTTTAGCAAAGAATTCACCTCTATCCTTTTGAAAATAGATTTTCAGGATATCGTTATTGGCTTCTTGCCGCAGGCTGTAACGATCGATTTCCTCAGGATTGGTAATGCCCAGACTTTTTAGATTGTCATACATAGCGGTATCCTTCATCACACTATAACTTTTGAATAATTAACGAAAAATTGGTTTTTCGCCACCAATGTATACAAAAAAAGCGCGGTTGATCGCAGAAGACGTCTCGGCAACGTCATGAGCAAAAGGGCGGCGGTTATTGATAGCTTAAGTAATTCAACGCGATATTCCGTTTATAGAGAAAGCGTTTGAAGTCAGTGTGGGAAATTGACCGGAGGCAGTGGTCGATAACCTTGAGAGGCGGAGTCTATGTCCGGAACGTATAATGCCACTATTCGCCGGGTGGTGGTTTCCGCCTGGATAGGAAACTCCATTGAATATTATGATTTTCTATTATACGGCCTGGCAAGCGCGCTGGTATTTGGCCCGCTTTTTTTCCCTGGCGCCAGCCCATTGACTGCAACGTTATCTTCTTTTGCCAGTTTCGGCGTGGGATTTATTTCCCGGCCGCTGGGCGCGCTATTTTTTGGCAACAGGGGAGATACGCTTGGGCGTAAAAACACGTTATTAATCACGTTAGGGGGGATGGGCGCGGTCACGTTTCTCATCGGTTGCCTGCCTTCTTACGCCAGTATTGGCGCGCTGGCGCCTGCCTTACTGGTTATTCTGCGTTTTCTGCAGGGATTTATGGTTGGAGGCGAATGGGGAGGCGCCATGTTGATGGTCGTGGAATATGCTGCTGGAAAGCACCGGGGGCGGTTAAGCGCGCTATCGCAAACAGGAGGACTCACGGGACAATTATTGGCGACAGGCGTATTTATAGTCGTGACCCAATTACCGCAGGAGGCGTTGTTATTGTGGGGATGGCGTATTCCTTTTCTGCTCAGTGCGCTTTTGGTGCTGCCTGGATTATATATGCGTCATCGTCTGGATGAGACGCCTGTCTTCCGTGCGTTTAAAAAGCAGCAGGCCATTAATCATAGGCAGCAAAGAGAAGAAAGGCCGGTGGTCAAAGTAGTACGAGAACAATGGCGCAGCATTTTGCTGATTATAATTCTGCGTTTTGCGGAAAGCGTTCCCTTTTTTCTTGCCACCGTCTTCGCGGTTTCCTGGGCGACGACGCAGCTTGGGATTGCCAGCCTGACTATTCTGTACATTGTAATGTTCACCTGTCTGCTGGCGTATCCCATGCACGTGCTATTTGGCATCATGTCGGATCGGCGTGGCTGCCGTCAGGTGTATATTTTCGGCGCGCTTTTTGTCGCGGCAATGGCTTTTCCCTTTTTCTGGCTGCTGGAAAGCCGTTCGCTCATACTGATGACAATAGGCTACGTTCTGCTTATTAACATTGGTCATAATTCACTGAATGCCGTGCAACCTTCTTTTTTCGCCGGACTGTTTCATCCGCCTGTACGCTACAGCGGTTCATCAATTGGCGCTCAGTTGGGGGCGGTTGTGGCAGGGGGATTCACGCCGTTTATCGCTAAAGCGTTAAGCGCAGTCTATGATAACAGTTGGACGTTGGTTGCCGGTTATGTCGTTTTGACTGCGCTGGCTTCGGCGTTTGCGGCAAAGATTGCGCCGGAAACCGTGTTACCGCATTCGCCGTAATGCAAAGGGGGGCTGTCGCCCCCGCTTTTCACTCGCTTAATCAATAGTGCGCAATAATTCGTTAATGCCCACTTTACCACGCGTTTTGGCGTCGACTTTTTTCACGATCACCGCGCAGTACAGACTGTACTTGCCGTCTTTTGACGGCAGGTTGCCGGAAACGACCACGGAGCCCGCCGGTACGCGGCCATAGTGAACTTCACCGGTTTCGCGATCGTAGATTTTGGTGCTCTGGCCGAGGTATACCCCCATGGAAATGACGGAACCTTCTTCGACAATGACGCCTTCCACGACTTCAGAACGCGCGCCAATAAAGCAGTTGTCTTCAATGATGGTCGGGTTAGCCTGCAGCGGCTCCAGTACGCCGCCGATACCCACGCCGCCGGAAAGGTGAACATTTTTACCAATCTGCGCGCAGGAACCCACCGTCGCCCAGGTGTCAACCATGGTGCCTTCGTCAACGTAGGCGCCGATGTTAACGTAAGACGGCATCAGCACGGTGTTGCGGGCGATAAATGCGCCCTGACGAACGGCCGCAGGCGGAACGACGCGGAAGCCTTCTTTCTGAAAACGCGCTTCGTCGTAATCAGCGAATTTCATCGGGACTTTATCGAAGTAGCGGCTTTCCGCACCGTCGATAACCTGGTTATCGTTAATACGGAAAGAGAGCAGAACCGCTTTCTTCAACCACTGGTGAGTGACCCACTGACCGTCGATTTTTTCTGCGACACGCAGCGCGCCGGAATCAAGTAGAGAAATGACCTGGTTTACCGCCTCTCGGGTCACGGTATCTACATTAGCCGGCGTAATATCGGCGCGGCGCTCAAAAGCGGTCTCAATAACGTTCTGTAACTGCTGCATTGTTAAACTCTTTCATATAAATAAACACACTACCCTTTATCGTTTGGATTGAGGGCCGCTGTCAACCGTTGTTGTACCTCAAGTTGCAGCACATTATTAAGCGCGCGCCGATCCGCTGTGGCGATTATGAATAAATCTTCTACTCGTTCACCAATGGTTGTAATTCGGGCGCCATGAAGCGAAATTCCCAGATCGGCAAAAATTTGTCCGACCCTGGCCAGCAGACCAGGTTGATCGAGCGCGATCAATTCCATGAATGATTTTCTGTCGGTATGGGTGGGCAGAAAATTGACTTCCGTTTCAACCGTAAAGTGCCGTAACTTTGCCGGTTGCCGACGCGGCTGCGGCGGCTGCCAGCTACGCTGCGTAATGGTCTGTTCAAGACCGGTGCGAATAACGTCATGGCGATCCGCCGCCAGCGGGCTGCCGTCTGGTTCCAGAACGATAAACGTATCCATTGCCATGCCGTCGCGAGTGGTAAAGATCTGCGCGTCATGGACGCTTAAATTACGCCTGTCCAGCTCGGCGCAGACGGCGGCAAACAGATAGGGTCTGTCCGGACTCCAGATAAAAATTTCGGTTCCGCCGCGCGTGGCCTGCGGACTGAGCAACACTAACGGTTGGCTCAGATCGTGCTGCAATAAATGGCGTGCGTGCCAGGCGAGCTGATTTGGACTATGACGAACAAAATAGTTAGCGCGACAGCGGGTCCAGATTTTATGCAGCGCGGCTTCATCAATATTGTCCATTCGCAGCAGCGCCAGCGCCTGAAGCTGATGGTGACGCACGCGCTCACGCATATCCGGCGTATTTTGCATTCCACGTCTGAGCTGTTTTTCAGTGGCGAAGTACAGCTCGCGCAGCAGGCTCTGTTTCCAGCTATTCCACAAGGTTTCGTTGGTCGCGCAGATGTCCGCGACGGTCAGGCAGACCAGAAAACGCAGCCGTGTTTCGGTTTGCACCTCTTCGGCGAACTGCTTGATGACTTCCGGATCCTGGATGTCGCGGCGCTGGGCGGTGACTGACATCAGCAGGTGTTGGCGCACCAGCCAGGCGACCAGTTGCGTTTCGCGTGAGTTCAAACCGTGCAGTTCGGCGAAGGTGAGTACATCCTGCGCGCCCAGTACCGAATGGTCGCCGCCGCGTCCTTTCGCAATATCGTGGAACAGCGCGGCGATCAGGATCAGTTCCGGATGGGGAAGCCGCGGCCAGAGATCGACGCATAGCGGATGGCGCTGGCGCGTCTCTTCTTTCGCAAAGCTCTCCAGTTTGAGCATTACGCGGATGGTGTGTTCATCCACCGTGTATGCGTGGAACAGGTCAAACTGCATTTGTCCGACGATGTGCGACCACTGCGGCATATAAGCCCACAGTACGCTGTGGCGATGCATGGGCAGCAGGCCGCGGCTGACCGCGCCGGGATGGCGCAGCATACTCAGAAACAGAGTGCGCGCCTCCGGGATGTAACACAGCGGTTGGCTCAGGTGGCGGCGGGCGTGGCGCAAGTGGCGTAACGTCGTAGAGTAGATGCCGGTGATCGCGCTATTGCGCACCATCATATAAAACATGCGCAGGATCGCTTGCGGTTCGCGGATAAACAGCGTGTCGTCACGCAGATCAATAAGCGTGCCGCGCAGTTGAAACTCATCGTCAACAGGACGTGGTTTTTCATCCGCAGGCAGCGCCAGAATCGCCTCGTCAAATAGCTGAAGCAGCATCTGATTAAGTTCGCTCACCCTGCGCGTAACCCGGAAGTAGTCTTTCATCATCCGCTCAACCGGATCGTTGCCCTCGCCGCTGTAGTTAAGGCGTTGAGCGACGCTTAACTGGCGGTCGAACAGCAGGCGGTTATCGTAGCGGCTGACCACCAGATGTAGCGCAAAGCGAATGCGCCACAGGATATGCAGGCACTCGTTGAGCTCCGCGCGCTCAGCGGGGGTTAAAAAGCCGAATCCCACCATCTCATCGAGCGAGGTAGCGCCGAAGTGACGTCGGGCGACCCACTGTAACGTATGGATATCGCGCAGGCCGCCGGGGCTGCTTTTAATATCCGGCTCCAGATTATAGCTGGTACCGTGATAGCGCTGGTGGCGCTGGTTCTGCTCTTCTACTTTGGCGGCGTAAAATTTGTCGGACGGCCAAAAACCTTCGCTGAAAATATGTTTTTGCAGTGCCAGAAACAGAGCGACATCACCGATCAGCAGGCGCGTTTCGATGAGGTTTGTCGCAACGGTTAAATCAGACAGACCTTCCAGCAGACACTCTTCCAGCGTACGTACGCTATGCCCGACATCCAGCTTGACGTCCCATAATAAAGTCAGCAGCTCGCCGACCTTTTGCGCCTGTTCATCGGGCAGCTTTTTGCGGCTTAAAATGAGCAGATCAATATCGGAAAGCGGATGCAGTTCGCCGCGTCCATAGCCGCCGACGGCGACCAGCGCCAGATCGGCAATCTGACCGAAACTGGCCTCAATCCACAGGCGTTGCAACAACTGGTCGATAAATTCGGTACGAGCTTCAATAAGCTGTTCAGCACAAATGCCGCTGTCAAATGCCTCTCCCAGCCAGTGTTGAAAGATGTCGATGCGGGCTTTGATACCGGCGACGGTCAGTTCAGCGCGCGGCCAGACGCCAGGGTTTTGCGGCTGGTCAGGGAGGGTGGGGAGTGCGGTATTCGCGTGCTGTTCAGGAAGAGTATTCATATGCGCCACCCATTAAAAAGCCGGATAATGGCGTGAACGCCTTATCCGGCCTACGTATTTACTCTTCATCCTTCAAGTTGCTTCTACGTTGGCTGCGCTCGTTCAATCCAGTCACGTACTTATGTACGCTCCTGAAGATTCACTCTCTTGCCGCCTTGAGGCAACTCGAATGATTTTGAGTCAAGGTGTAATTTGTAGGCCTGATAAGATGCGAAGGCATCGCCATCAGGCAAAACATTATTCGTCGTGTGTGATGATCGCCGGGATGGTGTCATCTTTACGCAGCGTCAGAATTTCACAGCCGTTTTCCGTTACCACAATAGTATGCTCGTACTGAGCAGACAAGCTGCGGTCTTTGGTTTTTACCGTCCAGCCGTCTTTCATGGTGCGGATACGGTAATCCCCGGCGTTCAGCATCGGTTCAATGGTAAAGGTCATGCCAGGCTGCAACACGACGCCGCCATCGTCTGCATCATAATGCAGCACCTGCGGTTCTTCATGGAAGCCGCGACCAATACCGTGTCCGCAGTATTCACGTACCACGGAGAAACCTTCGCCTTCGGCATATTTCTGGATGGCGGCGCCAATGGTGCGCAGGCGGATGCCCGGTTTCACCATTTTGATGCCCAGATACAGGCTCTCTTGCGTGACGCGGCACAGACGCTCGCCCAGAATGGTCGGTTTGCCGACGATAAACATCTTCGAGGTATCGCCGTGGAATTCATCTTTAATCACGGTCACGTCGATGTTGACGATATCACCATCTTTCAGATGTTTAGCGTCATCCGGAATGCCGTGGCACACCACTTCATTAATAGAGATACAGACGGATTTCGGATAGCCGTGGTAGCCGAGGCAGGCGGAGATCGCGTGTTGTTCGTTAACGATGTAATCGTTACAGATACGGTCCAGTTCGCCGGTGGTGACGCCCGGTTTGATATACGGTTCGATCATTTCCAGCACTTCGGCTGCCAGACGGCCCGCGACGCGCATTTTTTCGATGTCTTCAGATGTCTTGATAGAGATAGCCATGAATTCTGTCCATCAGTGCCGATGATTTCGGCAATAATTGTGTAAGTGCTGACAATGGTATCAGTCAGGGGTGTACCCTGCCAAATTGAGAATCATTCTGAACTTCGCCTTTCGTGCCACAGGTGCGTTGGCGACATTTTTTCACCCCAGTCACTTACTGGCCGTAAGCTCCAAGGGATGCAAAAATTTGCCGCCTGCCTGTAACACGAAATTCATCGTTCAATTCAGCACTGAGTGCCAACAATTATTGGTGTCGGTGGCGTATTTGTGGTATAAAGCGCGCCGGACTTCCGATCCATTCGAAGACTACACACGATGGACGGGAGCGACAAATCTCACTTTGTGTAACAACACACACGTATCGGCACATATTCCGGGGTGCCCTTTGGGGTCGGTAATATGGGATACGTGGAGGCATAACCCCAACTTAATCTATAGAGGTTTTAAATCATGGCAACTGTTTCCATGCGCGACATGCTCAAGGCTGGTGTTCACTTTGGTCACCAGACCCGTTACTGGAACCCGAAAATGAAGCCTTTCATCTTCGGCGCGCGTAACAAAGTTCACATCATCAACCTTGAGAAAACTGTACCGATGTTCAACGAAGCTCTGGCTGAACTGAACAAGATCTCTGCTCGTAAAGGTAAAATCCTTTTCGTTGGTACTAAACGCGCTGCAAGCGAAGCGGTGAAAGAAGCTGCTAACAGCTGCGACCAGTTCTTCGTGAACCATCGCTGGCTGGGCGGTATGCTGACTAACTGGAAAACAGTTCGTCAGTCCATCAAACGTCTGAAAGACCTGGAAACTCAGTCTCAGGACGGTACTTTCGAAAAGCTGACCAAGAAAGAAGCGCTGATGCGTACTCGTGAGCTTGAGAAACTGGAAAACAGCCTGGGCGGTATCAAAGACATGGGCGGTCTGCCGGACGCTCTGTTCGTTATCGATGCTGACCACGAGCACATTGCTATCAAAGAAGCGAACAACCTGGGTATCCCGGTATTTGCTATCGTTGATACCAACTCTGATCCGGACGGCGTTGACTTCGTTATCCCGGGTAACGATGACGCAATCCGTGCTGTTAGCCTGTACCTGGGCGCTGTCGCTGCAACCGTTCGTGAAGGCCGTTCTCAGGATCTGGCTTCCCAGGCGGAAGAAAGCTTCGTAGAAGCCGAGTAATAAGGCTTGATAACTCCCTAAAATAGTTCGAGTTGCAGGAAGGCGGCAAGCTCGAGAATTCCCGGGAGCTTACATCAGTAAGTGACCAGGATGAGCGAGTGAAGGCAACGCGCCTGCGGCTCGAAATATGAAGGGGAGAGCCCTTATAGACCAGGTAGTATCACGTTTGGTTAGGGGGCCTGTATATGGCCCCCTTTTTCACTTTTATATCTGTGCGGTTTGATGCCGGGCAGATCAAATCTTTCGAGGATTTTAGAATGGCTGAAATTACCGCATCCCTGGTAAAAGAGCTGCGTGAGCGTACCGGCGCAGGCATGATGGATTGCAAAAAAGCGCTGACTGAAGCGAATGGCGACATTGAGCTGGCAATCGAAAACATGCGTAAGTCCGGCGCTATCAAAGCGGCGAAAAAAGCAGGCAACGTGGCTGCTGACGGCGTAATCAAAACCAAAATCGACGGCAACGTCGCTTTCATTCTGGAAGTTAACTGCCAGACTGACTTCGTGGCTAAAGATGCTGGCTTCCAGGCATTTGCTGACAAAGTGCTGGACGCCGCTGTTGCTGGCAAAATCACTGACGTAGAAGTTCTGAAAGCACAGTTCGAAGAAGAGCGCGTTGCTCTGGTAGCGAAAATTGGCGAGAACATCAACATTCGTCGCGTAGCTTCCCTGGAAGGCGACGTTCTGGGTTCTTACCAGCACGGTGCGCGCATCGGCGTTCTGGTTGCCGCTAAAGGCGCTGACGAAGAGCTGGTTAAACAGCTGGCGATGCACGTTGCGGCAAGCAAGCCGGAATTCGTTAAGCCGGAAGACGTGTCTGCTGACGTGGTAGAGAAAGAGTACCAGGTACAGCTGGACATCGCGATGCAGTCCGGTAAGCCGAAAGAAATCGCAGAGAAAATGGTTGAAGGCCGCATGAAGAAATTCACCGGCGAAGTTTCTCTGACTGGTCAGCCTTTCGTCATGGAACCGAGCAAATCTGTTGGCCAACTGCTGAAAGAGCACAACGCTGACGTGACTGGCTTCATCCGCTTTGAAGTGGGCGAAGGCATTGAGAAAGTCGAGACTGACTTTGCAGCAGAAGTTGCTGCGATGTCTAAGCAGTCCTGATTTTCCTGAGGAGCCGCCTGAGGGCGGCTTCTTTTTGCGCCTCTCTTGTAAAATCAGCCGACGCCTGGCGTCTGCGCTGAAATGCGACGTACAATGTCGCCGGAATTAACTCATATCAATTGTTGACAGTCTCAGGAAAGAAACATGGCTACCAATGCAAAACCCGTCTATAAACGCATTCTGCTTAAATTAAGCGGCGAAGCTCTGCAGGGTACGGAAGGCTTCGGTATTGATGCAAGCATACTGGATCGTATGGCTCAGGAGATCAAAGAACTGGTTGAACTGGGTATTCAGGTTGGTGTGGTGATTGGCGGTGGTAACCTGTTCCGTGGCGCAGGTCTGGCAAAAGCGGGGATGAACCGCGTTGTGGGCGACCACATGGGCATGTTGGCCACCGTCATGAACGGCCTGGCAATGCGTGATGCGCTTCACCGCGCCTATGTGAACGCCCGCCTGATGTCGGCAATTCCTTTAAACGGCGTATGCGACAACTACAGTTGGGCCGAGGCTATTAGCCTGCTGCGTAATAACCGTGTTGTGATTCTGTCTGCAGGTACGGGTAACCCGTTCTTCACTACCGACTCTGCGGCCTGTCTGCGCGGGATCGAAATTGAAGCGGATGTCGTACTGAAAGCGACCAAAGTGGATGGCGTATTCACTGCCGATCCGGCAAAAGATCCTTCCGCGACCATGTACGATCAGCTGACCTACAGCGAAGTGCTGGATAAAGAGCTGAAAGTGATGGATCTGGCGGCGTTCACGCTGGCTCGTGACCACAAACTGCCGATTCGTGTTTTCAACATGAACAAACCGGGCGCGCTGCGTCGTGTGGTGATGGGCGAAAAAGAAGGGACGTTAATCACGGAATAATTCCCGTGAGCGCCAAATACGGGTAAGATTCTGTTCTATTGACGGGTCTTATTACCTGGCAGAAATTAAACGAGACTATACTTAGCACATCTTTGTATTGTGTGACCGTCTGGTCTGACTGAGACTAGTTTTCAAGGATTCGTAACGTGATTAGCGATATCAGAAAAGATGCTGAAGTACGCATGGAAAAATGCGTTGAAGCGTTCAAAACCCAAATCAGCAAAGTGCGCACGGGTCGTGCTTCTCCCAGCCTGCTGGATGGTATTGTCGTAGAATACTATGGCACTCCGACCCCGCTGCGCCAGTTGGCAAGCGTAACGGTAGAAGACTCCCGTACCTTAAAAATTAACGTGTTTGACCGTTCTATGGGGCCAGCCGTTGAAAAAGCGATCATGGCGTCAGACCTCGGTTTGAATCCAAGCTCTGCGGGCACCGACATTCGCGTTCCGCTGCCGCCGCTGACCGAAGAACGTCGTAAAGATCTGACGAAAATTGTCCGTGGCGAAGCGGAGCAGGCGCGTGTCGCCGTTCGTAACGTCCGCCGTGATGCGAACGATAAAGTAAAAGCTCTGCTGAAAGATAAAGCGATCAGTGAAGATGACGATCGTCGCTCTCAGGAAGAAGTACAGAAAATGACCGACGCGGCAATTAAGAAAGTTGATGCGGCGTTGGCAGATAAAGAAGCAGAACTGATGCAGTTCTGATTGATCTGTACGCAGATATAAACTCATTCCACCGCTAAACCTGGCGGATGAGTGGTGTACAAAGCGCCGCGCAGAAGACATTATCAGGTCTCCTGTGCGGCGTTTTGCTTTTTATTCCGTTTCAACACTTCTGGACGTTTCATGAAGCAATTAACCATTCTGGGCTCGACCGGCTCTATTGGTTGCAGCACACTGGACGTGGTGCGCCATAATCCTGATAGCTTCCGCGTTATCGCGCTGGTGGCGGGTAAAAATGTCGCCCGCATGGCGGAGCAGTGCCTGGAATTCTCGCCGCGTTATGCCGTGATGGACGATACGTCGAGCGCAGAACAGCTCAAAATAATGCTTCAGCAGCATGGCAGCCGCACCGAGGTTCTGAGCGGTCAGCAGGCTGCCTGTGAGATGGCGGCGCTTGATGAGGTCGGGCATGTGATGGCGGCCATTGTGGGCGCGGCTGGTTTACTGCCGACCCTGGCGGCGATTCGCGCAGGGAAGACGATTCTGCTGGCGAATAAAGAATCGCTGGTGACCTGCGGGCGGCTGTTTATGGACGAAGTAAAACGCAGCAACGCCCGGCTTTTACCCGTCGATAGCGAACATAACGCGATTTTTCAGAGTTTGCCGCAATCTATTCAGCATAATCTGGGATACGCTGACCTTGAGCAAAATGGCGTAACGTCGATTTTGCTTACCGGGTCTGGTGGCCCGTTTCGTGAAACGCCAATGCGCGATCTGGCAGCGATGACGCCGGATCAGGCATGTCGTCATCCGAACTGGTCGATGGGGCGAAAAATCTCCGTCGATTCCGCCACCATGATGAATAAAGGTCTGGAATACATTGAAGCGCGTTGGTTATTTAATGCCAGCGCACGTCAGATGGAAGTGTTGATCCATCCGCAATCGGTCATTCATTCGATGGTGCGTTATCAGGACGGCAGCGTCCTGGCGCAGCTTGGTGAACCTGACATGCGTACGCCTATTGCGCATACGATGGCATGGCCGAATCGCGTCACGTCCGGCGCGCAGCCGCTCGATTTTTGCAAACTCAGCGCGCTGACGTTTAGCGCGCCAGATTATCAGCGTTATCCGTGCCTGAAGCTGGCGATGGAGGCGTTTGAGCAAGGTCAGGCGGCAACGACGGCGCTCAATGCGGCAAACGAAATCACCGTTGCCGCGTTTCTGGCGCAACAGATTCGTTTTACCGATATCGCCGGGCTCAATTTAGCGGTGCTGGAGAGGATGGATTTACAGGAACCGGCAAGCGTTGAGGACGTATTGCAGGTTGACGCCATCGCGCGTGAAGTAGCCAGAAAACAAGTGATACGGCTCTCACGCTGACGATTATCCCGCGACAGAAGATCGTGCTATTTGTTAGCGTTGGGCTTCGGTGATATAGTCTGCGCCACCTGATCGCAGGTTTTTGGCTTTTTTCGGTCAGGTTAGCCGTGGTTTTACACGGCTTTTTTGTGGATACACAAAATCATTCAGGACGCATCGGGACGGCAGGCGAATACGTTCCCGGCGTGCGCAGACAGCGCACGACAGGGGCGATGAGGCGCAGTCATCCGCGAAGCGAACCGAAGAGAATGTGTATAAAGGCTTCAGTATTCCTGAGTACCGCTAAATCCTTTCAGGGACAAAAAACGCGTTATGTTGTCTGCAACTCAACCAGTAAGCGAAAATTTGCCAGCACATGGCTGCCGTCATGTTGCCATAATTATGGATGGCAATGGTCGCTGGGCGAAAAAGCAAGGGAAGATCCGGGCCTTTGGGCATAAAGCCGGGGCGAAGTCCGTCCGGCGAGCGGTCTCTTTTGCTGCCAATAACGGTATTGATGCGTTAACGCTGTATGCCTTTAGTAGTGAAAACTGGAACCGACCGGCGCAGGAAGTGAGCGCGTTAATGGAGCTGTTTGTGTGGGCGCTGGATAGCGAAGTCAAAAGCCTGCACCGCCATAACGTTCGCCTGCGTATTATCGGCGATATCAGCCGATTCAACTCACGTTTACAAGAACGTATTCGCAAATCAGAAGCGCTTACCGCCCATAATACGGGTCTAACGCTGAATATCGCTGCGAATTACGGCGGACGTTGGGATATTGTCCAGGGAGTCCGACAACTGGCGGAACAGGTGCAGGCTGGAGTGCTGCGCCCCGATCAGATTGATGAAGAGAGACTAGGCCAGCAAATCTGTATGCATGAGCTGGCGCCTGTGGATTTAGTAATTAGGACTGGGGGAGAGCATCGCATTAGTAACTTTTTGCTTTGGCAAATTGCCTATGCCGAACTTTACTTTACGGATGTTCTTTGGCCCGATTTCGATGAACAAGACTTTGAAGGTGCGCTGCATGCCTTTGCTAATCGAGAGCGTCGTTTCGGCGGTACCGAGCCTGGTGATGACAAAGCCTGATGGGGGTTGCTTTTGCTGAAGTATCGCCTGATTTCTGCTTTTGTGTTAATACCCGCGGTCATCGCTGCGCTTTTTTTATTGCCGCCGGTGGGGTTCGCTATTATTACGCTGGTTGTCTGTATGCTGGCCGCGTGGGAATGGGGACAGTTAAGCGGTTTCGCCGCGCGTTCACAGCGGGTTTGGCTGGCGGTGCTGTGTGGTCTGTTATTGGCGCTGATGCTATTTTTGTTGCCTGAGTATCATCACAACATTCGTCAACCGCTGGTTGAGATGTCGCTTTGGGCATCGTTAGGATGGTGGGTTGTCGCGCTACTGCTGGTGCTATTTTATCCCGGTTCGGCGGCAATCTGGCGCAACTCAAAAACATTGCGTCTCATTTTCGGTTTGTTAACTATTGTGCCATTTTTCTGGGGCATGCTGGCGCTGCGCGCCTGGCACTATGACGAGAATCATTACAGTGGCGCAATATGGCTACTCTATGTCATGATCCTGGTCTGGGGAGCGGACTCTGGCGCGTATATGTTTGGTAAATTGTTTGGCAAACATAAGCTGGCGCCGAAGGTTTCCCCGGGTAAAACCTGGCAAGGGTTTATCGGCGGGCTTGCTACGGCTGCCGTGATCTCATGGGGTTACGGTATGTGGGCGAATCTGAATGTTGCGCCTGTTATCTTGCTGATTTGCTCTGTGGTGGCGGCTCTGGCTTCTGTACTGGGCGACCTCACCGAGAGTATGTTTAAGCGCGAAGCAGGAATTAAGGATAGCGGCCACTTGATTCCAGGCCATGGCGGCATTCTGGACCGAATTGACAGCCTGACGGCTGCCGTACCGGTCTTTGCTTGCCTGTTGTTACTGGTGTTCAGGACGCTCTAACGGAAGGTTTTATGCTGAGTATTCTCTGGAATCTGGCTGCATTCATCATCGCACTGGGCGTGCTGATCACTGTGCATGAATTTGGTCATTTCTGGGTTGCCCGGCGCTGCGGTGTGCGAGTTGAGCGCTTTTCCATCGGTTTTGGCAAAGCGCTCTGGCGTCGTACCGATCGGTACGGCACCGAGTATGTCATCGCCCTGATCCCGCTGGGCGGCTACGTCAAAATGCTGGATGAGCGCGCCGAACCGGTAGCGCCGGAATTGCGTCGTCACGCCTTCAATAACAAAACGGTGGGCCAGCGCGCCGCAATTATTGCCGCAGGTCCGGTTGCGAACTTCATTTTTGCTATCTTTGCTTACTGGCTGGTCTTTATCATCGGCGTCCCTGGCGTTCGTCCGGTCATTGGCGAAATAACACCCAACTCGATTGCAGCGCAGGCGCAAATTGCGCCTGGTACGGAACTTAAAGCCGTTGATGGTATCGAAACCCCTGATTGGGATGCCGTGCGTTTACAACTGGTGTCCAAAATTGGCGATCAGCAGACGACGGTGAGCGTCGCGCCGTTTGGCAGCGACCAGCGGCAGGACAAAACGCTTGATTTACGTCACTGGGCATTTGAGCCTGATAAGCAAGATCCTGTATCTTCTTTAGGGATTCGGCCCCGCGGGCCACAGATTGAACCGGTACTGTCAGAAGTGCAGGCGAATTCCGCAGCCAGTAAAGCGGGTTTGCAAGCAGGCGACAGGATCGTTAAAGTCGATGGTCAGCCGTTAACGCAGTGGATGAAATTCGTGACGTTTGTACGCGATAATCCCGGTAAGCCGTTAGCGTTAGAGATTGAAAGGCAGGGGAGCGCCTTGTCGTTGACGTTAACGCCGGATACGAAATCGGTTAACGGAAAGGCGGAAGGGTTTGCAGGCGTGGTGCCTAAAATTATTCCTCTGCCGGAAGAGTACAAGACTATACGCCAGTATGGGCCTTTTAGCGCCATCCTCGAAGCCACGGATAAGACGTGGCAGTTGATGAAGCTGACGGTCAGTATGCTGGGTAAATTGATAACCGGTGATGTGAAACTGAACAACCTCAGTGGGCCGATTTCTATCGCTCAGGGGGCTGGGATGTCAGCGGAGTTCGGGGTGATTTATTACCTGATGTTCCTTGCGCTAATCAGCGTGAACTTAGGGATAATTAACCTGTTTCCGCTGCCCGTTCTTGACGGGGGTCATCTGCTGTTCCTGGCGATTGAAAAGCTTAAGGGCGGGCCGGTATCCGAGCGGGTTCAAGACTTTAGTTATCGCATTGGCTCGATTTTGCTGGTGTTGTTAATGGGGCTTGCACTTTTCAATGATTTCTCTCGGTTGTAAGAGAGTTAGTTAGGAAGAACGCATAATAACGATGGCGATGAAAAAGTTGCTCATAGCGTCGCTGCTGTTCAGCAGCGCCACCGTATACGGTGCTGAAGGGTTCGTAGTGAAGGACATTCATTTCGAAGGCCTGCAGCGAGTCGCCGTTGGTGCGGCTCTCCTCAGTATGCCGGTGCGCACAGGCGACACGGTTAATGATGAAGATATCAGTAACACCATTCGCGCTCTGTTCGCCACCGGCAACTTTGAGGACGTCCGCGTCCTGCGCGATGGTAATACCCTTCTGGTTCAGGTAAAAGAACGTCCGACCATTGCCAGCATCACTTTCTCCGGTAACAAGTCGGTGAAAGATGACATGCTCAAGCAAAACCTCGAAGCGTCTGGCGTACGTGTTGGCGAGTCTCTGGATCGCACCACGTTGTCTGATATCGAAAAAGGTCTGGAAGACTTTTACTATAGCGTAGGTAAATACAGCGCCAGCGTTAAGGCGGTCGTCACGCCGCTGCCGCGCAACCGTGTTGATCTTAAACTGGTGTTCCAGGAGGGCGTATCGGCGAAGATCCAACAGATCAACATCGTCGGTAACCATGCCTTTAGCACCGAAGAACTCATTTCTCATTTCCAGTTGCGTGACGAAGTGCCGTGGTGGAACGTCGTCGGCGATCGTAAATACCAGAAACAGAAGCTGGCGGGCGACCTTGAAACCTTGCGCAGCTACTATCTGGATCGCGGCTACGCGCGTTTCAATATTGACTCCACGCAAGTGAGTCTGACGCCGGATAAGAAAGGGATCTACATCACCGTCAATATCACCGAAGGCGATCAGTACAAGCTTTCCGGGGTTCAGGTGAGCGGTAACCTGGCCGGACATTCCGCTGAAATTGAGAAATTGACGAAAATTGAACCGGGCGAGCTCTATAACGGCACCAAAGTGACCAAAATGGAAGATGACATCAAAAAGCTTCTGGGTCGCTATGGTTACGCCTATCCGCGCGTGCAGTCACAGCCTGAAATTAACGATGCTGACAAAACCGTAAAACTGCGCGTAAACGTCGATGCGGGCAACCGTTTCTACGTGCGTAAGATCCGCTTTGAAGGCAACGACACCTCAAAAGATTCCGTTCTGCGCCGTGAAATGCGCCAGATGGAAGGGGCGTGGCTGGGCAGCGACCTGGTTGACCAGGGGAAAGAGCGTCTGAACCGTCTCGGCTTCTTTGAAACCGTCGACACCGACACGCAGCGCGTTCCGGGTAGCCCGGATCAGGTTGATGTGGTGTACAAGGTGAAAGAGCGCAACACCGGTAGCTTTAACTTCGGTATCGGTTACGGTACAGAAAGCGGCGTTAGCTTCCAGGCCGGCGTTCAGCAGGACAACTGGTTAGGTACCGGTTATTCCGTGGGGATTAACGGCACCAAAAACGACTACCAGACCTACAGCGAACTGTCCGTTACTAACCCATACTTTACCGTTGACGGCGTGAGCCTCGGTGGTCGTATCTTCTATAACGACTTTGAAGCGGATGATGCCGACCTGTCCGACTATACCAACAAGAGTTACGGTACGGATGTGACGCTTGGCTTCCCCATCAACGAGTACAACACGTTGCGTGCTGGTCTGGGTTATGTCCATAACAAACTGTCCAACATGCAGCCGCAGATCGCGATGGATCGTTATCTTGAATCGATGGGCGACCCTGATGCCAGCGATTTTGCTGCCGACGACTTCACCTTTAACTACGGCTGGACCTATAACAAGCTTGACCGTGGTTATTTCCCGACGGACGGCTCGCGAGTCAACCTGACGGGTAAGGTGACGATTCCAGGTTCCGACAACGAATACTACAAAGTGTCGCTGGATACCGCGACCTATGTGCCTATCGATAACGATCACAAGTGGGTGGTTCTGGGGCGTACTCGTTGGGGTTATGGCGATGGTTTAGGCGGCAAGGAAATGCCGTTCTATGAGAACTTCTATGCCGGTGGTTCCAGTACCGTGCGTGGTTTCCAGTCGAATACTATCGGCCCGAAAGCGGTCTATAAAAATGGCGCCCACACTAGTTGGGACGATAATGATGATTACGAAGACTGTACTCAGGAATCAGGCTGTAAATCAGATGATGCGGTAGGTGGTAATGCCATGGCTGTCGCCAGCCTGGAATTTATTACCCCGACGCCGTTCATCAGCGAAAAGTATGCCAACTCGGTTCGTACCTCCTTCTTCTGGGATATGGGTACCGTTTGGGATACGAACTGGGATCCGTCATCTGCGCCGTCAGATGTACCGGATTACAGCGATCCAGGCAACATCCGTATGTCCGCGGGTATCGCATTACAATGGATGTCCCCATTGGGGCCGTTGGTCTTCTCCTACGCCCAGCCGTTTAAAAAGTACGATGGAGACAAAGCCGAGCAGTTCCAGTTTAACATTGGTAAAACCTGGTAATTGTTCACTGCAAAGGAATGCATTGGTAGTGTAGCGATGACTTTTGGCGATGCCCCCAGGGATCGCCAGGCCACGCAAAGAGCTGTACCTTCGGGTGCAAATGGGATGGTAAGGAGTTTATTGTGAAAAAGTGGTTATTAGCTGCAGGTCTTGGTTTGGCGATGGTAACGTCCGCACAGGCTGCTGACAAAATTGCAATCGTCAACATGGGTAATCTGTTCCAACAGGTTGCGCAGAAGACGGGTGTATCCAATACACTGGAAAACGAATTTAAAGGCCGTGCGGCTGAACTGCAAAAAATGGAAACCGATCTGCAATCTAAAATGCAGCGTCTGCAATCCATGAAAGCAGGTAGCGATCGTACTAAGCTGGAAAAAGACGTGATGTCTCAGCGCCAGACTTTCGCGCAAAAAGCGCAGGCTTTTGAGAAAGATCGCGCTCGTCGTTCCAACGAAGAACGCAACAAACTGGTGACTCGTATCCAGACTGCGGTGAAAAAAGTGGCTAACGACCAGAGTATCGATCTGGTGGTAGACGCAAACACCGTTGCTTACAACAGCAGCGATGTGAAAGACATCACCGCTGACGTACTGAAACAGGTTAAATAAGTAATGCCTTCAATTCGACTGGCTGACTTAGCAGAACAGTTGGATGCAGAATTACACGGTGATGGCGATATCGTCATCACCGGCGTTGCGTCCATGCAATCTGCAACAACAGGCCACATTACGTTTATGGTAAATCCTAAGTACCGTGAACACTTAGGTTTATGCCAGGCTTCTGCGGTTGTCATGACGCAGGACGATCTTCCTTTTGCCAAGAGCGCGGCGCTGGTAGTTAAAAATCCCTACCTGACCTACGCGCGCATGGCGCAAATTTTAGATACTACGCCGCAGCCCGCGCAGAATATCGCGCCAAGTGCCGTGATTGATGCGACGGCAACGCTGGGTAGCAATGTTTCAGTCGGCGCGAATGCGGTGATTGAATCTGGCGTACAACTGGGCGATAACGTGGTTATCGGCGCAGGCTGTTTCGTCGGAAAAAATAGCAAAATCGGGGCGGGTTCACGCTTGTGGGCGAACGTAACGATTTACCACGACATTCAGATCGGTGAGAATTGCCTGATCCAGTCCAGTACGGTGATCGGCGCGGACGGTTTTGGCTACGCTAACGATCGTGGCAACTGGGTGAAGATCCCACAACTGGGCCGGGTCATTATTGGCGATCGTGTCGAGATCGGCGCTTGTACCACCATTGACCGTGGCGCGTTGGATGATACTGTTATTGGCAATGGCGTGATTATTGATAATCAGTGCCAGATTGCACATAACGTCGTGATTGGCGACAATACGGCAGTTGCCGGTGGCGTCATTATGGCGGGTAGCCTGAAGATTGGCCGTTACTGCATGATTGGCGGCGCCAGCGTGATCAATGGGCATATGGAAATATGCGACAAAGTCACGGTAACTGGCATGGGTATGGTGATGCGTCCCATCACGGAACCGGGCGTCTACTCCTCAGGCATTCCGCTGCAACCCAACAAAGTATGGCGTAAAACTGCTGCACTGGTGATGAACATTGATGATATGAGCAAGCGTCTCAAAGCGATTGAGCGCAAGGTTAATCAACAAGACTAACGTTCCGCCTTGTAGTTGCCATTCTTTTCCGGCCTGTCACATTCATACGATTGCGGCAGGCCGTGTTATTATTGCCTTTTTGTATATTTGGACAGGAAGAGTATTTTGACTACTAACACTCATACTCTGCAGATTGAAGAGATTTTAGAGCTTCTGCCGCACCGTTTTCCGTTTTTACTGGTCGATCGCGTGCTGGACTTTGAAGAAGGTCGTTTTCTGCGTGCGGTGAAAAATGTCTCCGTCAACGAGCCGTTTTTCCAGGGGCACTTCCCGGGCAAACCGATTTTGCCAGGCGTGCTGATTCTGGAAGCGATGGCGCAGGCAACCGGTATTCTGGCGTTTAAAAGCGTTGGTAAACTGGAACCTGGCGAACTGTATTATTTCGCGGGTATTGATGAAGCGCGCTTTAAGCGTCCGGTGGTGCCAGGCGATCAGATGATCATGGAAGTCACTTTCGAGAAAACGCGCCGTGGCCTGACCCGCTTTAAAGGGGTTGCGCTGGTCGACGGTAAAGTCGTGTGCGAAGCAACCATGATGTGTGCTCGTAGCCGGGAGGCCTGATTCGTGATTGATAAATCCGCCTTTATTCATCCTACCGCCATTGTGGAAGACGGCGCTGTAATTGGCGCTAATGCCCACATTGGTCCCTTTTGTATTGTTGGGCCGCAGGTCGAAATTGGTGAGGGAACCGTACTGAAGTCTCATGTGGTCGTGAATGGTCAAACCAAAATCGGCCGCGACAACGAGATTTATCAGTTTGCCTCCATCGGTGAAGTGAACCAGGATCTGAAATATGCGGGTGAGCCGACCCGTGTGGAAATTGGCGATCGTAACCGCATCCGCGAAAGCGTCACCATTCATCGTGGTACAGTGCAGGGCGGTGGGTTGACGAAGGTGGGTAGCGATAACCTGCTGATGATCAATGCGCATGTCGCACATGATTGTACGGTAGGTAATCGCTGTATCCTCGCCAACAACGCCACGCTGGCGGGGCACGTATCAGTCGATGATTTTGCGATCATCGGCGGTATGACGGCAGTTCATCAATTCTGCATTATCGGTGCGCATGTGATGGTCGGCGGCTGCTCCGGCGTGGCGCAGGATGTCCCGCCGTATGTGATTGCGCAGGGTAACCATGCGACGCCGTTCGGGGTAAATATCGAAGGGCTGAAGCGTCGCGGCTTTAGCCGTGAAGGGCTGGTGGCGATTCGTAATGCCTACAAACTGTTGTACCGCAGTGGTAAAACGCTCGACGAAGCGAAGCTGGAAATCGCTGAACTTGCTGAAAAGCATCCGGAAGTGAAGGCGTTTACCGAGTTCTTTGAGCGTTCAACGCGTGGTCCGATTCGTTAATGGCGGCACAGCGTCCTTTAACGATTGCCCTGGTCGCCGGTGAAACGTCCGGCGATATTCTTGGCGCAGGCTTAATTCGTGCGCTGAAAGCGCGCGTACCCAACGCCCGCTTTGTGGGCGTTGCGGGGCCGCGTATGCAGGCCGAAGGGTGTGAAGCCTGGTACGAAATGGAAGAGCTGGCGGTCATGGGCATTGTTGAAGTGCTCGGACGTTTACGCCGTTTGTTGCATATCCGCGCCGATCTGACCCGCCGTTTTACCGAACTCAAGCCCGATGTCTTTGTCGGGATTGACGCCCCTGATTTCAATATTACCCTCGAAGGTAATCTGAAAAAACAAGGGATTAAGACCATTCATTATGTCAGCCCGTCCGTTTGGGCCTGGCGACAGAAACGCGTTTTCAAAATAGGCAGATCCACCCATATGGTGTTGGCTTTTCTGCCTTTCGAAAAAGCGTTTTACGATAAATTTAACGTCCCGTGCCGCTTTATCGGTCACACCATGGCGGATGCCATGCCGCTGGACCCGGATAAAAATGCGGCGCGCGACGTGCTGGGTATCCCGCATGACGCCCATTGTCTGGCGCTACTGCCTGGCAGCCGTGGCGCGGAAGTGGAAATGCTCAGCGCCGACTTCCTGAAAACCGCACAATTGCTGCGACAGCGCTATCCCGATCTGGAAGTGGTCGTGCCGCTGGTAAACGCGAAACGCCGCGAGCAGTTTGAAAAAATTAAAGCGGAGGTTGCGCCGGATCTCGCCGTTCATTTGCTGGACGGCATGGCGCGCGAGGCGATGATCGCCAGCGACGCGGCTCTGCTGGCCTCGGGTACGGCGGCGCTGGAGTGTATGCTGGCAAAATGCCCGATGGTAGTGGGATATCGTATGAAGCCCTTCACTTTCTGGCTGGCGAAACGTCTGGTGAAAACGGAGTATGTGTCTTTGCCTAACCTGCTGGCGGGAAGAGAATTAGTCAAAGAGCTGTTGCAGGAAGAGTGCGAACCGCAAAAACTCGCCGAAGCGCTGTTGCCGCTACTGGCGAACGGTAAAACCAGCCATGCGATGCACGACACCTTCCGTGAACTGCATCAGCAGATCCGCTGTAATGCCGATGAGCAGGCGGCAGATGCCGTCCTGGAGTTAGCACAATGATCGAATTTGTTTATCCACACACCCATTTAGTGGCGGGTGTGGATGAAGTGGGCCGTGGCCCGCTGGTGGGCGCCGTAGTGACCGCCGCCGTGATCCTCGATCCGGCTCGCCCGATCGTCGGTCTGAATGATTCCAAAAAATTGTCTGAAAAGCGTCGTCTGTCATTGTATGACGAGATTAAAGAAAAGGCGTTAAGCTGGAGTCTGGGACGCGCGGAAGCGCATGAAATTGATGAGCTGAATATTTTGCACGCCACCATGCTCGCCATGCAGCGCGCTGTCGCTGGTCTGCATATTGCGCCAGAATATGTGCTGATCGACGGCAATCGCTGTCCGGAACTGCCTGTGCCGTCAATGGCCGTGGTGAAAGGCGACAGTCGCGTGGCGGAGATTAGCGCGGCGTCTATTCTGGCGAAAGTCACCCGCGACGCAGAAATGGCGGCGCTGGATATCGTTTTTCCTCAGTATGGCTTTGCGCAGCACAAAGGCTATCCAACCGCTTTTCATCTGGAAAAGTTGGCACAGTATGGCGCGACGGCGCACCACCGACGCAGTTTTGCGCCTGTTAAACGCGCTCTGGGACTTGTGTCCTGATTCTTGTATCGAGAAATCTGAAGATGTCTGAACCACGTTTCGTTCACCTGCGGGTGCACAGCGACTACTCTATGATCGATGGGCTGGCGAAGACCGGGCCGCTGGTGAAAAAGGCGGCCTCATTAGGTATGCCTGCGCTGGCGATCACCGATTTTACCAACCTCTGCGGTCTGGTGAAGTTCTACGGAGCGGGTCATGGCGCGGGCATTAAACCCATCGTCGGGGCGGACTTTAACGTTCACAACGAACTGCTGGGAGATGAGCTGACTCATCTGACGGTACTGGCGGCGAATAATACGGGATACCAGAACCTGACGTTGCTGATCTCGAAAGCGTATCAGCGCGGCTACGGCGCGGCAGGCCCGATTATCGAGCGCGACTGGCTGGTAGAGCTTAAAGAAGGTTTGATCCTGCTTTCCGGCGGGCGCATGGGCGACGTAGGCCGCTGTCTGCTACGCGGCAACCAGGCGCTGGTGGAGGAGTGCGTTGCTTTCTATGAAGCGCATTTTCCCGATCGCTACTTCCTGGAACTGATCCGTACCGGCAGACAGGATGAAGAGACCTATCTCCATGCTGCGGTTGAACTGGCTGAGGCTCGTGGTTTGCCGGTTGTCGCGACAAACGATGTCCGTTTTCTTGAAAGCGATGATTTTGACGCCCATGAAATTCGTGTCGCGATCCACGACGGTTTCACCCTTGACGATCCTAAGCGTCCGCGCAATTACTCGCCGCAGCAATATATGCGCAGCATCGATGAGATGTGCGAGCTGTTCGCCGATATTCCGGAGGCGCTGGAAAATACGGTGGAGATTGCCAAACGCTGCAACGTAACGGTGCGTCTGGGTGAATATTTCCTGCCGCAGTTCCCGACCGGCGATATGACCACCGAAGATTATCTGGTCAAAAAAGCGAAAGAGGGGCTGGAAGAGCGTCTGGCTTTCCTGTTTCCGGACGAAGAAGAGCGCAAAAAGCGTCGCCCGGAATATGACGAGCGTCTGGATATTGAACTACGGGTTATCAACCAGATGGGGTTCCCTGGCTACTTCCTCATCGTGATGGAGTTTATCCAGTGGTCAAAAGATAACGGCGTGCCGGTAGGGCCGGGACGTGGTTCCGGGGCTGGTTCGCTGGTGGCCTACGCGCTGAAAATTACCGACCTTGATCCGCTGGAATTTGACCTTCTGTTCGAACGTTTCCTGAACCCGGAACGTGTCTCGATGCCTGACTTCGACGTTGACTTCTGTATGGAGAAACGCGACCAGGTGATTGAGCACGTCGCAGACATGTACGGGCGTGATGCGGTATCGCAGATTATCACCTTCGGTACGATGGCGGCGAAAGCCGTTATCCGCGATGTGGGCCGCGTGCTGGGGCATCCGTACGGTTTTGTCGATCGTATCTCGAAGCTGGTGCCGCCCGATCCGGGCATGACGCTGGCAAAAGCCTTTGAAGCGGAACCGCAACTACCGGAAATTTACGAGGCGGACGAAGAGGTCAAAGCGCTGATCGATATGGCGCGTAAGCTCGAAGGCGTCACGCGTAACGCCGGTAAGCACGCTGGCGGCGTGGTCATCGCGCCGACCAAAATTACCGACTTTGCGCCGCTGTACTGCGATGAAGAGGGCAAGCATCCGGTTACCCAGTTTGATAAAAGCGACGTGGAATATGCCGGGCTGGTGAAGTTCGACTTCCTCGGTTTGCGTACGCTGACCATCATCAACTGGGCGCTGGAGATGATCAACAAGCGGCGCGAGAAAAACGGCGAGCCGCCGCTGGATATCGCCGCCATTCCGCTGGACGATAAAAAAAGCTTCGACATGCTGCAGCGCTCGGAAACCACGGCGGTCTTCCAGCTTGAATCGCGCGGCATGAAAGATCTGATCAAACGTCTGCAGCCAGACTGCTTTGAAGATATGATCGCACTGGTGGCCCTGTTCCGTCCCGGCCCGTTGCAGTCAGGGATGGTAGATAACTTTATCGACCGTAAGCACGGTCGTGAAGAACTCTCTTACCCGGACGTTCAGTGGCAGCATGAAAGCCTGAAGCCGGTACTGGAGCCGACCTACGGCATCATTCTGTATCAGGAACAGGTGATGCAGATTGCCCAGGTACTTTCCGGGTATACTCTCGGCGGCGCGGATATGCTGCGTCGTGCGATGGGTAAGAAAAAGCCGGAGGAGATGGCCAAACAGCGTTCCGTTTTTGAAGAGGGCGCGAAAAAGAACGGTATCGACGGCGAACTGGCGATGAAAATCTTTGACCTGGTGGAGAAATTCGCCGGTTACGGGTTTAACAAATCGCACTCCGCCGCTTATGCGCTGGTTTCTTACCAGACGCTATGGCTAAAGGCGCACTATCCGGCTGAATTTATGGCGGCGGTGATGACTGCCGATATGGACAACACCGAGAAGGTCGTCGGCCTGGTGGACGAGTGCTGGCGGATGGGACTGAAAATTCTGCCGCCGGATATTAACTCCGGATTATACCATTTCCACGTTAATGATGAGGGCGAGATCGTCTACGGTATCGGCGCGATCAAAGGCGTCGGCGAAGGGCCGATCGAAGCGATCATCGACGCGCGTAATCAGGGCGGCTATTTCCGCGAACTGTTTGATCTGTGCGCGCGGACCGATACCAAAAAGCTCAACCGCCGGGTGCTGGAAAAGCTGATCATGTCTGGGGCGTTCGACCGCCTGGGGCCGCACCGCGCCGCGCTGATGAACTCATTGGGCGATGCGCTGAAAGCCGCCGACCAGCACGCCAAAGCGGAAGCTATCGGTCAGGCGGATATGTTCGGCGTACTGGCGGAAGAGCCGGAGCAAATCGAGCAATCCTATGCCAGCTGCCAGCCGTGGCCGGAGCAGGTGGTGTTAGATGGGGAACGTGAAACGTTGGGGCTGTACCTGACGGGCCACCCCATCAATCAGTATTTAAAAGAAATTGAGCGCTATGTCGGCGGGGTAAGGCTCAAAGACATGCATCCGACAGAACGTGGTAAAGTCACCACGGCTGCGGGGCTCGTGATTGCCGCAAGGGTTATGGTCACCAAGCGCGGCAATCGTATCGGCATCTGTACGCTGGATGACCGTTCCGGGCGTCTGGAAGTGATGTTATTTACCGACGCGCTGGATAAATACCAGCAGTTGCTGGAAAAAGACCGCATACTTATCGTCAGCGGACAGGTCAGCTTTGATGACTTCAGCGGGGGGCTTAAAATGACCGCCCGCGAAGTGATGGATATTGACGAAGCTCGCGAAAAATACGCTCGCGGGCTTGCTATCTCGCTGACGGACAGGCAAATTGATGACCAGCTTTTAAACCGACTCCGTCAGTCTCTGGAACCCCACCGCTCGGGGACCATTCCAGTACATCTCTACTATCAGAGGGCGGATGCGCGTGCGCGGCTGCGTTTTGGCGCAACGTGGCGTGTCTCTCCGAGCGATCGTTTACTTAACGATCTGCGTGGCCTCATTGGTTCGGAGCAGGTGGAACTGGAGTTTGACTAATACAGGAATACTATGAGTCTGAATTTCCTTGATTTTGAACAGCCGATAGCAGAGCTGGAAGCGAAAATCGATTCTCTGACTGCGGTAAGCCGCCAGGATGAGAAACTGGATATTAATATCGATGAAGAAGTCCATCGCCTGCGCGAAAAAAGCGTAGAACTGACGCGCAAAATCTTCGCCGATCTCGGCGCATGGCAGGTAGCCCAACTGGCGCGCCATCCGCAGCGTCCGTACACCCTGGATTATGTTCGTCTGGCGTTTGATGAGTTTGATGAGCTGGCGGGCGATCGCGCCTATGCTGATGACAAAGCCATCGTCGGCGGTATCGCGCGTCTGGATGGCCGTCCGGTGATGATCATTGGTCATCAGAAAGGTCGTGAAACCAAAGAAAAAATTCGTCGTAACTTTGGCATGCCAGCGCCGGAAGGCTACCGCAAAGCGCTGCGCCTGATGGAAATGGCTGAACGCTTCAACATGCCGATTATCACCTTCATCGACACCCCGGGCGCTTACCCTGGCGTGGGCGCGGAAGAGCGTGGTCAGTCTGAAGCCATCGCCCGCAACCTGCGTGAGATGTCTCGTCTGAACGTACCGGTCATCTGCACCGTGATTGGCGAAGGCGGCTCCGGCGGCGCATTGGCGATTGGCGTGGGTGATAAAGTGAATATGCTGCAATACAGCACCTATTCCGTTATCTCCCCGGAAGGTTGCGCCTCTATTTTGTGGAAGAGCGCCGACAAAGCGCCATTGGCTGCTGAAGCAATGGGCATCATCGCGCCGCGTCTGAAAGAGCTGAAGCTAATCGATTCCATCATTCCGGAGCCGCTGGGCGGCGCGCACCGTAATCCGGAAGCGATGGCGGCATCGCTAAAAGCGCAGCTGCTGGAAGATTTAGCCGATCTCGATGTGTTAAGCACCGATGATTTAAAAAACCGTCGTTACCAGCGTTTGATGAGCTACGGTTACGCCTAATCATTTACCTCATTTTTCCCAGGAGGCCGGATAATCCGGCCTCTTTTTTTTGGTCGAGGAAAAATGAGACGCCGATGAGTTGATGTGATTAAACGCAACGGCATGTTCTCCCTGACACTGTATCAACTGCCAGGCGTGTGGCCAGGGCAGGCAGTGAACTACCCTTCAAGGAGAAAATTATGGGATTGCAAAAAACACTGGCGTTCAGCGCCGTAGCGGCAGGGATCATGTTGAGCTTATCCGGTGCGCAGGCCGCGCCGCTGCTTAGCAGTAGTGAGCCAATGACCATTAACGCCAGCGATCTGGCGGCGAAAGAGAAAGCGCTGACGGATTTTCCGTTAATGGAGGCCGTGAAATCCTCTATTCAGACGTTGGATAACAGCGCGGTTGAACAAATTGAACCGGGGCGCGCCGCTAACCCGGCAAACGTAAAACGCGTTGAAAGTATTCTGAAAGAGGCCGACTGGGATTATCTGTTCCCGATGCGCGCGCCGGAATACACTTACTCTAACTTCCTGAAAGCGATAGGTAAATTCCCGGCGGTTTGTGGTACCTACACCGATGGACGCGATAGCGACGCTATCTGCCGTAAAACCCTGGCTACTATGTTTGCGCATTTTGCCCAGGAGACGGGCGGTCACGAAAGCTGGCGTGACATTCCGGAATGGCGTCAGGCGCTGGTCTATCTGCGCGAAGTCGGCTGGACAGAAGGGCAGAAAGGCGGCTACAACGGCGAATGTAACCCGGATGTATGGCAGGGCCAGACCTGGCCGTGCGGTAAAGATAAGGACGGCGATTTCCTCAGCTATTTTGGTCGCGGGGCAAAACAGCTTTCTTATAACTACAACTATGGGCCTTTCTCTGACGCGATGTATGGCGACGTTCGCCCTCTGCTGGATAAACCCGAGCTGGTGGCGGATACCTGGATGAACCTGGCGAGCGCCGTCTTCTTCTTTGTGTACCCGCAGCCGCCGAAGCCGTCTATGCTACATGTGATTGACGGTACCTGGCAGCCAAACGATCGCGATAAAGCAAACGGCCTGGTATCAGGTTTCGGCGTCACTATTCAGATCATCAATGGCGGCGTGGAGTGCGGCGGCGCAGATGAGAATGCGCAGTCGCTTAACCGTATCGCCTACTACAAAGAGTTTGCCAACTACCTGAAAGTGCCGGTGCCGGCGGACGAAGTGTTGGGCTGTAAAAAGATGAAGCAGTTCGATGAAGGCGGCGCTGGCGCGTTACCGATCTATTGGGAACAAGACTGGGGCTGGAGCGCCGATACTGCGGACGGTAAAACCTATTCCTGCCAGTTAGTTGGATATCAGACGCCGTATACCGCCTTTAAAGAGGGCGACTACACGAAATGTGTACAGCATTATTTCAACGTTAATGTCGTCGATGATAACGGAACCACTGAACCGGATGTCACGCCAACTCCGGCGCCAGTGACGGATGAAAACGTGGCGCCAGTCGCGCGCATTGCCGGGCCGGTCGGGGCGGTGGAAGCCGGTAGCCCGGTTTCACTCAGCGCGGAAGGATCGACCGACGCGAATGGCGACAAGCTCACCTATACCTGGATGTCGCAGGATGGCAAAACGCTGAGCGGCCAGGATAAAGCCGTTGTGATTTTCAACGCGCCGGATGTCACTCAGAACACCCCGTATGTGGTGAATCTGACCGTTAGCGACGGTACGCTCTCCAGTACAGCGGTTTATACGCTGAATGTGAAAGCGAAGGCCGCCGCTGCGGATGACGAAGATAGGACCACCAGCTATCCTGCCTGGAGCAGCAGCCAGAAATGGAATCCGGGCGACATCGTCAACAGTAATGGCGCATTGTACCAGTGCAAACCGTTCCCGGAAGGCTCATGGTGTAATGTTGCGCCTGCCTACTATGAGCCCGGCGTAGGGATTGCCTGGGCCGATGCATGGAACGCATTGTAATAAGATAAATCCTGTCGGTGCTTTGCATCGGCAGGATTGTTACTATGCTTATCTCAGGTTTTTTCAGGAGAAAGCATGAACATCATCGCCATTATGGGGCCGCACGGGGTTTATTATAAAGATGAACCCATCAAGGAGCTTGAGCGTGCATTACAATCCCTGGGATTTCAAATTATCTGGCCGCAAAATAGCGTTGACTTGTTGAAGTTTATTGAACATAACCCGCGCATCTGCGGCGTTATTTTTGACTGGGATGAATACAGTCTCGACCTTTGTAGCGAAATCAACCAGCTAAATGAATACCTTCCTCTCTATGCCTTTATCAATACCAACTCCACGCTGGACGTTAGCGTTCACGATATGCGCATGGCGCTGTGGTTTTTTGAGTATGCATTGGGGCTGGCTGAAGATATCGCGACGCGCATTCATCAATATACAAACGAATATCTCGATAATATTACGCCGCCATTTACCAAAGCGCTGTTTACCTACGCCAAAGAAGGAAAATATACCTTTTGTACGCCGGGTCATATGGCGGGAACGGCGTATCAGAAAAGCCCGCCAGGCTGTCTGTTTTATGACTTTTTTGGCGGCAATACCTTAAAAGCTGATGTGTCGATTTCGGTGACTGAACTGGGATCGCTGCTGGATCACACCGGGCCGCATCTGGAAGCGGAAGAGTATATCGCCCGTACTTTTGGCGCCGAGCAGAGCTATATGGTGACGAACGGTACGTCGACCTCGAATAAAATTGTCGGTATGTATGCCGCGCCTGCGGGAAGTACGCTACTCATTGATCGTAATTGTCATAAATCGCTGGCGCATTTGCTGATGATGAGCGATGTGGTGCCTCTCTGGTTGAAGCCGACGCGCAATGCGCTCGGTATTCTCGGCGGTATTCCTAAGCGTGAATTTACCCGCGACAGCATTGCGCGTAAGGTGGCGGAAACCGCGCAGGCGCAATGGCCGGTTCATGCGGTTATCACCAATTCTACTTACGATGGTCTGCTGTATAACACTAACTGGATCAAGCAGATGCTGGACGTTCCCTCGATCCATTTTGATTCCGCCTGGGTACCCTATACCCATTTCCATCCGATCTACCAGGGGAAAAGCGGGATGAGCGGCGATCGGGTGCCCGGAAAAGTGATTTTCGAAACGCAATCCACCCATAAAATGCTGGCGGCTTTTTCGCAGGCGTCGCTTATTCATATCAAAGGGGAATATGACGAAGAGACGTTTAACGAAGCGTTTATGATGCACACTTCCACATCGCCGAGCTATCCCATTGTCGCCTCTATCGAGACCGCAGCGGCGATGCTGCGCGGCAATCCAGGGAAAAGATTGATTAATCGTTCGGTGGAGCGGGCGCTCCATTTTCGTAAAGAGGTACAGCGGCTACGTGAAGAGTCCGATAGCTGGTTCTTTGATATCTGGCAGCCGGAAGAGGTTGATGAGGCCGAATGCTGGCCGGTCACGCCGGGAGAAACCTGGCATGGCTTCACCGATGCTGATGACGATCATATGTTTCTCGATCCGGTTAAGGTGACAATCCTGACGCCGGGGATGGATGAGCAGGGCAACATGAGCGAAGAGGGGATACCCGCCGCGCTGGTGGCGAAGTTCCTCGATGAGCGAGGCGTGGTGGTGGAAAAAACCGGGCCGTATAATCTGCTGTTTTTGTTCAGCATAGGGATTGATAAGACCCGTGCGATGGGGCTGCTGCGCGGACTGACAGAATTTAAACGGGCCTACGATCTTAACCTGCGCGTCAAAAATATGTTGCCGGATCTGTATGCGGAAGATCCGGATTTTTATCGCAATATGCGCATTCAGGATCTGGCGCAGGGGATACATAAACTGATCCGCCAGCACGATCTTCCGGGGCTGATGTTGCGGGCGTTCGAGGTTTTACCGGAGATGATCATGACCCCGCACCAGGCCTGGCAGCGTCAGATCAAAGGCGAGGTGGAAACCGTGGCGCTCGATCAACTACCAGGGCGCGTTTCCGCGAATATGATCCTGCCTTATCCGCCAGGCGTTCCGCTGTTGATGCCCGGCGAGAGGATCACGCAACAGAGTCGGGCCGTGCTCGATTTTCTGCTGATGCTCTGCTCGATTGGCCAGCATTATCCCGGTTTTGAAACGGATATTCACGGTGCGAAACGGAATGAAGACGGGGTGTACCAGGTACGAGTCTTAAAACACGCCTGTTAGCTTGCCTGACGGGAATGTGACGAGTAACGTACTGATAATCAATAAAGGAGACGCTATGCTGGGATTAAAACAGGTTCATCACATCGCGATCATTGCGACAGACTATGCGGTGAGCAAGGCGTTTTACTGCGATATTCTGGGGTTCGATCTGTTAAGCGAAGTTTGGCGGGAAGAGCGTGACTCGTGGAAGGGCGATTTGGCGCTAAACGGGCAGTATGTGATTGAGCTTTTCTCTTTTCCCTTCCCTCCGGCGCGTCCAAGCCGACCTGAAGCCTGCGGCCTGCGCCATCTGGCTTTCAGCGTGGAAAATGTGGAAAACGCCGTTGCGCATCTGGAAAAGCATCAGGTTAAGTGCGAACCGATACGCATCGATCCGTATACCGGGAAGCGCTTTACTTTTTTCAACGATCCGGACGGTTTACCGCTTGAGCTGTATGAGCAGTAAGGCTTGTCATTAAGACGCTCGCCAGGTAACGTTAGCCGGGCTAAGTCACTATAAGCATGGATCATGACCACTCTCACGTTGAATACCTCGTTACTCTCTTCTCGCCGTATTCTGGCTGCCTTTAGCGGTGGCCTGGATTCTACGGTGCTTCTGCATCAACTGGTGTTGTGGCGAGAACGCCATCCTGACGTCACGCTGCGTGCTATCCATATTCATCACGGTTTAAGCCCTCATGCTGATAGCTGGGTGCGGCATTGCGAAACCGTATGCGAACGCTGGCAGGTTCCGCTGGTAGTGGAGCGGGTGACGCTGGCGGATAATGGCCTGGGTATCGAGGCCCATGCGCGTGAAGCGCGCTACCGGGCGTTCGCACAGACGCTATTGCCTGGCGAAGTGCTGGCAACCGCGCAGCACCTTGACGATCAGTGTGAAACGTTCCTGCTGGCGTTAAAGCGCGGCAGCGGTCCGGCCGGACTTTCCGCGATGGGAGAATGCTCGCCTTTTGCCGGAACTCTGCTTCTTCGCCCGCTGTTGAGAGAAACGCGGAAGACGCTGGAACAGTGGGCTGTGCGGCATGGCTTATGCTGGATTGAAGATGAAAGCAATCAGGATGACGCCTACGATCGCAATTTTTTACGCCTGCGCGCGCTTCCGCTCTTGCAGCAGCGTTGGCCGCATTTTCCTGCGGCGGTAGCCCGTAGCGCGACGCTCTGCGCCGAGCAAGAAAGGCTGCTGGACGAGCTTCTGGCCAGCGATCTTACGGACTGTATCACGGCGGAGGGAACATTGCGGCTCTCTCCATTAATGTCGATGAGCGATGTACGGCGGGCAGCGATTTTGCGTCGCTGGCTGGCGATGCGTAATGCGCCGATGCCCTCTCGCGACGCGCTGGAACGTATCTGGCAGGAGGTGGCGCTGGCGCGCGACGATGCCTCTCCCTGTTTACGCTTTGGCGATCGCGAGATTCGCCGTTATCAGTCGCAACTGTGGTGGATTAAATCCGTGGCCGGACAACACGAAACGACGGTCGCCTGGCCCGCCTGGCAAACGCCGCTGGCGCTGCCTGCCGGCTTAGGGACGGTACAGCTCGTTCCTGGCGGCGAACTGCGCCGACCGCGAGAGGAAGAATCCGTCAGCATTCGTTTTAAAGCGCCAGGCGTGTTACATATTGTCGGGCGTAACGGTGGACGTAAATTAAAGAAAATCTGGCAGGAGCAGGGGATCCCGCCCTGGCGACGAGACACCACGCCGCTGTTGTTTTACGGCGAAACGCTGATTGCGGCTGCGGGTGTTTTTGTGACGCGTGAGGGAGCAGCAGAAGATAAAGAAGGGGTGAGTCTGGTTTGGCATGCCTGATGGCGCTGCGCTTATCAGGCCTACGTATCGCATGGAACGTAGGCCGGATAAGGTGCTTGCACCACCATCCGGCAACAAAATACTCAGGATTCGCTAACTACCACGGTACCAATTTCCGGGTGGCTGAAACTGGCGATTTTATCGAGACGAAGCTCACAAGACTCGCCGGAAACCTCGGCAAGCAGATATTCTACGTTTTTACGTAAGATCAAATCGTTCGCTTTTGCCTGCAAAACCTCGCCATCTTTTAACGTTAGCGTCAGTATTAAATGATGCATGCAGGCAAGCTCAAGACTATCGTAGTCATCGCAATTAATGGGTTGATACGTTTCATTCATTGACATAATCGCTCACCAGTAAGTTCGCGGCAGCATAAGCTGCCTTTTCCCTGACCGACTCTGAAAGGGCGCTATCTGCCGCCACTTCATTAAGCACTTTCAATACACAACCCAGCGCATCCGGGACATACCCTAAGTCTCCGCTGGCGATTTCCGCATACCGCTTGCGTACTAACTCACAATATTTTTCCACATGCCCTCCTGTCAGCATTCTGACTTAACCGTGGATGCAAGTCTAAGCCTACGAAGTTAAATCTTGTTTAGCAAGGTGACTATACCATACTCATTTGCGCAATATCAGCGCCTGACGCGAGTGGGTAAAAGATTCGTTAACAGCCTTTTAGCGCGGTTTTCGCTACAATGGGCGCCTGATTCGAAAGGAGTTTTCTCATGGCGCTTAAAGCGACAATTTATAAAGCCGTCGTCAATGTGGCTGACCTTGATCGCAACCGGTTTCTGGATGCGGCATTGACGCTGGCGCGTCACCCTTCTGAAACGCAGGAGCGCATGATGCTGCGCCTGTTGGCATGGATAAAATATGCTGATGAACGGTTGCAGTTTACACGCGGGCTCAGCGCGGAAGATGAGCCGGAGGCCTGGCTGCGTAACGATCATCTGGGCATCGATCTCTGGATAGAGCTGGGGCTGCCGGATGAGCGCCGTATTAAGAAAGCCTGTACTCAGGCAAGCGATGTCGCGCTCTTTGCTTATAACTCCCGGGCGGCGCAAATCTGGTGGCAGCAGCATCAAAGCAAGTGCGCGCAGTTCGCTAACCTGTCCGTCTGGTATCTGGATGACGGGCAACTGGCGCAGCTCAGTGAATTTGCCGATCGTACCATGACGCTACAGGCGACGATTCAGGACGGCGCAATCTGGCTTTCTGATGCTCGGAATAATCTGGAAATACAGCTAACCGCCTGGCAACAGCCCTCATGATTGCCATCTCCCGGACGGTCTCCATAGCCGATAATGAGCTGGAAATTACGGCCATTCGCGCGCAGGGCGCGGGTGGTCAGCACGTAAATAAGACCTCTAGCGCGATTCATTTGCGCTTTGACATTCGGGCCTCTGGCCTGCCAGAGTATTATAAACAGCGTTTGCTGACGGCCAGCCACCATCTGATAAGCGATGATGGCGTCATTATCATTAAGGCGCAGGAGTTCCGGAGCCAGGAGCTCAACCGGGAAGCGGCTATCGCCAGGCTGGTTGCCGTCATAAAAGAATTAACCGCGGAGCAGAAAAGCCGTCGCGCAACCCGTCCGACGCGTGCCTCGAAAGAGCGCCGCTTATCCTCAAAGGCGCAAAAATCTTCTGTAAAGGCGCTTCGCGGCAAAGTTCGTCGTCCACTGGATTGACGGGCAGGAATAGCAATTTCATAAGGATTTTATGGTGAGAACAGCAATATTGTCAGTAGCGGCAGCCTGTACGCTATTTGCATTGATAGGGTGTAATAACCGTGCGGAAGTTGACGCCCTGCAACCTGCGCAGGCGGCGGAATTAAAACCCATGCAGCAAAGCTGGCGCGGCGTGCTGCCCTGTGCGGATTGTGAAGGTATTGAAACGTCACTGTTTCTGGAAAAAGACGGCACATGGGTGATGAACGAGCGCTATCAGGGCGTGCGCGAAGAACCTTCCTCTTTTGCGTCATACGGTACCTGGGCGCGGACGGCGGATAAACTGGTGTTAACCGACAGCAATGGCGAGAAATCGTATTATCGCGCGAAGGGCAATGCGCTGGAAATGCTCGACAGAGAAGGCAATCCGGTGGCTTCGCAGCTTAATTATACGCTTGTGCCTGTTATCGCCAGCCTGCCGGTAACGCCAATGCCGTTGCGTGGTATGTATGTATACAGGGCCGATGCGGCGACCTTTACCGATTGTGCGACCGGAAAACGGCTCCCGGTCGCCAGTAACGCCCAGCTTGAGCGCGGCTATCTGACGGCGAAAGGTGAAGCGGAAAAACCGGTGCTGCTGACGGTAGAAGGGCATTTTGTGTTTGCCGCGAACCCGGACACGGGCGAGCCGGTAAAAATGCTAATAGCCGATAAAAATGCGAAGTTTGCGCCGGGTAAAGATTGCACTCACTAATAAAAGGCCTCGCAGGGTGCGAGGCCTTTACATATCTGCCGGGTGGCGCCGGGCAATGCCAACAAAATGTCGTTTAGCCTTTAATCGCCTTGACCAGATAATCAACGATATCGCCGGTTTTAATCAGCGATTTTTCACCGCTGCGACGGTATTTATACTCAATATCGTCGTTATCCAGGTTGCGATCGCCAATCACGATAGTATGTGGAATACCAATCAGCTCCATATCGGCAAACATCACGCCCGGGCGCTCTTTACGGTCGTCCATCAGCACTTCAATGCCCTGCGCGCGCAATTCGCTGTACAGCTTTTCCGCCAGCTCCTGCACACGGAAGGATTTGTGCATATTCATCGGCAGAATAGCGACCTGGAAAGGCGCAATGGCGTCAGGCCATACAATGCCGCGCTCGTCAAAGTTCTGCTCGATAGCTGCGGCAACGACACGTGTTACGCCGATACCGTAGCAGCCCATTGTCAGGATCTGGTTACGGCCATCTTCACCCTGAACGGAGGCTTTCAGCGCTTCTGAGTACTTGGTACCTAACTGGAAGATGTGACCCACTTCGATACCGCGTTTGATAAGCAACGTTCCCTGACCATCCGGACTCGGATCGCCGGCGACTACGTTACGGATGTCGGCAACAACAGGCGTCGCCACATCGCGATCCCAGTTAATACCAAAGTAGTGTTTACCGTCGATGTTGGCGCCAGCGGCAAAATCGCTCATGGCGGCAACGGTGCGATCGATGATGACCGGAATCGGCATATTGACCGGGCCGAGGGAGCCAGGGCCGGCATTAATTACGGCGCGAATCTCTTCTTCGGTAGCGAAGGTCAGCGGGCTGGCAACGTGCGGCAGCTTTTCCGCTTTAACTTCATTCAGTTCATGATCGCCGCGAACCAGCAGAGCCACCAGCGGAGACTTGCTGTCTTTCACCGCTTTCACCAGCAGCGTTTTTACCGTTTTTTCAATTGGCAGGTTGAATTGTTCCACCAGCTCCGCGATGGTTTTGGCATTTGGCGTATCGATCAGAGTCATTTCCTGCGTCGCCGCTGCGCGCGGCGTTTGCGGCGCGATAGCTTCTGCCAGTTCAATGTTAGCCGCGTAATCAGAAACATCAGAGAAAACGATATCGTCTTCGCCGCTTTGCGCCAGCACCTGGAATTCATGCGAGGCGTTGCCGCCGATAGAACCGGTATCGGCCTGTACCGCGCGGAAATCCAGCCCCATACGACTGAAGATACGGCTATACGCGGCGTACATGGCGTCATAGGTTTCCTGCAACGACTCCTGAGAGGTGTGGAAAGAGTAAGCATCTTTCATCAGGAATTCGCGCGAACGCATCACGCCAAAGCGCGGACGCACTTCATCACGGAATTTGGTCTGGATTTGGAAGAAGTTCAGCGGCAACTGCTTATAAGAGCTGAGTTCATTACGCACCAGATCGGTGATAACTTCTTCGTGGGTCGGGCCGAGTACGAACGGACGCTCGCCACGGTCGACAAAACGCAGCAGTTCCGGACCGTACTGTTCCCAACGACCACTCTCTTGCCACAGGTCGGCTGGCTGAACGACTGGCATCGACACCTCGATAGCACCGGCGTTGTTCATCTCTTCACGCACGATGTTTTCGACTTTTTTCAGGACGCGCAGGCCGGTCGGCAGCCAGGTATATAACCCGGAGGCGAGCTTGCGGATCATCCCGGCGCGCAGCATCAGCTGGTGGCTGATAACCTCGGCGTCGGCAGGTGTCTCCTTCAGAGTGGAGAGCAGGTATTGGCTAGTACGCATGTTGTTACGGTTCCAGTTGAACGATCGAACAGGCTCAATGTGAGCCTGATACAAAAAAAGTGATTTAGTTTACCAGCGTGCAAGAGATGTCAAAAGAGAAGGGCGTGAAATTACCGTGGTTCCAGCGCAAACACTTCAAATCCCGAGTTAACCACACGCCAGCGCACGTTAAAATCATGCAGCCAGACGGCATAGGTTTTGCCCGTCTCTTCACCCTTACGATAAGCCGGGCGAGGATCTTGCGCCAGCACATCGCAAATAAATGTCCGTAGCTGCGGATAACGCCTTTCCAGCGTCGTAAGCTGTTGAGCCACCTCAGCGGTAAAACTCACGGGCATTTCAGCTATCGGCGCCTGTTGCGCATAGCTGGCGGCGGCGTCCGGTAAGGCCTCGGCAAACGGTAAATACGGTTTAATATCCACCACCGGCGTGCCATCCACCAGATCCAGACTGCCTAATTTCAGAATTACGCTCTCTTTGCGGCACTCGATACCTTTTAGCGCAACGAGCGACATGCCAATCGGATTGGGGCGGAACGTGGAGCGCGTGGCAAAAACGCCCATTCTGGCGTTACCGCCAAGACGGGGCGGACGAACTGTTGGCCGCCAGCCGCCGTCCATCGTCTGATGAAAAACGAAAAGCACCCACAAATGGCTGAACGCTTCCAGGCCGCGAACGGCATCGGCCTGGTTGTAAGGCGCTATCAGATGCAGTTCGCCGCAGGCGCTTTTGACCAGACCAGGCTGGCGCGGAACGGCGAATTTTTCTTTATAGGGGGAGCGAATAACGCCGATTTGTTCAAACTGAAAGCTGCTCATTTCGCCGAAATATTCAGGGCGGACCCGATACAAACCGCCTGACGGTAGCAGCCTGGCGTGCCGCTGGTAATTTCACAGCTGTGCAGCAGGACGGCGTTGGCTTTCATTTTAGATGCATTAATCTGCATACGCTTGCGCGCAGTTGGAATGTTAGGCGGAGAGTCTTGATTTGTCGCCTGGCAGGATTCGCCGCTAACCTCGCCAAGATCGCGGAAAGGTTTGCCGACTAAGTCTTCAGCATTGGTGTAAATCCTGACGGGAGCGGCACGCGGCGCTTTAGGTTTCTCCGGCTCCGCTTTTGGCGGGGTTGCGGTGCTTTGAACGGGTTCAACAGGGGATCTGCTTAGCATGGAACAACCGCCCAGCATGAGTGCCAATAAACAGATCGGTAAAGCACGCATAATATTTCCTCAATGAATGTTCTAATTGCCAGATATTGAATCAGGAGCTTGCATAAATGACAAGACGGGCAATAGCCCGTCCTGAATAATATTACAGATTGTGGAATCAGCCTAAAACTTACCAGCCTTTCACCGCACCGCCATTAAAAACTTTATTTGCGGCTTCGTACACTTCATCAGACTGGTAAGCCTGAACGAATTTTTTCACATTCTCGGCGTCTTTGTTATCTTCACGCGTCACGATCAGGTTAACGTACGGAGAATCTTTATCTTCAACGAAGATACCGTCTTTCGCTGGCGTCAGGCCAATCTGGCTGGCGTAAGTCGTATTGATGACCGCTAACGCGATCTGCGCGTCATCCAGCGAACGCGGCAACTGCGGCGCTTCCAGCTCAACAATTTTCAGATTTTTCGGGTTTTCCACGATATCCAGCGAGGTAGGAAGCAGACCAACGCCGTCTTTCAGTTTAATCAGCCCTACTTTTTGCAGCAGCAGCAGGGAACGACCAAGGTTGGTCGGGTCGTTAGGCACAGCAACCTGGGAACCGTCCTTGAGCTCATCCAGAGATTTGATTTTTTTGGAATATCCTGCAATGGGATAGACAAAAGTCTTACCAACGGAAACCAGTTTGTAGCCGCGATCTTTGATTTGCTGATCCAGATACGGTTTGTGCTGGAAGGCATTGGCATCGATATCGCCTTTGCTCAGCGCTTCATTAGGCAGAACATAATCATTAAAGGTCACCAATTCCACGTCCAGGCCGTATTTTTCTTTCGCGACTTTCTGCGCGACTTCGGCAACTTGCTGCTCTGCGCCAACGATTACGCCGACTTTAATATGATTCGGATCTTTTTCATCCTGACCGCAACCCGCAAGTGCCAGAGAACCAATCAGAGCACCCACTGCCGCAAAGGTTTTGAATTTGAACGCCATGCTTATTTCCTTAATGAGTATTTGTGTTGTGTTTAACGTTACTTATGCGTGACAGCCCTGACGATGCGATCGCCGGATAACTGAATTAAATAAACCAGAACGACAAGTAATACCAGCACCGTATTCATCACGGTAGCATTGTATCCAATATAACCGTACTGATAGCCGATTTGACCGAGGCCGCCAGCGCCGACGGCACCGCCCATTGCGGAGTAACCGACCAGGGTGATCAGTGTAATGGTTGCCGCATTCACCAGACCAGGCAGCGCTTCCGGTAAAAGGATTTTACGTACAATTTGCAGCGGCGTGGCGCCCATCGCTCGCGAGGCTTCAATCAGCCCGGCAGGGATCTCTAACAACGCATTTTCCACCATACGGGCGATAAAAGGCGCGGCGCCGACGGTCAGCGGTACAATTGCGGCCTGCAAACCAATGGAGGTGCCGACAATTATTCGGGTAAAAGGAATCATCCACACCAGCAGGATGATAAAGGGAATCGAGCGGAAAATATTGACCACCGCAGAGAGGGAGCGATACAGCCGGGCGTTCTCCATAATCTGCCCCGGGCGCGTAACATACAGCAATACGCCAACCGGCAGGCCAATCACGAAACCGAAGAAACCGGAGACAAAGGTCATCGCCAGCGTTTCCCAAACGCCACGAACCAGTAACCACATCATTGCCTCAGACATAACCCAGTACCTCTACTTTCACATGGTGATCCTGCAGCCAGGCAATTGCGGCTTGCGTCTCTTCTTGTGTGCCGTGCATTTCCGTTAGCATAATGCCGAACTTCACACCGCCCGCGTAATCCATCTGCGCGCTGATAATATTATTGTTCACGTTGAAACGACGCGCGGTTTCAGAAAGCAGCGGGGCATCCACAGACTGCCCGGTGAACTCCATGCGCAGCATCGGCACGCTGTCAGTTTCCGGCGACGCTTTCAAACGCGCCTGGTAATCTTCCGGAATGTCCAGGTGCAGAGTGGACTGAATAAACTTCTGCGCCAGCGGCGTTTTAGGATGCGAGAAGACTTCGCTAACCGTATCCTGCTCAATAAGCTCGCCATTACTGATGACGGCAACGCAGTCGCAGATACGTTTCACGACATCCATTTCATGAGTGATAAGCAGAATCGTCAACCCCAGACGACGGTTGATATCTTTCAGCAATTCCAGAATCGAACGGGTCGTCGCGGGATCAAGCGCGCTGGTGGCTTCATCGCACAGCAACACTTTTGGATTACTGGCTAACGCGCGGGCAATCGCGACACGCTGTTTCTGACCGCCGGAAAGATTTGCCGGATAGCTGTCGTGCTTGTCGCCAAGACCGACTAAATCCAGCAGCTCTGTGACACGGCGTTTGATCTCTTCCTTTGGTGTGTTATCCAGTTCCAGCGGCAACGCGACGTTGCCAAACACGGTACGGGAAGAGAGCAGGTTAAAATGTTGGAAAATCATGCCGATTTGACGGCGAGCTTTGGTCAACTCAGACTCTGAAAGCGTTGTCAGCTCCTGACCGCCGACCTGAACGCTACCTTCGGTTGGGCGTTCAAGTAAGTTAACGCAGCGGATAAGCGTACTTTTACCGGCGCCGGAGGCGCCAATGACGCCATAAATCTGCCCGGCAGGCACGTGCAGGCTGACATTATTTAGCGCCTGAATGGTGCGCGTCCCCTGCTGGAACACTTTGGTAATATTCGAAAGTTTAATCATTGGTTATTTATTATCGTAATTAAGTTAGCCGTGGCATTTTCGTCTGCCTAATACGGTCAACGCCGTCAACAGAATGGATGTTAAGGCATCCAGACGTCTAAATCAATCAGGCTTTATACGATGAGCACTTTCTTGCTTGCTGAAACATGCGATACTAGCGCCACTTGCTTTACTCAGGAGCTATAAAAGGTGGCAAAGTCTGTACCCGCAATTTTTCTCGACCGTGACGGCACCATTAATGTGGATCACGGCTACGTACATGAAATCGATGCATTTGAGTTTATAGACGGCGTTATTGACGCGATGCGCGAGCTAAAAAAAATGGGCTATGCGTTGGTGGTGGTGACGAACCAGTCCGGAATCGCGCGCGGCAAATTCACTGAGGCGCAGTTTGAAACGTTAACCGAATGGATGGACTGGTCGTTGGCGGATCGCGATGTTGATTTGGACGGCATCTATTATTGTCCTCACCATCCGCAGGGCAGTATAGAAGAGTTCCGTCAGGTATGTGATTGCCGCAAGCCGCATCCAGGAATGCTTATCTCGGCGCGTGATTTCCTGCATATCGATATGGCGGCTTCTTATATGGTGGGAGACAAGCTGGAAGATATGCAGGCGGCAGCGGCGGCAAATGTCGGGACAAAAGTGCTGGTGCGTACGGGCAAACCGGTCACGGCAGAAGCAGAAAACGCGGCGGACTGGGTGTTAAACAGCCTTGCCGATCTGCCATCGGCGATAAAAAAGCAGCAAAAATAAGCGTTATGGATAAAAGATGAGCGGTTAAAACAAAAATGCATTTTTCCGCTTGTCTTCCTGAACCGACTCCCTATAATGCGCCTCCATCGACACGGCGGATGTGAATCACTTCACACAAACAGCCGGTCGGTTGAAGAGAAAAATCCTGAAATTCAGGGTTGACTCTGAAAGAGGAAAGCGTAATATACGCCACCTCGCGACGGTGAGCTGCAAGCCGCGTCGCATCTGCTCTTTAACAATTTATCAGACAATCTGTGTGGGCACTCGAAGATACGGATTCTTGACGTCGCAAGACGAAAAATGAATACCAAGTCTCAAGAGTGAACACGTAATTCATTACGAAGTTTAATTCTTTGAGCATCAAACTTTTAAATTGAAGAGTTTGATCATGGCTCAGATTGAACGCTGGCGGCAGGCCTAACACATGCAAGTCGAACGGTAACAGGAAGCAGCTTGCTGCTTCGCTGACGAGTGGCGGACGGGTGAGTAATGTCTGGGAAACTGCCTGATGGAGGGGGATAACTACTGGAAACGGTGGCT
>NZ_JBGDXT010000009.1:0-76813 GCF_046550615.1 Salmonella sp. SAL04214
CAGCGGGCCGGCGATGTCCGCGCCGTGGCGGAACGCCACGCGCAGCTCGAGACAGAAGACACGCCACATCACAGCCCGGCCCCCCCGCCGGTCAGCGCCAGGCGGCGGACGGTGTCCGCGGTCCCCGGCAGCGGCTGGTGGGTGGTGAGAATGACCATCCCGCCCTGCGCCGTGTGTGCCGCCATCCGCCGGGTGAGGCGCGCCACGCCGTTAACGTCAATGGCGGTGAACGGCTCGTCGAGCACCCACAGCGCGGCGCGGGTCAGCCACAGGCGGGCCAGCGCCACCCGGCGCTGCTGCCCGGCCGAGAGCCGGGCGACCGGCACGTCCTCAAATCCCGCCAGCCCGGCCTGCGCCAGCGCCTCCGGGAGGCGCGCGCCGTCACCGGGGTGGAAGAAGTGCAGGTTCTCCCGCGCCGTCAGGCGGGATTTAATCCCCGGCTGGTGCCCTATCCACAGCAGACTGCGATGGAAGCTGTCGCGCACGCGGCGCAGGGGCTCGCCCTGCCAGTACACCTCCCCGCCGTCCGGGCGCGCCAGCCCGGTCAGCAGGCGCAGCAGGGTGGTTTTTCCGGCGCCGTTGCCGCCGGTGACCTGCACCCACTCCCCGGCCTCCACGGTGAACGACAGCCCGCGAAACAGCGTCCTCTCGTCCCGCTCGCAGTACAGATCTCTGGCTTCAAGCATTCCCACTCATCAACGTCCTGTCAGAAACCTGGTTTAACATCACGCATATCCGGCAGTTTATGCGCGATCCCTTTGTGGCAATCGATACAGGTCTGTCCATCTTTTACCGCCTGATCGTGCATTTTCGCCGCGACGCCTTTTTGCGCGGTCAGATCCATAAAGTCGAAATTGTGGCAGTTACGGCATTCCTGCGAGTTGTTGTCTTTCATGCGCCGCCACTCATTTTGTGCCATTGTCAGGCGATGAGCTTCAAATTTCTGCGGTGTATCTATCAGCCCAAATACCTTCGCGTACAGTTCTTTACTGGCTTTGATCTTACGGATCATCTTCGGCCCCCACTCATGCGGCACATGGCAGTCAGGACAGGTGGCACGAACGCCGCTACGGTTGTTGTAGTGGACGGTTTCCATATACTCCTCATACACCGTGTTGCGCATTTCATGGCAGCTAATACAAAACTCTTCGGTGTTAGCCTTTTCCATTCCGGTATTGAAGCCGCCCCAGAAGATGATGCCGCCGATAAAACCGATTAACAGCAGCGTCCCCAACGCCAGGCGGCTGGGGCTGCGCCACCATCGCCAGACGCGCTTTATCCAGCCAGGTTTACGGTTAGAATTTTCCATAATGACCTCTTATTTCCCGTAACCTTGCGAGGGGGTAAAGGTATTGTCGATAATCGGCGCGGTATCAGACTGCGGTACGTGGCACTGCAGGCAGAAATAACGACGCGGCGCGACGTTGCCCGACACTTTACCGTCGCTGTCCATAAAGTGCGTCGGACTGATACGCGGCGCGCCCGTCGTACGATAACTTTCCACGCCGTGGCATTGCAGACAGCGGTTGGTATTGGTCGTCACCTGGTAGCCCTCGACGCTGTGCGGGATCATCGGCGGCTGGTTGACGTAATTTAGCGGCATACGTTCCTGCTCTTTCGGCATACGAATCGCCCCTTCCTGCGTCCCGGATACTTCCGGCGACTGGCTCAGATCCACTCCGTTTGCCGCCCAAACCGCACCACTTACCACCAGGGCAAGCGTGGCCATCCATTGACACAGCGCTTTCATCAGGTCATGGCTTTTCATTGTTTCGCTCCCGAACTCCATCGCATTTACACTTCATCCTTCGAGCTGCCTCTTTGTTGGCTGCGCTCGAAAATCCCAGTCACATCGTTATCTATGCTCCCGGGGATTTCCTCGCTTACCGCCGCGATGCATCCCGAATGATGTTGCGTATCGTTATTGTAAAAACATCCTCAGAACAGACATCCACGCAGCGACCGCAGGTCATGCAGTCGCGGTGAGTGACCTGCGCCGGGCTTTGCTCATCCAGCACCGGCGCACGTAGCACATGCGGTTCCGGGCAAACATGAAAACAATCCATACAGCGATTACATTTCTCACGTTTTTTGGCCGTCACGGTCACTACGCCTTTACTGCCCAGCACGCCATACAGCGCGCCCATCGGGCAAATATGCCCGCACCAACCGTGCTCAACGACTAATAAATCAAATAAAAACAAAGCAATAATCAGCAACGCGCCGCTACTAAATCCCATAATCAGACTACGACCTAACAGCGACACGGGATTAATCCATTCCCACAGCAGCGTGCCGGTCAACGCCGAACCGATTAACACCACCACCAGAAGGACGTACCGTATATGGCGTGGAATCGTCGCAGACTGGTTCAGGTCAAATTTCCTGCGCATCCAGTTAGCCAAATCGGTAACGGGGTTTAGCGGGCAAACCCAACTGCAAAATAATCGCTTTCCCGCCAGCGCATACAGCACAGCGATAATCACTGCTCCCGTCAGCGCCACGGTAGCGGGAAGATGTCCACTGGCGAGACTTTCCAGGGTAATCAGCGGATCGGTCAACGGGAGGGTATCGAACAGCAAACTACTGCTGTAGTTGCCATGCAAAACCCAAAAGCCCAGCCACGGGCCGCTGAGAAACATCCCCAGCACCATAAACTGGCTGATACGGCGTAACACCAGCCAACGGTGGCTACGCCACCAGCCTTTTTTCGCCCGCGCTTCTCGCCCGGCGTCGCGTTTACGATTTGCCATCTTTCCCCTCCAGCCAGCCGAAGCGGTAATGGTGTCCTAACTCCCCTTTCGCCAATGACAACGGCAACACTTTTATCGCTGGTTGCTCCAGTACGCAGACTTTTTCGCATTTGCCGCAGCCGGTACAGGCGTCGCTGTGTACGGTGGGCAGAAAGCGCGCATGTTTGCCGGTGCGCATGTTGCGATCCAGCTCCAGCGTGATGGCCTCATCGATTTTCGGGCATTCGCGGTAGCAAACGTCGCAGCGCAGCCCCTGAAAGTTGAGGCAGTTTTCCTGATCCAGCAGCACCGCCAGCCCCATACGCGAGTCATCAATGGAGGCGATATCTTTATTCAGCGCCCCGCTGGGGCAGACTTTGGCGCACGGAATGTCTTCACACATTTCGCAGGGGATGTCGCGAGCGACGAAATAGGGCGTGCCCGCCGATAGCCCGGAGGCCAGCGTCGCCAGTTTTAGCGTGTCGTATGGACACGCCTGAACGCACTGCCCGCAGCGCACACAGGCGCTGGCGAAGACATTTTCATTCAGCGCGCCAGGCGGACGCAGCCGCACGCCCGTTGCGCGCGCGGTTTGCTGTTGCAAGCCCAGCGCCACGCCAACCGCCGCCAGCCCGCCCGCAGTGCGCACAACATCACGCAGGAAGCGGCGGCGGCCATTTTGGGGTTTCGCTGTACGGGACATAACGCGTTACACCTTCGCCAGCTTAACGGCGCACTTCTTGAAGTCCGTCTCTTTAGAGAGCGGGTCCGTCGCATCCAGCGTCAGGTTGTTCACTAGCTGAGCGGCATCGAAGAACGGCATATACACCAGTCCCTGCGGCGGACGGTTACGTCCACGCGTTTCGACAATCGAAATCACTTCGCCGCGGCGGGATGACACTTTAACCTTATCCCCACGACGCAGATCGCGCGCTTTCGCATCCAGCGGGTGAATAAAGACCACCGCTTCCGGGAAGGCGCGATGCAATTCAGGCACGCGGCGCGTCATACTGCCGGTATGCCAGTGTTCCAGCACGCGACCGGTGGAAAGCCACAGATCGTACTCGTTGTCCGGCGACTCCGCCGCAGGTTCAAATGGCAGCGCGAAGATCACCGCTTTGCCATCCGGTTTACCGTAGAATTTGTACCCTTCCCCCGCTTTTACATACGGGTCGTTGCCTTCGCTGTAACGCCATTGCGTCTCTTTGCCTTCGACGACCGGCCAGCGCAGACCGCGCGCGTTGTGGTAATCGTCGAACGGCGCCAGATCGTGCCCGTGGCCACGTCCAAACCAGGCGTATTCTTCAAACAGTCCTTTTTGCAGATAGAAGCCCAGCTCACGAGACTCATCGTTTAACTGATCCTCTTTCAGCTCGCTCAGCGGGAATTTGCTGACCGCCGGCGTGGCGAACAGAACGTCATACAGCGTTTTACCGCGCAGCTCCGGCTTCTGGGCCAGCAACGCCTCCGGCCAGACCTCCTCGGTTTTAAAACGACGGGAGAACTGCACCAGTTGCCAGAGGTCGGATTTAGCTTCGCCCGGCGCTTTAATTTGCTGACGCCAGAACTGCGTGCGGCGTTCGGCGTTGCCGTAAGCGCCTTCTTTCTCAACCCACATGGCGGTCGGCAGGATCAGATCCGCAGACAGCGCGCTCACCGTCGGGTAAGGATCGGAGACAATGATAAAGTTACGCGGATCGCGCCAGCCCGGCATCCGATCTTCATTGATGTTCGGCCCGGCCTGCATATTGTTATTACACATTACCCAGTAGACGTTCAGCTTGCCGTCTTTCAACGCGCGATCCTGCGCCACCGCGTGTAAACCCACTTTTGCCGGAATAGTGCCAGCGGGGATCTGCCAGTGTTTTTCGCAGATATCACGGTGTTTTTCGTTCGTCACGACCATGTCTGCGGGCAGACGGTGTGAGAAGGTTCCCACTTCACGCGCCGTACCGCAGGCGGAAGGCTGGCCGGTCAGCGAGAAAGGACCGCAGCCAGGCTGGGAGATTTTTCCGGTCAGCAGATGGAGGTTATAAACCAGGTTATTCGCCCACACGCCGCGGGTATGCTGGTTAAAACCCATCGTCCAGTAAGAGATCACGCGCTTATTCGGATCGGCGTAGAGCTGCGCCAACTGTTCCAGCTGATCTTTCGGCACGCCGGTCATTTCAGCGGTCTTGTCCAGCGTATATTCCGCCACGAAGGCTTTATACTCGTCGAAGCTCATCGGCTCGGAAGCATCGGAGCCCGGATTCTTCGCCGCTTTTTCCAGCGGGTGCGTCGGGCGTAAGCCGTAGCCGATATCCGTCGCCCCTTTACGCAGGTTCACATGCTTTGTGAAGAAATCCTGATTTACCGCGTTGTTCTGAATAATGTAATTCGCGATATAGTTAAGGATCACCAGATCGCTTTGCGGGGTAAAGACAATACCGTTGTCCGCCAGCTCAAAGCTACGGTGCTGGAAGGTGGAGAGGACAGCGACTTTCACATTCGGGTCGGACAAACGGCGGTTAGTGATGCGCGACCATAAAATCGGGTGCATCTCCGCCATGTTGGAACCCCACAGCACAAACGCATCGGCCTGCTCAATATCGTCGTAGCAGCCCATCGGTTCATCCATGCCAAAGGTACGCATAAAGCCCACCACCGCCGAGGCCATGCAGTGACGCGCGTTCGGGTCAATGTTGTTAGAGCGGAAACCAGCCTTGAACAGTTTCGCGGCGGCATAGCCTTCCCAGATGGTCCATTGACCCGACCCAAACATGCCGATCGCTTCTGGTCCTTTCTCTTTCAGGGAGGTTTTAAACTTCTCTTCCATCACATCGAAGGCCTGTTCCCAGCTCACCGGCGTAAACTCGCCGTCTTTGTGATAGCTGCCGTCTTTCATGCGCAGCATCGGCTGCGTCAGACGATCTTTGCCGTACATGATTTTGGGCAGGAAGTAGCCTTTAATGCAGTTCAGACCACGGTTGACCGGCGCGTCGGGGTCGCCCTGGCAGGCGACCACACGGCCCTGCTGCGTGCCCACTAACACACCGCAACCCGTTCCGCAAAAACGGCACGGCGCTTTATCCCATTTGATGGCTTCCTGCTGCCCGACAACGGCGCGGGCGACGCCCGGCACGCTCAGACCGGCAGCCGCCGCAGCGGCCGCAACGGCGTTAGCTTTCATAAAGCTACGACGACTGAGTTTCATGGTGTTTCCTCACCTTGCTCATCCTGCTGGTGATAAACCAGCGACACCGCCAGTACGCCCTCGACATTGCGTACTGACTCAATTGTTTGCATCAGCGTTTCACTCTGATCTGCTTCCGCCACCACGATCAGTTGCCCGCTTTCAACGTCGCTTAACGCGACTTCGCAACCCGGCAACGTGTTCAACTGTGTGCCAATGGCGGCGATGTTCTGACTTTTGGCCTGCACGACCAGGCTACAGACCTGCCAGTTAGTGCGCATGGTGGTTCTCCGCTTTGATGGCTGACACGGGGCAGATAGCCACACACGCCCCGCATCCGTTACAGGCCTGCGAGTCAAGCTGCGGCTGGTAAATGCCGGATAGCGTGGGACGAAAGGTAATGGCCATAGGTTCACAACTGTCCTGGCAGCGATGGCATTCAACCGATTGCCTGGCGAGGCAGTTTTCCGTGAGCGTAAAAATCAGATCCCAGGCCCTGGTGTGGCGCGGAAGAAAAAGCGATTCAGTACAGGCCTGCGCACAGGCATAACAAAAGCTGCACTCGCCCCGTTTGAAATCTACGCTCGGATATCCCCCCGCCCCTCGCTGCAGGATGTCGGCCTCACACGCCTGGATGCAGGCGTCGCAACGCAGACAATGTGCGAGAAAATAGGGTGTTTCTCTGGCCCACGGCGGAAGAATCCCATTGCTGGCGTTGCGCCAACTGCCGGTCAACATGCTTCGACGGGATAAATCAACCATGATATCGCCCTTCCATAACGACACGCTTCCATAGGGAGTGAATACCAATAAAAACCGTACAATTTATGAGTAGTTGTTTTTGTAAATAAGATATTTCAGGATGTGTAAGAGATGCATACCCCGATAGAGGTAAATGCTGTTGCCGGATCAAAAGAGTGCCGGGTAAAGACCCGTAAACGTGCTTTTTCTCACATTTCAATGAGTTATATAGATATTTATATAACGAAAACCACTAATAGCTGATAATTTCATTTACATTATCAATATCAGAATATTCCACTATATAAAAAGACGCTATTTTATTAATAATCTTGAAAATATGAGTAAATACAGATTAATAGATAATATGAATGTGTTAATCTGTTGCCCGTGCATACCGAAAACAGCAGAAAGGAAATACTGTGAACAATCAAATGAAGATGTTTGTCCCTGCCGTCGTCTTCGCCGCCCTCGCCAGCGCCTCTGCCTGGGCTAACAATAGCGATACCGCCCAGCCGCTGGAGAAAATCGCCCCCTATCCGCAGGCGGAAAAAGGAATGAAGCGGCAAGTGATAACCCTTGCCCCTCAGCAGGATGAATCTACCCTCAAAGTGGAACTGTTGATTGGCCAAACGCTGAATGTGGATTGTAACCAGCATCGCCTCGGCGGCACGCTGGAAACAAAAACGCTGGAAGGCTGGGGCTATGACTATTATGTCTTTGATAACGTCACCTCTCCGGTATCAACCATGATGGCCTGCCCTGAAGGTAAGAAAGAGCAAAAATTCGTCACCGCCTGGCTGGGTGAAGACGGGATGCTGCGCTACAACAGCAAGCTGCCGATCGTGGTGTATACCCCGGCGAATGTGGACGTGAAATACCGCATCTGGAAAGCGGACGCTAACGTACAGAACGCCGTCGCGCGATAATGTTACGCTGCCCGGTCACACTTACCGGGCATCTGAACACGCCGGCTCACGCAGCGCTCCGGGGTTCTTTTTAAAACACGTCTGGAGCCCCGCTCGTCCGCCGCAAAAAATACCCCGATGCCTGGTGGCGACGCGTGGCATCTTATCAGGCCTACCCGCGTGCGGACGTAGGGCTGCCATCAGGCGGTTCATCCGGCCATTACGCAGTACGCGCAACCGCATCACGCGAGGCGGCATCACGTTCGTCGCCGGTGAGTTCGGTTAGCTGTCCGTTGCGCATTTCAAGCAGACGATCGGCGTGAATAAAATAGTGATCATCATGGCTGATGGCGAAGATGGTTTTGCCCATTTCCTGCATTAACGGCAACAGTACCTGATAAAATTCCCGGCGGAAATGCGGGTCCTGATCGGCGGCCCACTCATCCAGCAAAATAATATCGCGCTCTTCCGCCAGCGCCAGCAGCAGCGCAATGCGCTTTTTTTGCCCTTTCGACAGTTTAAGATTCAAAATGCGCCCATCGTTTAGCTCCAGCTTGTGCGTCATTTTCAGGTGCTCAAGCCACTTTTCGACCAGCGCGGGATTGGCGGGTTTCCCCTGCGGCCCCAGCAGGCGGTCGAATAACCACACATCGGTGAACACCGCAGAAAACAGTTTGCGATAATCTTCCGGCTGCCCGGCGGCAATAGGTTGACCGTCAAGTAAAATCGTTCCCGATTGCGGCTGGTATAAACCGGTCAATAACATGGCCAGCGTCGATTTCCCGCTACCGTTGCCGCCAATTAAAAACAGCAGTTCGCCGCGGTGAATCGTCAGGTTGATGGGCCCCACGGAAAACGCGTTATCCTGATAGTGAAAAACCACGTTGCGCAGCTCCAGCGTCTTCCAGTCGGGAAAGGCTTTCGGCTGCGGAAAATCAGGCTTATACGGGGCGAGCGCGAATTTATTCAGTTTATTAAACGCCACCTGGGCGGTCAGTAGCGTTGGTAACGCCCCCACCGCAGACAGCAGCGGCGTGCGCAGGAACAGCAACGTCAGTGAATAGGTCGCCGCGACGTTGGTATCCGCCCAGCCGAGACTATTCGCCATCCAGAAGACCAGGCCTATCGCCCCCAGCATCATGATATTCGACCAGTTGACGGCACTCAGATGAAAAGTATCGGCACGGATAATGTGATGACGATACTCTTTGGCGTCCGGGATATAGCATTGCTGAAAAATCTGCTCCGCACGCTCGCGGTTTAGCGTCAGCTCTTTGCGTCCTTCCAGCACCGTCTGATAGTCGTTGTACAGCTTATCTTCGGTCTCGCGCAGGGTCGCCATATGCTGGTAAACCCGCGCCACCAGCACGAATCCGCCCCAGATAGTGACCGCCATCCAGATAGCCGTAACCAGCAGCATTTTTGTCGATAGCATCGCCAGATACGCCGCCGAGCCGACGGTGAGGATAATGCCCTGCACCAGCTCAGGCAGACGCACAAAGGCGATAGTAATATTGCGAATATCGCTGGTCAGACCGGCCAGTAAAGAGGCGCTGCCCAGTTGCTCAATGCGTTCAACGTGCGTATCCAGAATGCGCTTGATAAATTCGCTGCGCAGGCGGTAAACGAAATGGTGTCCCAGAGTGGTGAGCGCCAGTTGGGAACCTAATGTGACGACCATTAGCAACAGGAGCAGACCGAGAAATTCCGGCAGCACCATGACGGTGGTGTCCACCGTTTCAATCAGGCGCTGATTGATAAACGCGATCAGGCCAATCCCCAGCGCCGCGCTGGCGAGGCTCAGCGCCATCACGCTAATAAATGGCCAGCGGTACTGCCGCCAGACAAGAATAAGAAGTTCCATGCATACAACCCGGACCGATAATAACAGCCCGCAGTTTAACTAACTCCACCTGCACAGCAATAATAATTCTTATTTTTATTCTTTTTCAGCCGCCTGACGGAAGGTGAGATTGTAACGAAATTCACCGGTCATGGGATGAAAGCCCGCTTTAAGCGGCTGGATACCATGATAAAACAGCCGGGACTCGCCGCCCCAGACCACGATATCGCCATGCTCCAGTAAGATCCGCTGGAGCGGATCGCTGCGACGCAGGCCGCCAAACTGAAAAACCGCCGGCACCCCCAACGAAACTGAGACAATAGGCGCGCGCAGATCCGGCTCGTCTTTATCCTGATGCAGCGACAGTTTTGCGCCAGGCGCGTAGCGATTGATCAGGCAGGCGTCCGGTTGGAAGCTCGCATACCCTGCCGCGATTGCCGCCTGACGACATACGCTGGCAAACGATAACGGCAGCGCAGGCCAGGGTTTATCGGTCAACGGATCGCGCACGGCATAACAATAACCGTGACGATCGGTGGTCCACCCTAACGCGCCGCAGTTGGTCATCGCCACCGACATGGTGTAGCCGCCCGGCGTCACCATCTGACGAAACGGAGACTGACTGGCGACAAACCCGATATCGTCTAATAGCGACTGCGCCGCGCGAAACGCAAAGCGGCGCAACACCACCGCGCCAGGCGCCAGGGGCTCTTGCCAGGGCGCTTCATCAGCAAATAGATCCAGCATTGCTACTCCTCTTTTTGTGCTTCTCGCTTTAATAGCTGCGCTTTTCGACGCACGCCCCAACGATAACCGGAGAGCGCGCCATCGCGACGCACGACCCGATGACACGGGATCACCATCGCCAGTTTATTCGCGCCGCACGCGCTGGCGACCGCGCGTACTGCCGTGGGTTTGCCGATAGTCGCGGCAAGCTGTTGATAGCTTACGGTTTCTCCGCAGGGAATTGCGCATAACGCCTGCCAGACCTGCTGTTGAAACGCGGTTCCCTGGATATCCAGCGGCAACGAGAGCAGCACCTCGCGTGTGTTGATAGCCGCGACAACCTGCCGCACCCGTTGCTGAAAAGGCGCGTCAGCAGGTTCGTGGCGGGCCGCCGGGAACAGGGTGTGTAATTCAGCCAGTAGCGCCTCGTCGCTATCACCGGGGAGAATCGCGCAAATCCCCCGCTCGCTCTCCGCCACCAGGCACCGTCCGTAAACCCAGTCCGTCAGCGCATAGCGAACGGAGACATTATCGCCGCCTTTGCGAAACTGTTTTGCCGTCATGCCCAGCGTCTGGTCGGCATGACGGTAGTAGCTACTGCTATCCGGGAAGCCGGCGCGGTAAATAGCCGCCGTGATCGGCTCTCCTTTCGCCAACGCCTCACGCAGCCGCCGGGCGCGCCACGCCTGCTGCCACCCTTTCGGCGTCATTCCGGTGCTCGCTTTAAACAGACGGTGCAGATGAAACGGGCTCATCGCCACCGCCTGCGCCAGAGACGCCAGCGTTACCGGCGTCTCCTGCTCAAGCAAACGGCAGGCGCAGGCAATCTTATCCAACCGCCGTTGCTGCGCGCGCGCATTATCCGGCTGACAGCGCTTGCAGGGGCGAAAACCGGCGTCCAGCGCCTGCTGCGCGTTGGCAAAAAAGCGAACATTTTTACGTAACGCCCGCTTCGAGCGACAAGAAGGGCGGCAAAAAACGCCGGTGGTTCGCACCGCAAAAACGAAACGCCCATCCGCGCTGGCATCGCGCGCCTGCACCCGCAGCCAGCATTCATCATCGGTAAGTAACGCTTTTTTCATCATAGACTCCTTCATTAAGCATAGTGCTTGCTTACATGCAGTGTGTCCGTAAATCCGCCCACAAAAACCCGTAATCTTGCGTTTTAATTCTTATCGCTCACCAGGAACGTTTTGAACTGCGGCGACATCCAGGTTTTAAAGCCTTCACCTTCTTTCATGATCATAAAGACCGCCAGCCCTTCCCGCCGCACGACCTCTTGCGCCTTTTGCGTACCAAGCACCATCAGGCCGGTGTCCCAGCCGTCCGCTTCCAGCGCCGTTGGCGCGATGACCGTAACCGATACCAGATTGTGTTCAATGGGGCGCCCCGTTTGCGGATCGATAACGTGCGAGACACGCTTGCCATCCAGCTCATAATAGTTACGGTAGCTGCCGGAGGTGCTGATGCCATGCCCGTTGATATCCACAATCGCCTGCACCGCGTTTTCCCGGTCGGTCGGCTTCTGAATCGCGACGCGCCACGGCAGCCCCTGCGCATTCATCCCGCGACTGCTTAATGCGCCGCCCACCGAGACCAGATAACGCGCAATGCCCTCCTGCTCCATCAGACGCGCCAGGTGATCCGCCGCATAACCCTCCCCGACCGTGGAGAGATCAACATAAAGATCCGGCAGATCTTTTTGCAAAAACTGATGTCCAGCCCTGTCGATAACCTGCAAATGTTGCAGGCCTGTTTTCGCTTTTGCCGCATCGATTTGTGCTGGTGTTGGGATATGCAGCGGCTGCCGATCCGGCCCAAACCCCCACAGATTGACCAGCGGGCCCACGGTGATATCCATCGCGCCATCCGTCTTCGCGCCAATACGTAGCGCCGAGGTCACGATATCCGCCATGGCTTCGCTGACCGGCCAGGGCGCAAGACTGCGTGAATGGTTAAAACGCATCAGCGCGGAGTCATTTTTATAGGTAGAAAGCAACCAATCATCAGCATCAAGCTGAGTCTGGATTTTAGTCTGTAACTCTGCGGCGCGTTTCGCATCGATACCAACCACGCTCACCCGCCAGAGGGTCCCCATCGTTTTACCTTCCAGCACCTGAGCGGCAGGTGACGCTGTTGTCGTTTCGGGAGCCTCATCGCAGCCCATAAGTAAAAAAGCCGCCGCCAGACACACGGCCCGGCAAAAAGTCATTTTCATCGCTGTTTATCCTCATTCGAATGGACGCAAGCGTATATCAAAACGTCGTATTTGTACGCCGGAATAAGGCATGAAAAAAGGGCCCGCAGGCCCTTTAGCAACATCTTTTGCTGATTAGAACTGGTAAACCAGACCCAGCGCTACGATGTCGTCGGTGTTGATGCCCGCATCGCGGGTAAAGTCGTTTTTATCCAGCAGGTTGATTTTGTAATCAACATAGGTGGACATGTTTTTGTTGAAGTAGTAAGTCGCGCCGACATCAACGTATTTTACGATGTCCTGGTCGCCATAGCTGGCGCCGTAGCCGTTGCTGATGTCCTTACCTTTAGACTGCAGGTAAGCCACAGACGGACGCAGACCAAAGTCGAACTGGTACTGAGCAACCACTTCAAAGTTCTGCGCTTTGTTGGCAAAACCGTAAGAGTCGGACTTATTGTTGCCGTTAGAGGTACCAAAACGGGTTGCGTTATAGGTCTGAGAATACTGCGCTGCCAGATAGATGTTGTTCGCATCGTATTTCAGGCCGCCGGTGTAGACCGTGGCGCGATCGCCGTTACCATACAGGCGATCGTTAGCAGTGTTGTTCTGATCGGCAGTACGTTTAGACGTGGTGATAGCGCCACCGACAGAGAAGCCTTCGCCGATTGCATAAGTCAGCGATCCGCCGTAACCGTCGCCGTTCTGGTTCAGCAGGCTGCGACCGTTGGTGTTTTCACCGCTCACGCTGCCGTTTTTGCCCTGATACTGTAACGCGAAGTCCAGACCATCCACCAGGCCGAAGAAGTCGGTGTTACGGTAAGTGGCATAGCCGTTACCACGCTGCTGCATAAAGTTGTCAGCGCCGTAGGTGTCGCCGCCAAACTCCGGCAGAACGTCGGTCCAGGAGGTCACATCATAGGTTACGCCGTAGTTACGACCATAATCGAAGGAACCTGCGTCAGCGAATTTCAGACCCGCAAACGCCACACGCGTCCAGGAGTCGTTGCTGCCTTCAGTCTGGTTGCCCTGAATCTGATATTCCCACTGGCCATAACCGGTCAGCTGATCGTTAACCTGCGTTTCGCCTTTGAAGCCGATACGCATGTAGGTCTGGTCGCCGTCGCTGCCTTTGTCGTCAGAGAAGTAGTGCAGGCCATCAACTTTACCAAACAGGTCTAATTTGTTGCCGTCTTTATTATAAATTTCAGCCGCATTCGCTGCGCCCGCCACCAGCAGAGCTGGTACCAGGAGGGACAGTACTTTAACTTTCATGTTATTAACCCTCTGTTATATGCCTTTATTGCTTTTTTATGCCACTGCTTACTGGTTAACCCTCATTAACCAGTCGGCAAGTCCATTCTCCGCAAAAATACAGAATAATCCAACATGAATATGATACTAAAACTTTTAAGATGTTACAGTTATCTACATAGATGTTTCAAAATATTAATTTTACGGAACTTTTTTAAAGCAAAAATCAAGTAAAAATAAGCACAAATAGACAAAATATATTCACGAAACTTTTAAAATCAACGGGTTAAATTGATGAAATTCATAGCACTGAATGATAAAACAGAATCTTCATTCGCAACTAAAATAGTGACCGCTATCATCATTAACTTTATTTATTACCGTCATTCACTTCTGAATGTCTGTTTACCCCTATTTCAACCGGATGCTTCGCATTCGGTTTTTTTTAGCCTTTTTCAGACACACCCGGCTGATTTATGCTACCTGCCTAAAACTATCACGGTTATTCACTACACTCCCCTGCTCGACCGTTCGTAAGACATTAGCAAATAATTTCTTGATATTTAGTGCTAAACATTTATAAGTAGTCTTTATATTTGTACCGTTCTGCGAAGGTTGTACGCTTTTCCCGTCCCGCCGACGGAGCGCGTGTTAAGTTGCCTGGCATGACGTAAGAGTCTGGAAATTCATTCATTACCCTTTATACTGCCCTTCACCTTCAGCGTTGCTTTTACAGGTCGTAAACATAAATGAGTCAGTCTGACACAACGGTCTCTACCCGATTCTCCCTTCTACCGGGAAGCATTACCCGTTTCTTCTTATTGCTGATCATTGTGCTGCTGGTAACGATGGGCGTTATGGTACAGAGCGCCGTCAACGCCTGGTTGAAAGACAAAAGCTATCAAATTGTCGATATCACCCACGCTATTCATAAACGCGTGGATACCTGGCGGTATGTTACCTGGCAAATTTATGACAACATCGCCGCGACCACTACGCCATCGACAGGTGAAGGACTTCAGGAAACGCGTCTGAAGCAGGATGTGTATTATCTTGAAAAGCCGCGACGTAAAACTGAAGCGCTGATTTTCGGTTCCCATGACAGCGCCACGCTGGAAATGACGCAGCGTATGTCAACTTATCTGGATACGCTGTGGGGCGCGGAAAACGTGCCGTGGTCAATGTATTACCTCAACGGACAGGATAACAGCCTGATTCTTATCTCTACCCTACCGTTGAAAGATCTCTCTTCCGGCTTTAAAGAGTCCACTATTGGCAATATCGTCGATTCCCGCCGGGCAGAGATGTTGCAGCAGGCGAATGCGCTGGATGAGCGCGAAAGTTTCTCCTCATTGCGAAAACTGGCCTGGCAAAACGGTCACTATTTTACGCTGCGCACGACCTTCAATCAGCCAGGACATCTGGCAACCGTGGTGGCGTTTGATCTGCCCATTAATGATTTAATCCCGCCGGGAATGCCGCTGGACAGTTTTCGGATAGAGCCTGACGCGACCCAGGCGACGGGGCGAAGCAGTGAAAAAGAAGCGCCAGATAGCGTCACGATTAGCTTTAACGGTTCAAAAATTGAGATCTCCTCAGCGCTTAACTCTACCGGAATGCGCCTGATCTGGCAGGTACCGTTCGGTACGCTTTTGCTTGATACGTTGCAAAATATTCTGCTGCCTTTACTGCTGAACATCGGGCTGCTGGCGTTGGCGTTATTTGGCTACGCCACGTTCCGTCATCAGCCGGGACGGTCGACGGAATCGACATCCGGCAACGCGGCGAATAATGAGCTTCGCGTCTTACGCGCCATTAATGAAGAGATCGTTTCTCTGCTGCCGCTGGGTCTGCTGGTCTACGATCAGGAAGGAAACCGCACCGTGATCAGCAATAAAATCGCCGATCATCTGTTGCCGCATCTTAACCTGCAAAATATTACCAGCATGGCGGAACAGCATCAGGGCGTGATTCAGGCGACAATTAACAACGAACTGTATGAGATCCGTCTGTTTCGCAGCCAGATCGCCCCCCGCACGCAGATCTTTATTATTCGCGATCAGGACCGGGAAGTGCTGGTGAATAAGAAGCTTAAACAGGCGCAGCGTTTGTATGAGAAGAATCAGCAGGGCCGCGCCGCCTTTATGCAAAATATCAGCAACACGCTTAAAGAGCCCGTACGCCAACTGGCGGTTAACGCCGCGGCAGTCACCACGCCGGAAAGCCTGAAACTGGCGGATCAGGCGGATGTATTGGTACGTATGATCGATGAAATCCAACTGGCGAATATGCTGGAAAATGACGCATGGAAGAGCGAAGCAACGCTGTTCTCCCTGCAGGATCTTATTGACGAAGTCGTGCCGGAAGTGCTGCCCGCCATTAAGCGTAAAGGGCTGCAACTGCTGATTAATAACCATCTTAGCGGCAACGATGAACGCTGGGGCGATCGCGACGCCCTGCGCCGGATTTTGCTGCTGTTGATTCAGTATGCCGTCACGACGACTGCTATGGGTAAAATTACGCTTGAAGTCGAGCAGGATGAATCTATCGCGGAGCGTCTGACTTTCCGTATTCTGGATACGGGCGAAGGTGTAACGTTAAACGAGATTGATAATCTGCATTTCCCGTATATGAATGAAACGCAGGGCGATCGTTACGGCAAAGCGAATCCGCTCACCTTCTGGCTGTGCAATCAACTGGCGCGCAAACTGGGCGGTCATCTCAACATTAAAGCGCGAGAAACGCTGGGCACGCGCTATACCGTTCATGTCAAAATGCTTCCTCACGATCAGCATACTCAGGTCGAAGAGCGCCTGCTGGACGACGTGAGCGTGATGGTCGATGTGACGTCCAACGAGGTTCGCGCGATTGTGCTGCGTCAGTTAGAAAACTGGGGCGCCACCTGCATCACGCCGGATGAAAGGCAGATAAGTCAAGAATATGATCTCTTTTTAACGGATAATCCGTCTAATCTTACTGCCTCGGGCTTGCTTTTAAGCGATGATGAGTCAGGCGTGCGGAAAATTGGCCCGGGTCAGTTGCGCGTCAACTTTAATATGAGCAATGCTATGCAGGAAGCTGTACTACAACTTATCGAAGAGCAGCTGGCGCAGGAAGAGATTCCCGCCTCCCCGCTCGGCGGAGATGAAAATGCCGAGCTTCATGCCAGCGGCTATTATGCGCTATTTGTAGACACAGTACCGGATGATGTTAAGAGGTTGTATACTGAGGCGGCAACCAGCGATTTCGCTGCGCTGGCCCAAACGGCCCACCGCCTGAAAGGGGTGTTTGCCATGCTTAATCTGGTACCCGGCAAGCAGTTATGTGAAACGCTGGAACATCTGATTCGTGAGAAAGATGCTCCAGGTATAGAAAAATATATCAGCGACATTGACGCCTACGTCAAAAGCTTGCTGTAGCAAGGTAGCCCAATACATGAACAATATGAACGTAATTATTGCCGATGACCACCCGATTGTACTGTTCGGTATTCGCAAATCACTTGAACAAATCGAGTGGGTGAATGTTGTCGGCGAATTTGAAGATTCCACAGCATTGATCAACAACCTGCCGAAATTAGATGCGCATGTGTTGATCACTGACCTCTCCATGCCGGGAGATAAATACGGCGATGGGATCACCTTGATCAAGTACATCAAGCGTCATTTTCCGAGCCTGTCTATTATCGTTCTGACCATGAACAACAATCCGGCGATCCTGAGCGCCGTGTTGGATCTTGATATTGAAGGGATCGTACTCAAACAGGGTGCGCCAACCGATCTGCCTAAGGCGCTGGCCGCGCTGCAAAAAGGCAAAAAATTCACCCCGGAAAGCGTTTCTCGTCTGCTGGAGAAAATCAGCGCAGGCGGTTACGGCGATAAGCGCCTGTCGCCAAAAGAGAGCGAAGTATTACGCCTGTTCGCCGAGGGTTTCCTGGTCACCGAAATCGCCAAGAAGCTCAACCGCAGCATTAAGACCATCAGCAGCCAGAAGAAATCGGCGATGATGAAACTGGGCGTAGAGAATGATATCGCGCTGCTCAACTATCTCTCTTCCGTCACCCTGAGTCCGACAGACAAAGAATAAATCGCTTTTATGTTACCCAGCCTGATGGCGCTACGCTTATCAGGCCTACCAGTCGACTCATCTTTTGCAGGCCGGACAGGCGACGCCGCCATCCGGCATTTTTTATGCCCGCGTTTTACGTACCCGCTCGGCATACACCGCCAGCGTCTGTTTCAACACATCCAGCGTCACAGGTTTCGACAAACAGCTGTCCATACCGGACTCCAGGCAACGTTGTTTCTCTTCCGCCAGCGCGTTCGCCGTCACGCCGACGACCGGCAGCGTCAGCCCAAGCTGACGGATACGCTGCGTCAGGCGATAGCCGTCCATGTTCGGCATGTTCACATCGCTCAGAACAATATCGATAGCATTTTTACTCAGCACATTCAGAGCGTCCACGCCATCATTGGCTGTCTTACACTGATACCCCAGCGATCCCAGTTGATCGGCCAGCAAGCGGCGATTGATCGGATGATCGTCAACGACCAGAATCATCATGTCGTCATTTGAATCTGCGGTTTTATCCGTCGTCGGCAATGCGCTGGAAAGCGCTTCACTATCCAGCTCAATACTATAGATACGCGCCAACAGCGCGGGCAACTCATGCACCGACGCCACACTATGCACCCACTCGCCAGGCGCTCTTTCCAATGGAATCCCGATATGACGGCGGCAAAAGACGACCGCCGCCCTCCCCTGCCAGGTATGCTCCAGCGCGTCATCGACAATCAAAATATCGTCTGCGGCGGGTTCTTGCCCTTCATAACGCTGCGTATGAACGCCGCTACGCGCCAGACTGGTCTCAATAAACTGGCACAAAGAAGTATTGCGCACCGCCAGCCAACAGCAGGTTCCGGCGAGTCCTTCCACGCTCTTTTTCACAGGGTATTGCGCGCCATAAAGCGGGATGCGCAGCGTAAACTGGCTTCCCATGCCCGGCTCCGAATCGACGGAAATATCGCCGTCCATCATGCTGATCAATTTTTCGCAAATCGCCAGCCCCAGACCGGTCCCCTGAAAGTTACGCTGTACGCCGGTTCCCACCTGGAAGAAGGGATCGAACAGGCGAACCACCTCTTTTGCCGGAATACCGACGCCGGTATCCCGCACGCGAATGCTGAGATAATCCCCATCACAGCGCACATGCAGCACGATGCAGCCAATATCGGTAAACTTAATGGCGTTGCTCAACAGGTTTGAAATGACCTGCTGTAAACGCATCGGGTCGCCGTTCAGCGATACCGGCACGTCAGGCTCAATAAAACAATACAGGCCGAGCTGCTTACGCACCACCAGCGGCAGATAATTGGCGGTGATATGGTTCATCACCTCTCGCGGTGAAAATTCGCGCGGCTCAATCTTTAGCTGTTCCGACTCAATTTTCGAGAAGTCGAGAATGTCGCTGATAATTTTCAGCAACAGACTGGAGGAGTTATTCATCGCCGTGACCAGACGATCCACGCCTTTTGGCAGCTCTTTGGTTTGCAGCAGATCGAGATTGCCAATGATACCGTACAGCGGTGTGCGCAATTCATGGCTGACCGTTGCAAGGAACATGGATTTAGACTGGCTTGCCTGCTCCGCCGCCTGCGCCATCTCCTGCAGCGACTCTTCCATTTTGACGCGCGTACTCACATCTACCAACACGCAAATCGCGACGTTTTCATTACGATAGCGGGAATGGACGAAGCTAATTTGCAAATTGGTATTATTACTGGTCAATACATCAACGAAGTTGACCTGCTGGCCGCAAATAATTTGCGTCAGGCGCTGTCTGTCTTCATGCGTGAGCATGTTCAGGTAGGTGTGCGCCAGTTCGTTACTCAGAATATTGACACCATCAATAGTGCGCAGAATACAGATCCCCACCGGCGCGGAGGCAACGATTTTACGGTTGAACTGTTCATGTTCTTCCAGACGCTGAGCATCGCTCTCCGCCGGAATAAAAATTCGCCGCTCATACATCCGCGCAAGCGTAAACAGCCCTGCGCCCACCAGCACGTTCAGCAGGATAGCATTCAGGATAAGAATACGAATACGCTCCAGGACTAAATCTACAGGCACAGAATAGACAATACTGAGCGAGGATGGCGGCAGGCTTTTTTTGAGTACCAGTTCGCGAAAACCTGGCGTATAACCAAACCAGGAGCGCTCCTGCATCCAGCGCGGCTCCGCTTTAATATTGCCGTCAGGACCGGTCAACGAAATCAGCGAATGGCCGTTCTCATCAATAATAGTGACGCCCATCGGCAAACTGCCGGGCGTGAAAAAATTTTCCATACGGATGGACTGCTCGACGCCCAGCAGCGCCTGCAGACGGTTGGCCAGATACACCGGCGTCAGCGCATAAAAGTAGCCCACGCCCTGACGCGCGCCCTGGCTTATCCAGAAAAGGTTATTCCCACTTTCTTCCTGCGGCGCGTTGCGGTATTTCATAATCCGCTCATGTAACGCTTTTAACGCATCATCGCGCTCCACGGGCATTTCACGCAGGCCGAAATTCGCCATACAGAGGTTATCGCTGCCAATCAGGAAAACGCGGTTAAGATCATACGCCGCTGAAAAGTTGTCGCGCCAGTAACGCATAAACCAGGCCAGCGACTCCAGCGATCCGCGCCAGGCGGAGCCCATCGCCGCACAGTCTGAGTCGGCGAATAGCGGTTCAAAGTCCGGCACCACCATTTTGTCATCACGCGCACGCGACGACATGACGCCGTTTTCCGCCGTTAAACGGTTCTCGGCGATATATTTGAGCTCTTTCATCACATCCGACGTGCGCTGGATAAAACGCTGCGCCTGATCGGAGCTAAGGTTGAACTCCTGACGAATTTCAGACTCCCGCTGGTGCAGGGCATTGACGATGTAAAACACCGAAACAAAGGCGATTAAGAGCCAAATGAGTAACGCTAACGCTCTGAATAAGTAGCGCGAGACTTTCAGCGTAGTTCGAAAGGAAGCAAGGTATTTCAAAGGGGCGAAGCTCCGCCTCAGGATGTAAATAGAGTGTGACTAAGGTAGCGGTAAATGACGTAGCCCGCAACGGCAAAGAAAAAGGGCCGGATATCCGGCCCTCGCACAGCAATAACATTACTCGTCAGCGTCATCCGCAACGTCGTCATCGCTTTCCGCTTCCGGGGCGATATCCTCATCCCCTTCCGCCACGCTGCCGTCGATAGCGTCGAGTTCTTCGTCATCTACCGGTTCAGCAACGCGTTGCAGACCCACCACGTTTTCATCTTCCGCCGTGCGGATAAGGATAACGCCCTGGGTATTACGTCCCACTACGCTGATCTCAGACACTCGGGTACGCACCAGAGTACCGGCATCCGTGATCATCATGATCTGGTCGCAATCGTCTACCTGTACCGCACCGACAACGGAACCGTTGCGCTCGGTCACTTTGATAGAGATAACGCCCTGCGTCGCACGAGACTTGGTCGGGTACTCGTCCGCTGCGGTACGCTTCCCGTAGCCGTTTTGCGTTACGGTCAGAATAGCGCCTTCGCCGCGTGGGATGATCAGAGAGACTACTTTATCGTCTCCCGCCAGCTTAATACCGCGCACACCGGTCGCGGTACGCCCCATCGCACGGACGGCGTCTTCTTTGAAGCGCACCACTTTACCCGCGGCCGAGAACAGCATGACTTCGTCAGAACCAGAAGTCAGGTCAACGCCAATCAGCTCGTCGCCGTCGTTGAGGTTCACCGCGATAATACCGGCGGAACGCGGACGGCTGAATTCGGTCAGCGCCGTTTTCTTCACGGTACCGCTGGCGGTCGCCATAAAGACGTTGACGCCTTCTTCGTACTCACGAACCGGCAGAATCGCGGTGATACGTTCGTTGGCTTCCAGCGGCAGCAGGTTGACGATCGGACGACCGCGCGCGCCGCGGCTGGCTTCCGGCAGCTGATAGACCTTCATCCAGTACAGACGGCCCCGGCTGGAGAAGCAGAGGATGGTGTCATGGGTGTTAGCCACCAGCAGGCGGTCGATAAAGTCTTCTTCTTTAATACGCGCGGCAGATTTACCTTTCCCACCACGACGTTGCGCTTCGTAATCCGTCAGCGGTTGATATTTGACGTAACCCTGGTGAGACAGCGTCACGACAACATCTTCCTGGCTAATCAGATCTTCGATATTAATATCGGCGCTGTTGGCGGTGATTTCGGTACGACGCTCATCGCCGAACTGATCGCGAATTAACTCCATCTCTTCGCGGATCACTTCCATCAGGCGATCGGCGCTGCCCAGAATGTGCAGCAGTTCAGCAATCTGCTCCAGCAACTCTTTGTATTCGTCGAGCAGTTTTTCATGCTCCAGGCCGGTCAGTTTCTGCAAACGCAGATCCAGAATCGCCTGCGCCTGCTGTTCAGTCAGGTAGTACTGACCGTCACGCACGCCAAATTCTGGCTCCAGCCATTCCGGACGCGCGGCGTCATCACCGGCGCGCTCCAGCATCGCAGCAACGTTGCCCAGGTCCCACGGACGCGAAATCAGCGCCGCTTTTGCTTCCGCCGGCGTTGGCGCGCGGCGAATCAGTTCGATAATCGGGTCGATGTTGGCCAGCGCAATCGCCAGAGCTTCAAGGATATGCGCGCGGTCACGGGCTTTACGCAGTTCAAAAATAGTCCGACGCGTCACCACTTCACGGCGGTGGCGCACGAACGCTGAAATGATGTCTTTCAGGTTCATGATCTTCGGCTGGCCGTGATGCAGCGCCACCATGTTAATACCGAAGGAAACCTGTAGCTGGGTCTGGGAGTAGAGATTATTAAGCACCACCTCGCCCACCGCATCGCGTTTCACTTCAATCACGATGCGCATCCCGTCTTTATCGGATTCGTCACGCAGCGCGCTGATGCCTTCCACGCGTTTATCTTTCACCAGCTCGGCGATTTTCTCGATCAGGCGCGCTTTGTTCACCTGATAGGGAATTTCATGGACGATGATGGTTTCACGGCCCGTTTTCGCGTCAGCTTCAACTTCCGCGCGGGCGCGAATGTACACTTTGCCACGACCGGTGCGGTAGGCTTCTTCGATACCACGACGACCGTTGATGATCGCGGCGGTCGGGAAGTCCGGACCCGGAATATGTTCCATCAGCCCTTCAATGCTGATGTCTTCGTTGTCGATATACGCCAGGCAGCCGTTAATCACTTCCGTCAGGTTGTGCGGCGGGATATTCGTCGCCATACCTACTGCGATACCGGAAGAACCGTTCACCAGCAGATTCGGAATTTTGGTCGGCATGACGTCCGGAATTTTTTCCGTACCGTCATAGTTATCCACGAAATCCACCGTCTCTTTTTCGAGATCGGCCATCAGTTCGTGGGCGATTTTCGCCAGACGGATCTCCGTATAACGCATTGCCGCCGCGGAGTCGCCGTCAATAGAACCGAAGTTACCCTGACCATCCACCAGCATGTAACGCAGCGAGAATGGCTGCGCCATACGAACGATGGTGTCATACACTGCGGAATCGCCGTGGGGATGGTATTTACCGATTACGTCACCAACGACACGGGCAGATTTTTTATAGGCTTTGTTCCAGTCATTGCCCAATACGTTCATGGCGTAAAGTACGCGACGGTGTACCGGCTTCAGGCCATCTCGGACATCCGGCAGCGCACGGCCAACAATGACCGACATCGCATAATCCAGATAGGAGCTCTTCAGCTCTTCCTCAATGTTGACCGGTGTAATTTCTCTCGCAAGGTCGCTCATCTAACCGCTATCCCTCTACTGTATCCCGGATTCAAAGGTCGCAAATTATAACACATTCGCCCACGTACTGGTAAACGGAATGCAGCCAGACAATGCTTTATTCGGGTGCCGCATGCTCTCTTCATTTATAAGCGTGGTCTCGGCGTTTATCGGCGATCGGTTTCAGAGGCGACACAGGGGAGATCGGGGTCTGGCCAGGAAGAGGCTGGAAAATCAATACCTCCCGCGTATACCCGTCATACTTCAAGTTTCATGTGCGTTGGCGGCAAGTTACTCGGCCCATCCCTGGGCCTCGCCCCGTCGGGGTTAGCGCAAGCGCTGTTCAAGACGGTTAACCATTTTATCCTGCAACTCGAATTATTTAGGGGATATGCCGGGAGGCATAAACCATAATCAGTATCACCAGATGCTATTTAATCACATAGGCCAGGTATTCTTTCACTACCTCATCGTTTAATTCCTGACCCAATCCGGGCTGTTCCGGCGCGACATAATAGCCATTTTCCGGTTGATAATCGTGGGTACAAAGTTCCCGAATAGATGCTTTCATCGCATTGGTATGATGCTCATGAATAATAAAGTTGGGAATTGCTGTTTCCATATGCAGCGCGGCTGCCGTGGAAACAGGACCGCCGCAAACATGCACCTGTACAGTGGTGTCATAAATATTAGCATAGTCACAGATTTTCTTTCCTTCGGTAATTCCGCCGCAGAGACACAAATCAGGTTGCGCTACGGCAATAGACTGCTTCTCCAGTAATTCCCTGTATCCCCATCTTGTGTAGGAACGCTCGACAGTGGCGATTGGAATCGTTGTTGAACGGGAAACTTTCTGCATATTATCAGAATTTAATGGATGAATCGGTTCTTCATAAAGAAAGATACGATACTTTTCTATCGCCTTCGCAAATTGAATAGCTGAGTTTGTACCGAGAAGAGAATGGATTTCCACGATAATATCAGCATCATCCCCCATTGCTTCACGCATAGCGGCAATTCGCGCTTCCCCCATTTTTAATTGATCGGCCAGTAACAATCCTGAATAGTTACGATTTTTATTCTGAAAAACACAGTCATCACCATTACGATCGATTTCGAGTGGATCCACTTTAATCGCATCATATCCATCGTCAAGAGCCGCACGCGCCGCCTCAGCATATTCATCAGGTGTCACTAATATCTGGCGTTTATCCCCCCAACCAAATTGTAACTGGCTAGCATAGGTTCTTAATTTTTCATTAGTTTTCCCACCAAGGAGCTGATAAACAGGTACACCTAAATATTTACCTTTGATATCCCAAAGAGCAATATCAATAGCGCTCATTCCGGCATAAAAAACGTTCCCGCCCCCCATCCCCCAAAAAGTCTTTCTGAAAAAGAACTCCCAAATTTTTTCGATATTTAGTGGATCTTCACCCACAATCAATGGCGCCAGATCTCTGATGATCCCTACGCCAGCTTTAGCGCCTGCGCCATAGGCCAGTCCTACTTCGCCAATACCACTTAATCCTGAGTCGGTATTCACCCGGATAAGTACTGGATTATAGGATGACATCGTTTGATCTCTTTTTTTTAATTCACAGTCAAAAACTTCAATAGACGTAATTTTCATAATTTCTCCATTTATCAGGTTCGTGATACAACATTTGTTTGTTGGCTTTTTTCTTTTTTCACATCAATTTTCATTAACGCCAAAACGGCTACCGCAGCGAAGCAAAGTATTGCCTCTACAATAAATATTCCTGTCGCACCATAATGAGTAGAAACGAATCCCAGTGATTTATTAATCAGGAATCCGCCAAGACTTGAACATGAGTTAATAAACGCAATGCTGATAGCCAACCCTGACGGCGACAATAATGCAGAAGGCAGCGCCCAGTAAGGTCCGTAATAGCTGAGGATCCCAACACCATAGAACGTTAGCCCCAGCATTCTCAGCGACATTGAGGGGACAAGAGCAATCATCAGAAAACCACAGCCTGCCAGAAACATGGGTAATGCAGCATGCCATTTTCGTTCATTCTTTTTATCGGAATGCCAGCCCCACCAGGGCATGCTGAACATAGCGAAAATAAACGGAATACTCATGATTAAACCAACGTCAGTATCCGTAAAATCAGCTGAAAATCCCTTCACCAACCCCGGCAACCAGTAGTTTGCCGCCAGAGCAGCCGCCTGAATCAACATGTAGGCGAAAGAAAGCTGAAGCAAAACTGGATTTTTGATTACGGAAAGAAAGGATGAGTTGGTATTTTTATTTAATGCAGCTGCGGTTTCATTGTCAGTGCGTAATTTATTAACTAAGGCCGATATCTGCTGTGGCGTAAGCCATTTAGCCTTTTCTGGACTGTCAGGCAGTAAATAAAATGTCAGGATGCCAAGGAATACGGTAGGGATACCTTCAATAGCAAAAAGCCAGCGCCAGCCTTCATAATCCGGGGTATTCAAATGCTCGATGATCCAACCAGACATCGGCGCAGCCAATACCGATGCAACAGCAATAGATAACATGAAGAAACTATTGACTTTTCCGCGTTCACGAGCCGGGAACCAGCATGCAAGATAATAAACCATGCCCGGGAAAAAGCCAGCTTCAAATACCCCCAAAAAAATGCGAGCCAGCAAAATATGTTGAGTATCTTTAGCAAAAAAAATCAGCCCAGTTACCGCTCCCCAGCCGATAATAATGGAACTAATCCATTTTCTTGCACCAAGCTTTTGCAAGCCAATGCTACTCGGAATTTGAAAGATTAAATATGATATGAAGAATATAGAAGAAATATTAGCGAAATCCTCAGGCGTAATACCGAGAGATTCATTCATGCGTAATGCAGCAAACCCAATATTGACACGATCCATATAGTTAAAAAGTAAAGAATAAAGGCCAAAGGAATGATTTTCCTTTTTACAATACGAATTGCATCGTATAAATTTTCTTGTGGACTACTCATTTTGCATCACCTTTTATGATTCAATGAATAAGGGTATTGACCGGAATCGATGTTACGTAAAAAACAATACAATTCAAAAGCTAATGTGTCATATCTGATATATCAGTAAGCAAACTTAATGAAATATACAATAACAACAATAAAGTATGTAAATTTTCTTATATCTGATATATTAGATCCGTTAATTTTGAATAAATTAATTACAATGGAGCCGGGTTTAACCATGGAGGAGAAGAAAATGAAAAATAGATTAAAGCGTGATTTTAGTCACATATCAATTGAAATACCCAAATCTATCACCCAGGTGATTAAAGAGAAAATAAGGGAGATGATTATCCATGGCGATTTCGATCTTGGGCAAGCGATCAGTGAAAATGAACTATCAAATATTCTGATGGTAAGTAAAACACCAATTCGTGAAGCTTTTATTTGGCTGAGCTATAATGAAAACTTGGTCAACATCATTCCCCGCAGTGGGACATTTGTTTTTTCTGTCACCGACGAGGATATCAATGATCTCATCAAAATGAGGGTTATCCTTGAACAGGGCGCAATTCGTGAAGCGATGGAGAAAAATGCTAACAATGTCATAGTCGAATTAAGCAATATTTTATCGAAGTCAGCAAAAATTAATGCAGAGCGAGATACGCAAGCTTACCTCAAACTGGATCATGATTTTCATTATGTTTTTGTGAAATATGCCGATAATAAATACATTTCACAAGCACACCTGTTGATCTCAGCACGTTTATTGGCAATTCGCTACAGACTGGATTTTACCGCTGAATATATCACCAGCTCTAACCGTGGACATGCCACTATTTTGGATATGTTAAAAAACAACAACGTCGAGGGCGTCTGTAATTTTATCACGCACCACATCGGTAGCGGTTTTACAGAACGCGCAAGAAAACTTCTTGCGCTGAAAGCGTAATAAAGACGGCAGTAGATATAACGCAGCGACTTTGCACCTGCTATACTGCCCCGATAGATCAATAGCGGAATCTCATGTACTCATGAACACTGAAAAACCGTCGGTAGCTCACAACGTTGACCATAATGAAATCGCCAAATTCGAAGCCGTCGCGTCGCGCTGGTGGGATCTGGAGGGCGAATTCAAGCCATTGCATCGCATCAACCCTCTACGCCTTGGCTACATTACTGAGCGCTCAGGCGGCCTGTTTGGTAAAAAGGTACTCGACGTCGGCTGCGGCGGAGGCATTCTGGCGGAAAGTATGGCACGCGAAGGCGCAACCGTCACCGGGTTGGATATGGGCTTTGAGCCTTTGCAGGTCGCCAAACTGCATGCGCTGGAAAGCGGCATCGAGGTAGAGTACGTGCAGGAGACGGTTGAGGAACATGCGGCAAAACACGCCCAGCAATACGACGTCGTCACCTGTATGGAAATGCTGGAGCATGTTCCCGATCCGCAATCGGTCGTCCACGCCTGCGCCCAACTGGTTAAACCCGGCGGCGAGGTGTTCTTCTCAACGTTGAACCGCAATGGAAAATCCTGGCTGATGGCGGTCGTCGGCGCTGAGTATATTCTGCGCATGGTGCCAAAAGGCACGCACGACGTGAAGAAATTCATTAAGCCTGCTGAACTGTTAAGCTGGGTAGATGAAACCGTCCTGAAAGAGCAACATATCACCGGGCTGCACTACAACCCGATAACCAATACTTTCAAACTCGGTCCCGGAGTAGACGTTAACTACATGTTGCATACCCGCGCTAAAAAATCCTGACATCAAAGAATTTTCCTATAAGGGTTGCGTTAGATCATCGGGCGCAACCTTTCTCTTCGATGAAGAAATCAGCATTCGATCAAATTTTGATTTTTTTTTATGAATTGTTGACATCCTCTCCAGGCCTTATCAGACGCGCATTTAGCGATTCTTACGCTTTTGCAACCGCAATTTAACGCCAAAATCAACTCTTGTACTCAAAAGAATCCCTACTAGAATACTCACCATATAGCGTTTCACTTATCGATCACCCCCTATATATAGTATTTATCCACAGAGTTAGTCACAACGTGGCGTTGTGGATAAGCGGGGGGATATTTTTCTTTCACGGACAGGTAAACAGGTAGAAAACCACATGAATCAGAGTCTGCTGGTGACAAAGCGTGACGGCCGTACTGAGCGCATCAATCTCGACAAAATTCATCGCGTGCTTGATTGGGCGGCAGAAGGACTGAATAACGTATCGGTTTCTCAGGTCGAGCTACGCTCGCATATTCAGTTTTATGATGGGATTAAGACCTCCGATATCCATGAAACTATCATTAAGGCCGCCGCAGACCTGATCTCTCGCGATGCGCCGGATTATCAATACCTGGCTGCGCGTCTGGCGATTTTCCACCTGCGTAAGAAAGCCTTCGGCCAGTTTGAGCCGCCCGCACTTTACCACCATGTGGTAAAAATGGTTGAGCTTGGCAAATACGACAATCATCTGCTGGAAGACTACACGGAAGAAGAGTTCAAGCAGATGGATTCGTTTATCGTTCACGATCGCGATATGACCTTCTCCTACGCTGCCGTTAAGCAGCTGGAAGGGAAATATCTGGTGCAAAACCGCGTGACCGGCGAAATCTATGAAAGCGCACAGTTCCTCTACATTCTGGTAGCGGCCTGCCTGTTCTCGAACTACCCGCGTGAAACGCGTCTTGACTATGTAAAACGTTTTTACGATGCGGTCTCTACGTTCAAAATCTCGCTGCCGACGCCGATTATGTCCGGCGTGCGTACCCCAACCCGTCAGTTCAGCTCCTGCGTACTGATCGAGTGTGGCGACAGTCTGGATTCCATCAACGCCACCTCCAGCGCGATTGTGAAATACGTTTCTCAGCGCGCCGGTATCGGTATCAACGCGGGACGCATTCGTGCGCTGGGCAGCCCGATTCGCGGCGGCGAAGCGTTCCACACTGGCTGTATTCCGTTCTACAAGCACTTCCAGACCGCGGTGAAATCCTGCTCGCAGGGCGGCGTGCGCGGCGGCGCGGCGACACTGTTCTATCCGATGTGGCACCTGGAAGTGGAAAGCCTGCTGGTGCTGAAAAACAACCGTGGCGTGGAAGGCAACCGCGTACGTCACATGGACTACGGCGTACAGATCAACAAACTGATGTATACCCGCCTGCTGAAGGGCGGCGACATTACGCTGTTCAGTCCGTCCGATGTACCCGGGCTATACGATGCGTTCTTCGCCGACCAGGACGAATTCGAACGCCTGTACGTGAAATATGAAAACGACGACAGCATCCGCAAACAGCGTGTGAAAGCGGTCGAACTGTTCTCGCTGATGATGCAGGAACGCGCCTCTACCGGTCGTATCTATATCCAGAACGTTGACCACTGCAATACTCACAGTCCGTTCGATCCGGTTGTCGCCCCGGTACGCCAGTCTAACCTGTGTCTGGAGATTGCCCTGCCGACCAAACCGCTGAACGATGTCAACGATGAAAACGGCGAAATTGCGTTGTGTACGCTGTCTGCATTCAACCTGGGCGCCATTAAAACTCTGGACGAGCTGGAAGAACTGGCTATTCTGGCAGTACGCGCTTTGGATGCTCTGCTCGATTATCAGGATTACCCGATTCCGGCTGCCAAACGCGGCGCAATGGGCCGTCGTACGCTGGGCATTGGCGTGATTAACTTCGCCTACTGGCTGGCGAAAAACGGTAAGCGTTATTCCGACGGCAGCGCCAATAATCTGACGCATAAAACCTTCGAAGCCATTCAATACTATCTGCTTAAAGCGTCCAACGAACTGGCGAAAGAGCAAGGCGCCTGCCCCTGGTTCAACGAAACCACCTATGCAAAAGGCATTCTGCCGATCGACACCTACAAAAAAGATCTGGATGCGATCGTCAACGAACCGCTGCACTACGACTGGGAACAGCTGCGTGAGTCGATCAAAACCCACGGTCTGCGTAACTCCACGCTATCGGCGCTAATGCCGTCGGAAACGTCGTCCCAGATCTCCAACGCCACCAACGGCATTGAGCCGCCGCGCGGCTACGTCAGCATCAAGGCCTCGAAAGACGGTATTTTGCGTCAGGTCGTGCCGGATTATGAGCATCTGAAAGACGCTTACGAACTGTTGTGGGAGATGCCGAACAACGACGGTTATCTGCAACTGGTGGGTATCATGCAGAAGTTTATCGATCAGTCGATTTCCGCCAATACCAACTACGATCCGTCACGTTTCCCGTCAGGAAAAGTGCCGATGCAGCAACTGCTGAAAGATTTGCTCACCGCGTATAAGTTTGGCGTGAAAACTCTGTACTATCAAAATACCCGCGACGGCGCGGAAGATGCGCAGGACGATTTGGCGCCTTCTATTCAGGACGATGGCTGCGAAAGCGGCGCTTGTAAGATCTGATGAATAGTGCCGGGTAGCGCTATGCTTACCCGGCCTACGATTGTACGGTTTGTAGGCCGGATAAGGCGCTTGCGCCGCCATCCGGCGCTCATCCCATAAAGGATTCACTTCAATGGCATACACCACTTTTTCACAGACGAAAAACGATCAGCTCAAGGAACCCATGTTCTTTGGCCAGCCGGTCAACGTTGCACGCTATGACCAGCAGAAATATGACATCTTCGAAAAACTGATCGAAAAACAGCTCTCTTTCTTCTGGCGTCCGGAAGAGGTCGACGTCTCCCGCGATCGTATCGACTATCAGGCGTTGCCGGAGCACGAAAAACATATCTTCATCAGCAACCTCAAATACCAGACGCTGCTGGATTCCATTCAGGGACGTAGCCCGAACGTCGCCCTGCTGCCGCTCATTTCCATCCCGGAGCTGGAGACGTGGGTAGAGACCTGGGCGTTTTCTGAGACGATTCACTCACGATCCTACACCCACATTATTCGTAACATCGTCAACGATCCGGCGGTCGTGTTTGACGATATCGTGACCAATGAGCAAATTCAGAAGCGCGCCGAAGGGATCTCCGCCTACTACGACGAACTTATTGAGATGACCAGTTACTGGCACCTGCTCGGTGAAGGCACCCATACCGTTAATGGCAAAACGGTTGTCGTGAATCTGCGTGAGCTGAAGAAAAAACTGTATCTGTGCCTGATGAGCGTGAACGCGCTGGAAGCCATCCGCTTCTACGTCAGCTTCGCCTGCTCTTTCGCATTTGCCGAGCGTGAACTGATGGAAGGCAACGCCAAAATTATCCGTCTGATCGCCCGTGACGAAGCTCTGCATCTGACCGGCACGCAACATATGCTGAACCTGTTGCGTAGCGGCGTGGACGACCCGGAGATGGCGGAAATCGCCGAAGAGTGTAAACAGGAATGCTATGACCTGTTCGTGCAGGCGGCGCAGCAGGAAAAAGAGTGGGCGGACTATCTGTTCCGCGACGGTTCGATGATCGGCCTGAATAAAGATATCCTGTGTCAATACGTTGAATATATTACGAATATTCGTATGCAGGCGGTGGGGCTGGATCTGCCGTTCCAGACCCGCTCCAACCCAATCCCGTGGATCAATACCTGGCTGGTGTCCGATAACGTTCAGGTCGCGCCACAGGAAGTGGAAGTTAGCTCTTATCTGGTCGGACAAATCGATTCGGAAGTCGATACCGACGATCTGAGTAATTTCCAGCTCTGATGGGACGCGTCACGCTGCGTATCACTGGCACACAGCTGCTGTGCCAGGATGAACATCCTTCTCTGTTGGCCGCGCTGGAATCGCATAACGTTGAGGTGGAGTATCAGTGCCGCGAAGGATATTGCGGCTCCTGTCGTACCCGGCTGGTTGCCGGTCAGGTTGACTGGATTACAGAACCTTTAGCGTTTATCCAGCCGGGAGAGATTTTGCCCTGCTGCTGCAGGGCAAAAGGCGATATCGAAATCGAGATGTAACTCAGTGCAACTCGCTGGTGGAAACCAACGGCATCACGCCACGTTTTTTCATCTGCACGGCATACAGTGCGCCAGCGAGTACCACCAACACCGCGCCAGCGACATAAATCATACGATAGCCAACCGACTCAACCATCATTCCCATGATAAAGGCGCCAATCGCCATTCCGGCGTCCATCGCGTTAAAGAACAGTGAATTCGCCACACCGATTTTATGCGGTTCAACCGAGCTGATAATTTGCGTCTGGAAGACCGGCGTGACCGAACCGTAGCCGATACCGATGAGACCACCGGAAATAATCATCATGATGCTGCCATTGGTGTAGCCCAGCGCTACCAGACCGATGGTAAAAGCCAACAGACATGGATAAACAACATATTTCGGCCCTTTTTTATCACAAATATTCCCGGTGAAGGTACGGCATATCATCAGTAAAATCGCGTAGCACAGCAGGAAATTACTGGCCGCCGCCATTAAATCCAGCTCACGCGCATACAGCGCCAGGAAAGCCGATACGCCGGCATAGGAGAAAGTCATAAAAAAGGTGACCAGCGCAAAAGGCAAGGCGGCGCGGTCAAACATCGCGGAAAAACCCAGATTCGGTTTCGAACCATCGGCATGACGAATTACCGGAGGAACCGTCACAATCAGGGAAAGCACAATCCCTAACGCCGCTACAGCGGAACAAAGCCAGAATGCGGCAGTGAACGCGTTCCAGCGGGCCATATTCAAACCGATCCACGGTCCTACGACCATCGCAAGGCCCATCGCTAAAGAGAAAAAGCTGATGCCCTCTCCACGTCGGGAGGCCGGAATTAACCGCGCTGAAATAGTTCCTTTTACCGTGGTAATAACACCAAACGTAATCCCATGAAGTACGCGGATAAAGAGCAGCGACTCGATAGAATGGCAAACCGGATACAGCGCGGTAATCACCAAAAAAGCCAGAGAAGAGAGCACCAGAATCTTTTTATTCGAATATTTTCCCACCCACTGCCCGGCAAACGGCCGAATAACAATTGCCGCGGCCAGGAAACATGTCACTAACAGCCCGGCCTTATCTGCAGAAGCATGCAGGCGGTCAGCGATATAAATGGGTAATAAAGTTAGCAGTACATAAAAAACAAAAAAGATAATAAAACTTACTATGGTGATTGCCCAAAAATCCTTCGTCCATAATTTTTCTTTCATTCTTAACGACCCGTTCAGATGGCGCACGCAGGCAACGCTCAGCTCAACTGAACACCTATCAGGTGCGTCAAAATGTGATGTATTCGATAGAATCGCAGTATAAACAAGTGCACTCTATTAGAAAAATTAATCGTTTTAATTATATTGATTAGGTTTTACTAATGACGCTAACCCAAATCCACGCCCTGCTTGCCGTACTGGAGTACGGCGGATTTACCGAAGCCAGCAAACGGCTATACATGACGCAATCCGCCGTCAGCCAGGCCATCTCCGCGCTTGAGGAGGAGCTCGGCGTTGACATATTGATTCGTGAGCGTCGTAAAGAGATTGAGCTTACCGCCGCCGGTAGCCGCATCGTCAGGCACTTACGCGCGATCCAGCGCGACGTCAACGCGGTAAAAGAGATTGCCGAACAAGAAAAAAAGAACCCGGCCCGTACGCTACGGATTGGCTGTTTTCCCAGCGCCTGCGCCTGCATTTTACCCGGCGTCATTCGCTATTTTGAAAGCCATCATCCAAATGTAAAAATTATCCCCTATGAAGAGAACAGTACGGCTATTATTGATTCGCTGCAGGACGGAAGTATTGATGCCGGTTTCGTTCCTTTTCCGGTCAACGGTATGTATTGCGTCCCCATTTACCGGGATAAATTCACCGTAGTGGTGCCTGAAAATCATCCCCTGGCGGCCAATAGTACAGTAACGGTTGAAGAACTGATGGACGAACCACTTATTGTCAGTAAAGGTCGTTATGAATTAAGCATTATGGCGTTGTTTAAAGAAAAGGGTATTGAGCCGATATTTAAATATGAATTTAACCATCCCGATACTGCGCTGAATTTTATTCGCCAGGGATTAGGTATCGCCTTATTGCCAGAATTAACCTTAAAAGCCACGGCAGGAAAATTATGCTCCGTGGCGCTGGAACCCACCTTTTATCGACAAATTTCCCTGTTAGCAAAAGAACCGCCGGTAGAAGGAAGTCCGCTATTTTTATTACAAAAATGTATGGAAACACTGACCGATGAGGGGTTGCTATAAAACAACCCCGCCTGATGGTATTGCGTTTACCAGACTTACGCTGGCAAACGTTGCGCCAGGCCGGATGAGGCGTTTATGCCCTCATCCGGCGCGTCACTTCTACTATGGCAAACCTTTAGTCATTTTTTTGCAGGAACATGACCGCCTTATCCGGGAAGTCAGTGAACAGCCCGTCGACGCCCGCCTTGTTATACAGGATGTCGTACAACTGATTGACGTCTGTGGCATAGTCCGGCAATTGATCGGCACGCACAGTGTAAGGATGCACTACCATCTTATTCTGATGCGCGTCTTGCACCATTCCAGTCAGCTTGATATTCCCTTTCGTTGAGCCTTCCGCGACCAGCATATGGTAATCCGGACCAATACCGTCCGCATATTCCGCCACCTGCTTCATGGCGCCCGGCTTAAACATCCAGTCGTAGTTGTAATTTACCCAACGACCGTCCGGCTGTTTCTGCTGTGTTTCATTCCAGTCGGTATACGCAATAAGTTGAACCAGATTGAGATCCATCCCCATTTTGGGTTCCAGTTCATTCTTAATACGTTTCAGCTCAGCGACATCAAAACACTGCAAATAGACATTGTCCTGCTTGCCGGTGTAACCATACTTCTTCAGCACTTCCAGCGTTTTCGCGGCAATATCTTTCCCTTCCTGATGATGGAACCACGGCGCTTTAATTTCCGGATAAATACCGATATTTTTACCGGTAGAGTGATTTAATCCCTGAACGAATTCAATTTCCTCTTCAAAGGTATGAATGCGGAAATCAGATTTTCCCATCGGGAAACGGCCCGGATAAGTTTGTACTTTTTTGCCGTTTTCAATATCAAACCCTTCGGTAAACTTCAGGGATTTAATTTCATCCAGCGTAAAATCGATAGCGTAATAGCGCCCATCTTTACGCGCCCGGTCCGGAAAACGATCAGCGACGTCAGTTACCCGGTCAAGGTAGTGGTCATGGAGGACGACCAGATGGTCGTCCTTTGTCATCACTAAATCTTGTTCCAGATAATCTGCCCCTTGCGCATACGCCATCGCTTTCGCCGGTAGCGTATGCTCCGGCAGATAACCGCTGGCGCCACGGTGGGCGATAACGACTTTTTCAGCCGCCACGGCGCCGCTTCCGATGGTCATTCCTGCCAACATTAACGCCACGCTAAGGTTTTTCAGTGTGGTTTTCATGTTATTAGCCTCCGTTGCGTTTTAACTGCAGCTCATCATGATGGCGTTTTTCACCAATCATCACGACCACCAGCAGGATTACCGCCAGAATGCTGCCGCCAATCATCACCATAAAGCCGCCATCCCAACCGAAGAAGTCAACGGTATAACCCACAATGGCACTTGCAGCGACAGAACCGCCCAGGTAACCAAACAGACCGGTAAAGCCCGCCGCCGTACCCGCCGCTTTTTTCGGCGCCAGTTCCAGCGCGTGCAGACCGATCAACATTACCGGGCCGTAGATCAGGAAGCCGATGATAATCATACAAGCCATATCAACGTTCGGGTTTCCTGCCGGGTTCATCCAGTAAACGATGGTCGCGATAGTCACCAGGGTCATAAAGAACACGCCCGTCGCACCGCGGTTGCCACGGAAGACTTTATCCGACATCCAGCCACACAGCAGCGTGCCCGGAATACCCGCGTATTCATACAGGAAGTAGGCCCAGGAGGATTTATCCAGTGCGAAATGCTTCACTTCTTTCAGGTAGGTCGGCGACCAGTCGAGGATGCCGTAGCGCAGCAGATAAACAAACACGTTGGCGATAGCGATGTACCACAACAGTTTGTTTGGCAGTACGTACTGCATGAAGATCTGCTTCGCAGTCAGCTCTTCTTCCGCTTTTTCGTTGTAGTCGTCCGGATAGTCGTTTTTATACTCTTCGATAGGTGGCAGACCGCAGGATTGCGGCGTATCGCGCATCATTGCGAAAGCGAACAGCGCCACCACAATCGCGCCAAAGGCTGGCATATAGAGCGCCGCTTTCCAGTCGTTAAACCACGCCATCCCCAGCAGGAACAGCAGTGGCGGGATCCCGCCGCCGACGTTATGCGCACAGTTCCAGACCGACACAATGCCGCCGCGTTCTTTCTGCGACCACCAGTGAACCATCGTACGTCCGCACGGCGGCCACCCCATCCCCTGGAACCAGCCGCAAAGGAACAACAGTACAAACATCACGGCGATGCTGGATGTCGCCCACGGTACAAAGCCCATAAACAACATGACTGCTGCGGCCAGAATCAACCCTGCCGGCAGAAAAACGCGCGGATTCGAGCGATCGGACACCGAACCCATTATAAATTTCGAAAAACCATAAGCGATGGAAATCCCGGACAGAGCAAAGCCCAGATCGCCGCGTGAAAAACCCTGTTCTACCAGGTAGGGCATCGCGAGGGCAAAGTTCTTGCGCACCAGATAATACGCGGCATAGCCAAAGAATATCCCCAGGAAAATCTGCCAGCGTAATCGGCGATAGGTCGGATCAATCTCCGCCGCTGGCAAGCGCGCTTTATGCGGCGCTGGTTTAAAAATACTCAACATATTGTAGCCTCCGTGGCCCGTATTTTATTTAGAGGTAAACACCGCAGTTTGTTCAAACAACCCCGCTGCTCCCAGTGTGGCCGCGATGTTAAGTAAAGATACGTCACGTTAATGTGAATTACAGCACATATTGTTACAGTTTTATGACTAATGTTCAGAAAGGCGCACGAAATCACGTTTCATTTTCGAATAGTGAGCGATTATGCGCGAAATCAAACATTCCATATGATTTGTATGGCTAAATGATAAAAAACGAACTGTGAGGAAAAACAATGAAAACTCGCGACTCGCAAGCAAGTGACGTGATTATCATTGGCGGTGGAGCAACAGGCGCAGGGATCGCCCGCGACTGCGCGCTGCGCGGTTTACGTGTCATTCTGGTGGAGCGGCATGATATAGCGACTGGCGCAACCGGGCGTAACCACGGGCTGCTGCACAGCGGCGCTCGTTATGCGGTTACCGACGCGGAATCCGCGCGCGAGTGCATTAGTGAAAACCAGATTTTAAAACGGATCGCCCGCCATTGCGTCGAACCGACGGATGGTCTGTTTATTACGTTGCCGGAAGATGATCTTGCGTTTCAGGCCACCTTTATTCGCGCCTGTGAAGCGGCAGGCATTCGCGCTGAAGCCATCGATCCGCAGCAGGCTCGCATCATCGAACCTTCCGTTAACCCTGCGCTCATCGGTGCGGTAAAAGTGCCGGATGGCACCGTGGACCCTTTCCGCCTTACCGCCGCCAATATGCTGGATGCCAGAGAACATGGCGCAATCGTGTTAACGGCGCATGAAGTGACCGGGCTCATTCGTGAAGGCGCAACGGTCTGCGGCGTCCATGTGCGCAACCATCTCACTGGCGAAACCCAGACGCTTCACGCGCCGGTGGTGGTCAATGCGGCAGGTATCTGGGGGCAACGGATCGCCGAATACGCCGACCTGAGTATTCGCATGTTCCCGGCGAAAGGCTCGCTGTTGATCATGGACCATCGGATCAACCAGCATGTCATTAACCGCTGCCGGAAACCATCGGATGCCGACATTCTGGTACCTGGCGATACGATTTCACTGATCGGCACCACCTCTACCCATATTGATTACAATGAGATAGACAGCAACCGCGTCACCGCAGATGAAGTCGATATCCTGCTGCGTGAAGGGGAAAAACTGGCCCCTGTCATGGCGAAGACGCGTATTCTGCGCGCGTATTCCGGCGTCCGCCCGCTGGTGGCCAGCGATGACGATCCCAGCGGTCGTAACGTCAGCCGCGGTATTGTGTTGTTCGACCACGCCGAACGCGACGGGCTTGATGGCTTCATTACCATTACCGGCGGGAAGCTAATGACTTACCGCCTGATGGCGGAATGGGCAACCGACGCCGTGTGCCGCAAGTTGGGTAATACTCGCCCCTGCATCACGGCGGATACGCCGTTGCCTGGCTCAAAAGAGTCTACGGAACATACGCTGAAACGCATTATCTCGCTTCCCGCGCCGCTACGCGGATCGGCGGTTTATCGGCATGGCGATCGCACGCCGGGGTGGCTGAGCGAAGGCCGCCAACACCGTAGCCTGGTCTGTGAATGCGAGGCCGTCACGGCGGGAGAAGTGCAGTATGCCGTCGAAAACTTAACCGTGAATAGCCTGCTGGATCTGCGTCGTCGCACCCGCGTAGGGATGGGCACTTGCCAGGGCGAGCTATGCGCCTGCCGCGCGGCCGGGCTATTGCAGCGTTTTAATGTGACGACCGCGGCGCAATCTATTACGCAACTCTCTGAATTTCTGAATGAGCGCTGGAAAGGCGTACAACCTGTCGCCTGGGGAGACGCGCTGCGCGAAAGCGAATTCACGCGCTGGGTTTATCAGGGATTATGCGGTCTGGAGAAGGAGCACCAGGATGAAATTTGATACGGTTATTATGGGCGGCGGTCTCGCCGGTTTGCTGTGCGGACTGCAACTCCAGCAGCATGGATTACGCTGCGCCATCGTCACCCGCGGACAAAGCGCGCTGCATTTTTCCTCCGGCTCGCTGGATCTGCTCAGCACCCTGCCCGACGGCCAACCGGTAACCGACATTACCGCCGGGCTTGATGCGCTGTGCCGCCAGGCGCCTGAACATCCTTATTCGCGTTTAGGCGCGCAAAAAGTCCTTACGCTGGCGCAACAGGCGCAAACGCTACTTAACGCCAGCGGCGCGCAGTTATACGGCGACGTACAGCAGGCGCACCAGCGTGTCACGCCGCTTGGCACATTGCGTTCAACCTGGCTTAGCTCGCCGGAAGTACCGGTCTGGCCGTTATCCGCACAGCGAATTTGCGTCGTCGGCGTTAGCGGATTACTGGATTTCCAGGCGCACCTTGCGGCAGCGTCGCTGCGTCAACGCGATCTCAACGTGGAAACCGCAGAAATCGACCTTCCGGAACTGGACGTACTGCGTGATAACCCGACGGAATTTCGCGCGGTCAATATTGCGCGTCTGCTTGATAACGAAGAAAAATGGCCACTGCTGTACGACGCGCTGTCGCCAATAGCGACAAACTGCGACATGATCATCATGCCCGCCTGTTTCGGGCTGGCGAACGATACGCTGTGGCGCTGGCTTAACGAACGTCTGCCCTGCGCGCTCACGCTGCTGCCGACGCTGCCGCCATCGGTGCTCGGTATTCGTCTGCACAATCAGCTCCAGCGCCAGTTTGTCCGTCAGGGCGGCATCTGGATGCCGGGCGATGAAGTGAAGAAAGTCACCTGCCGTCGCGGTACCGTGAGCGAAATATGGACCCGCAACCATGCTGATATCCCACTGCGCCCGCGTTTTGCCGTACTTGCCAGCGGTAGCTTCTTTAGTAGCGGTCTGGTTGCCGAGCGCAAAGGGATCCGCGAACCTATTTTAGGGCTCGACGTACAGCAAACGGCCACCCGCGCCGAATGGTATCAACAACATTTCTTCGACCCACAGCCCTGGCAGCAGTTTGGCGTCGTGACGGATGACGCTTTCCGCCCCTCCCTTGCGGGCAACACGGTAGAAAATCTGTATGCAATAGGTTCTGTGCTGGCGGGATTCGATCCTATAGCTGAGGGATGCGGCGGCGGCGTCTGCGCAGTCAGCGCCCTCCAGGCCGCGCACCATATCGCTGAGCGTGCAGGAGAACAGCAATGAGCGACACACGTTTTGAAAGTTGTATTAAATGTACGGTGTGCACCACCGCGTGCCCGGTCAGCCGCGTTAATCCTGGCTACCCTGGCCCTAAACAGGCCGGACCGGATGGCGAACGCCTGCGTCTGAAAGACGGCGCGCTGTATGATGAGGCGCTGAAATATTGCATTAACTGCAAACGGTGTGAGGTCGCCTGTCCGTCGGACGTGAAGATTGGCGATATCATCCAGCGCGCCCGCGCGAAATACGATACGACGCGCCCGTCATTGCGTAACTTTATTCTCAGCCATACCGATCTGATGGGCAGCGTTTCAACGCCGTTCGCGCCGGTGGTCAATACCGCCACCGCATTAAAGCCAGTGCGCCAGTTGCTTGATTATGCGCTCAAAATCGATCATCGCCGCACCTTACCAAAATACTCTTTCGGCACCTTCCGCCGCTGGTATCGTAGCGTGGCGCAGCAGCAGGCTAAATACAAAGATCAGGTCGCCTTTTTCCATGGCTGTTTTGTGAATTACAACCATCCGCAGCTCGGAAAAGATCTGATTAAGGTGCTGAACGCAATGGGTACCGGCGTACAGCTGCTGAGTAAAGAGAAGTGTTGCGGCGTACCGCTGATCGCTAACGGTTTTACGGATAAAGCTCGCAAACAGGCTATCAGCAATGTGGAGTCGCTACGCGAGGCGATTGCCGTCAAAGGTATTCCGGTCATCGCCACGTCATCCACCTGTACGTTTGCGTTGCGCGATGAATATCCTGAAGTGCTGGACGTGGACAACGCCGGGCTGCGCGAACATATCGAGCTGGCCACCCGCTGGCTATGGCGCAAACTGGATGCCGGGAAAACGCTGCCGCTTAATCCTTTGCCGCTGAAAGTGGTCTACCATACGCCGTGTCATATGGAAAAAATGGGCTGGACGCTTTACACGCTTGAATTATTGCGGCAAATTCCGGGGCTTGAATTGACGGTACTTGATTCACAGTGCTGCGGCATTGCCGGTACGTATGGATTTAAAAAGGAAAACTATCCGACATCACAGTCCATCGGCGCGCCGCTGTTCCGCCAGATTGAAGAGAGCGGCGCCGACATTGTCGTCACCGATTGTGAAACCTGTAAGTGGCAAATTGAGATGTCTACAAGCAAACGCTGCGAACACCCCATTACGCTACTGGCCCAGGCGCTCGGCTAAGTAAAAAGCGCCGGAGCCCCTCCGGCGCTATTACCCTACTCACCAGGGACGATTTTCCATCAGACATATATCCTTCATACTTCAAGTTGCTTATGTGTTGGCTACGGATTATTTTGGGTATAAACGCGGATGTCTCTTTGCAATAACCTGCCCTATTTGGTTAACCATGACCGCTAACCCATGGTGGCATGACAGATAACGACGTTACTGTTTATAGAGCAATATCTCTTGTATCGACGCGTTACCAGCCTCCTTTAAAGAGGGGGATAACTGAATATCTCCAATAATAATTGAGTGTTATGTGAATAATAATAAAATCAGGTCTATGCCTGATTTAATATATCCCCCACTAATAATAATATTTTTACAAATAATTATACATGACATCATATTCGCTACTTTCACCTATCAGGAAACAGAGCAAAATGAATATATGTGTAAATTCACTTTACCGATTGAGCATATCGCAATTTCACAGCCTATATGCAGGAGAGGTGAGCGATGAGACGCTTGCGTTGTTGCTTAGCTCAGTAGAGAACGGTGATCAGAATTGTATTGATCTGTTATGCAATCTTGCGTTACGCAACGATGACCTGGGACATAGAGTTGAGAAATTTCTTTTTGAATTCTTTAGCGGAAAAAGATCGGGCTCACCAGATATAGATAAAAAAATCAATCAGGCTTGCCTTGTATTACATCAAATTGCCAATAACGATATAACAAAAAATAATACTGAGTGGAAAAAGCTACATGCCCCTTCCAGATTACTTTATATGGCCGGTTCCGCGACAACCGACCTTTCTAAAAAAATAGAAATAGCACATAAAATTATGGGCAACCAGTTCGCTCAGACAGATAAAGAACAGGTTGGAGTTGAAAATCTTTGGTGTGGTGTGCGAATGATGTCGTCAGATGAGCTGGCAGCTGCAACGCAAGGTCTGGTTCAAGAATCACCTTTTCTCTCGGTAAACTATCCCATTGGGCTTATTCATCCTACCACCAAAGAAAATATATTAAGCACTCAGCTACTTGAAAAGATTGCTCAATCAGGATTATGTGAAAATGAAATCTTTCTGATAAATACAGGAGATCACTGGCTTCTCTGTTTATTTTATAAACTTGCAGAAAAAATAAAATGTCTCATATTTAACAGTTATCATGATTTAAATGAAAATACTAAGCAAGAGATTATAGAAGCAGCAAAGATTGCAGGTATATCAGAAAGCGATGAGGTTAATTTTATCGAAATTAATTTACAGAATAATGTACCCAACGGCTGTGGTCTATTTTGTTACCATACAATTCAACTCTTATTGAATGCCGGGCAAAACGATCCTGCTACCACACTACGAGAATTTGCGGAAAATTTCTTAACGCTTTCAGTAGAGGAACAAACACTATTTAACACCCAAACCCGGCGACAAATATATGAATACAGTCTCCAGTAATGGTGAGTACTTAGAGCCTATCCCATTAGGCTATTTTATTCGCCATTTTGGGACCGGGCAGTGCTCAAAATCCTCACGTACTACGTGTACGCTCCGGTTTCTGCGCGCTGGCCGGCCCCAAACTGGCTTCAACAATTACGCCTGGTGGGATAGGCTCTTATCCTGAAATGATGCTCTGCGAAGAATTTATAAGTATATAAGGGTGGGAAGGCCAGGCCTTCCCACTAAAAGTTCTATGCCGTCAATGATTCAACCACGTCTATCCAGCCATGCTCGCTGATAATGTCCTCGCCATTAAGCCAACGGCGCAGCATATTTAGCGCCATCACCGCACAGACCTCCTGACGTATTGCCAGACTATACCGATAGGCGCTAAAACGCATGCGTAAGGCATACGTGCCATCCGGCATTTTTCTCAATAACTACGTTTTGCCGTGCTTACTGACTGAACAGATTTAAACATCGCCAACCTGCTGTCCAGCGCCTCGGTGTAGAGCATCGTATCTACCCCGACCGCGACAAAATTCGCGCCCCACGCCAGACATTTCTGCGCCATTGCCGGATCGACCGCCAAAAAACCCGCCGCTTTTCCGGCGGCGCGAATACGATAAATACACGCTTCAATGATCCGCTGCACTTCCGGGTGTCCGGCATTATCGGGGTAACCCAATGAAGCAGAGAGATCTGCCGGACCGATAAAGACGCCATCAATGCCTTCAACCTCCAGAATCGCGTCAAGGTTTTCCAGCGCCATTTTGCTTTCAACCTGCACCAACAGGCAGAGCGACTCATTGGCCTGTGCCATATAGTTGTCGATTCTCCCCCAGCGCGCCGCACGCGCCACACTCGCGCCAACGCCTCGTTGCCCCAACGGCGGGTATCGGGTAGCGGAAACGACCTGGCGCGCCTGTTCTGCGGTGTCAACCATCGGGATCAGTAGCGTTTGCGCCCCGATGTCCAGTACCTGTTTAATGAGCGCTTTACTTCCCTCGATCGGGCGAATCACCGGCTGGCTGGCGTATGGGGCGATGGCCTGTAACTGATGATACAAGTCCTGCACCGTATTAGGCGCGTGCTCGCCATCTATTAACAACCAGTCATAACCCGACGTCGCCGCAATCTCCGCCATATAAGAGGTGGTTGAACTGAGCCACAAACCAATTTGCGTATCCCCTTTACGTAATCCTTCTTTAAAAGGATTTGATAACAATGCGTTCATAGCGATCCTTACAACGTAGATAAGATTAATGATGCGCAGCGCCGGATTGCGCCACCGGACGATTAACGCTCAGCGTGAAGATAATTAATGAGCCAATGATGGCGACTCCGGCCAGCGTCAGCAGGCCCGCCGCATCGCTGGCAAACAACGTTTCCGCTTTTACGCGCAGAATTGGGGCAATAAAACCGCCCACAGCGCCAAACAGATTAACGAAACCAATTCCTGTCGCCAGAGCCGTACCGGAAAGTAGCTGCGTCGGCATGGTCCAGAATACGGGCTGAACGGCAATAAATCCTACTGCTGCAACACAGAGCGCCAGAATAGCGAGCACCGGAGAAACCAGACCTGACAGGCCAATGCCAATACCCGCAGCCAGTAACGTCACTGCCGCAACGTTACGGCGATCGCCGGTACGGTCGGAGTAGCGAGGAATAAGCCATGTGCCAAGCAAAGCCGCCACCCAGGGAACCGCTGTTACCACCGAAGCGGTAAAGCCCACTTTAGTGCCCAATAGCGCGGCAACCTGGGTCGGCAGGAAAAAGATGAGTCCGTATACCGCCACCTGAATCGTCAGATAAATAATAGCCAGTTGCCAGACGCGTCCATTACGCAGCGCATCCGCAAGCCTTGACGTGACCTTTTTCTCTTCTTCGCTCGCCAGTTGCCTGATAAGCGCGTTCTTTTCTTCCAGGCTAAGAAAACGCGCCTGCTGCGGAGTGTCATCAAGCCAGAAAAAGGTGAATATCCCTGCGCCAATCGCCAGTAGGCCTTCGATAACGAACATCCAGAACCATCCCGGGTGCCCCATAAAACCATGCATCTCCAGCAGAGCGCCGGAGAGCGGCGAACCCAACGTTAACGCCAGCGGCGCGCCCATATAAAATAGCCCCATAATGCTGGCACGGTTACGCTGCGGGAACCATTGTGAAGTTAGATAGATCATGCCGGGGAAAAATCCAGCCTCCGCCGCGCCCAATAGCGTGCGGATTATCAGAAATTTTGCTTCACTATCCGCCCAGGCCATCGCAGCAGAGAGAAAGCCCCACAGCAGGGTAGTCGTGCCGATCCAGGTTCTTGCGCCAAATTTGCGCATCAGCAGGTTAGCCGGTACGCCAAGGAAAGCGTAAACCACAAAGAAAATACCGGCCCCTAGCGCGTAGGCTTCATTACTTAGCCCGGTATCTATCTGATAGGTCTCTTTGGCAAAACCAATATTTGAACGATCCAGAAACGCCAGTACATACAGCGCCAACATAAAAGGAATTAAACGTGCGCGGTTTTTCTTCACTACGCCGTCAAGTAAAGTGATGCTCATAGCAATATCCTCAACAGGATGAGGGCGTTGCCGTACAAAGGCAACGCACGAGTTATTAGTGGCTATAAGGGCGTTTCAAGTGACAGTCACGGTTAAGCTCGACGCCGAAGCCCGGCTTATCCAGCACTGATTTATGGATGCGTCCATTCACCGGCACCGGCTCATCCAGGAGAATCGGGTCAAATTGCGGACGCAGGGTGGAGCAGTCCGGGCTGGTCATCAGGAACTCGCTGAAAGGGGTATTAGTGAAAGTAATAACTGCATGGTGCGAATAGACAGACGAACCGTGCGGCACCACCAGTTGCCCGCGCGATTTGGCAAGCGCGGCGATCTCAACCAGCGTGGTTAATCCGCCGCACCAGCCAACATCCGGCTGCATAATATCAATGCCGGTTTCTGCCAGAGTGCGGAAGGATTGCAGCGTACCATGGTGTTCGCCGCTGGTAACCATCATCCCTGCAGGCGCGTTGCGTTTTAATTCGCGATAGCCTTCATACTGCTGCGGCGGCAGACACTCTTCAATCCATTTGAGATTAAATGGCGCACAGGCGTGAGCCAGTTTAGTCGCATAGTTCACATCCTGACTCATCCAGCAGTCGAGCATCAGCCAGAAATCCGGCCCGCACTTTTCACGCATATCCGCCACCATCGCGGCATCTTTACGGATCCCCGCATCACCATCGTGCGGTCCCCAGTGAGTCGGCATTTTACCGCCGATAAAGCCCATTTCTTTAGCCAGATCCGGGCGTGCGCCGGTGGCGTAAAACTGAATTTCATCGCGCACCGCTCCGCCCAGCAATTTATAAACCGGCAGCCCAACCACCTTGCCAAACAGATCCCACAGCGCCAGATCCACACAGGAAATCGTGTTCATCACCAGACCGCCAGAACCGGAGTAGTACATGGTCGCGCCGAGCATCTGATCGTGAATAAGTTTGATATCGCTTACGCATTTGCCTTCAATAAACCGGTTAAGATGTTTTTCTACGATAAAACAGCCCATCTCCCCTGCTGTCGAAACGGCGAACCCCGTCTGTCCATTTTCCGCCTCTACTTCGACAATAAGTGTCCCTAACACGTTGATCCCAAAAGACTGACGAGACTGCTCATAGTCGCGATATTTGCTCATGGGAGTGGCGATATGGTCATCAATCCAGTGATTTCCTCCCTGGTCGTGATAATCCCCGCCGCCAGCCCCTTTCTCTGCGGTAGCGCCCCCAATAAACCAGGCTCGAACGTGTTTAATTTTAGGAAGAGTCATAATATTCTCCATTTTAAGATGCGAGTGAGTCGAAGGGACTTTTCCATCCCAACAGGCGTGAAATATCTTTGGCACAGGCAATAGCTTTACCGGCCAAATAATCAAGATTCTCTTCGTTGATTTGCAGGCGTGTGCCGACCACTGAAATTGCCGCGGTCAGTTCGTTTCTGGCATTAAATACCGGTGCGGCAACGCAGCGGACATCCGGATAATCCTCCCCGTTATCAAAGCTCCATCCACGCTGGCGAATGCGTTCCAGCTCATCATTCAATTGTTGCGGCTCGGTGATGGTGGTCAGCGTGGCTCGCTCCCATACCATTTTTTCAATAATGGCTTTGCGTACGGCGGCCGGCTGCCATGCCAGCAGGCATTTGCCGATGCCGGAACGATAAAGAGAGAGGCTTTTCCCCTCATGCGAGCGCACGCTGATAGTGGATGAGGATTCCACTTTCAGTATGTAATACGCATTTTCGTGGTCGATGATCCCCAAGTGACACAGCAGCCCGGTTTCATCCATCAGTTGTGTTAGACGAGGACGCGCCAGCTCCCGCAGATCCATCTTGCTGAGCGCATGACCCGACAATTCAACGAGCTTAGTCCACAGGCAGTAGTTCTCCTGATGATCGAGGCTAATAAATCGCTGACGTTTTAATTCATTCAACAGCAGGTACGCGGTGCTTTTTGGAATACGCAGCGTTTCAATAATGATTGCCGCGCTGCATGGGCCAATACGCGCGATCAAATTGAGGATGTCGATTGCGCGAGTAAGAGCCGGGACTTTACTTGATTCCAACATATTGGACTCCAGTCTGAGACACTGGAATCAGTGTGAAAGGTCAGCAGGGAAAAAATTGTGAAGCGCGTCAAAGCTTATCCGCCTTCCAACGGAGTGGAAGGGTTAACCATATAAATGTGAATTAACGCACGTATTACTTTGTATTCAGTACAATTGGCTGGACAAAAAAGCAGATAATATTGCCGGATAATGGCATAGCGGCCTTATCCGGCTCACGATGTCGTTCCCATCGCAGATAAGAGAAAGGGATTATGATGTCAATGATTCAACCACGTCTATCCAGCCATGCTCGCTGGTAATGTCCTCGCCATTAAGCCAACGGCGCAGCATATTTAGCGCCATCATCGCGCAGACCTCCTGACGTATTGCCAGACTATACCGATTGGCGCTAAAACGCACGCGTAAGGCATACGTGCCATCCGGCGTCGCCAGCGCGAAATTAAGATGTTCGTTTTCCAGCCCCGACACGGCCAGCGCCAGACCGGCATAATGATTGCTGCGCCGTTCTGTCGTCCAGTGCGCCGTTTGCGCCAGCGTCTCTTCCTGAGAAGGAACGACTTCGCTGGCAAGAACAGGCGCCCCGGCGCGAGAAAGCTGTAGCGCCAGTAAGCCGCTGGTGTATTGCTCGCTCAACGTCAGACTCAACTGCCTTTCCTGCAGGCGGCGGGCTATTTGCGCCGGCAGGTTTTCCGTACCTTCAAAAATCAGGTTCTGCCCGGCAACCCGTTTGACCTCTGGCCATAACGCCAGCATCGCCTCCCGTTGCGTCGCCGGGCCGGTCAACTTCAGTTCAATGATCGGCATTGATGAGCGATACCCCATCGTCACGCCGGGCGGCAACGGCAGTGAATCGAGACGCTGCGCGAGGTCGCTTTCTGAACGTCCAAAAGTCGTTAACCGCAGGCAAAGCGGCGGCTCCGGCAGTGAAAAACGCGCGCGTAACCGCGGTAAGATTTCCTTCTCCACCATAACCTTAAATTCCGACGGTACGCCGGGGGTGAAAAACATCAGGCAGCGGTTGAGCTGGAGCGCAAATCCACAGGCAGTGCCGACCGGATTATTAATAAACTCCGCGCTGGCAGGCAGTTCCGCCTGTTTACGGTTGCTCGGCGCCATCACGCGACCACGCTGCTGAAAGTAGCGTTCCATTTCGGTCAGCCACGCCTGGTGCAGTACTAATCCTTCGCCTTTTGCCGTTGCCGCGGCGAGCGCGCTTAAATCATCGCTGGTCGGCCCTAACCCGCCATTAACAATCAAAACATCAGCATGTTGACTGCGTTCACGCAAGATAGCGACCAGACTGTCCAGATTATCGCCTACCGTATTTCGCCGTGATAACGGAACGCCCTGATGAAAGAAAAAATCAGCCAGCCAGGCGGCATTGGTGTCAACGATTTGTCCGTGCAACACCTCATCCCCGGTGGATAGCATTTCCACATTTAGCATTGTGTTCTCCTGCTCTTATGATGAAAACACTATAACGCAAAGAGGAATAGGACGTGGAAAGAAGAATGACGGGAAAAGGAGGAATATGGCGCGACGATTGCCGCGCCGTTAGCATCAAAAGCTGGCGTTTACGCCAACATAAGGGCCGTCAGCAATCGCATTATCGCGGTTGCCGTCTTTACCCGCCAGGTTCAGGTAACGATAACCGGCTTCAATGCTCAGCGGGCGCATAATGGTGAAACGCGCGCCTGCGTTCGCTTCTTCATAACTGTCGATGCCGCTGGACAGCGAATCTGGTGAATAATAATACTCGCCGAACAGACGGAAGCTGTTGCCGATTTTCCATTGTAGCCCACCGCCGACAGCCGCCGCATAGCCTTCATCGCTGTCTTTCGGATTGGTATAAATACCTTTACCGCCTACCGTCGCCAGCAGCGGTCCCACCGGAATGTTCAGCCCCAGACCCACGCCCGCAGCATCGCCATCATCATCGTTGTGCATCCAGTTGCCGCTTAGCGCCAGTCCCGTCGATTCCGTACCAAAACCCACGCCAATGTTGGTGTAATCTTCGCCCGCCTGGCCGCTAATACTGATGGCCTGCGCCGATGCAGAAACGAACAGCATTCCGGCAAAACCTAATAATATGCTTTTTTTCATTTTTACCCTTTCCAGCAAGCACATAAAGAAAAACTCCCCAAAACGGCAGAATTGTACTGCCAGACGCTGAGGAATCAATGCACTAAGAAACCATTCCAAAAACATATTGTAACGAAATACTACTTTCGCCATGCCGCATCATTGCGCCATCACATGGTGACGCCTGCATCAACAGGATTAACAAAAAACGCAGTCTGCGTTATCGCTTCCATTTTTCACAAAGAATTTCGCAGAATGATTTGTTAAGCTGACGACCTGGTGGTTTAAGGAAGCGACTTATGCGTCAACGAACTATAGTTTGCCCATTAATTCAAAATGATGGCTGTTATCTGCTGTGCAAAATGGCCGACAACCGCGGCGTCTTTCCCGGTCAGTGGGCGCTGTCGGGCGGCGGGGTCGAGCCGGGCGAACGCATTGAAGAGGCGCTGCGTCGGGAGGTTCGGGAAGAACTCGGCGAACAACTGATTCTGAGCGATATTACGCCGTGGACCTTCCGCGACGATATCCGCGTTAAAACCTACGCTGATGGCAGACAAGAAGAGATTTATATGATTTATCTCATCTTCGACTGTGTTTCCGCTAATCGCGATATATGTATTAACGACGAATTTCAGGACTACGCCTGGGTCAAGCCAGAAGAACTGGCGCTGTATGATTTGAATGTAGCGACACGCCACACATTAGCATTGAAAGGGTTATTATAATGACGACAGCCGCTTCAGGCTGTCTTTACGCTTTTAACATGCGGCTAGCCGGGAACAAATTCACCATCTAAAAAGAGTTTTCCGTTTTCCGCATGCATAACGAGCGCATTAAGATAGTCCGGATCAAACTTTACGCCGCGCTTATTTTTTGCAATATACGTTAAACAATGATTATGGGTAAAAATGACTATATTTTTATTCTGCGACTTTTTCAGTAACGTATTGATTGAAGCATAAATACCGCTGCCGCAATCCATCATTTTTTTATCCACCGTAAGCGACCTGCCCGCAGAAAACCAGGTTGCCGACTGGATGGTGCGCACCGTATTACTGGAATAGAGATTGTAATTTTGTATATCGGCACTAAAGGCTTTACCCAGCGCTCTGGCATCTTGCGCACCGTTGACCGTAATCCCCGTGCTGTCTGACAGGCAGGTATTATCGGAACGATCGCACCGCTCGGCATGGCGGAATAACACGACTACCGGATGCTGCTTCGCCAGCGCCGCCAGCGCTTTACCGTTAATCTGCGGTAGACCGTTACCACTCCAGGCATGTTGTGAGGTCAACCCGGCGATAATAACCAACGCCCCCGCCAGAGTCGCGAGATAGCGTTTGTTTTTAATAAAGCGTAGGGTAAATGCCAGCACATTAACCTCTCAGGCAGACAGTGCAGCTAACTTAATAGCAATACGATTAAAATGAAATTCCGCAACGGAAGACCAGGCCAGAAACATAAAAACAGCTTTTGGGCATGCATAAAATGCCTTAAACTTTCGGCGAAAGCAAAGCATAATTCCGTTAAAAATTATCTTTTTACTTCACCTTAATTTCTTAATGTTAATTTAATATTCATCCAGTAGGGTTCAGCTAAATGCGTTAAAAAATAAGCCCTTTTCTATTGCCGAAATATTTGAAAAGCGGCTTTCAATGGCTGAAGGAAAAATGATGTCGGACTTTTTGCCTTTCTCCCGTCCGGCGATGGGCGCGGAAGAGCTTGCTGCCGTTAAGACCGTACTGGACTCAGGTTGGATAACAACCGGCCCGAAAAATCAGGAACTGGAAGCGGCGTTTTGTCGGCTAACAGGCAATCAATATGCCGTTGCCGTCAGTTCAGCCACTGCCGGTATGCACATCGCGTTGATGGCGCTGGGCATTGGTGAAGGCGACGAGGTCATTACACCGTCAATGACGTGGGTTTCTACGCTAAATATGATCGTTTTACTCGGCGCGAACCCCGTCATGGTCGATGTCGATCGCGATACGCTGATGGTCACGCCTGAACATATCGAAGCCGCGATTACGCCACAAACCAAAGCAATTATCCCCGTCCACTACGCTGGCGCGCCCGCCGATCTGGACGCTATTTACGCTCTTGGCGAGCGTTATGGAATTCCGGTGATTGAAGACGCGGCGCACGCGACAGGAACCAGCTACAAAGGTCGCCACATTGGCGCCCGGGGCACCGCGATTTTCTCCTTCCACGCCATTAAGAACATCACCTGCGCTGAAGGCGGTATCGTCGTCACGGATAACCCGCAATTCGCCGATAAACTGCGCAGCCTCAAGTTTCACGGGCTTGGCGTTGATGCCTGGGATCGACAGAGCGGAGGACGCGCGCCACAAGCGGAAGTCCTGGCGCCGGGCTACAAATATAATTTGCCTGACCTCAACGCCGCTATCGCGCTTGCTCAGTTACAGAAACTGGATGCGCTTAACGCTCGCCGCGCCGCCATCGCAGCGCAGTACCACCAGGCAATGGCAGACCTGCCTTTTCAGCCTCTGAGCCTTCCGTCGTGGGAACATATTCACGCCTGGCATTTATTCATTATCCGGGTCGATGAAGCCCGCTGCGGTATTACCCGGGATGCTCTGATGGCATCGCTGAAAACGAAAGGCATCGGCACAGGGCTGCATTTCCGCGCCGCGCATACGCAAAAATATTATCGCGAACGTTTCCCAACGCTCACGCTGCCTGACACCGAGTGGAACAGCGAGCGGATCTGCTCACTGCCGCTCTTCCCGGACATGACCGAGAGTGACTTTGATCGGGTCATTACCGCCCTTCATCAGATAGCAGGACAATAAGCATGTTTGACGCCGCCCCCATAAAAAAAGTCTCGGTGGTTATTCCTGTCTATAACGAACAGGAAAGCCTGCCGGAATTGATAAGACGCACCACCACCGCCTGCGAGAGTCTGGGCAAAGCGTGGGAGATTTTATTGATAGATGATGGTAGCAGCGATAGCTCGGCGGAGCTGATGGTTAAGGCGTCCCAGGAGGCCGATAGCCATATCATCTCTATTTTACTCAACCGTAACTACGGTCAACATGCAGCAATTATGGCGGGGTTTAGCCATGTAAGCGGCGATCTTATCATTACGCTGGATGCCGATCTGCAAAACCCGCCGGAAGAGATCCCACGTCTGGTGGCGAAAGCCGATGAAGGGTTCGATGTGGTAGGCACTGTGCGCCAGAACCGACAGGACAGCCTGTTTCGCAAATCGGCGTCAAAAATCATTAATCTACTGATCCAGCGCACAACGGGCAAAGCGATGGGCGATTACGGCTGCATGTTACGCGCCTATCGCCGCCCTATTATCGATACCATGTTGCGCTGCCATGAACGCAGCACCTTTATCCCTATTCTGGCCAACATTTTCGCTCGTCGGGCTACCGAGATCCCGGTGCATCACGCTGAACGTGAATTTGGCGACTCTAAATACAGTTTTATGCGTCTCATTAACCTGATGTATGACCTGGTGACCTGCCTGACGACGACGCCGCTGCGCCTGTTGAGTCTGCTGGGCAGCGTTATCGCCATCGGCGGGTTTAGCCTGTCGGTATTGCTTATTGTACTTCGCCTGGCGCTGGGGCCGCAGTGGGCGGCGGAAGGCGTATTTATGCTCTTTGCCGTCCTGTTTACCTTCATCGGCGCGCAATTCATCGGTATGGGACTGCTGGGCGAATACATCGGTCGCATTTATAACGATGTCCGCGCCCGCCCCCGCTATTTTGTTCAACAAGTTATCTACCCGGAAAGCACGCCGTTTACTGAGGAAAGTCACCAATGAAAGCCGTTATTTTTGCCTATCACGATATGGGATGTCAGGGCGTGCAGGCCGTACTGGATGCCGGGTATGAGATTGCCGCGATTTTCACTCATGCCGACAATCCTGCGGAAAACACCTTTTTTGGCTCCGTCTCCCGGCTGGCGGCAGAATTAGGGATTCCGGTTTATGCGCCGGATAACGTAAACCATCCTATCTGGGTCGACCGCATCGCTGAGCTTGCGCCGGATATTATTTTTTCGTTCTATTACCGCAACCTGTTAAGCGAAGAAATTCTGCACCTCGCCCCGGCTGGCGCGTTCAATCTGCACGGTTCTCTATTGCCTGCCTATCGTGGCCGTGCGCCGCTAAACTGGGTTCTGGTTAACGGCGAAAGCGAAACGGGCGTAACGCTGCATCGTATGGTCAAACGTGCCGACGCCGGAGAGATTGTCGCCAGTCAACGCGTCGCTATTGCGCAGGACGATGTTGCGCTTACCCTGCATCATAAGCTATGTCAGGCCGCGCGCCAGTTGCTTAATAGCATCCTGCCCACCATGAAATGCGGCGATATACCTTCTGTTCCCCAGCGTGAGTCTGACGCTACATATTATGGTCGCCGCAGGCCGGAAGATGGCCTTATCGACTGGCACAAACCGGTTTCCACGGTGCATAACCTGGTGCGGGCGGTAGCCGCCCCCTGGCCCGGCGCGTTCAGCTATAACGGCTCGCAAAAATTCACTATCTGGTCTTCCCGAATTTGTCCGGATGCGCAAGGCGCGCTTCCCGGCTCGGTAATTTCGGTCTCTCCGCTGCGGGTCGCCTGCGCCGATGGCGCGCTGGAGATTATTACCGGCCAGGCCGGAGACGGTATTACTGTACAGGGCTCGCAGCTTGCACAGACGCTTGGTCTGGTGGCGGGCGCGCGTTTGAACCGTCCACCAGCGACCAGCGGTAAACGTCGCATTCGCGTTCTCATCCTCGGCGTCAACGGTTTTATCGGCAATCATTTGACCGAACGGTTACTGAATGAAGAGAATTACGAGGTCTACGGTATGGATATCGGCAGCAACGCCATTAGCCGATTCCTGCTCCACCCTCGCTTTCATTTCGTGGAGGGAGATATCAGCATCCACTCAGAATGGATCGAATATCATGTCAAAAAATGCGATGTCGTACTGCCGCTGGTAGCAATTGCTACCCCGATTGAATACACCCGCAACCCGCTGCGCGTCTTTGAACTTGATTTTGAAGAAAACCTGCGGATTATCCGTTATTGCGTAAAATACCGTAAACGCGTGGTTTTTCCGTCTACCTCTGAAGTGTACGGCATGTGTACGGACGCCTCTTTTGACGAGGACAAATCGAATCTGATCGTCGGGCCGGTGAATAAGCCGCGCTGGATTTATTCCGTTTCCAAACAGCTTCTCGACCGGGTGATTTGGGCTTATGGCGAAAAAGAGGGATTGCGCTTCACGCTTTTCCGTCCCTTTAACTGGATGGGGCCGCGGCTGGATAGCCTGAACGCGGCGCGTATCGGCAGTTCACGCGCGATAACGCAGTTGATTCTGAACCTGGTAGAAGGGACGCCGATCAAGCTTATCGACGGTGGTCAGCAGAAGCGCTGTTTCACCGATATTCGCGATGGGATCGAAGCATTATTCCGCATTATTGTGAATGATGGCGATCGGTGCGATGGCAAAATCATTAATATCGGCAATCCTGACAACGAAGCCAGTATTCAGGAACTGGCGACGCTGTTGCTCGACAGTTTTGATAAGCATCCGCTGCGCTGCCATTTCCCACCGTTTGCCGGTTTCCAGGTCGTCGAAAGCCGTAGTTATTACGGCAAGGGTTATCAGGATGTCGCACACCGGAAACCCAGTATCGACAATGCCAGGCGCTGTCTGGGCTGGGAACCGTCTATTGCGATGCGTGATACGGTTGAAGAAACGCTGGACTTCTTCCTGCGCAGCGTAGATGTCGCGGAACGCGCATCATGACGAAAGTCGGTTTACGCATTGATGTTGATACCTTGCGAGGAACGCGTGAAGGTGTTCCCCGGCTGCTGGCGACATTGCATCGCCACGGCGTTCAGGCCAGCTTTTTCTTCAGCGTCGGGCCGGACAATATGGGACGCCATCTTTGGCGTCTGATAAAACCGCGATTTTTATGGAAAATGCTACGTTCAAACGCCGCCTCGCTCTACGGCTGGGATATCCTGCTGGCCGGTACCGCCTGGCCGGGAAAAAATATCGGCAACGCCAATGCCGGGATTATTCGTGAAACGGCAACATACCATGAGACGGGACTACATGCCTGGGATCACCATGCGTGGCAGACTCACAGCGGCCACTGGAGTATCCGCCAGCTTGAAGAAGATATCGCGCGCGGCATAACGGCGCTTGAGGCCATTATCGGAAAACCCGTCACCTGCTCAGCCGCGGCCGGCTGGCGAGCGGATGGGCGCGTTGTTCGTGCGAAAGAGCCGTTCAACCTGCGGTATAACAGCGATTGCCGTGGAACCACCTTATTCCGTCCGCTACTGATGCCGGGCCAGACAGGGACGCCGCAAATCCCCGTCACCTTACCCACATGGGATGAGGTTATCGGCCCCGCCGTTCAGGCGCAGTCGTTCAATACCTGGATTATCTCCCGTATGTTGCAGGACAAAGGCACGCCGGTATATACCATCCATGCGGAAGTCGAAGGTATTGTCCATCAGCCGCTGTTTGAAGATTTGCTCGTTCGTGCACGCGACGCGGGGATCACCTTTTGTCCTCTGGGCGAACTGCTGCCGACATCGCCTGAGTCTCTGCCGTTGGGGCAAATTGTACGTGGACACATCCCTGGCCGTGAAGGTTGGCTGGGGTGCCAACAGGCAGCGAGCGCCTCATGATGAAATCGATACGCTATTATCTGGCTTTCGCCGCATTTATCGCGCTCTACTATGTTATTCCTGTCAATAGCCGCCTGCTCTGGCAGCCGGATGAAACGCGCTATGCCGAAATAAGTCGGGAGATGCTGGCGTCTGGCGACTGGATCGTGCCGCATTTTCTGGGATTACGTTATTTTGAAAAACCGATAGCCGGTTACTGGATAAACAGTCTGGGTCAGTGGCTTTTTGGCGCTACCAATTTTGGCGTGCGGGCTGGCGCTATTTTAACGACATTGCTGGCCGCAGCGCTGGTGGCGTGGCTGACGTTCCGCTTATGGCGGGATAAACGTACCGCGTTGCTTGCCTCCGTTATCTTTCTCTCCCTCTTTGCCGTTTACAGTATCGGGACGTATGCGGTACTCGACCCGATGATCGCGCTTTGGCTTACGGCCGGGATGTGTTGTTTCTGGCAGGGGATGCAGGCCACGACCCGAATGGGCAAGATTGGGATGTTTTTGCTACTGGGCGCAACCTGCGGTCTGGGTGTATTAACTAAAGGGTTCCTCGCCCTGGCCGTACCGGTGGTGAGCGTGCTGCCGTGGGTTATTGTTCAGAAACGCTGGAAGGACTTTTTGCTATACGGCTGGCTGGCGGTCTTGAGCTGCTTTGTGGTTGTCCTTCCCTGGGCGATCGCCATTGCGCGACGCGAAGCCGATTTCTGGCATTACTTTTTCTGGGTGGAGCATATCCAGCGATTCGCCATGAGCGATGCCCAGCATAAAGCCCCTTTCTGGTACTATCTGCCGGTACTGCTCGCGGGAAGTTTACCGTGGCTGGGGTTACTGCCTGGCGCGCTTAAACTGGGCTGGCGCGAGCGAAACGGCGCATTCTATTTGCTCGGATGGACGATCATGCCGCTTCTCTTTTTCAGCATTGCGAAAGGGAAACTGCCCACCTATGTTCTTTCCTGTTTCGCACCGATAGCGATACTCATGGCGCGCTTCGTCCTGCATAACATAAAAGAAGGCGTCGCCGCGCTGCGTGTCAACGGCGGGATCAACCTGGTGTTCGGGTTAGTCGGGATCGTCGCAGCGTTTGTCGTCTCCTCATGGGGCCCGCTGAAATCGCCGGTGTGGACGCATATCGAAACCTATAAAGTGTTTTGCGTCTGGGGCGTCTTTACTGTTTGGGCGTTTGTGGGCTGGTATAGCCTCTGTCATAGCCCAAAATACCTATTACCCGCGTTTTGTCCGCTGGGACTGGCGCTGCTGTTCGGCTTTTCCATCCCCGACAGGGTGATGGAGTCCAAACAGCCACAGTTTTTTGTCGAAATGACCCAGGCGCCTTTGGCATCAAGCCGCTATATTCTTGCCGACAACGTCGGCGTCGCCGCCGGGCTGGCCTGGAGTCTGAAACGAGACGATATTATGCTCTACGGACACGCGGGCGAACTCAGGTATGGTCTTAGCTATCCTGATGTGCAGGATAAATTCGTTAAAGCCGACGATTTTAACGCCTGGCTCAACCAGCATCGTCAGGAGGGCATTATTACGCTAGTACTTTCAATAGCCAAAGATGAAGACATCAGCGCTCTTTCCCTTCCCCCTGCGGACAATGTTGATTATCAGGGGCGTCTGGTGTTAATTCAGTATCGGCCTAAATGATCGGCGTCGTTCTGGTGCTTGCCAGTCTGCTCAGCGTTGGCGGTCAGCTCTGCCAGAAGCAAGCGACACGGCCATTGACGGCGGGCGGACGCCGCCGTCACCTGATGCTGTGGCTGGGCCTGGCGCTAATATGCATGGGCGCAGCGATGGTGCTGTGGCTGCTGGTGCTACAAACCCTGCCGGTGGGAATTGCTTACCCGATGTTGAGTCTGAATTTTGTCTGGGTCACGCTGGCGGCCTGGAAAATCTGGCATGAACAGGTTCCGCCCCGCCACTGGTTGGGCGTCGCATTGATTATCAGCGGCATTATCATTCTGGGGAGTGCGGCATAATGGGCGTAATGTGGGGACTGATAAGCGTTGCAATTGCCTCCCTCGCCCAGTTGAGTCTGGGATTCGCCATGATGCGGCTGCCATCGATAGCGCATCCGCTGGCGTTTATTTCCGGACTGGGCGCATTTAATGCCGCGACCCTGGCGCTATTCGCCGGTTTAGCGGGGTATCTGGTTTCCGTCTTCTGCTGGCATAAAACATTACACACGCTCGCGCTCAGCAAAGCCTATGCGCTACTGAGTCTCAGCTATGTGCTTGTCTGGGTAGCCTCAATGCTGTTACCCGGTTTGCAAGGCGCTTTCAGCCTAAAAGCGATGCTCGGCGTATTGTGCATTATGGCGGGGGTAATGCTGATTTTTCTGCCCGCCAGATCATGATGGCTTGCGCGTCAACCGCTGCCATTCGTCGCAGGAATAACAGCGTGCATCAACGATTTTTAAGGTCTGGTGTTTTTCCCGATTAATACAATACTGCGCATCCTGTAAAGGCGACAGGATATCGCCGGGACTCAGTAATATCATGGAATTCGCCTCGGCGATCATTTTTAGCGAACCGCCGCTATCGCACAGCACCAGAACATGGCACGCCCTCTTTTTGACATAATGCGATTTCTTAACCAACCATTCCATAGCGCCCCCGTTTCACGCTGATTGTTCATAACACGTTACACATCAACGGATAAACAAAACGGCAATAGCGATGGAATGGTTGTATATTAACCTAACATTAATTTTTACAGTTCTCACACACCCACTGCTGGAGCGCACGGCGAGATATTTTAATCCCTCCGTTTTTCAGTTCTGACGGCAGCGTCAACCAGCGAACCGGCTGTTGAAAACGCGCCAGCTTATCGCGAACCCATTCAGCGAGGTTCACGTCTCCGGCCTGCGATGCATACTCCACAACCGCAACGGGACGATGGCCAAACTCTTTATCTTCTACCGGCACGACAAAGGCTTGTTGCACCAGCGGATGCGCGTTAATAACGCGTTCGACTTCCTCCGGCTGAATGCCTTCGCCGCCGCTAAAGAACAGGTTGTCCAGCCGCCCGGCGATGGTTAGCCTGCCGTGGTTCAGCTCGCCGCGATCGCGCGTGGCAAACCAGCCTTCGTCATTAACCAGCGGGATCAGTTTGCCATCACGCCAGTAACCTTCCGCCATACTGGCGGCGCGCAGCCAGACTTCATTATCGACGATTCTGATCTCTCTGCCGGGAAGCGGCGCGCCCACATCATCCGAACCATCGGCCTCTTTGGCGCATACCGTAGACGCGAACTCCGTGAGCCCATACCCGCACCAGCAACGAATCCCTTGTTTGCTGGCCTGGTCGGTGAGTTCAACCGGAATCACCGCGCCGCCGAGCAAAACGGCTTTCAGCGTCACCGCCGCCCGATTCGCCAGCAGCCGCCATAGCTGCGTCGGCACCAGCGAAGCATGAGTACACCCTGCCAGCATCTGCTCCAGCGGTTGCTTATCGCGTACCGTCATGCGCGCCCCGGCGAAGAGCCAACGCCACATAATACCCTGCCCGGATACATGAAACAGCGGCAGCGATAGCAGCCAGTCATCCTGCGGGCCAAACGGCATTAGCGAAAGCACCCCCTGCGCGCTGGCAAGATGCGCCTGGCACGTATGTACGGCCGCTTTTGGCAATCCTGTGGAACCCGATGTCAGCGTCATGGAAACCAGACGCTGCGGTTGCCAGGCCACGGCATACGCCGCTGTGCTCTTTTGTATCTGCAACGCGGTTAACCCGGAAAATACGTTTTCGCCTTCCAGTGTCAGCGCAAAACGCAGCGTTAACTTCGGCACCAGCGCTTCCAGCAATGTCTGGGGCAACTGCGGATTGACGGGCAGAACCCGCGCGCCGCACTGCATCAGCGCAAGCCATGCCAACAGAGTGCGCGGCTGATTCCCGGCGCGCAGCAGGACACCATCGCCCTCGCGTACGCCCTGCGCGGCAAACCCGCCCGCCAGCACATCAATACGCTCACAGAGGGCGCGCCAGCTTAGCACTTCATCGTTCAGGCGCAGAGCGGGCGCCTGACTGCGAACCTGACGCCAGTGGCGCCACGGCCAGTCCGTGAATGTCATAACAGTCGTTCCAGCTCATCACGCTTCAGACAAGGCAACGCGCTACCGGGCCAGGGGCGAACCTGTTGCGCCTGCATCAGATGCAAGGTATCCAGTCCGGGCAGCGTTCCCGGCGTCAACCAGGCGGCAATCCGCGCCAGTTGCGTCAGGCCGAGGCTGGACTCGATCGAAGAGCTGATGACCGCCGTCAGTCCCAACGCATGGGCGGCAGCGACTTGCTCACGCACTTTATCAAGCGATCCGGTCAGCGTAGGTTTAATAACCACAGCCCTGACGCCCTCTTCGGCTTCAAAGGTGAAATCCGCTTCGCGCAGACTTTCGTCCCAGGCAATCGCGATGCCGGTTTCACGGGCAAAGGCGCGGGAATCATCCCGCGTCTTACACGGTTCTTCGAGAAAGGCGATACGAGCGCGGTAATCCGGATTAACATACTTTGCGAACTGTTGGGCTTTTAGCGGCGTCCAGGCGCGATTCGCATCCAGACGCAGATGCAGATCCGGGATCGCCTCCAGCAGCAAATTAACCACCATGCCGTCACGTACCGCTTCATAGAGACCCACTTTGACCTTAGCGATTTTCTCGCCGGGCATATCGGCAAGCCGCAGCACCAAATCGTCAGGATCGCCAGTGCATAACGGCGCGGCGCGATAGTCCGCCGCCTCCGGCAAGACGCCAGTCAGTTCCGCCAGCGCGCAGCTTGCGCCAAACGCGACCGAAGGCATCTCGGGTAATCCCTCGCTCCCCTGAAGCCAGTCGTTCACCCATGTTAGTAGCGCCGTCTGCGCCTCTTCCCACGTTTCCTGACTGAACCCCGGCAGCGGAGAGATCTCTCCCCATCCCTCACGCTCGCCGTCACGCAGACAAACATACAGCCCGTCGCGAGTTTTTAACCGCCTGTCGCGCAGAACCACCCCCGCGTCCATGGGGATCTGCCAGCGGTATACCTGCGCGCTACGCATTATGGGTTCCGTTTGAATTTGCTGAAGTCAGGCTGACGCTTCTGGTTAAAGGCGTTACGGCCTTCCTGCCCTTCTTCGGTCATGTAGAACAGCATGGTAGCGTTGCCCGCCAGCTCCTGCAGCCCGGCCTGACCGTCACAATCGGCATTCAGCGCCGCTTTCAGGCAACGCAGCGCCATCGGACTGTTTTGCAACATTTCGCGGCACCAGCGCACGGTCTCTTTTTCCAGATCCGCCAGCGGAACGACGGTGTTAACCAGCCCCATGTCCAGCGCCTGTTGCGCATCGTACTGGCGGCACAGGAACCAGATTTCACGCGCTTTCTTCTGACCAACGATACGCGCCATATACGAAGCGCCCCAGCCGCCGTCAAAGGAGCCAACTTTCGGACCAGTCTGGCCGAAGATGGCGTTTTCCGCCGCGATGGTCAGGTCGCACATCATGTGCAGCACATGACCACCGCCAATGGAATATCCCGCGACCATCGCGACAACCGGTTTCGGACAGGTGCGAATCTGGCGCTGGAAGTCCAACACGTTCAGGTGATGCACGCCGGAGTCATCCTGATAACCGCCGTAATCGCCGCGCACCTTCTGGTCGCCGCCCGCGCAAAACGCTTTATCGCCTTCGCCGGTCAGAATAATCACGCCCACGTTGTCGTCGTAACGGGCATCCGCCAGCGCCTGAATCATCTCTTTGACGGTCAACGGACGAAATGCATTGCGCACCTGCGGACGATTAATGGTGATTTTTGCAATACCGTCGGTGGATTTTTCATAACGAATGTCGGTGTAACCCTCCGAGCAGTCGTGCCATTCTACCGGTGCGTAAAGCATTGTTTCATCAGGATAGATCATAGTGTGTCCTTTAGTCAGAGACGCAGAATCTGAGCCAGACTGTCTACCACGCCAGCGGGGTTTTCCCGATGCGCGTTGTGTCCGGCGTTACGAATAACATGGCATGTCGCCGCCACTTCCTGCGCCAGGGCGCGGAATTTGCTGTCGCGTTCGCCACATAAATAATAAAACGGAAATGCCAGCGCGTTGAGCGCCTCGCGTAAATCCGGCTGGGCGGCAAGCGATGTCGCCTCCAGCATCGCAGCCAGCGTTTCGCCGTTATTCTGGCTACGCAGCGCCGTCAACGTCTGCCTTTGCTGCGCCGTCAGCGAGGCGAACACCGGCTGCTGATACCAGTCGTGAAAAACCTCAGTCAGGGGTTCACGACGAAAACGCTCTGCCCAGCGCCCGTCAGACAACCGTCTTTCAGCGCGCGCCTGTTCATTTTGCAGCCCCGGATGACCGCCTTCGACCACCAGGCCGCACAGGCCTGGTATTCCCTGGCAGGCTGCCATCATCGCCACCCGGCCTCCAAGGGAGTATCCCACCAACCAAAACTTTAGTATGTTGTAACTAATTAACGTAGCGCGCAGCAATCTGATGACATCGGCAAATCCGCCGACCGGAATAGCCGCAGATCCGCCATGTCCCGGTAAGTCAATATAAAGCCGCGAACAGCCGTGAAACTGTTCGCCAACCGGCTGCCATTCACGGCAATCGCCAGAAAAACCGTGCAGGAAAACCAGCGAGGGCGCCCCAGGCTGTCCGGGCATGTGCTGCGCGTGCAACATCATAGATGGCTTACCTGAGCCAAAAGTTGCTGCAGCGTCTGCGCGCCATCCGTATCGTTTACCACCAGCTCAATCACCGTTGTCGCAGGGGTTCGCCACGCGCCAGCCAGCGCAGACTCCAGCTCTTCCCAGTTTTCCGGGCGATGATAGCGTAGGTTAAACATGGCGGCCGCATGGTCAAAATGGACGTTTTGCGGCATCAAATAAAAGCGCTCACGTTTGCTTTGCGGCGTCGGCAGCAGGGAAAAGATCTGCCCGCCGTTATTGTTGACCACAATCAACACAAACGGCGCGGATACCTGACGTAGTAACGCCAGCGCGTTAAGATCGTACAGCGCGGATAAATCGCCGACGATAGCCAGCGTCGATTTGGCGCTGGCGCGCTGCACGCCCGCCGCCGTGGAAAGCAGACCGTCAATGCCGCTCGCCCCGCGATTGCTGTATACCGGATAGCCAGCCGGCAACTGCGACAGCGCGTCAATCAGACGCACCACCAGACTATTGCCCACGAACAATTGCCCCTGCTCCGGCAGATAGTCGCGGATACGGTGCGCCAGCTGCGCTTCGCCAAAGGTGTCTCGCTGCGCGACCACCCGTTGCCACGCCAGTTCTGCCAGACGCGGGATCTCTACACACCACGGTTTACGTTTTTCCGCCGGATGCATCTCCAGCCAGTCGGCGATTTTCGCTACCAGTCTGCGTCCACGATGGTGCGCCGGGTCCAGACGACCTTCAATATTGTCGATTACCCAGTACTCTTCCGGCTCGCAGGTTGCCTGCCATTGCAGTAAGCGTTTTCCGGTAAGGCTACTGCCAAGCTGGACGACAATCTGCGCCTGCTGCAGTTCGGTCACCGCTTTGGCGTTGCCGAGCCACAGGTCGGCGCATGGCAGCGGCTGCCCGGTTTGCGACAATACGTCGCCAATTAATGGCCATCCCAGAGTTTGCGCCCACTGCGCCACTTTTTTGCCTTCTTCCGCGCTCATACGCCCGGCGACGACAACGCCGCGTTTTTGTCGCCAGAAGAACCAGTCGCGCTGTTTGTCGCTTTCCAGTCGACGCGCTTCGCGCAGCCAGGGCTTTTCATCCTGCCACCAGTCGCCGAGACGCTGCTGCCAGACCAGACCGGTGTCATTCATATCGCCATACAGCGGTTCGGCAAAAGGACAGTTAATGTGCAGCGCGCCCGCATGAAGCATGGCGAGCGCATTGTCGATGGTCGACACCAGCCAGCGCGCCGGAATATCCTGCGTGGGACGCGGCAACGACAGAGTTTGGGAGGGGTGCGAGGCAAACATCCCCGCCTGACGGATCGCCTGGTTGGCGCCGCAGTCAATCAGCTCCGGCGGGCGATCGGCGGTAAGTAAAATGAGCTTCTCGCCCGTCAGACCCGCCTCAATCAGCGCCGGATAGAGGTTCGCCACGGCGGTACCTGAAGTGACAATAACGGCAACCGGCTGTTGGCTGACTTTCGCCAGCCCTAACGCCAGATGACCAAGCCCACGCTCATCAAAGTGCGTATGGTGAATAAAAGCAGGATTCTCTGCCGCCGCCAACGTGAGCGGCGTGGAACGGGAACCAGGGGCGATACAAACATGCCTGACGCCATGACGGGTTAAGGCTTCCAGGATGACCGCCGCCCAGCGCCGGTTAAATGCACTTACTGACATGAGTTTGTCCGGTATCAATCATTGGGACTAAGTATAAAGAGCTGCAAAAATGGATTATTGATATGGGTCGGGAATATGTGACTCATTACGCATCCATCTGCAATAAGGTACGTAACCCGGCCGCTTTATTATCTATTTCCTGCCATTCCTGTTCCGGATCGGAGCCGCGGACGATTCCCGCGCCGGCATACAATCGCACCACATTGGCCGTCACTTTGGCTGAACGTAACGTCACGCAAAACTCACTTTGCCGCGTGGAGAGATAGCCTGCCGACCCGGCATACCATTCACGTTCGAACGGCTCATGTTGTTCTATAAAACAACGCGCGGGTTCACGAGGGATCCCGGCGACTGCTGCGGTAGGCTGTAACTGGTGCAGGCAGAGCGTGTCGTCCGCCTGATTAAGCGCCGTCCAGATACAGCGGCGCAAATGCTGAACCTTGCGCAGTCTGAGCACCTGCGGCGGCAGCACATCCAGCGAGTGGGTGCAGTTTTGCAGTCGCTGGCAGATGTCTTCGACAACCAGCATATTTTCTCGCTGGTTTTTATCGTCTTTCATTAACCATTCGCCAAGCTGCCAGGCTTTATGGTTATCCGGATGGTTCGCCACCGTCCCGGCCAGCGCTTCGGTACGCAGCGCCGTTTCACGCCGCCGCCAGAGCCGCTCCGGCGATGATCCCAGAAAGGCGGTATCGGCGGAAAAAGCCATAAAAAAGTGGTAGCAGTTGAGATTTAAACGACGACTGGACGCCATCATCGCGGCGGCATTGACCGGACGGGAGAATTGTAAGTCGGTGGCCCGCGCCAGCACAACTTTATCAAACGCCTCTTGCGCAATGGTGTGGGTGGCCTGCTGAATCAGCTTCACCCAACCGTCTTTGTCCGGCCAGTGTTGTTCGCTCGTGAGCGAAAGGCGTAGCGCCGGAACAGGCTTAATGCCGACCAGAGAAGCGAGAAACGCTTTCGCCTGGCGCGCATCATCGCGTAGCGAAACGTCACTGTGCAGATGTAAGCGTAAGGTCGCCGTACCCCCGCTACGTCGCCACTCCAGCCGCGGCAGCAATAAGTAGCCCTCTTTCGGCTCGAACGCATTCAGCCCCCAAATACGTAAGTCAGGCTGCGCGTGCTGACGTAAAAACCGTTGCGCCAGATCGAGCGATGAAAAAACGGTGATTGCCCCGAGAACGGCAGCTTCTTCGTCGCCATTGCGCTGTTGCCAGTAGAATTGCGGAAAGGATGACTGGCTGGCCAGCCAGCTCAATGCATCGAAGGCATCGTTTAAAGGGAAAGGCGCATCGAAAACGCAAAGCCCTGGCGTCGCCGGTATCTCTTGCGATAGCTGACGCGTCAGATTTTCCAGCGCAGTAGTAATAGAATGCACGCGGACCCTCCCTGTTAAAAACCCCACATTATACGGGGTACTGCCCTAAAAAAGCAGTACCTCATTTAGGGAGGGTTGCAATTCTGTTCAGTGGGGGGATTTAGCGCCGCGCCAGCAGCAGTCCAAGTACCAGTCCTACCGCCGCGCCTACGCCAATACCCTGCCAGGGTTTTTCATGAACGTAGTCATCCGCTTTATAAACGGCCTGCTTTGCCCGGTAATAATAGCTATCCGACGCATGGCTTACGCGGTTTTTCACCTCTTCCAGCGCTTGTTCCGCGCGGGCTTTCAGCTCAATGTATTTTTGATCGGCGGGATCGCCTGAGGAACGTAAAATCTCTTCCAGCGTTTCGCTGAGCAAAGTCAGATCATCATCAACACGTGATTCACCAAATTGATATGACATTCTCATTCTCCGTTGTGTTAACACCTGCTCCTAACTATAGTCAACGGTTTCGGTTTATGCCTGATGAACCTCCCGCGCCATTCCCCGGTGCGGAATGCCGTCTTCGTCATAAACATCGGTGACCGGAATAAAACCAAACCGCGCATAAAAAGGTTGCAGATGCGCCTGCGCTCCCAGATATAGCGGCTTATCCGGCCAGTGCCGCCCACAAGATTCCAGCGTTTTCGCCATTAATTGCTGGCCCAGTTTCGCCCCTCGCCAGGCATCGCTGACGATCACCCGGCCAATGACAACCGGGTCTGATTCGTTCTCGCTTTTCAGAATCCTCGCATACGCCACCAGCTCATCCTGATGCCAGCCCAGAATATGCCGATTGTCGCCGACTAAATCATCGCCATCCACATCCAGGTAAGGACAGCGCTGTTCTACCACAAAGACCGCGCAGCGCAATTTGAGTAACGCGTAAAGTTGAGGAACGGTAAGTTCGCTATGGTGGAGATCCTGCCAGTCAATCATGATGCGCTCCTGTGTTGTGGTAATCTTGGGTTAAACGATAACCAAACGTGTATGGACAAGATGGAATTAATTTTTTTAGGTACGTCCGCAGGCGTTCCCACGCGCTCACGCAATGTAACGGCAATTTTATTACATCTGCAACATCCAACGCAGCCGGGAGTATGGCTTTTTGATTGCGGCGAAGGGACACAGCATCAAATGCTTAATACCGCGTTTCATCCCGGTAAGCTTGAGCGCATTTTTATCAGCCATCTTCACGGCGATCATCTGTTTGGCCTGCCGGGTCTGCTATGCAGCCGGTCGATGGCGGGGAATCCCCATCCGCTAACCGTATACGGGCCTCAAGGCGTGCGTGAGTTTATTGCAACCACACTGCGCCTTAGCGGTTCATGGACCGATTTTCCGTTGCAAATTGAAGAAATTAGCGCAGGCGATATTCTTGACGACGGTCTGCGTAAAGTGACCGCGTTCAGGCTGGAGCATCCACTGGAGTGCTACGGATATCGCGTTGTTGAACATGACAAGCCTGGCGCGCTGAATGCCAGGGCGTTAAAAGCCGCAGGCGTTACGCCCGGCCCGCTGTTTCAGGCGTTGAAGGCAGGAAAAACCGTCACGCTTGCCGATGGAAGGCAGATCAATGGCGCCGACTACCTTGCTCCCGCCGTGGCCGGGAAATCAGTGGCGATTTTCGGCGATACCGCGCCCTGCGAGGCCGCCCTCGCGCTGGCGCAAGGCGTGGATGTGATGGTCCATGAAACCACGCTGGATGCGTCAATGGAGGAGAAAGCCAACGCTCGCGGACACAGCTCCACCCGTCAAACCGCGACGCTGGCGCGGGAAGCTGCCGTCGGTCGGCTGATCATGACCCATATTAGCTCACGCTATGACGATAAAGGCTGTCAGCGCTTACTGGCGGAATGCCGCGCTATTTTCCCGGCGACGGAGCTGGCTTACGATTTTTCTGTTTTCCCGGTTTAGCGCTCCATTTTTTGTCCTCATTGCCGATAACACTAAAAAAGGCAGGCTTTCATAATGAGGTTAGGATGGACAATTTTCAGAAAGATATTGATGACAGGGCCAATTTAACCCTGTCCAACCGTTTTGAACTGCTGTTATTCCGTCTTGGTACATCGCTGCATGAACAGAAGTCAGAGCTGTTCGGCATCAATGTATTTAAGCTGCGCGAAATCGTACCAATGCCCGCCTTTACGCGCCCGGCAGGCATGAAAGCGCCGCTATTGGGCATGGTCAATATTCGGGATCAGGTCATTCCGGTGATTGATTTGCCAGCGGTAGCGGGCTGCAAGCCGGAAACCGGGCTGAATATTTTGCTGATCACCGAATATGCGCGCAGCGTACAGGCATTTGCCGTCGAGTCGGTGGAAAATATTATGCGTCTTGACTGGCAACAGGTGCATACCGCCGAGAAAGCCGTCAACGGTCGCTACATCACCAGTATTGCCTGCCTGGATGACAACAAAGAAACCAACAACCTGGCGCTGGTGCTCGACGTTGAGCAGATCCTTTATGATATTGTCCCCTCCAGCCACGATCTGCGCGCCACCAATCTGAAGACCAATAAATTTTATATTACCCCAGGCGCGGTAGCCATTGTGGCGGAAGACTCCAAAGTCGCCCGCGCGATGCTGGAAAAAGGGCTGAACGCGATGGGAATTCCGCATCAGATGCATGTGACCGGCAAGGATGCATGGGAGAGAATCCAGCAACTGGCGCAGGAAGCGGAGGCCGAAGGTAAGCCAATTAGCGAGAAAATCGCGCTGGTCCTGACAGATCTTGAGATGCCGGAGATGGATGGCTTTACGTTAACGCGTAAAATTAAAACCGATGAACGGCTGAAAAAGATCCCGGTCGTTATTCACTCTTCCCTTTCCGGCAGCGCCAACGAAGATCATATACGTAAGGTGAAGGCCGACGGCTACGTGGCCAAGTTTGAGATTAACGAACTCTCTTCGGTCATTCAGGAAGTGCTGGAGCGCGCAGCAACAAACAGCCAGGGACCACTGATCAGCCGCAAAAGCGCCTGACGTAACAGGGGATGCCTACAGTACAGGCATCCCCTGACGCTTAGTGAGACAAGCCTTCCGCCAGTTTTACCAGTTTAATAAACTCCGCGCGATAGCCTTGTTTATCTTTCCCGCGCGCCTGTTCACCCCATTTAATAATTTGCGGCCAGGTCGTATCTGCCAGCGTTTCTGAGCCACGCAGTTTTTGCCCGAAAGCCGCTACCGTCGCGCGGAAACGAAAATCTTCAGAGGCGTCAGCAAAGCTCGGCATCTTTCCCATAACGACCGGGAACTCGGCTAATGTACTTTCGCTGCCCTGCGGCGCTTTCCAGCGCAATTTGATCCACGCCAGCTCGCTTGATTTTGTTGGCTTTGAGGCGGCTTTGTCCTGAGCGTAGCGCAGTTTATCCACCGAGGCTTTCTGCCCGTTAAGCGTCAGTTCAAAGAATAGCGTGACGTGTTTACCCGCGCCGATATCACCCGCATCAACCTTATCGTTATTGAAATCCTCGTCGCGCAGTTGGCGTTTTTCATAACCAATCTGCCGGTACTCAGTCACCCACTGCGGATTAAATTCGATTTGCGATTTTACATCTTTGGCAACGGTGACCAGCGTTTGATGCATCTCATCCTTGAGGACTTTTTGCGCCTCGGAGAGGGAGTCGATGTAGCTGTAATTGCCGTTACCCACATCAGCAATTCTCACCATCATGGCTTCGTTGAAATTGTCATCGCCGACGCCCAGCGTAGATAAGGTAATACCTTTCTCGCGCTCTTTTTTTACCAGCGCTTCGATGTCTTTGGGATCGGTAATACCGAGGTTAAAATCACCGTCGGTGGTCAACAAAATGCGGTTAACGCCGCCTTTGATAAACCCTTTTTCGGCCTGCTCGTAGGCTAGTCGTAATCCCGCTTCACCACCGGTACTCCCGTAAGCATCCAGATTATCAATTGCCGCTTTAATCGCGGTTGTGTTATTTCCCGCTGTAGACGCCAGCGCGACGTGAGTGCCGCCCGCGTAGGTCACAATCGTGATGTTATCCTGCGCACGCAGATCGTTCACCAACAGTTTTAGCGCCGACTGGATCAACGGCAGGCGTTCCGCTGGCTGCATAGAGCCGGAAGTATCAATGAGAAAAACCAGGTTGGCAGGTGGTAGATCTCTGGTCTGCATGTCCCGGGCCTGAACATCAACTTTTAATAGCGTACGCTGCGCGTTCCACGGCGAGGGAGCCAGTTCGTATTTAACCGCAAATGGCATCGGTATACAGGCCGCAATGGGTTTAGTGTTATCCTGCTTATCCGCAACGGGCTGAGGCGCGGGAAAATAGTTCAGCATCTCTTCTACCCGCACGGCTTCCGGCGGCGGCAGTTGTCCCTGATTCAGAAAGCGCCGCACGTTAGCGTAGCTGCCAGTGTCTACATCCAGACTAAACGTGGCGAGCGGCGCCTGACTTACCTGTTTAATCGGATTTTCATCGTAGTGTTCGTAACGCGCGGTCCCCATTACATTACCGCCTTGTGCAGCGAACGCTTTTGATGCCACGGCACGTGTCCGCATTTCATGTTGCGGTGCTTCGGCTGTTGCCAGAGATCCCGCTTTGGCATCTGCCAGAGATGCCGCTTTGGCATCTGCCAGGGCTTTGGCTTCAGCATTCGCTTTATATTCGGCTGCTTTTTTCGCAGCCTGTTGGGCGGCCTCGGCTTGTCTTTTCTGGACAGTGTCATCCCCGGCCTGAGCGCTATTTTCTTTCTGGATAGCCTGCTCCTGTTTTAACTCAGCCGGATTATTTCCCTGCGGGTCGGAGGGCTCCGGCCCACAGCCCGAGAGAACAACCCCACCCAACAACAGCATTAATGTTTTTCCATTAAGCATACAAATTCCTTTTCAATTATATTCGGGTAATTCTCTGCAGATATCCTGCATTATATTCCGCTTTACTTTTATTATCAGCATGACGAAAGTAGAAAATAATATTACCTGCGTTAATAACCACCCATAATAAAAAAGATAATTATATTTTTGAGACAAATAATATTTACGTTTAAGATGACAGGCTTAATCAGTTGGTGCCGTTCGACCCACAGATTCTGCATGAAGAACACTATTTACAGTGACCGATTTACCAAAAGTGAATATATAAGATGGGGGACTATCTGCACTGTGCCCTCGCCAGCACTTCCTTTTACAACCCGCCAAACAGCAATCCATTAAGCCGTGCCAATACTCACGTTATTGATGGAAAGATATTATATGCCGCCGTCACACGAAATAATGAACTGAGCGCGATCGGACGCCCTGAAATACGCTTCAGATCAAATTTTTCCCATTGAAGTCGATGAATAAACATTTATCCGGGAAACGGGTCACGAAAACAGTTGGGAGAGTTGTTCCACTGCCTGCTTGCGGAACCGGATACCGAATGTTGCGTTGCGTTCCACCCAACCTACGCCTGATGGCGCTTCGCTTAACAGGCCTACGAATTATCACATATTGATAACCCTGCAGGCCGGATAAGGCGTAGCCGCCATCCGGCATAAATGTTGTACTATGCCTGGTCAGCAACCTACCAGTTATAGCGCATATTCAGGCTAAAGCTGGCGTCGCCGTAGTCGTTCTTTCCCTTCTGACCGGCGGCCTGGGCGTAGACGCTTAGCCGTTCGCTGACGTTTGCCTGAATCCCCACTTTCACTTCCACGCGGTCGTTCGGCAAATCCTGCGATACCTTCGTGTCGCCAAAGGTGGCCGAAGCATTGTCGCTGGCGTGCAGCCAGTTGACCTCCATAAACGGCTGGATCCTGCCGCTCTCTTTGTACAGTTTACCGTCCACACGCACGCCTAAGCGCGTCGTCCAGCTATCATCGTTCTGGCCGCTGATGCGGGTGCCGCCATCGTCAATAACCGTGTCGGCGCTGTAGCGCTGCCAGGTGACCTGCGCCTGCGGCGTCAGGCTGACCGTGTTGCGGTTGCTTAACGCAATATCATAACGATAACCCGTCTCCAGCGAGACGGCGTGCGCAGCGGAGTCGTAACGGCTGGCGCTGAGTCCGTCGTTATCCACGCTGTTGTTGTAAGCGCCGTACTGATACCAGCTATCGATGTAAGCCCCGCGATGGCTTTGCGCATCGGCAAACCAGGTGGCGTAGAGGCCGAGGTTGTAGCCGTCCACGCTACCGTTGGCGGAGAACTGGCTGCCGTCCGCCCCCCGGTTGCCGGTGCTGTCGGTGCTGGCGTTGATGTAGCTGCCCATCAGGCCAACGGTGACGCTCTGCGCGCCGTCGCTCCAGGTCAGGATGTCGCCGCCGAGCTGGAACTGCGAGTAGTCGCTGTCGATATCTACGTTGCCGTTAACCGCCTGCGATTCGGCTTTACCGGCCTTAAAACGCATCCAGACGCTGCCGTCGGCGGAACGGTACTGGCAGCCTTCCCGGTCGTAGAGGGTCTGCATTTGCAGGTTGCGCGCCATCCACTGGTTGCCGAGATAAACGCCAATGTCGGCGCGGTACTGCGGCGCCACGGGCGTGACGTCGCCGCCGTCAGGTGGAGTGATATCGCCGCCATCGTCAGGCGGGGTGACATCGCCGCCATCGTCCGGCGGGGTGACGTCGCCGCCATCGTCCGGCGGAGTGACATCGCCACCGTCGTCAGGCGGAGTGACCTCGCCGCCATCGTCCGGTGGAGTGACATCGCCGCCGTCGTCCGGCGGAGTGACATCGCCGCCATCGTCCGGCGGAGTAACCTCACCGCCGTCGTCCGGCACGTCATCAGACTCGGAGCGCAAGTACCAGTCGCCGCCGTCTTGTTTCAGCGTATAGGTCCAGGCGTTAATATCAACATGCCCTTTGTAGAGCGTAAAATCACCGTCGGACTGGCCGCCCACCTCAATGACTTCAATACCGTTAACCGTTTGTGCGCCCAGGCCATTGACGTTGGTGATATGCAGCGTGGTGCTGCCAGCGGTGTCGCCGGTGACGATCAGTTTATCGGTGGGCGAGCTGTCATCGCCCAGTTGGGTATTGAGATAGAGATGACCGTCGTTGCCGGTATAGTTTCCCGCGATCGTCAGCGTATTGTTGGGCTGGTCGCTGCCGCTTATCATTGCGCTGCTGTTGACGACATCGCCGTTGACAGTGAACGTATCGACAAAGTACAGGCTGCCCAGATTGTTAACATGGCCGTTCACCGTGGCGTTATGGCCGCCAAAGGCGGCGTTCGCGGCGATATTAACCGCCTGCGCGCTCCCCGCAGAACCGATAGTCGCCGTTTCGGCCAGCCATAGCGTGCCCTCCTGCACGTCGGTGTCGCCGCTGTAGGTATTTTGCGCCCCCAGGATCAGCGTGCCAGCGCCCCGTTTGATGAGCGATTTGCCGTCCCAGTAGGTGGCGCTGTCGGGATTGAGCGTGGCGTCAACGTCCGTCAGCGCGGTGTTCAACGTGAAGCTATGACCTTGCTCACTCAGGGTGAAGGTGCCGTGGGCGTCGGTGGCGGCGTTGTCGCTGTCGGCATACTAGGACAACGAGGCGGTTACGTCATAGCGGGTGTCGTCGTCGGCGTTCACGCGCCCATCGACGGTGAGAAAATCCACCTGTTTGGCGTCCATACCGGCTACGGTGAATTGCGCAAAGTCGCTATCGATGGCGCTGTCCGTGTCAATCAGCGTGTAGGCGTACGCGTCGCGGGTCCAGGATTTTGCCACGTTGCCGATGCCGGTAATATCCAGCGTGCCGCCCAGGTTGGCGCGGTCGGCGGTGACGATGGCGCCGCTGTTGCTGTCGGTCAGGTGTACGGCCAGGGTGCTGTTCGCCTCCTGCGTTAGCGTATTTGCCCGCAATGCGCTGCCTGCGCCAATTGCGGTGGTGGCGTTATCGTGAGTGGTGAGATTTGCCGTAACGAACTGGCCGCTGGCGTTCAGTTGCAGGCTGGCGTAATTGTCGATATCGCCGCTGCCCAGCGCCTCAACGTTGCTGGCGACCAGCGTACCGTCGCTGATAAGGGTGCCGCCGGTATAAGTATTGCTGCCGGAAAGCGTGAGCGTGCCGTCGCCGGATTTTTCCACGCGGCCCGTACCGCCGATGTTGTTGGTAAAGTCACCGCCGGTGTTCAGCTCCAGCGTGGCGTTGTCGGTGACGTCGCCAGTGCCCAGCGCCTCAACGTTGCTGGCGACCAGCGTGCCGCCGCTGATAAGCGTGCCGCCGCTGTAGCTGTTGGCGCCTGAGAGCGTCAGCACGTCGTCGCCGGATTTTTCCACACGGCCCGTACCGCCGATGTTATTGATGAAGTCACCGCCAGCGTTCAGCGCCAGCGTGGCGTTGTCGGTGACGTCGCCGGTACCCAGCGCCTCAACGTTGCTGGCAATCAGCGTGCCGCCGCTGATAAGAGTGCCGCCGGTGTAAGTATTGCTGCCGGAAAGCGTGAGCGTCTCGTCGCCGGATTTTTCCACACGGCCCGTACCGCCGATGCTATTGATGAAGTCACCGCCGGTGTTCAGTTCCAGCACGGCGTCGTTAGTGACGTCGCCGCTGCCCAGCGCCTCAACGTTGCTGGCGACCAGCGTGCCGCCGCTGATGGTGGTGCCGCCGGTGTAAGAATTGGCGCCGGAGAGCGTGAGCGTCTCGTCGCCGGATTTCACCACCTGGCCGCTGCCGCTGATGGCGTTGTCAAAATCGCCGCCGGTGTTCATCTCCAGCGTGGCGTTGTCGGTGACGTTGCCGGTACCCAGCGCCTCAACGTTGGTGGCGACCAGCGTGCCGTCGCTGATGAGCGTGCCGCCGCTGTAGCTGTTGGCACCTGAGAGCGTCAGCGCGTCGTCACCGGATTTTTCCACCTGCCCGCTGCCGCTGATGTTGTTGGTAAAGTCACCGCCGGTGTTCAGTTCCAGCGTGGCGTTGTTGGTGACGTCGCCAGTCCCCAGCGCCTCAACGTTGCTGGCGACCAGCGTGCCGTCGCTGATGAGCGTGCCGCCGCTGTAGCTGTTGGCGCCGGAAAGCGTGAGCATCTTGTCGCCGGATTTGACCACCTGACCGCTGCCGCTGATGGCGTTGTCGAACGTGCCGCCGGTGTTCAGCGCCAGTGTGGCGTTGTCGGTGACGTCGCCGGTACCCAGCGCCTCAACGTTGCTGGCGACCAGCGTGCCGCCGTTGATAAGGGTGCCGCCAGTGTAAGTATTGCTGCCGGAAAGCGTGAGCGTGTCGTCGCCGGATTTTTCCACACGGCCCGTACCGCCGATGTTATTGATGAAGTCACCGCCGGTGTTCAGTTCCAGCGTGGCGTTGTTGGTAACGTCGCCTGTACCCAGCGCCTCAACGGTGCTGGCGACCAGCGTACCGCCGCTGATGGTGGTGCCGCCGGTGTAAGAATTGCTGCCGGAGAGGGTGAGCGTGTCTGCGCCAGATTTTACTACGTTGCCGCTGCCGCCGATGGCGTTGTCGAACGTGCCGCCGGTGTTCAGCTCCAGCGTGGCGTCGTCGGTGACGTCGCCGGTACCCAGCGCCTCAACGTTGCTGGCGACCAGCGTGCCGTCGCTGATGAGCGTGCCGCCGCTGTAGCTGTTGGCGCCTGAGAGCGTCAGCACGTCGTCGCCGGATTTTTCCACACGGCCCGTACCGCCGATGTTATTGATGAAGTCACCGCCGGTGTTCAGCGCCAGCGTGGCGTTGTCGGTAACGTCGCCAGTGCCCAGCGCGTTTACATCGTTGGCAACCAGCGTGCCGCCGCTGATAAGGGTGCCGCCGGTATAAGTATTGCTGCCGGAAAGCGTGAGCGTCTTGTCGCCGGATTTTTCCACGCGGCCCGTACCGCCGATGTTGTTGGTAAAGTCACCGCCAGCGTTCAGCGCCAGCGTGGCGTTGTCGGTGACGTCGCCGGTACCCAGCGCCTCAACGTTGCTGGCGACCAGCGTACCGCCGCTGATAAGGGTGCCGCCGGTATAAGTATTGCTGCCGGAAAGCGTCAGCGCGCCGTCGCCGGATTTGACCACCTGCCCGCTGCCGCTGATGGCGTTGTCGAACGTGCCGCCGGTGTTCAGCTCCAGCGTGGCGTCGTCGGTGACGTCGCCGCTGCCCAGCGCGTCAACGTTAGTGGCGACCAGCGTGCCGCCGCTGATGGTGGTGCCGCCGGTATAGGTGTTTTCCGCATTCAGGATCAGCGTGCCTGCGCCCTGTTTGATCAGCGATGTGCCGTCCCAGCCGGTGGCGTTGGCGGGATCGAGCGTGGCGTCAACGTTTTCCAGCACCGTGTTGACCGCAAAACTGCCGTCGGCATTGGTCAGGTTAAACGTGCCGTGGGCGTCGGTGACGGCGTCGTCGCGGTCGGCATACCATGTCAGGGCGGTGGTCAGTTCGTACTGCTTGCCCGTGTCATCAATGCGGCCATCGACGGTGATAAAGTCGGCCAGATCGGCATCCATTCCGGCGACGGTAAGCTTTTCGAAATCGCCCGCAATGGTTTTGTCTGACGCGATCAGGGTGAAGGTATCCAGATCGTCCGTGCTGGCGGGATCGCTGTCCAGCACATCGCCGACGCCGGTGATGTCCAGCGTACCGGCCAGCGAGACCTGAGAAGCGGCGTGGATAACAGGATCGACGGTGTTGCTGTTCAGGTTGATGGTCAGCGTGCTATCGCTTTTTTGAGTCAGCGTGGTCGCCTGTAGCGTACTGCCTGCGCCGATTTCGGTGTTGCCGCCGCTTTCGGTGGTGAGATCCGTTACCGTAAACTGGCCGCTGGCGTCCAGCAACAGGCTGGCGCGGTTGTCGATAGCGCCCGTACCCAGCGCGTTGACGTTAGCGGCAATCAGCGTGCCGCCGCTGATGGTGGTAGCGCCGCTGTAGCTGTTGGCGCCTGAGAGCGTGAGCGTCTTGTCGCCGGATTTCACTACCTGGCCGCTGCCGCTGATGGCGTTGTCAAAATCGCCGTCGGTGTTCAGTTCCAGCGTGGCGTTGTCGGTGACGTCGCCGCTGCCCAGCGCCTCAACGTTGGTGGCGACCAGCGTGCCGCCGCTGATGGTGGTGCCGCCGGTGTAAGAATTGGCGCCGGAGAGCGTGAGCGTCTTGTCG
>NZ_JBGDXT010000009.1:76912-226357 GCF_046550615.1 Salmonella sp. SAL04214
GCCGGATTTCACCACGCTGCCCGTACCGCCGATATTGTTGGCGAAGTCACCGCCGGTATTCATCTCCAGCGTGGCGTTGTCGGTAACATCGCCGCTGCCCAGCGCATCAACGTTGCTGGCGACCAGCGTGCCGCCGCTGATGGTGGTGCCGCCGCGATAAGTATTGGTGCCGGAGAGTGTGAGCGTCTTATCGCCGGATTTCACCACGCTGCCCGTACCGCCGATATTGTTGGCGAAGTCACCGCCGGTATTCATCTCCAGCGTGGCGTTATCGGTGACGTCGCCGCTGCCCAATACATCAACGCGCCCGGCAATCAACGTACCGCCGCTGATAAGCGTGCCGCCGCTGTAGCTGTTGGCGCCGGAGAGCGTCAGCGCGCCGTCGCCGGATTTCACTACCTGGCCGCTGCCGCTGATGGCGTTGTCGAAGGTACCGCTGGCGTTCAGTTCCAGCGTGGCGTTGTCGGTGACGTCGCCGGTACCCAGCGCCTCAACGTTGGTGGCAATCAGCGTGCCGCCGCTGATGGTGGTGGTGCCGGTATAGGTGTTTTCCGCATTCAGGATCAGCGTGCCTGCGCCGGTTTTGGTAAGCGACTGGCCGTCCCAGTCGCTGGCGCTGTTGGCGTCAACGTCTTCCAGCACCGTGTTGACCGTAAAGCTGTCGTCGGCATCCGCCAGGTTGAAGATGCCGTGGGCGTCGATGGCGGCGTTGTAGCGATCGGCATACCACGTCAACGTCTCGACCAGATCATAGTGTGTGTCATTGACGTTTTTCTGCCCCACGACGGTAATGAACGCGTCCGGGTTCATGGCGCTGCCGTTGATAGTGATGCCGTCAAAATCGCCGCTAATGGCGTTGTCCGATTCGATAAGCGCCAGGGAGATCAGATCGTCGGTGCTGCGTATCGGCTCCTGGCTGGCGGGTGAGGCGACATGCAGCGTGCCGTCCAGATTAACGTTTTTTGCGCTGATGGCGGGGCCGTTGGTCGTCGTCAAATCGGCCGTCAGCGTGCTGCCGTCCTGCTGGGTCAGGGTATTGGCCTGTAGCGTGCTGCCCGCGCCGATTTCAACGGTGGCGCCGCTGTGGGTGGTGAGATCCGCGACGATAAAGGGATCGCTGGAGTTTGCCGCGTCCAGTTTGAGGTAAGCGCGGTTGTCGATATTGCCGCTGCCCAGCGCGCCGCCAGCGGTGGCGGTCAGCGTTCCCTCTGCAATGGTGGTGCCGCCGCTGTAGCTGTTGTTGTTACTGAGCGTCAGCTCGCCGCCGCCCTGTTTTATCACGTTGCCGCTGCCGCTGATGACGCTGCCGTAGGCGGCGACATCGTTGCGATTAAACGTCAGCGTGCCGTTGTCAACGATGTCGCCGTTGAACGCGCCCAGCGTGCCGCCGTTGCCAATCTGCAGCGTCGTGCCGCTATCGACGGTCGCGCCTTTGGCGGTCATCGCGCCGTTCAGTATCAGCGTGCCGGATTTTACCCAAAGCGCGCTGTTGGTCGTTCCCGAGAGGTTCATCGTCGCGCCCGACAGCGTCCAGTCGCCGCTGCTGGTCACGCTGTTCAGGCCGCTGATGCTGCTGCCCAGCGTACCCTCTCCGTCCAGAATCAGATTATTGTTGGCGCTGGCGCTGTTGTTGCCGTCGGTAATGCTGCCGGATATCTCCGTACCGGTATTGAGGGTGAGGGTGTTGTTCTTGCTACCGCTGTTGATGAGAATGGCGTTGGTTCCGCCGGTTATTTTCCCCTGACTGGTCAGGGTGTTGCCGGAGCCGTTGATGGTTACGCCATTGGTGTCGCCCAGGATTGCTCCCGCATTAGCGAGCGTATTGTTATTGCCGTTGAGCTGAACGGCGGTATTTGCCGTGATGGAGCCGCCCGCCAGGTTATTGAGCGTGTGGCCCGTGGTGACGTAGACGCCGAATACCGAGGAGTCCATCGTGCCGCTGTTGTTAATCGTGACAGCGCCGCCGTGGGCATAGACGCTCGCGTCCCCGGCGCCTTTACCCGTTGTGGTAATGGTGCCGGTGTTGGTGATAGTGCCGCTGGCGCCGCTATTGTACTGGATGCCGTAAGAGATACTGGAGCCGGTCGCCGTGATGCTGCCGCCATTGGTGACGTTGTTGGCGCCGCTGTTAATCAGAATGCCGTTGTCTTTGGCGACGATAGCGCTTCCGCTTTCGGTCGTGACCTGGTTATTGCCGCCAGCGATACTGATGCCGGTGCTGGTGGTGGTGATCTTACTTCCACTTTTGGCCGTTATCTGGTTGCCGCTGCCTTTACTGACGCGGATACCATTTTTGCCTGAAATTTCACCGCCTGAGGTGGTAACGATATTGTTATTGCCGCTGATAAGGAGGCCGTCGCTTACGCCGGTCATCTTCCCCTGGTTGGTGATGGTATTGCCGTTGCCATTAATCGCCACCGCCGTGTTGGCCGAGATTGCGCCCCCGGCCTGGTTATTGAGCGTATGGCCTTTGGAACGTGCCGAGTCGAGATAGACACCATAGACGCTGGAACTCATGGTTCCGCTGTTGTTGACGACGGTGCCGTCGCCGTTGCCGTGGACATAGACGCTGGCGTCTCCCGCGCCGCCGCCCGTGGTGGTAATGGAGCCGGTATTGGTGATAACGCCGCCGGAGGTACTTTCGCCATAATGGATGCCGTAAGTATTGGCGGTGCCATATGCGGAAATCGTGCCGTCATTGGTGACGAGGTTGCCGACGCCCGCTTTAAGTTCCATGGCGGCGGACTGGATGCCGACGAGGCTGCTGTTTCCCGCCGTGATTACCCCGCCGACGCGGTTGATCACTTCAAAATGCGCGCCGTGGTACAGCGCGACGGCAATAAAATCAGACTGCAAAAGGCCGCTATTATCAACAGAAACATAATCGCCCGCCGCGATATCATCAAAGGTATGGGCATAAATCGCCGCATCCTCAATCTCGCCTGAACCATCGCTGGCCGTGGTGATAATGGTGCCGGTATTGACAATCGTACCGTAAGCGCCGCCCCGAAGCTCGACGCCATAAGAGCGCCAGGAGCCGTCGGAGTTAATCATCCCGCCGTTGGTGATGTGGACCTCGCCGCTCTGGACGATCACCCCGGAAACGCCTTCCAACACACCGTTTTCGCTGCTGACATAACTGCCGCCGTTGAGCATATAAATGGCGGCATCTATTTCGGGAGCGCCGTAGTCGAGATTATGAACGTAGATTGCGCTGTTCTCGATCCGGCCATCGTTGATCACGCTGCCGCCGTTTTGAAGCATTATCGTTCCATCCTCGTTGGAACCGGTGATCGTCCCCTGGTTATGTACGCTGGTGGCGCCCGTTAACGAATCCAGGTTCATCGCCTGGCTGTCGGTCAGGCTGCTCCCCACGACAGCGCCGCTTTCAATCAGCAGATCCCAGTCGTTGCTGTTATCGCCGACGATGGCGGCGCTGGTCGCTATGTCGGTGGCGACGGTATTGCCCGTTTCCACGACGAACGGCGTAGCGCCTGACAGGGTGTAGGTGGTGGTCTGGGAGGGAATGGAAACTCGCGTTTCCTCTGCGACGGCGGGGGCAGCATCCATCGCCAGCAGAGTTACCGCGCACGAGGCGCTGACGCTGACGATAGCGCGGCTACCACTGCGCGCCAGTTCGGAGGTGACAATATACATGCCGCGGGCGGCGTTCCATATAATATTGTAGGTTTTGTTCACTTACTATGTCCTTATTTTCTTTTTGTCCTTTCTGTTTACCTCCGTGAAGCAGCACAAAACCCGGCTATATCGGAGTAACGTTTACGACATAATAAATCGGAATTTTTCATTTTATTAAATTTTATAAATGAACATTAGCATGACATGGTGTGTAAATAAATTTATTTAACGATTATATGCACTTAGAGGTTGCGGTAATAATTAGTAATTCTACCGTTTGGATTCATGTAAATTAAATAAATCAAAATAACATTACTGCGAATTATATTAACAAAGCTGACTGGCGTTGAATTTTATCGCTTTGATCTATTATTCAGGGGGAATATAGAGGAGGTGTGAATATAATAGCGCCTGGCGGCGCTGTCGGATGGCTGACAAAGGAGAATACAACGTTGATGCCGGATGGCGGCTACGCCTTATCCGGCATCTGGTTCTGTGTTCGTTGGAAAAGTGTTGGGTTTCGGCTACGCCTCACCCAACGAGTCTATGGTCTCTATGCGTCACAGGTTTTCATAAGTTGGATGCAATCCAACATTTAGAGGCTCCGGTGTTGGCCATCAGCCTCAACCGCCGATAAATCGGCGGTTATTGACATCATCAACGCGGCATTACATCAGCGGCATCGCCAGTTGCACAAGGCTAATCAGCGGCTGCGGCCAGACGCCCAGTACCAACACCAGCAACGCGGAGATCAGCACCACGATACCGCCTGCGCTGTACTGCCAGTTTGTCGGCGCGTCGCGTCCCGGTTGCTGCGGCGCGTGCAGGTAGAGACTCACCGCAACGCGCAGGTAGTAGTACAAACCAATCGCGGAACCCACTACCACGGCGGCGACCAGCCACCACAAGCTGGCCTGAACGCCGACCGCCAGCACGTAGAATTTGCCGATAAAGCCCAGCGTCATCGGGATACCTGCCAGCGACAGCATCATCACCGTCATCACCGCGGCAAGAACCGGGCGGTGCCAGAACAGACCACGGTAAGAGTACAGGGAATCGGCATCCGGGCCGCGGAACGGGCTGGACATCAGGCTGACCACGCCAAACGCGCCGAGGCTGCTGAACAGATAACCGGCCAGGTAAACGCCAACCGCTTCCATCGACATCTCGCCGCTCTGCAGGGCAATCAGCGCCACCAGCAGATAGCCGAGGTGAGAGATAGAAGAGTAACCGAGCAGACGTTTGATGTTGGTCTGGCTCAGCGCCATCAGGTTACCAAAGATGATAGAGGCAAAGGCGATAATGCCCAGCACCACGCGTACCGCTTCGCTGTCGCCTACCGGCGCATAGAGGAACAGACGCATCACCACGCCGAAGATAGCAATTTTGCTCGCCGTCGCCAGGAAGGTGGAAACCGGCGCAGGCGCGCCCTGGTAAACGTCTGGCGTCCACAGGTGGAACGGCACCAGAGAGAGTTTAAAGCCCAGACCGACAATCATCAGGCCAAAGCCCGCCAGCAGCAACGGCTCGTGCAGCATACCATCGCCGAGGCTCTTACCGAGCGCTTCGAAAGACAGGTTGCCGGACTGCGCATAGACCAGCGCCATCCCGAACAGCAGGAAAGACGAGGCGGCGGCGGAGAGGATGGTGTATTTGATACTGGCTTCCAGCGAGCGTTTCTGGCGGAAAGCATAACCAATCAGGCCGAACAGCGGCAGCGAGATCAGTTCAATACCGAGGAACAGCGCCGCCAGATGGTTGGCGTTCGCCAGCAGAATTCCGCCCAGGCTGGCGATTAACACCAGCAGGTAGAACTCTTCCTGGTTATCGTTATAGCCTTCCAGCCACGGGTAGGCAAAGGTACAGGTGGCGAGGCTCGCCAGCAGCACCAGCCCGGTGTAGAGCATCGCAAAGCCGTCAACGCGCATCAGCGGCGTGACGTCCATTGCCCCGGCCTGGCCGACAAACCAAAGCGAAACCAGAGCAGCGTTAAGCCCAATGACCGACAGCGTGGCATTGAGGAAGTGATTGCGTCGCCACGCAATGGAGAGCATCACAACCACCACCGTCAAGCCGACGATCAGCAGCGGTAGCAGCGCAATCAGGTGTTGTGGAGTTATTGTCATGGCGATTTACGGCCTTGTAGTAGTAACGGAATTAACAAACCACTGCTGGATGTTGCTCATCGCAGAATGCGAGGTATCCAGAATCGGCTGCGGATAGAAGCCAAGCAGTACCAGAAGCACCACCAGCAACAGAATGATAAACAGCTCGCGCAGCGACATCCCTGGCAGTTCCTGGCTGGCAATCTGGCTCTTCGCTTTACCGAAGTAAGCGCGATGCAGCATCGCCAGCGAGTATACAGAGGCGAATACCAGCCCAAAGGTGGAGATCACGGTAATCATCGGCACCACCTGGTAGCTGCCGAACAGAATCATAAATTCGCCAACGAAGTTACCGGTGCCCGGCATCCCGAGCGTCGCCACCGCAAAGAACATAGACAGCGCAGGCAACCATTTCATTTTGCCCCACAGGCCGCCCATCATACGCATGTCACGCGTATGCAGACGTTCGTACAACTGGCCACACAGAATGAACAGACCGGCTGCGGACAAACCGTGCGCAATCATCTGAATCACCGCGCCCTGGTACGCCAGCTGACTGCCGGTGTAGATAGCGATCAGCACGAAGCCCATGTGGGAAACGGAGGTATAAGCAATCAGACGCTTGATGTCGTATTGGGTAAAGGCCATCCACGCGCCGTAGAAAATGCCGATAACGCCAAGCCACATAGCGATCGGCGCAAACTCCGCCGACGCGTTCGGGAACAATGGCAGGGAGAAACGCAGCAGACCGTAAGCGGCGGTTTTCAGCAAGATACCGGCCAGGTCGACAGAACCGGCGGTCGGCGCCTGGGAGTGCGCATCCGGCAGCCAGCCATGCAGCGGCACCACCGGCATTTTCACCGCGAAGGCGATGAAGAAGCCCAGCATCAGCAGATATTCCACACCGTGGGACATCGGCGTGTTCAGCAGCTCTTCATAATTGAAAGTCCACACGCCGGTCGCGTTGTAGTGCACAAAGACCAGCGCCAGGATGGCAATCAACATCACCAGACCACTCGCCTGGGTGTAGATGAAGAACTTGGTCGCCGCCGTGATACGCGTTTTCCCGTCAGAAGCTTTGTGGCCCCACAGCGCTATCAGGAAGTACATCGGCACCAGCATCATTTCCCAGAAGAAGAAGAACAGGAACATGTCGATGGCCAGGAACACGCCGATAACGCCGCCTAAGATCCACATCAGGTTCAGGTGGAAGAAGCCCTGATATTTTTCGATTTCTCGCCAGGAGCAAAGCACCGCCAGAACGCCGAGCAGGCCGGTCAGCACCACCATTAGCAGCGACAGTCCGTCGAGCGCCAGATGGATAGAGATGCCAAAACGCGGGATCCACGGCAGGACAAATTCAGATTGCCACTGCGGAATACCGGCGGATTGCGTCAGTGAGTAGCCGCCCTGCAACCACAATTGCAGACCGAGCGCCAGCGTCAGCCCCATGGTAATCAGCGCTATCCAGCGCGGCACCTTCACGCCAAAGCGTTCGGTCTGCCAGCACAGAAAGCCGCCGATAAAGGGAATCAATATTAGCCAGGGTAGTAACATGGCGATTTTTATTCCTTTTTAAGGCCTCTGACAGAGGCCTGATTTTCAACGAATTTGGATAAAATTCACTTTACGATCAACGCAGTACCATCAACAGCGCCAGCACCACAACCGCGCCGATGCTCATGGATGCCACATACCAGCGCAAATAACCGTTCTCGCTTAGTACCAGGCCTTTGCCTGCAAAACGGGAAAGGATAGCCGGAATGTTCATCAACGCATTAAGCGGGTCGCGCTTCAGCAGCCAGGCGATACCGAGGAATGGCTTGACGAATACTTTGTCGTACAGCCAGTCAAAGCCCCAGGCGTTATACCACCAGGTCCCCAGCAGACGGCCCGGCGCGCTGTTGGCGATCGACGTCACCAGCGTGCGTTTACCCAGCCACAGCCATGCGGCAATCAGGATGCCGGCAATCGCCACTACGCCAGAGGTAATTTCCAGCGTCATGACGCGACCATGCGCCAGTTCAGTTGTCTGCGGCAGCACCCCCTGCAATGGCGGTACAATCAGCGCGCCAACAAAGGTAGACAGGATCATCAGGACAATCAGCGGCAGATGATGGGTAATCCCCTTCCCTGCATGAGCATGAATTTGTTCTTTCCCGTGGAATACGATGAAAATCATCCGGAAGGTGTACAGCGAGGTCATGAACGCGCCGACCAGACCCGCCACCATCAGATTGATATGACCGTTCGCCATCGCGCCAGCCAGGATCTCATCCTTACTGAAGAAGCCCGCAGTGACCAGCGGCAGCGCCGACAGCGCCGCGCCCCCCACCAGGAAGCAGGCATACACCAGTGGAATCGACTTACGCAGACCGCCCATCTTAAAGATGTTCTGTTCGTGATGGCAGGCCAGAATTACCGAGCCGGAGGCCAGGAACAGCAGCGCTTTAAAGAAGGCGTGCGTCATCAGATGGAAAATCGCCGCATCCCACGCCTGCACGCCAAGCGCCAGGAACATGTAGCCAATCTGGCTCATGGTGGAATAGGCCAGCACGCGTTTGATGTCGGTCTGCACCAGCGCGGCGAAACCCGCCATGACCAGCGTAATCGCCCCGATAATGCCCACCAGATGCAGAATTTCCGGGGTCATCAGGAACAGACCATGGGTACGAGCGATCAGGTAGACACCGGCAGTCACCATGGTAGCGGCGTGGATCAGCGCGGAGACCGGCGTCGGACCGGCCATCGCGTCGGCAAGCCAGGTCTGCAACGGTAGCTGCGCAGATTTACCGACCGCGCCGCCCAGCAGCATCAGCGTCGCCCACATCAGCATGTTGTTGCCGTCAGCAAAGTGCGCTGGCGCCAGCTCGACCATTTCGCGGAAGTTCAGCGTGCCCAGTTCGTTGTAGAGGATGAACAGCGCGAAGGCGAGGAATACGTCACCGACACGGGTCACCACGAAGGCTTTCATTGCCGCCGCGCCATTCTTCGGATCGCTGTAATAGAAGCCGATCAACAGATAAGAGCACAGGCCCACGCCTTCCCAGCCGAGGTACATCAACAGCAGGTTATCGGACAGCACCAGAACAACCATGCTGGCGATAAACAGGTTGGTATAAGCGAAGAAGCGGGAGTAACCCTCTTCTCCACGCATGTACCAGGACGCGAACATGTGGATCAGGAAGCCGACGCCGGTGACCACAGAGAGCATGGTCAGCGACAGGCCGTCCAGCACCAGGTTAAAACCGATGTTGAAGTTACCGACCGACATCCACGTCCACAGCGGCTGGCTGAACGCCTGTTTGCCGTTGGCGAAGAAATCCATCCCGACAAACGCTGTCACCAACGCCGCCAGACCAACGGAGCCCACGCCAATGGTCGCGGAGAGATTTTCCGACCAGCGTCCGCGAGAGAACGCCAGCAAGACAAAGCCAATCAATGGCAGAATAATGGTTAAGGCAAGCATGTTCATCCACGCATCTCACTTACTGAATCGATGTTCAGGTTCTGGCGACGGCGATGGAGTTGCAGCAACAGCGCAAGTCCAATACTCGCTTCCGCAGCCGCAAGGCTGATGGCGAGAATGTACATCACCTGACCATCGGTCTGGCCCCAGTAGCTCCCGGCGACCACAAAGGCCAGCGCGGAGGCGTTAATCATGATTTCCAGCCCGATCAGCATAAACAGCAGATTGCGGCGGATAACCAGACCGGTTAAACCCAGGACGAATAAAATCGCAGCGAGGATCAGTCCATGTGTTAAGGGGATCATGCGCGCTCCTCCGTTTTTCTTTTCGCGCGGTCATCGGCGCGGTTGCTTAGCACTTCACCCGCACGCTCTTCACGACCGACGTGGAACGCCACCACCAGGCCTGCCAGCAGCAGCATCGACGCCAGTTCGACCGCCAGAACATAAGGCCCGAACAGCGTGATGCCCACCGCTTTCGCGCTAATCGGCGTGCCGTCGATGCCCTGGTCGTTAACGCCCAGAATGGCGTACACAATGACCGCCAGCATAATGGCCGACAAAACCGCCGGACCAATCCACACCTGCGGCTTCAGCCACTGGCGTTCCTGTTCGATTTCGCTGCCGCCGAGGTTGAGCATCATCACCACGAACACAAACAGCACCATGATGGCGCCTGCGTAGACGATAATTTCCAGCGCACCGGCAAAATAAGCGCCCAGCGAAAAGAACACCCCGGAAATCGCCAGTAGCGATATCACCAGATACAACAGCGCGTGTACCGGATTGGTATGGGTGATCACTCGCAGGGTCGCGAGGATGGCTATCAGGCCACAGATATAAAAAGCGAATTCCATTGCCCTCTCCTTACGGTAACAGGCTCTTGACGTCGATAGGCTTGGCTTCGTTCTCTGCTTCGCCTTTATCTTTGCCGTCGATTGCCATACCCGCCATCCGGTAGAAGTTATATTCCGGGTATTTGCCCGGACCGGAAATCAGCAGATCCTCTTTTTCGTACACCAGATCCTGACGTTTGTATTCGCCCAGTTCGAAGTCCGGGGTCAACTGAATCGCCGTGGTCGGGCACGCTTCTTCGCACAGGCCGCAGAAGATGCAGCGTGAGAAGTTAATGCGGAAAAATTCCGGATACCAGCGGCCATCTTTGGTCTCCGCTTTTTGCAGAGAGATACAGCCTACCGGACAGGCTACCGCACACAGGTTACAGGCAACGCAGCGCTCTTCACCGTCCGGGTCGCGCGTGAGCACGATACGGCCACGGTAACGGGGCGGTAAATAGACCGGCTCTTCCGGATACATCCGCGTTTCGCGTTTGGCGAACGCATGCAGGCCGATCATCCAGATACTGCGTACCTGAGTGCCGAAACCTACTAATAATTCTTTTAAGGTCATGGTCTTTGTGTCCCTTATTGCGCCTGCCACAGAATGACAGCCGCCGTTACCAGCAAGTTGATGAGCGTCAGCGGCAGGCAAACTTTCCAGCCGAAGGACATTACCTGGTCATAACGCGGACGCGGTAACGACGCACGAATCAAAATGAACATCATCATGAAGAACGCGGTTTTCAGCGCGAACCAGACGAATGGCGGTAAGAACGGGCCATGCCAGCCACCGAAGAACAGCGTTACCATCAGCGCGGAAACGGTGACGATGCCGATGTACTCCCCCACGAAGAACAGACCGAATTTCATACCGGAATATTCGATGTGGTAACCGTCCGCCAGTTCCTGCTCGGCTTCCGGCTGGTCAAACGGGTGACGGTGACAGACCGCTACGCCCGCGATGGCGAAAGTAACAAACCCAAAGAATTGCGGAATCACGTTCCACAGATGCGCCTGGTTATTGACGATATCGGTCATATTAAATGAACCGGCCTGCGCCACCACGCCCATCAGGGAAAGACCAAGGAACACTTCGTAGCTCACCGTCTGGGCAGACGCGCGCATCGCGCCCAGCAGCGAGTATTTGTTGTTGCTCGACCAACCGGCGAACAGCACCGCGTAAACCGCCAGACCGGCCATCATCAGGAAGAACAAAATCCCGATGTTTAAATCGGCCACCACCCAATTAGGGCTAACCGGCACAATGGCGAAGGAGAGCAGCAGCGAAGTAAACGCGATCATCGGCGCCAGGGTAAAGATGACGCGATCCGAGAATTTCGGGATCCAGTCTTCTTTAAAGAACATCTTGATCATGTCCGCGACCAGCTGGAGCGAGCCGCCCCAGCCAACGCGGTTTGGTCCATAACGGTTCTGGAACAGACCCAGCAGACGACGTTCGCCGAAGCTCATGAAGGCCCCGCAGGTGACGACCACCAGCAGAATCACCACCGCTTTGAGAATGCTCAGCAGGATCTCAATCAGATCCGGTGTAATCCAACTCATTGTTGCGCCTCCCGCAGATCTTCAAGACGCGCGCCAGCCAGAACCGGCGCGATGCCAGGCATACCCATCGGCAGCCCTACCTGCCCTGCCGCTAACCCTTCAGAGATTTCAACCGGCAGCGTCACCGTATTGCCATCGTAGCTAAAGGAGACGCGCGTCCCGGCATTGACGCCCAACTTCGCGGCATCCGCCGGGTTAAGTTTGATATACGGCTGCGGCATACGGCTCTGGAAGACCGGAGAACGCTGAGACAATTCGTCGCTGCCAAACAGGTGGTAATACGGCGCAATACGCCACTGACCGTCCTGCGCCTGGAAGCTTGCCGGCACGGTAGTGAAATAATCCAGACCGCCCTCAGTCGCTTCAATCAAACGCACGCCCGGATCGCCGTGACGCAGTTTGCCGCCCACTTCATCCTGGAATTTGTTCCACGCCTGCGGGGAGTTCCAGCCCGGCGCCCAGGCGAACGGAATTTCAGATCGCGGGGCAGTCGGTTGGTTATTCCCTTCCATCGAGAAGGCGAACATGGTGTCTTTATCCTGCGGCTGACGTGGTTCATGCACGCTGATATTGGCGCGCATCGCCGTACGACCGCTGTAACGATGCGGTTCGCGCGCCAGCTTCTGCCCACGAATGCGGAAGGTCGCATCCGGCGCGGCGTCTTTAATGCCGGCAAATTGCGGCATGGCGGCAATGACCGCGTCGATCACATGGTCAAGCTGTGTCCAGTCCACTTCGCGGTTTTCGACGGTGCTGTGCAGCGAATGCAGCCAGCGCCAGCTTTCCAGCATAATCGTCTTGTTATCGTAGTAGGCCGGATCATAAACCTGGAAGAAGCGCTGCGCGCGGCCTTCGTTGTTGATGACCGTACCATCGCTTTCGGCGAAGCTTGCCGCGGAAAGCACCAGATGCGCGTTTTCCATAATCGCCGTGCGCTGATGGTCAACCACCATCACCAGCGGCGCTTTGGCGAGCGCGGCGTTCACGCGCGTAGCGCTTGCATGACGGTGGAGATCGTTTTCCAGCACCACCACCGCGTCCGCGCTGCCGGTTTCCAGCTCGCCCAACGCATCATCAAGCGAACCGCCGCCCATCATACCCAGCCCCATGCTGTTCACGGAGCGGGCAATCATAGTAATACCGACGTCGGCGCCACGGCCTTTCAGCGCTTTCGCCACGTTGGCGGCCGCCTGAATCACCTCACTGCTACCGGCGTTAGTGCCGGAGATAATCAGCGGTTTTTTCGCGCCGGCCAACGCCTGCACAATGACATCAATTTTGTTTTGCAAGTCGCTGTCGATACCGTCAACCGCAGGCGCTGTATTGTCCAGCGCATGGGCAATCGCAAAGCCCAGGCGCGCCTGATCTTCCACCGGCGCGCGATAGGTCCAGGCGGCGATATCATCCAGACGGGTGTCGTCCACGTTGGTCACGAACAGCGGATGTTTGGCACGCTGGCCGATGTTAAGGATGGCCGCAATCTGCCAGTCGGCCACTTTCTGCGCCGCCGCCATTTCACGCGCTTTACCTTTCACCGCCTGGCGTACCGCCAGCGCAACGCGCGCGCCGGTCTGGGTAACGTCTTCGCCCAATACCAGTACCGCGTCATAAGATTCGATTTCCCGCAGCGCCGGGGTGTAAATTCCGCCTTCACGCAGCACTTTCAGCGCCAGTTGCAGACGTTCCTGCTCGCCGCGCGCGATACCGGTGTAGAAGTTTTCCGCACCAACCAGCTCACGCAGCGCAAAGTTGCTCTCAATGCTGGCGCGTGGCGAACCGATACCGATCACTTTCTTCGACTGGCGCAGAATATCCGCCGCGCCCTGCATCGCCTGCTCGGCGTTGAGAGTAATAAAGTCATCGCCACGGCTCTGAACTGGCTGACGCGGACGGTCTTTCAGGTTCACATAGCCATAGCCGAAACGACCGCGGTCGCAGAGGAAGTAGTGGTTAACGGTACCGTTATAACGGTTTTCGATACGGCGTAATTCGCCATAGCGCTCGCCCGGGCTGATGTTACAGCCGATGGAACACTGCTGGCAGATGCTCGGCGCAAACTGCATGTCCCATTTACGGTTGTAACGCTCGGAGTGCGTTTTATCGGTGAAGACGCCGGTCGGGCAAATCTCGACCAGGTTACCGGAGAATTCGCTTTCCAGCGTACCGTCTTCCGGACGCCCGAAGTAGACGTTGTCATGCGCGCCATAGACGCCCAGATCGGTGCCGTCGGCATAATCTTTGTAGTAACGCACACAACGGTAGCAGGCGATGCAGCGGTTCATTTCGTGAGAGATGAACGGCCCCAGATCCTGGTTGCGGTGGGTACGTTTGGTGAAACGGTAGCGACGGAAACTGTGACCCGTCATCACGGTCATATCCTGAAGATGGCAGTTACCGCCCTCTTCACAGACCGGACAGTCGTGCGGGTGGTTAGTCATCAGCCACTCCACCACGCTTTCACGGAACTGTTTCGCTTCTTCATCGTCAATAGAGATAAAGGTACCGTCGGTGGCTGGCGTCATACAGGACATCACCAGGCGACCACGCGTATCTTCCGCGTTTTGGTATTGCTTCACCGCACACTGGCGGCAAGCACCGACGCTTCCCAGCGCCGGGTGCCAGCAAAAATACGGAATATCAAGGCCGAGGGACAGACATGCCTGTAGCAGGTTGTCCGCGCCGTTGACCTCGTATTCTTTGCCGTCTACATGAATCGTAGCCATTAGCATGCTTCCAAATTAAAAATCGTTAACTCACCAGCGCTCTTTGAGCAGGTTCGGCTGAATACCATTGATTAAATGGGTATTGCTGAACGGCTGCTTGATGCCAGCTTCGAATTCTTCGCGGAAATACTTAATTGCGCTTTGCAGTGGCTCAACCGCGCCCGGCGCATGCGCGCAGAAGGTTTTACCCGGTCCGAGGAAACGACACAGTTGCTCAAGTGTCTCGATATCCCCCGGCTGGCCTTCGCCACGCTCCAGCGCGCGCAGAATTTTCACGCTCCACGGCAACCCGTCGCGGCATGGCGTACACCAGCCGCAGGATTCGCGGGCAAAGAACTCTTCCAGGTTACGCACCAGCGACACCATGCCGATTTCGTGGTCTACCGCCATCGCCAGCGCGGTGCCCAGACGGCTGCCTGCTTTACCGATGCTTTCGAACTCCATCGGCAGGTCAAGATGCGCCTCGGTCAGGAAGTCGGTTCCCGCCCCGCCCGGCTGCCAGGCTTTGAATTTCAGGCCATCGCGCATACCGCCCGCGTAGTCTTCGAGGATCTCGCGCGCGGTGGTGCCGAACGGTAATTCCCACAGACCCGGATTCTTCACGCGGCCCGAGAAGCCCATCAGCTTAGTACCCGCATCTTTGCTCTTCGAGATGTTCTGGTACCACTCCACGCCGTTGGCGAGGATTGCCGGGACGTTGCACAACGTTTCGACGTTATTCACACAGGTCGGCTTGCCCCATACGCCGGAGGTCGCCGGGAAGGGCGGCTTGGAACGCGGGTTCGCACGGCGGCCTTCGAGGGAGTTAATCAGCGCCGTTTCTTCACCACAGATGTAACGCCCTGCTCCGGTGTGGACAAACAGTTCAAAGTCGAACCCGGTGCCCATGATATTTTTGCCAAGCAGCCCGGCCTCGGTTGCTTCAGCAATCGCACGGCGCAGATGTACAGCCGCTTCGATATATTCGCCGCGCAGGAAGATGTAACCACGATACGCTTTCAGCGCGAACGCGGAGATCAGCATGCCTTCCACCAGCAGGTGCGGCAGCTGTTCCATCAGCAGACGGTCTTTATAGGTGCCCGGTTCCATTTCATCGGCGTTACACAGCAGGTAACGGATGTTCATGGATTCATCTTTCGGCATCAGGCTCCACTTCAGACCGGTGGAAAAGCCCGCGCCGCCGCGCCCTTTCAGACCGGCGTCTTTTACCTGGCTGACGATTTCATCCGGAGACAGGCCGGTCAGCGCCTTACGCGCGCCTTCGTAGCCGTTTTTGCTACGATATTCATCCAGCCAGACCGGCTGTTTGTCATCGCGCAGACGCCAGGTCAGCGGATGGGTTTCGGGAGTACGGATAACGTTTTTCATTTATACCGCTCCAGTAGTTCAGGAATGGCTTCCGGGGTCAGATGGCTGTGAGTATCCTCATCAATCATCATGTTCGGCCCTTTATCGCAATTCCCCAGGCAGCAGGTCGGCAGCAGCGTAAAGCGACCATCAAAGGTCGTCTGCCCCGGTTTGATGTTGAGATTTTTTTCCAGCGCGGCCTGAATCCCCTGATAGCCGGTGATATGGCACACCACGCTGTCGCAGTAGCGAATCACGTGGCGACCGACCGGCTGACGGAAGATCTGGCTGTAGAATGTGGCGACGCCTTCGACGTCGCTCGCCGGAATACCCAGCACATCGGCAATAGCGTAGATCGCGCCGTCCGGCACCCAGCCACGCTGCTTTTGAACGATTTTCAGCGCTTCAATGGACGCCGCACGCGGGTCTTCGTAGTGGTGCTTCTCGTGCTCTATCGCTTCACGCTCTGCCGCACTCAGCTCAAAAGCCTCGGTTTGTGGTTGTTGATTCTCGTGCATAATTAGCGGTCCACATCTGACATAACAAAATCGATACTACCCAGATAGACAATCAGGTCGGAGACCAGGCTACCGCGGATCGCCGAGGGAATCTGCTGCAGGTGCGCAAAGCTCGGCGTGCGCACGCGGGTACGGTAGCTCATAGTGCTGCCGTCGCTGGTCAGGTAGTAACTGTTAATCCCCTTCGTCGCTTCCACCATCTGGAAGGACTCCTGCGCCGGCATCACCGGGCCCCAGGAGACCTGCAGGAAGTGGGTGATCAGGGTTTCGATATGTTGCAGCGTGCGCTCTTTCGGCGGCGGCGTGGTCAGCGGGTGATCCGCTTTGAACGGGCCTTCCGGCATGTTATCGAGGCACTGCTGAAGAATGCGCAGACTCTGGCGCAGCTCTTCCACTTTCAGCATCACGCGGGTATAGCAGTCGGAAACACCGCCGCCCACCGGCACTTCAAAGTCAAAGTTTTCGTAGCCAGAGTATGGACGCCATTTACGCACGTCGAAGTCGATCCCGGTCGCGCGCAGCCCTGCGCCAGTGGTGCCCCACTCCAGCGCCTCTTTCGCGCCGTAAGCGGCAACGCCCTGCGAACGCCCTTTCAGAATGGTGTTACGCAGCGCGGCTTTCTCGTAAGAATCCAGACGCTTCGGCATCCACTCAAGGAACTCTCGCAGCAGGCGATCCCAACCGCGCGGCAAGTCGTGCGCGACGCCGCCGATACGGAACCAGGCCGGGTGCATACGGAAACCGGTAATGGCTTCCACCAGGTCATAAATTTTCTGCCGGTCGGTAAAGGCAAAGAAGACCGGCGTCATCGCGCCGACGTCCTGAATAAAGGTCGAGATGTACAGCAGATGACTGTTAATGCGGAACAGTTCAGAGAGCATCACGCGGATGACGTTCACACGATCCGGGACGGTGATCCCTGCCAACTTTTCTACCGCCAGCACGTACGGCATTTCATTGACGCAACCACCGAGGTATTCGATACGGTCGGTATAGGGAATGTAGCTATGCCAGGACTGGCGCTCGCCCATTTTTTCGGCGCCGCGATGGTGATAGCCGATATCCGGCACGCAGTCGACGATTTCTTCGCCGTCAAGTTGCAGGATAATACGGAACGCACCGTGCGCAGATGGGTGGTTCGGGCCGAGGTTGAGGAACATAAAGTCCTCGTTGTCAGTCCCGCGCTTCATCCCCCAGTCTTCCGGCTTAAAGGTCAGCGCTTCCATCTCCAGATCCTGCTTGGCTTTGGTCAGCTCAAACGGGTCGAATTCGGTCGCGCGCGCCGGATAATCTTTACGCAGCGGATGGCCTTCCCAGGTTTGCGGCATCATGATGCGCGTCAGGTGCGGGTGGCCTTCGATATCAATACCAAACATCTCCCAGGTCTCACGCTCGTACCAGTTGGCGTTAGGGAAAAGTTTAGTGAAGGTCGGCACGCGCAGGTCGTTTTCAGACAACGCCACCTTGAGCATGATATCGCGATTACGCTCAATGGAAATCAGGTGGTAGAAAACGGAAAAATCCGCGGCGGGTAACCCGTCACGGTGCGTACGCAGGCGTTCATCCATGCCGTGTAAGTCAAACAGCATGACGTAAGGTTTCGGCAGTTTCTTTAAGAAATCGCCAACCTCCAGTAGTTGTTCACGCTTGACCCAAACAACGGGGATACCGGTGCGGGTCGCCTGAACGGTAAAGGCATCCGGCCCAAAACGGTTGCGCAGTTCGCCGATAACCGGATCATCAAGGTGATCTCGGGTACTCCATGCGGCGTCTTGCGCGGTTAAGTCGGTCATATTGTTCACCATTGCAAATGGTCCGTGGTGGTCGGCAGTGCTTCGCGCTATTAAAATAGTGGTTAGCGAAGTGAAGTGCTGCTGCCGACAGGCGCAAATTAAATCTCGTCCGGGGTACGCAGGTTCGTGACGGCAATACGCTCGCCGCGTTTACGTTCGCGTTCTGGCTGCATATTGGCGCGATACACGCCCTGATCGCCCACCACCCATGAGAGCGGACGGCGCTCTTTGCCAATCGATTCTTGCAGCAGCATCAACGCCTGCATATACGCTTCCGGACGCGGCGGACAGCCAGGGATATACACATCCACCGGGATGAACTTATCAACGCCCTGCACTACCGAATAAATATCGTACATGCCGCCGGAGTTGGCGCAGGCGCCCATAGAAATGACCCATTTTGGCTCCAGCATTTGGTCATACAGACGCTGAATAACCGGGGCCATTTTGGTAAAGCAGGTACCGGCCACCACCATCAGGTCAGCCTGACGTGGCGACGCACGCAGCACTTCCGCGCCGAAACGGGCAACGTCATGCACTGCGGTAAAAGAGGTCACCATCTCTACATAGCAGCAAGAAAGGCCGAAGTTGTAGGGCCAAATTGAGTTTTTACGGCCCCAGTTAACCATGTCATGCAGTTTGCCCATGAACACGTTTTTGTTAACTTCCTGCTCCAGGGGGTCGGTTACGATCTCCTGTTTTTGCAGGGGGTAACGGTCATTCTCACCGTTAGGATCTATGCGGGTGAGCGTATAATCCATCTTAATGCCTCGCGGTTAGCGTTGACGATTAGCGATACTGTTCGTTTCCGGGTTCATACGCTCGCGGCGTGAACGCGCGGGCGTCCAGTCCAACGCGCCAATACGCGCCAGATAAACCAGACCAGCCAGTAACACAAAAATAAAAATTGCAGCTTCCACAAAGCCAACCCAGCCGCTTTCGCGGATAGAAGTTGACCATGCGAACAGATACAGCGCTTCAACGTCGAAGATAACGAAGAACATGGCTACCAGGTAAAACTTGGCAGACAGGCGTAAGCGGGCGGTGCCGACCGAGTCGATACCTGATTCAAACGGAACGTTCTTGTGCCTCGCGCGTGCGCGACCGCCCAAAAACCAACCGCCTACCAGCATCAGGCAGCACAGGCCAATGGCAACGATAAGAAAGATAGCGAATGCCCAGTGATGAGCGATGACTTCAGTGGATGTTGACATACTCATTGCTTACTCATCAAAAGTAGCGCCAGTTCCTCTGCTCTTTACGGCAGATGGACGCCACATCGATTCATGGGGAGGAATAAAAAAAACCCTACAATTACTGTAGAAAATGATAAAAACAGCTAATTGATGTGGTTTTTTACTCCTTTCTATAACCTTTTGTCAACTTTAACAAAAGTTCCTTCACATTAATTTACATCAATTCATCATCATTAACATTAAGTGCCATCCTGGAGAAAATGACTCTTCGACCAGGGGGGATTTTATGTTGTTGAATCGTGTCCGTTGTGAAGCAAAAGAAATAACACACACCTATTTTGACAGGAATTTGTGAAGATGCCTCCCCCTAAATGGGAGTATTTTCTTGATCTGTGACACGCTTTTGTTAATTCACCCCCTAAAACAGCAACAATTTCTCTAGTTTTTTAACATGCAAATTCATAAAATGGATGTTCTGGTTGTTTTTTACCCACATTGAACTGCAAATCGCTACTGGCTGATTTACCGCAACTTTTACAATTTGTGCGGTTAAGCGCGTACAGATGGGCACAAAAAAAGAGCCACTGAGCGTTTTTTCATCGCCAGCGGCTCTTTTTTACATTTACGACTTAGCGCCTTTTGCCTGCGAGCTACTCAAAACCCCCTTCCACCATCAGCGGATCATCTCCGCCCTCTGCAGAAAACTGGTTGTAATGCCATGGGTTTTGATAGCTTTCCATCGCTTGGAAAATCACCATCGCCAGCTCGTTCTGGCTATTGGGATCGCGGCACAACAGATATTCCGTATCCGGCAAAGGCGGTAATCCGTCTGCGGCGCCCAGCACGCGAAGGTCGGGACTCATCATTTCGACAGGTCGAGCCGTTACGCCAAGACCGGCTTTAACGGCCGCGCGTACCGCCGGTAATGTAGACGCCACATAGGCCAGCCGCCAGGGAATACCCGCTGCATTTAGCGTCTCCAGCACCATATCGCGGAATGGGCTGGGATCGTCCAGCAGGACTAGTGGTACGGGCTCTCCCCTTTGCAAAACATACTCAGCCGCACAATACCAATGGGTGGGCGAGGTCCGCAAATTCAGACAGTCCAGCGAATGAGGTTGGTTAGTCGTCACCACCAAATCTACTTCCTGCGATTTAACCATGTCCACCATATAGGCGTTGCGTTTTACCCGTACATCAAGCGCGAGTTTCGGATAAACCGAGCTGATTCGGCTAAGCAAAAAAGGCAGGATAGTATCAGCTGATTCATCAGAAGCGCCGATTGTTAACACTCCCTGAAGATTACTGAACATTAATGATGAACACGCCTCATCATTAAAACGCAGGATTTTTCTGGCGTACCCCAGAAGCTGGATACCGTGTTCGGTCAAAAGTTTGTTACGACCATGGCGGGCGAACAATTCCTTTCCCACGAGTTGCTCAAGACGCTGCATTTGCTGACTGACCGCAGACTGAGTACGACATACCGCCGCCGCCGCCGCCGCGAAGGTGTTCAGATCGGCAACGGCCACGAACGTTCTCAGCAGATCGAGATCGAGGTTAATTATCGGACGATTTGCATTTATCATAATTTTTCACTTACTGGCGGGTCATATCGGGCTGACCTGGTTAATGCTGTGCATTCAGAAACAAGCAATTCCATTTGTAATGTGCATCCTTCGCAGTACCGCCTGGTTACCCAGGTAAATGTTAGAATGTAATTGAAAATACGACCAAAACACTTCTCTTACTTACTGATATAATACCAAATGCAACTGATCGGGATATATCAAAGAGAATGTGTCATACCTTTAGGCGTCTACAGATTTCTGCTAATGATGGACGTGTAAATCTTGTAACAGCGTCAAATAGTTTACCGAGACGCACAGATACAAAAACAATATATTGAACAATAGGTTATGTATAAAATCGCGTCATGATAATTAGCAGACAACGCAGACTACGCCCCCGTTTCGGATCATTATCTTAACCTAAAACCGCTATATTTATAAGTATTATTACGAATAATCTTAACCTGGGATATGTTATACTAATCGGACCAGAAAGATATTATTACGACTTTAGTAAATGCTTTTTAAATATTAAATAATAATTAATTAAGATTTCTACCATTCATTAATTATACTTAACAATAGTTTCACACCCCCCGCCGCCGGAAAGGTCTAACCTTCTCATTTTACCTTTAATACTCGGTATTTCCGAAATAGCCGACGCGACACTAATGATGAATGCTTATCTCTCATAAAACAGATAATTTCTGACAACATAAAAAACCACATTATCAGCAATCACACAGAACAAAACACTATACATACAAACAAAAATAGAAAATACATCTAAACAAATGATTTTATGAAGTTTTAAACAGCACGAAAGCGCGTTAAAAATAAACAAAATCTTCTTCTGTTCACTCTTCAAAACTCACCGTCGTGGGAGTACATTGTTTCGTGCTGACTTCCACGGCAGGGAGTGGCAATAACAGCTAAAAGGTCAAGATTCATGTCCCCCATTGAAAAATCCAGCAAACTCGAAAATGTCTGTTATGACATTCGTGGCCCCGTTCTGAAAGAAGCGAAACGCCTTGAGGAAGAAGGTAATAAAGTTCTTAAACTGAATATCGGCAACCCCGCCCCCTTCGGATTCGAAGCGCCGGACGAAATTCTGGTCGATGTCATTCGTAATTTGCCGACGGCGCAAGGATATTGCGACTCGAAAGGGCTTTATTCCGCCCGTAAGGCGATTATGCAGCATTATCAGGCCCGTGGAATGCGCGATGTAACCGTGGAAGATATCTATATCGGTAACGGCGTTTCCGAGCTGATCGTTCAGGCGATGCAGGCGTTGCTTAACAGTGGCGATGAAATGCTGGTTCCCGCGCCCGATTATCCGTTATGGACAGCGGCGGTATCGCTCTCCAGCGGCAAGGCGGTACATTATCTTTGCGATGAATCTTCCGACTGGTTCCCGGACCTTGACGATATCCGCGCCAAAATCACCCCACGTACGCGTGGTATTGTCATTATTAATCCAAACAACCCTACTGGCGCCGTCTATTCTAAAGAATTGTTGATGGAAATTGTCAACATTGCGCGCGAGCATAATCTCATCATCTTCGCCGATGAAATTTATGACAAGATTCTCTATGACGATGCCGAGCATCACTCTATCGCCGCACTGGCGCCTGATCTGCTGACCATCACCTTTAATGGGTTGTCTAAAACCTATCGCGTCGCCGGCTTCCGCCAGGGCTGGATGGTGCTGAACGGGCCGAAAAAACATGCGAAGGGCTATATTGAAGGGCTGGAGATGTTAGCCTCAATGCGCCTGTGCGCCAACGTCCCGGCGCAACATGCTATTCAGACCGCGCTCGGCGGCTATCAAAGCATTAGTGAATTTATTCTGCCGGGCGGTCGACTGTATGAACAGCGTAACCGCGCCTGGGAGTTGATTAACGATATTCCCGGCGTTTCCTGCGTAAAACCGCGCGGCGCGTTGTACATGTTCCCCAGGATCGACGCTAAACGTTTTAATATTCACGACGACCAGAAGATGGTGCTGGACTTCCTGCTACAGGAAAAGGTGCTGCTGGTGCAAGGTACCGCCTTTAACTGGCCGTGGCCGGATCACTTCCGCATTGTGACGCTACCGCGTGAAGATGACCTGGAGATGGCCATCAACCGTTTTGGGCGTTTCCTCTCAGGTTACCATCAATAATCTTAAATTCAGGCTACTTCGGTAGCCTGAATTGCATCTTCATCCCCCTCCCCGCACAATGAAGTCTGCCGCAGTGAAAACAAAAGGTAATCTATGAAGCAGAGCCATTTTTTCGCCCATCTCTCCCGCATGAAGTTGATTAACCGCTGGCCGCTGATGCGTAACGTGCGTACGGAAAACGTCTCCGAACATAGTCTGCAGGTGGCGATGGTCGCCCATGCGTTGGCGGCGATAAAAAACCGTAAATTTGGCGGTCAGCTCAATGCTGAACGCATCGCGCTTCTGGCGATGTATCATGATGCCTCGGAAGTACTGACCGGCGATCTGCCGACGCCGGTAAAATATTTTAATTCCCAGATAGCCCAGGAATATAAAGCGATCGAAAAAATCGCCCAGCAAAAGCTGGTTGATATGGCGCCGGATGAATTACGCGATATTTTCGCACCGCTTATTGATGAGAATGCCTGGAGCGAAGAAGAACAGGCAATCGTAAAACAGGCCGATGCGCTTTGCGCCTACCTGAAATGCCTGGAAGAGCTCTCGGCGGGAAACAATGAGTTTGGACTGGCAAAAACGCGGCTGGAAAAAACGCTGGAATTACGTCGCAGCCAGGAGATGGACTATTTTATGGCGGTGTTCGTACCAAGTTTCCATCTCTCTCTTGACGAGATAAGCCAGGATTCACCGCTTTAAACGGTTGTGCCGGATGGCGACGTCAACGTCTTATCCGGCCTGGACGTAGCGTGATATCCGCAGGCCTGATAAGCGCAGCGCCATCAGGCCTTTTCCAGCCTGGGGTTAAAACGGAAACAACATCGGAATCATCACAATACAAACCGCCATCACAATAAGCGTGAACGGCACGCCAAGCTTCACAAAATCGCTAAAGCTATAGTTTCCCGGCCCCAGAACCAGAGTATTGACCGGCGATGAAACCGGCGTCATAAAGGCGGCGGATGCCGCCATCGCCACCGCCATCGCAAACGGATAGGGCGACACCCCCATTGATTTCGCCGCCGCCAGCGCAATCGGCGCCATCAGCACCGCCGTTGCCGTGTTAGAAATGAACAGTCCTATGACGGCACACAGCACGAACAGGCATCCCAGCATCATATATGGCCCATAGCCGCCGCCGATATCCATTAACCCTTGCACGACCAGAGAGACGCCGCCGGTTTTTTGCAACGCCAGCGCAAACGGCATCATACCCACAATCAAGATAATACTCGGCCAGTGGATCGCTTTATACGCGCTTTCAGCATCAATACAGCGAAATTTTCCCATCAGCAGGCAGGCGATAATCGCCGCGATCGGGTTGGGAATTTCATCGGTCAACATCAGCGCCACCATCAGTACCAGGCAGAAAATGGCGTGCGGCGCCTGGCTGTGCGCCGGCGAGGCTTCGCTGACCTCGACCGGCATATTCAGCACCACAAAATCGCGGCCTTTTTGCCCCAGCAGGCTGATTAACTTCCAGTTCCCCACGACCAGAATGATATCGCCCATCAATAACGGCTCATCGGCCAGCGACCCTTCCAGCGCGACGCCGTCGCGTTTCAGGCCGACCACATTCAGCCCGTAACGTGTACGGAAGGCGATTTCACGCACCGACTTGCCAATCAGTTCAGACTCCGGAATAAGCGAAATTTCCGCCATCCCGACATCCAACGCCTGATCGGAAAAATATTCTCCTCGCAATACCATCGGTTCCAGCAGTTGCTCGGCGCAGAACTCTCTGAGGTCAACCTCCGCCGCCGACATATCAATCAGCAGAACGTCGCGAGCGCGAAACTCCGATACGCCGTTCACATTGACGATAACCCGCCGAAAGCGCCGCCAGCGTTCAACGCCGATGACATTGGCGCCGTAACGTTCGCGCAGTTTAAGGTCGTCCAGTCGCTGTCCCACCATCGGCGAACCGGGGCGAATCGCCAGACGGCGAGCGCGCCCCGTCAGACGGTACTCGCGGATAAGATCGCGGAAAGTGCGCCGCTTACCGGCCTGTTGTCCGGGCGCATCGCCTTTTAGCATGAAGCGCATCACCAGCATATAAACAATACCGAGCGCCAACACCACTACCCCCAGCGGCGTCACGCTAAAAAAGTTGAACCCGTGCAGGCCTTCACGCAGCAGTTCACTGTTAACCACCAGGTTCGGCGGCGTCGCCACCAGCGTCATCATTCCGCTGATAAGCCCGGCAAAACTCAGCGGCATCATCAGGCGCGAAGGCGAGGTCTGCATATGCATAGAAACGCTAAGAACAACGGGGATAAAAATCGCCACCACGCCGGTTGAACTCATGAAAGCGCCAAGTCCGGCGACAGTGATCATCAGTAAAACCAGCATTTTGATTTCACTGCTGCCCGCCATTTTAACCAGCCAGGTACCGACCACCGTCGCAACGCCGGTGCGCACGAGGCCGTCACCAATAATAAATAAGGCGGCGATAAGAATGACATTCGGATCGCTAAAGCCGGAGAAGGCTTCCGGAAGGGTCAAGGTACCGCTAAGGACAAAAGCAACAATGACGAATAAAGCCACCGCATCCATACGTACTTTGCCCGTCGCAAACAACACGACGGCAATCGCCAGTAAAGAGAGAACCCAAATCAATTCACCGTTCACAACATATCCTTGTCAGATGAGAAGATAACGCGATTCTGCCATAAATATGCCCCGCCAAAGCGGGGCGATATCATGATCAGGTCTTTCTTAATACCACCACATCGCCGTTTGGTTGTTTAGCGACCGATAATTGCGTCAGGCTATCCAACGCAAAATCAACATCCGCCAGACGCGGCGTGTCGGCCGGCGCATTGACCGCAATGACGTGGCAGCCCGCAGCCAGCCCGGACAGCACGCCAGCCGGGGCATCTTCTACTACGACGCACTCCTGAGGGGCCAGGCCAAGCAGTTGTGCGCCCAGCAAATACGCATCCGGCTCCGGTTTGCCGCGTTTGACTCGTTCGGCGGTGACAAACACCTCTGGCGCTGGAAGGCCCGCGACCTGATGGCGCGCACGCGCGACCGGCATTGAACCGGAGGTGACGATAGCCCACGGAATGCCCGCTTTATTCAGGTGATTGAGTAAATCGACTGCCCCCGGCAACGCGGTGATCCCTGCGGTTTCAGTGGCTTCTATTTGCTCCAGGCGCGTAAACTCAGCGGCAATTTCCGCCTCCGATTTACCCGCCATAAAATGCCGCAACGAGGTGATCGCCTGTTTGCCATGAATAAAGCCCAGCACCTCATCATGAGCAAGGTTAAAACGATCGGCCCAGCTACACCACGCGCGTTCGACGGCAGGTAATGAGTCAACCAACGTTCCATCCAGATCAAACAGAAAACCTTTACACTGCACGCGAGCCTCCTCAGGCATTAATGATTTGATTGATTTCATTCGCGCTCAGGTGGTACTGACGCGGGCAGGCATGCCAGACATTCAACATCCGCTGGTATTTTTCCCACATCGGCGTCTGGGCATTAAAGCCGTGCGTCCCGGCGTCAAAGTGAGTGTAGCGTCCTTCTATATTCACCATAAAACGGACATAGCCGAGGTAACGCGCTTCCGTCGCGGCGTCAAACCCCAGGAAGGTGACGCGACGTTCGTCGATGGCTTGCGTATCTTTGAGGTTGGTCCAGGAGACGTGCAGCGCATGGTACATCTCCATAATATCGATGATGGTACGACAGGTCTCTTCCGTCAGCTCGCCAAACTCGCGATCCAGCTCGCGCATCTGCAGGCCGTAGCCGCGTTCAATAATTGTTTGTAAGCGACGGTAACGCTCGGCGTTGGTGGGATCGAGCATCGTCATCATTTTGTACTGGTTAGACAAAATCAGACGTTGCGCGTTGGTCATTTCCATTTTGAACTCCTGTATCACGCTATGGCGATGAAAAAAAGAAGGCATTGGTATGCCTTCTTTTATATGCGTAATCCGGGGTCAATTACAAATCATCCAGGAAAGTTTTATCCAGTTGTTTGAAGGCGCGCTTAAGCGTGTCAGCTAATGCCTGGTAATCCGGCTTTCCTTCTACCGGCGCCAGCGCTTGTCCAGCCTCCTGCAATTTACCGCGAACTTCGTAAAACCAGTTAAGGATTGAAGGCGGCAACGGCGTCACGGAACGTTTCCCTAACCACCATAATCCCTGCATAGGCAAGCTCAGGGCGAACAGGGCGGTCGCCACGGCCGGACCTAACTGACCGCCCAGCGCTATCTGCCAGCATAATGTAAAGACGGCGACAGGCGGCATAAATCGTATGGCATAGCGCGTCATACGAATGACGCGGTTTTCGACGAAAACGGGCGCCAGCCGCTTTTCCATCGGCCACGTCTTCGCGTAGTGCTGCCCCCGGCGAAATAAGCTAAAAAAATTTACGGAGCGATTATCCGGTGTCGACATGGCCTACCTCAACTTCACATATAAAATTTAAAAAATTTGTGCAAAACAACAACTGCGAGGGACAACGTTCAAAACATTTTGTCTTCGATACCCACTATCAGGTATCCTGTGTCGGCCTGTCAAAGGCCGGTAGTTTAAAATCATTGAGTCGTCAATATTACACATAGTATGCCATTGGCTGAAAAATACGCAAAATGGCATAGACTCAAAGGTATTTCTTCCATCATGCCCAAAAAAACTCCTGCGCATGATGTTAATCATAAATGTCAGGGCTATCATGCGCTACGCTCTATGGCTCACTGACGTTTTTTTAGCCACGTATCATAAATAGGTACTTCCATGTCGAGTAAGTTAGTACTGGTTCTGAACTGCGGTAGTTCTTCACTGAAATTTGCAATTATTGATGCAGTTAATGGTGATGAATACCTTTCTGGTTTAGCCGAATGTTTCCATCTGCCAGAAGCACGCATCAAATGGAAAATGGACGGCAGTAAACAAGAAGCGGCTTTAGGTGCAGGCGCCGCTCACAGTGAAGCGCTGAACTTTATCGTTAACACTATTCTGGCACAAAAACCAGAACTGTCTGCGCAGTTAACTGCAATTGGTCACCGTATCGTACACGGCGGCGAGAAGTATACCAGCTCCGTAGTCATTGATGAGTCCGTCATTCAGGGCATCAAAGATTCCGCCTCTTTCGCACCGCTGCATAACCCGGCTCACCTGATTGGTATCGCCGAAGCGCTGAAATCTTTCCCGCAGCTGAAAGATAAAAACGTTGCAGTATTCGACACCGCCTTCCATCAGACCATGCCGGAAGAATCTTACCTGTATGCCCTGCCGTACAGCCTGTATAAAGAACACGGCGTTCGTCGCTATGGCGCACACGGCACCAGCCACTTCTATGTAACTCAGGAAGCGGCAAAAATGCTGAACAAGCCGGTAGAAGAACTGAACATTATCACCTGCCACCTGGGCAACGGCGGTTCTGTTTCCGCTATCCGTAACGGTAAATGCGTGGATACCTCTATGGGTCTGACCCCGCTGGAAGGCCTGGTCATGGGTACCCGTTCCGGCGATATCGACCCTGCGATTATCTTCCACCTGCACGACACTCTGGGCATGAGCGTGGATCAGATCAACAAAATGCTGACCAAAGAGTCCGGTCTGCTGGGTCTGACTGAAGTGACCAGCGACTGCCGTTATGTTGAAGACAACTACGCCACCAAAGAAGACGCAAAACGTGCGATGGACGTTTACTGCCACCGCCTGGCGAAGTACATCGGTTCTTACACCGCTCTGATGGACGGTCGTCTGGATGCAGTCGTGTTCACCGGCGGTATCGGTGAAAACGCCGCGATGGTTCGCGAACTGTCTCTGGGTAAACTGGGCGTACTGGGCTTTGAAGTCGACCACGAACGTAACCTGGCGGCCCGCTTCGGCAAATCTGGTTTCATCAACAAAGAAGGTACCCGTCCGGCGGTGGTGATCCCAACCAACGAAGAACTGGTTATCGCGCAGGACGCGAGCCGTCTGACTGCCTGATTTCACACCGCCAGCCTCGCTGGCGGTGCTGTTTTGTAACCCGTCCCCAAAAGACGGTAACGAAAGAGGATAAACCGTGTCCCGTATTATTATGCTGATCCCTACCGGAACCAGCGTCGGCCTGACCAGCGTCAGCCTCGGCGTCATCCGTGCTATGGAACGCAAAGGCGTTCGTCTGAGCGTCTTTAAGCCTATCGCCCAGCCTCGCGCTGGCGGCGATGCGCCTGACCAGACCACCACTATCGTTCGCGCGAACTCTACCCTGCCGGCGGCTGAACCGCTGAAGATGAGCCACGTTGAATCTCTGCTCTCCAGCAACCAGAAAGACGTGCTGATGGAAGAGATCATCGCGAACTACCATGCGAATACCAAAGACGCGGAAGTGGTGCTGGTTGAAGGTCTGGTTCCGACCCGTAAACATCAGTTCGCTCAGTCTCTGAACTATGAAATCGCGAAAACGCTGAATGCGGAAATCGTTTTTGTCATGTCTCAGGGGACCGACACGCCAGAACAGCTGAACGAGCGTATCGAATTGACGCGCAGCAGCTTCGGCGGCGCGAAAAACACCAACATCACCGGTGTTATCATCAACAAACTGAATGCGCCGGTTGATGAACAAGGCCGTACTCGCCCGGATCTGTCGGAGATTTTTGACGACTCTTCCAAAGCGCAGGTGATCAAAATCGATCCTGCTAAACTGCAGGAATCCAGCCCGCTGCCGGTTCTGGGCGCAGTGCCGTGGAGCTTCGATCTGATTGCGACCCGCGCTATCGATATGGCGCGTCACCTGAACGCCACCATCATTAACGAAGGCGATATCAAAACCCGCCGCGTTAAATCCGTCACGTTCTGCGCGCGTAGTATTCCGCATATGCTGGAACATTTCCGCGCAGGATCATTGTTAGTGACCTCCGCTGACCGTCCGGACGTACTGGTCGCAGCTTGCCTGGCCGCGATGAACGGCGTAGAAATCGGCGCCCTGTTGCTGACCGGCGGCTATGAAATGGACGCACGCATTTCTAAACTGTGCGAACGCGCATTCGCCACCGGTCTGCCGGTCTTTATGGTGAACACCAACACCTGGCAGACTTCGCTGAGCCTGCAAAGCTTCAATCTGGAAGTCCCGGTTGATGACCATGAGCGCATCGAGAAAGTTCAGGAATACGTCGCGAACTACGTTAACGCTGAGTGGATCGAGTCGCTGACCGCCACTTCCGAGCGTAGCCGTCGTCTCTCTCCGCCGGCGTTCCGCTACCAACTGACCGAGCTGGCGCGTAAAGCCGGTAAACGCGTAGTGCTGCCGGAAGGCGACGAACCGCGTACCGTCAAAGCGGCGGCAATCTGCGCTGAACGCGGCATCGCCACTTGCGTACTGCTGGGCAACCCGGATGAAATCAACCGCGTCGCGGCATCTCAGGGCGTTGAGCTGGGCGCAGGTATTGAAATCGTCGATCCGGAAGTGGTGCGTGAAAGCTATGTCGCTCGCCTGGTTGAGCTGCGTAAGAGCAAAGGCATGACCGAACCGGTTGCCCGCGAGCAGCTGGAAGACAACGTGGTGCTTGGCACGCTGATGCTGGAGCAAGACGAAGTCGACGGCCTGGTTTCCGGCGCGGTTCATACCACCGCCAACACCATCCGTCCGCCGCTGCAGCTTATTAAAACGGCGCCGGGTAGCTCCCTGGTCTCTTCTGTGTTCTTTATGCTACTGCCGGAACAGGTTTACGTTTACGGCGACTGCGCAATCAACCCAGACCCGACTGCAGAGCAGCTGGCAGAAATCGCGATTCAGTCTGCGGATTCCGCCATTGCCTTCGGCATCGAACCGCGTGTGGCAATGCTCTCCTACTCCACCGGCACCTCTGGCGCGGGCAGCGACGTAGAGAAAGTACGTGAAGCGACGCGTCTGGCGCAGGAAAAACGTCCTGACCTGATGATCGACGGTCCGTTGCAGTACGACGCCGCGGTCATGGCTGACGTAGCGAAATCCAAAGCGCCGAACTCGCCGGTTGCGGGTCGCGCTACCGTGTTCATTTTCCCGGATCTGAACACCGGTAACACCACCTACAAAGCGGTACAGCGTTCTGCCGACCTGATCTCCATCGGGCCGATGCTGCAGGGTATGCGCAAGCCGGTGAACGACCTGTCCCGTGGCGCGCTGGTTGACGATATCGTCTATACCATCGCCCTGACGGCAATCCAGGCTTCTCAACAGCAGCAGTAACAGTAAAAGCTAATGCCGGATGGCGGCGTGAACGCCTTGTCCGGCCTACAGGTGAGATACCGTTGTAGGCCGGATAAGACGCGTTAGCATCGCCATCCGGCATTCTGCTATTTACCCTGCAAAGCGGAATTTTTTGCTTAACTGCGCTGCATCAATGAATAACTATTCCCTTCTTCTCATACTTAGCCTCTTTGCTTTGCAACAGGGATAGTCTGTCATGTCTGTCGTTACAGAATCAAAAACAGCCAGAAAATGGGCAATGCCCGATACGCTGGTCATCATCTTTTTTGTCGCCATTTTAACCAGTATCGCCACCTGGGTCGTCCCCGTTGGGATGTTTGATAGCCAGGAAGTGCAGTATCAGGTCGATGGTCAGACAAAAACCCGCAAAGTCGTCGATCCGCACTCTTTTCGCATTGTGACCAATGAGGCCGGGGAAGCGCAGTATCATCGCGTACAATTTTTCACTACCGGCGATGAAAGACCAGGGCTGATGAATTTTCCGTTTGAAGGGTTAACATCCGGATCGAAATTCGGCACTGCCGTCGGCATCATTATGTTTATGTTGGTGATTGGCGGCGCATTCGGCATCGTGATGCGTACCGGCACCGTGGATAACGGCATTCTGGCGCTTATTCGCCACACGCGGGGCAACGAAGTCCTGTTTATTCCGGTGCTATTTGTCCTCTTTTCGTTAGGGGGCGCCGTATTTGGCATGGGCGAAGAGGCGGTCGCCTTTGCAATTATCATAGCCCCGCTGATGGTCAGGCTGGGCTATGACAGCATTACCACCGTCCTGGTGACCTATATCGCTACCCAAATTGGCTTTGCCAGTTCGTGGATGAACCCTTTCTGCGTAGTCGTCGCCCAGGGGATTGCCGGCGTGCCGGTACTTTCCGGCTCCGGGCTGCGTATTGTGGTCTGGATTGTCGCCACGCTGATTGGGCTGGTTTTTACGCTGGTCTACGCCTCACGCGTGAAAAAGAATCCGCTGCTTTCCCGCGTCCACGAATCCGATCGCTATTTCCGCGAACAGCAGGATGAAGTCGTCCAGCGCCCTTTCACCTTTGGTGACTGGCTGGTACTGCTGGTCCTGACCGGCGTAATGATTTGGGTCGTCTGGGGCGTGATTGTCCACGCCTGGTTTATTCCGGAGATCGCCAGCCAGTTTTTCACCATGGGCGTGGTGATCGGCCTCATTGGCGTTATCTTCCGCCTCAACGGTATGACGGTCAACGTGATGGCGTCCTCATTCACCGAAGGGGCGAGGATGATGATCGCGCCCGCCTTGCTGGTGGGTTTTGCCAAAGGCATTCTGCTGCTGGTCGGTAACGGCGAAGCCGGGGAACCCAGCGTGCTCAATACGTTGCTTAACAGTATCGCGCATGGCATCAGCGGGCTTAATAATGCTATCGCCGCCTGGTTTATGCTGCTCTTCCAGGCGGTATTTAATTTCTTTGTCACGTCCGGTTCGGGTCAGGCGGCGTTAACCATGCCATTACTGGCGCCGCTCGGCGATCTGGTCGGCGTTAACCGTCAGGTGACTGTTCTGGCCTTCCAGTTTGGCGATGGCTTCAGCCATATTATCTATCCGACATCAGCTTCGCTGATGGCCACGCTGGGCGTGTGCCGGGTCGATTTTCGCAACTGGCTGAAAGTGGGGGCGTCGCTGCTGGGACTACTGTTTATTATGTCCAGCGTGGTCGTCATTGGCGCGCAGATGATGGGATATCATTGATCCAAAATGCCGGATGAGCGTCAGCGCCATCCGGCAATATCTCCATGATTAAAGCAGTGATTTCGCGGCTTCTACAATCGCTTCGGCGGTGAGTCCGTACTCTTGTTGTAAGAAATCCTGCGTTCCTACCTGCCCATAACGCTCTTTGACGCCAACACGGCGCATCGGCACCGGACAGTTTTCCACCAGCACTTCCGCCACCGCTGACCCCAGTCCATTATGGATGCTGTGGTTTTCACACGTGACGATACGCCGCGTTTTTTCCGCGTAGTTTTTCACCAACATGCGATCGATAGGCTTTAAGGTGAACATATCAATGACCGCGGCGCTCACGCCTTCCTGCTCCAGTTGGCGCGCCGCCTCCAGCGCCTCCGCCACCATAATGCCGTTGGCGATAAGCGTAATATCATCGCCCTCGCGCAGTACGTTGCCCTTGCCAATGGTAAAGGTAGAGCCTGGCGCATAGATACTCGTCGCCTGCTTACGGATGGTACGCAGCCAGTAAAAACCGTCCAGGTCCATTAGCTGGCGTAAAATATCCGCGAACATCACCGCATCCGTCACCTCCAGTACTACGGAGTGCGCCAGCCCGCGAACAATCCCCATATCTTCAAAAGACATATGGGTGCCGCCGTTATGGCACGCCGTCACTCCGGCATCGGAGGCGATCACTTTGACGTTGTTACGCTGATAATCCAGCGCCATGAAGAGCTGATCAAAACAGCGACGGCTGGCAAAAGCGGTAAAAGTATGCACAAACGGTTTGCGACCGGTCAGCGCCAGCCCCGCCGCAGTGCCAATCACATTCGCCTCCATAATACCGCAGTTAATGACATGCTGCGGGTAGTCACGCGCCACGCTGTCCATCGCCATTGAGCTCATTAAATCAGCCTCAAGCGCAATAATTGGGCTTCCAGCCTCAATCTGCCCGGCGACAAAACCGGCGTAAACTTTGCGCATTTCGATATCGTCTTTAAGCCCTGCGGGCGCAAGCTTAATCATGCATGACCTCCAGTTGATGAATGGCCTCATTGAGCGTCTGCTTCATGCCATCCGTCAGGCGTAAGTGGTGAGAATTCGTTAACTGCTCCAGGCATGGCACCCCCTGCCCTTTAATGCTGTCAAGGATCACTACCCTTGGCTGGGCATCGGCGGGCGGCACAGGCTGAACCACCGCCAGTAGTCCGGCGATATCATCGCCTTTGACGGTGACGACATCGAAACCAAACGCACGGAATTTCCCTTCCAGATCGAATGGATTGATAATCTCCTCCAGCTCGCCGTCAAGCTGCTGTTTATTCCAGTCAATGAAAACGGTCAGATTATTCAGGCGGTGGTGGGCAATAAACTGAAACGCCTCCCAGCACTGCCCTTCATTGAGCTCGCCATCGCCGACAATGCAAAATACCCGGTTGGGTCGCCGCGCCAGTTTATGCGACAACGCCATTCCGCCCGCAATAGAGATGCCCTGTCCCAGTGAGCCGGTCGTGGCGTCCACGCCGCGCGTTTTTAGCCGATCCGGATGGCTGGGAAGACGGGTGCCGTTCTGGTTAAGCGTATTCAGCTCTTCGAGCGGGAAATAGCCTTTAATCGCCAGGGTACTGTACAACGCGGGGCCCGCATGGCCTTTCGACAGCACGAAGTAATCGCGCTCCGGCCAGTCCGGGTCGGCAGGGTCGATTTTCATCACCGCGCCGTACAGAACCGCCAGAGTTTCCACTACCGACATGCTGCCGCCATAGTGACCAAAGCCAAGATGGTTTAAGGATTTGAGCGTGGCGACGCGAATGTCGCGCGCCAGTTGGGTGATTTCGGTTACGTTCATTCTTTCGCTCCGCTATTTTCCTGCACTTCGGCATTCGCTTTTTTGTTTTTGGCCAACACGTTGTACGCCACCAGTAGCGCGAATAGCGCCACCACCAGCCCCGTGATAGCCATCGGCGACAGATAACGCGCCAGGTTGCCCAGCAAAATACCGATTACGCCAAAGTCAGCATCCGAGAACGTGGTATTGGCGAAGCCGATCGCGCCGAGAACCGGCAGTAACAGCACTGGCAGGAAAGTGATTAATAGACCATTAGCAAATGCGCCGATCATCGCCCCGCGGCGACCGCCGGTGGCATTGCCAAAGACGCCTGCGGTCGCGCCGGTAAAGAAGTGCGGCACAACGCCTGGCAGGATTAACACAAGCTTCATCTGTCCCAGCAGGAACAGACCCACCAGCCCGCCGAGAAAACTGAACAGGAAGCCAATCAGTACCGCGTTAGGGGCATAGGGATACACCACCGGGCAGTCCAGCGCCGGACGCGCGTTTGGCACCAGTTTTTCTGAAAAGCCGGTAAAGGCCGGAACAATTTCAGCCAGAATCAGACGGACGCCTTGCAGAATGATGAACACGCCAGCAGCGAAGGTGATTGCCATGATGATGGCGTACACCAGATAGTTTTGCCCGCCGCTAAACGTCGCTTCGACATACTCACGCCCTGCGCTGACTGCCATGATCAGATAGATAATCATCATGGTCAGCGAAATCGAGATAGAACTGTCGCGTAAAAAACTGAGATTTTTCGGCAGGTTCATCTCTTCCGTGGAGCGGGAGCCTTTACCACACAGGCTGCCAATCCAGCCGGAAAGCACATATCCCAGGGTACCGAAGTGACCAAACGCAATGTCATCGGTACCGGTAATCCGCCTCATATAACGTTGGGCCAACGCCGGGAAGAAAGCCATCACCAGCCCCAGGATCAGCGATCCGGTGAAGACCAGCCCTACGCCCTCAAACCCCGCCACGGTCAGGATTACGCCAATCATACAGGCCATGTAAAAGGTGTGATGCCCGGTCAAAAAGATATATTTAAGACGCGTAAAGCGCGCCACGACAATATTGGCCACCATACCAAATGCCATAATTAACGCCGTGGACGCGCCATATTTCTCCAGCGCGATTGAGACTATCGCTTCATTATTAGGAATAATGCCCTGAATATTAAAAGCGTGTTCAAACATACCCCCTAGCGGATTTAATGAACCCACCAGTACGGTTGCGCCACCGCCAAGCACAATAAAACCTAAAATGGTTTTAATCGTGCCTTTTACCACATCGGAAAACGCTTTTTTCTGCGCCACCAGACCAATCAGCGCAATTAACCCTACAAGCACCGAGGGCACTTTTAAAATATCAACAACAAAATTCAGCGTTTCAAGGATAAACATATCCACCTCGCCAGCAATAATTATTGTTTAGCGAACCATGCGCGCAGCTGCGTTTCCAGTTCGTTGATGTCGATGATGTTATTGATCACCACCAGTTGGCTTTCCGGTACGCTGGCGCTGGCCGCGATATCTTTGGCCATTACAAAAAGATCGGCAGCCCCGGGCGTGGCCGATGAGAGATCGGAGTGTTCCACTTCAGCGTCAATATTGAGTTTCTTTAATACTTTTTTAATGTTCATTTCTACCATAAAACTACTACCCAGGCCGGAACCGCAAATTGCCATGATTTTCATTATTGTCACCTTTTAAAAGTAGAGTTGGTCTGCATCACGCACGGGCGTAATGTTATTTACCGCAAGAAAATGGAATAAAATCAGAAACGGTCAATAATCGTTTTAATGTCCTCCAGGTTTTTTGCCTGATGTAATTTTTCCATATCTACATCACTGGAAAATAATTCCGCCAGCGCCGATATCATTTCGATATGACTGTGCTTATCAGGCGCCGCCAGCATAATAATGATGTCAACCGGATCGAATTCGTCTGCGCCAAATGAAACGCCGCGCTGTAGTTTCAGTAACGATAAACCTAACCCTTTCGCCCCCTCTTCCGGCCTCGCATGCGGCATCGCTAACCCTGGCGCTAATACATAATACGGCCCAAGCTTTTGGTGCTGCTGAACAATCGCCGTAAGGTATTCCGGTGCGATAACACCTGCGTCCAGCAGGGGTTTGCCGCAAATTTCCAGCGCCTGCGGCCACGTTTCCACGCTCTCCTGTAGCGTGATGGTTGCGTCAGATAACCAGGTTCCCAGCATGTTATTCGCCCCCACGGTGTATGAAATTATGAACAAACTTTATTCAAGCCATTCGATATTAGCTGCGATCGTTATCACAAAGATAGCGCTACCAGCGACTATTACTCAGAATTGTGATAGCGCTATCAAATTAAAATCATGGTGTGAAATCACAGCAAAAAAGCGGATTTAAGGCGTATACTGCCAGTCATGCGAAGCAAAGAACGACAATAAAAAAGCATCTCAACATGTTGTAATGACGCAGGAATTTGTATGTCGATACCCCGTAAACGGCGCAGTACCGGTAAAGTGACTATCGCCGATGTAGCCCAACTTGCCGGTGTAGGCACGATGACCGTATCACGAGCCTTACGCACGCCGGAACAGGTCTCTGATAAACTCCGGGAAAAAATCGAAGCGGCAGTGCATGAGCTGGGCTATATGCCTAATCTCGCCGCCAGCGCGCTGGCGTCTGCCTCCTCGCACACCATCGCGATGGTCGTACCGAACCTTGCGGAAGCGGGGTGTTCTGAAATGTTCGCCGGGCTGCAACAAATTTTACAGCCCGCTGGCTACCAGATTATGCTGGCGGAATCGCAGCATCGCGTGGAACAAGAGGAGAAGCTGCTCGAAACGCTGCTGGCCTCCAACATTGCCGCGGCGATTCTGCTTAGCGTCGAACATAGCACTACCGTGCGCCAGTGGCTGAAAAATGCCTCTATCCCGGTGATGGAGATGGGCGCGATTCGCAGCGATCCTATTGATATGAATATCGGTATTGATAACGTTGCGGCAATGTATGAGCTGACGGAAATGCTGATTCAGCGCGGTTATCAGAATATCGGGCTGCTATGCGCCAATCAGGAACAGTGGATTTTTCAGCAACATCTGCACGGCTGGTACAAAGCGATGCTTCGCCACCATATGTCGCCAAACCGGGTGATTAATGCCGCCTTGCCGCCCAATTTTTCTACCGGCGCGTCGCAACTGCCGGAGTTTTTACTGGCGTGGCCGGAGCTGGACGCGCTGGTATGCGTATCGGATGAGCTGGCCTGCGGCGCGTTATACGAGTGCCAACGACGGCGGATCAAAGTTCCGGACGATTTAGCGGTGGTCGGGTTTGGCGATAGCGATGTCAGCCGGGTCTGCCAGCCGCCGTTAACCACCATGGCCGTACCGCACCGTAAGATTGGCAGTGAAGCCGGACGGGCGCTGTTGGAAAGGTTAAATCAGGGAAACTGGAGCGATCGAAAATCCATCGCCTCCAGTTTATGTATGCGGGAAAGCTGCTAAAACGCTTATTCCGTCTCTTCCGGTTTCTCCTGAAGCGCAGCTTCGTTTTTGGCGTTGCGGGTCATCCACAGCGCCAGCGCTTTGAGCGAGTCCGGCGTAAACTCATCACAGCGCGCGGTGATCTCCTCCGGAGTCAGCCAACACACTTCGCTGACTTCATCTTCCTGAAGCGCGAAAGGCCCGTGGGAAACGCAGCTAAACAGCGCGCCCCAAACCCGGCAATGTTGGTCTTCAAAGTAAAACAGACCGTGTTCGGCAAACGGCACGCCTGCAATACCCAACTCTTCTTCCGCTTCGCGGCGGGCAGATTCCAGTAGCTGCTCATCAGCCTGGACCACGCCACCTGCGGTAGCATCTAACATACCGGGCAAAAAATCTTTTGTTTCGGTACGACGCTGCACCAGAATTTTACCCATACCATCATGAACGACGATATACGTCGCACGATGCCGTAAGCGTTGCGCACGCATCTGTTCCCGGCTGGACTGTGCAATGACTTCATTGTCTTCATTCACAATATCCACCCATTCCGTACTTGCCAAACGACGCTGTTCCACCATCAGGAAACCTTCTTATTTCTGGCGCTCTTACGGCGCATTTACGTTTGTGAGGTAAATTACGAGTTAATTGCAACCTGCGCAATGATACTTTGATCATTGAGTGCGATTACGCTCAACACATTATCATCCAGAATACCGTAGCTTGCCGCATACCCGCCTTTCGGGATGCTCACTGACCCAGGATTAAAGTGATACAGTCCTTCCTGCTGTTGCGCCACCGGCAGATGCGTATGACCATAGACCAACACATCGCCAGTATGCAGAGCGGGCAGATTCGTCGGCCCGAAGAGGTGCCCATGCGTTAAAAATAGCCGCCTCTCTTGCGTCAATATTTGCTGCCACGGCGCAGTTATCGGGAAATGCAGCAGCATCTGATCCACTTCGCTATCGCAGTTGCCGCGCACGGCAATGATTTGCGTCGCCACCGCGTTCAGGCGTTCGGCGACCTGGGCGGGCGCATAGCCTTCAGGCAGCGCATTTCGCGGCCCGTGGTTAAGGACATCGCCTAATATCACCAGCCAACGCGCGCCGCTTTGCGCGAACCGCTCAAGCACGCGTTCCGTGGCGGGTAAAGAACCATGAATGTCCGATGCGAACATCAGTTTCATCGCTCACTCCTCGTTGTGAAAAACGGCGTTATGATACTGGAATATGAATAGATTTTCAGCCTGAACGCTTCGAGGAAAGCGCAATAAAACGCTGTACGGAAGCACGCTGCCACTGGAATGTCGCATACGCCGCCAGCGACGCCGGCACGTCATCGCCATGCAGCGCCAGACGATTGATCATCAATGCCAGATCGGTATCGGCAATGCACCATTCACCAAATAAATTTTGCGTCCCTTGCCCCAATAGCGCTTCAGCCGTCGCAAACAGTTTTGCCGCGCTGGCTTTTCCAGCCTCGCTTAGCGGCGCTTTTTTCGCCCCGGCAAACACCACGTCGGTAGGCCGTTCTTCGCGAAGCGGCAGTAAATCGCTGCGTAGCCACGCCTGAATCTGTCGCGCGCGGGCGCGTTTTTGTAAATCGTGCGGGTAGATACGCTCCCACTGCGGCGGCGCGAAACGCTCCTCCAGGTATTCCGCAATAGCGGACGACTCGCTCAGCTCAAAATTGTCGGCCTCAAGCACCGGTACGCGCTGCGTCAGCGCATATCCTCGCCAGCCAGGTTGCAGATGTTCTCCCTGGTCCAGATCGCGAGTTTTCAGAGTAAAGGAAAGCCCTTTTTCTTGTAATGCCACCCAGGCGGACAAGACGTAGGGAGAGAAAAAGTTCGCATCCGACCACAGCACAATAACAGGCTTACTCATAATGTCCTCTTGAGGGCGTATTAGGTTTCTTCCCAAAATATAGCGTCTTTCGCCTGCTGTCACCTGATGAAAACTCACACACATCAGGAGGCTTTCTATACTTAATTCAGCCCAGACTCTTTACGCACATGCAGGAGCCAAAATGATTGACCTTTACTACGCCCCCACGCCCAACGGGCATAAAATAACGCTGTTTCTGGAAGAGGCGGAGCTGGCGTATCGTTTGCTAAAAGTAGATATCAGCAAGGGCAATCAGTTTCGCCCTGATTTTTTGGCTATCTCTCCCAATAATAAAATTCCTGCCATCGTCGATCACGCCCCGGCAGACGGCGGTCAACCGCTTAGTCTTTTTGAATCCGGCGAAATTCTTCTCTACCTGGCGGAAAAAAGCGGCAAACTGCTTAGCGGGGAGCTGCGTGAACGCCATACCACGCTGCAATGGCTGTTCTGGCAGGTCGGCGGGTTAGGGCCGATGCTGGGCCAGAATCATCACTTTAACCATTTTGCGCCGCAGGCCATCCCCTATGCGATTGAACGCTATCAGGTTGAAACGCAACGCTTATACAACGTCCTGAATAAACGCCTGGAAACCTCCCCGTGGCTGGGCGGCGACCACTACAGTATTGCGGATATCGCCAGTTGGCCGTGGGTTAACGCACATCAGCGTCAGCGAATCGATCTTGATACCTACCCGGCGGTGTATAACTGGTTTGAACGCATTCGCACGCGTCCTGCGACAGCGCGCGCACTGTTACAAGCGCAACTGCACTGTAACAGTACGAAAGCGTAACGCGGTAGCATACATCATGTATGATGTAGAGGTGTATACACGGAAAAAACCTGCGTCCGGCACCCTTATTCGTATTAAAAACCTGACATTAGGGAAGAGGAAATCCTCCCTACTCTGGAGGTCATATGCAGATTCTGATTACCGGCGGTACGGGCCTGATAGGGCGTCATCTCATTCCCCGGCTGTTAACACTGGGGCACCAGGTGACGGTCGTTACGCGCAATCCCGATAACGCGCGTCAGATTCTCGATTCCAGAGTGACATTATGGAAAGGGCTGGCGGAACGTGAGCACCTCAATGAGATTGATGCCATCATCAATCTGGCGGGCGAACCGATTGCCGACAAGCGCTGGACGTCGCAACAAAAAGAACGGTTGTGCCAAAGCCGCTGGGCTATCACGCAAAAGTTGGTGGATTTAATTCATGCCAGCGCAACGCCGCCCTCGGTGTTGATATCCGGCTCCGCCACGGGCTATTACGGCGATCTGGGCGACGTTGTCGTCACTGAAGATGAGCCGCCGCACAACGAATTTACGCATAAACTTTGCGCCCGCTGGGAACAGATTGCCTGTCGTGCGCAGAGCGACCAGACCCGCGTCTGCCTGCTGCGTACCGGCGTTGTCCTGGCGCCGCAAGGCGGGATTCTGGGGAAAATGGTTCCGCCGTTTCGCCTCGGACTCGGCGGTCCGGTGGGTAATGGTCGGCAATATCTGGCCTGGATTCACATCGACGATATGGTCAACGGCATCCTGTGGCTGCTGGATAACGATCTTCGCGGTCCCTTCAATATGGTCTCGCCGTATCCCGTCCATAATGAGCATTTTGCTCATGCGCTGGGTCGCGCGCTGCGCCGTCCGGCGATTATTCGCATTCCGGCGACGGCAATTCGCTTATTGATGGGAGAGTCGTCAGTGCTGGTATTGGGCGGACAGCGGGCGCTGCCAAAACGGCTTGAAGCCGCCGGATTCGCATTTCGCTGGTATGATTTAGAAGAGGCGCTGGCGGATGTGATTCGCTAGTTCCTAAAGCGCCGTATCCTGCCCGGTGAGCGATGCGCCGCCGGGCTTCTTTTATTTCAGCGAGCCTTTCAGGAATTGCTGTAAACGCGGGCTTTGCGGATTGCCGAACACCTGCTCCGGATCGCCCTCTTCTTCAATTTTCCCCTGATGCAGAAAAATAACGTGCGAAGAGACATGGCGGGCGAAGCCCATTTCATGCGTGACCACCACCATCGTTTTGCCTTCTTCCGCCAGTTGTTGCATGATGCGCAACACTTCGCCGACCAGTTCAGGATCGAGCGCCGATGTGGGTTCATCGAACAGTAAAACGTCAGGTTCCATCGCCAGCGCGCGCGCAATAGAAACGCGCTGCTGTTGGCCGCCGGAGAGATGGACGGGATATTTGCCCTGAGCGCGCTCATCAATCCCCACCTTCGCCAGATATTTCAACGCCCGCTCGCGCGCGTCGTGCTTGCTTAATCCCAGTACCTGAATCGGCGCTTCCATCACATTTTCCAGCACCGTCATGTGGCTCCAGAGGTTAAAGTGCTGAAACACCATCGTCAGACGGGTACGCAACAAGCGTAGCTGATTTTTATCCGCCACTTTGAGCTGCCCGTCTTTGTCACGCACCAGATTAATGTTCTGACCGTTCACGATAATCGCGCCTTCGCTCGGTTTTTCGAGGAAGTTAATACAGCGCAAAAAAGTGCTTTTACCGGAGCCGGACGAGCCGATGATGCTAATCACATCTCCGGCGCGGGCCTGCAGCGATACCCCTTTCAGCACTTCATGACCGCCGTAGCGTTTGTGCAAATCGATAACGTGTAATTTATTTTCTGACATCATGTTACTCGAATTATTTAGAGGACACGTGCTGCAACCAGCGTCTTTCCGCCCGACGGAACAGGCTTATCAGGACATACGAAATGAGTAAATACAACACGGCGGCAATGCCAAACGCGGTAAACGGCTGGTAAGTCGCTGAGTTAATATCGCGGGCGATTTTCAACAAATCCGGCACCGTCGCGGTAAACGCCAGCGCCGTAGAGTGCAGCATTAAAATCACTTCGTTGCTGTAGGCAGGCAAGGCGATGCGTAATGCCGACGGCAAAATAATGCAGCGATACATTTTAAATGACGAGAAGCCATAGGCCCGTGCCGCTTCAATTTCACCGTGCGGCACCGAACGAATCGCCCCCGCGAAAATCTCCGTGGTATACGCGCAGGTATTCAGCGTCAGCGCCAGTACGGTACAGTTCAGTCCGCTGCGGAAAAACGCGTTAAGAAGATCGGTGCCTTTGACTATCTCCAGCGTATACATCCCCGAATAGAACACCAGTAGCTGTACGTACAGCGGCGTGCCGCGAAAAATATACGTAAACAGCCAGATGGGAAAACGGATGAATTTATTACTGGAAACGCGACCCACCGCCAGAATCACTGCCAGAAGACCGCCCATCACCACCGACGAAATTAACAACCACAGCGTAATCGCCACGCCGGTAAAACGATAGCCATCCGTCCACAGCAGGGATTTCCAGTACTCCTGAATGATCTCAATCACAAATCGGCCCTCTTCACGCCCACGGAATAGCGACGCTCAAGTAAGAGCAGCACACCATTGGAAACGGTGGTGAATACCAGGTAGATAAGTCCACAGACCACAGCAAAATAGAAAGGCTCCCAGGTGCTTTTACCGGCAAGCTGCGTGGCTTTGACGACATCTTCCAGGCCCAGCAGCGACACCAGCGCCGTCGCTTTGAGTATCACCTGCCAGTTATTGCCGATCCCCGGCAGGGCGTAACGCATCATCGCCGGGAACATAATCCGCCGGAAGGTTTGCCCGTGGGTAAAACCAAAAGCCGTCGCCGCCTCGATATGGCCTTTCGGCACCGCCATAAACGCGCCGCGAAAGGTTTCGGTAAAATAGGCGCCGTAAATGAAACCAAGGGTGATAATACCGGCCACCATTGGATCAATATCTATCTGGTCGATACCCAGCGAATCGGTCACCACGTTAAGCGCGATTTGCAATCCGTAAAATATCAGCAGCATTAAGACCAGATCCGGCACCCCGCGAATCAGGGTGGTGTATCCTTCAAAAATAAGCCCCGTTACCCGGTTTTGCGAAAGCTTCGCCCCCGCGCCGACAAGACCGATAAGCACGGCCAGCACCACGGAACTGAGCGCCAGTTCCAGCGTGACGATCGCGCCCTGTAAAATTACGCCTGAAAACCCGTACAACATGCAGCCTGTCCTGTTGTGTGTGGTGAAGTAAGAAGCCTCTTTTGCATTTTTGCCTCACATCACGCCGGATGGCGGCTGTGCCTTGCCCGACCTACGATGCTCCCCGTAGGCCTGACATGCACAGCGCCATCAGGCAATGCAGACAGTCAACATTCTTTGGGCTTTATCTGCACCGACGGTGATTAACCGCCATAAACATCAAAATCAAAGTACTTTTTCGCCAGCTTTTCGTAAGTACCGTCAGCACGCATTTCAGCAAAGGCTTTGTTCAGCGCTTCGCGCAGCTCGTTATCCTCTTTGCGCAGCCCCATACCGGTTCCTACGCCGAATAACTTCTCATCTTTCACCGCCGGGCCGCCGAATTTATAGTCTTTTCCGACGGGCTGTTTAAGGAAACCTTCGCTGGCCGCGACCTCGTCCTGGAACGCTGCATCAATACGGCCAGCCGTCAGATCGGAATAAATGTTGTCCTGCCCCTGGTAAGAGACGATCTCAATCCCTTTCGGCGCCCAATGCTCATTGCCGAAGGTCTCCTGCGTCGTCCCCTGTAGCACGCCGACGCGCTTGCCTTTCAGCGACGCGACAGTCGGCTGAATATCAGAGTTCTTCGCCACCACCAGACGGGAATCAGCGGCGTAAAGCTTGTCGGTAAACGCGATTTCCTGCTGGCGCTTTTCAGTGATGGACAGCGAGGACATGATGGCATCAATTTTCTTCGCTTTTAAAGACGGAATCAGCGCATCCAGCGGGTTTTCCACGAACGTACACTGTGTGTTGATACGTTTGCACAGCTCTTTGGCCAGATCGATATCAAAGCCGACCAATTCACCTTGTGCATTTTTGGATTCAAACGGTGCGTATGTAGGATCGGTACCGATACGAATCTTTTGTGGAATAGCGGCAAATGCTGCGGTAGCGCTGGAAAATGCCAGCACCAGAGAAAGGGATAACGCCAGTTTTTTCATAACTATCCTCAACAGACTGTCTTTCCAGGAGATCTTTACAGATCCGATGCGACTATCGTGCCATTAATCAGGCCGACAAGGCAAAGCATTCTACCTTGTCAGCCGGTTTATTTTGCATAAAAATCGATTAAGTATGCATTTATGCGCCTGTTCCGCAACGGCTTATGCACCAAAAAGGTGCAAAACATCTATTTTGCACCGTGATAGTTCCCCAGCGCGGCGCGTTATCCCCTTCCCTCAATCGCCGTAAACATTAAAATCGAAGTACTTTTTGGCCATTTTGTCGTAAGTTCCGTCCTGGCGCAGTTCGGTCAGCGCTTTATCAAACGCGGCTTTTAGCTCGGTATCGTCTTTACGCAGCCCAACCCCCGTCCCGTCGCCAAAATATTTTTTATCCTTCACGGAAGGACCGGCAAACGCATACTCTTTGCCCGCTGGCTGCTTCAGGAAACCTTCGCTGGCGGCGACTTCATCCTGCAATGCGGCATCCAGACGACCGGCGGTTAAATCGGAATAGATAAGATCCTGGTTGGCATAAGCCACCACATCCACACCTTTAGTGCGCCAGTTATCATTGGCGTAAGCCTCTTGCGTGGACCCTTGCAGCACGCCGACATGCTTGCCTTTCAGCGATTCCAGCGTCGGCTGAATGGGAGACCCTTTTGCCGCAATCAGGCGTGAATCCGCCGCGTAAAGTTTGTCGGAAAACGCAATTTCTTGCTGGCGTTTATCAGTGATAGAGAGCGATGAAATAATGGCATCAATTTTTTTCGCTTTTAGTGAGGGAATAAGCGCATCAAAGTCGCTGGCGACCCAGGTACATTTCACCTGCATACGCTTACACATTTCATTACCGAGATCGATATCAAAGCCAATAAACTCGCCTTTGGCATCTTTTGATGAGAAAGGCGCGTAGGTGGTATCTGTTCCAATACGAACCGTTTGCGGGAGCGCGGCGTAACTGGCCGCCGTCGCGCCCAGACCTATCAGCAAAGACAAAGCGAGAACGGTCTTCTTCATACATACCCCTCAAGTGGCGTCATTTTCTTATGTTTTACGTGGTGTTGTGTGTTTGCAGACTTTTTCATGCAGGTCTTATGCCATTTTCACGTCAGCAAAACGATTCGACGTTAAATTTGTTAATAAAACGTTGCAATATTGTCCTGATGTTGAAGATAGCAGGTATGACGGTTGAACCGCAGCGTTTCGGCGGCTTTTAACGAATTAAATGTTGAGGATATGATCGCGGTTACAAAATTGCCCTGAAACAGGGCAACAGGGACAATAATGCACGCTAAACAGACAACGCTATGCGCCCTGCCAGCGAACAAAAAGATCGTGCGGAAGGGGGATATCAAACTGATCCAAAACTCGGTTAACCGTTTGATTTATAACATCATCTAACGTCTGAGGGAGATGATAAAAAGCCGGAACCGGCGGCATAATCACCGCGCCTATCTCAGCGGCCTGGGTCATTAAACGCAAATGCCCGATATGCAGCGGCGTTTCGCGCACACACAGCACCAGAGGTCGCCGCTCTTTTAATATCACATCCGCCGCGCGGGTAAGCAGTCCGTCAGTATAACTGTGGACAATCCCCGACAGCGTTTTAATCGAACAGGGCAAGATAACCATTCCCGCCGTCGGGTATGAGCCCGAGGAAATGCTGGCGGCAATGTCGCGCGCATCGTGCGTCACATCGGCCAGCGCCTGCACCTCGCGCAGCGAAAAATGGGTCTCCAGCGCCAGCGTTTGCCGGGCCGCCTGACTCATCACCAGATGCGTTTCCACGCTATCGACATCGCGCAAAATTTGTAATAAGCGCACGCCATAAATCGCTCCGCTGGCGCCGCTAATTCCTACAATAAGTCGTTTCATGTTCTCTTACCGTTTACGAGCGCCGTTCATCCCACTGTGTTACGTAATCGGCTCAAAGTGGGTCTGAAGAGATACCATGACAAAAGAATCCCTATCATAAAAGCCAGCTCAACCAACATTATCACTACCCCTTGCTCACTAAACCAGGTGCCGACCATAATGGCAAAATTGGTGATAATGACAAATCGGGCCGTCCAGGGGAAAAGCGGCGATCGATAGCGTAGCAAATCGCTGGCGTACGTTCCATTACGCACCGATTGTCGGAAGCGATACTGGCACCATCCGATGGTTATCCATGCCAGGCAACCCACCTGCCCGGTACTGGCGATCAGATATAAATAAAATTGCTGTGCGGGAATATAGCGGGTCAGCAACGACACCAACGCCAACAAGGCCGTGATTAAAATAGCATACACCGGCACGCCGCCGCCGTTCGTTTTACCAAAGCAGGCTGGCGCAAAGCGATCGCCCGCCATAGACCACAGCATACGCGAACTGGCGTAAATGGCCGAGTTAGCGGCAGAAACCGCGGCGGAAAAGATCACCAGCGTCATCAGCGTATCCGCCCCCGGAATGCCCGCGTGGGAGAATACCCATACAAAGGGACTTTGTCCATTTGGCGTCAGTTCATGCGGATAGACCAGCGCCAGCACCGCAATCGCCAGGCCGTAAAACAAAATGATTCTGAGACCGATCCCCAGGATCACTTTCGGTAAAATAATGTGCGGCGATTCGGTCTCCCCTGCCGCATTTCCTACCAATTCCACCCCCTGGAAGGAGTAAATCACGATCGTCATACAGACCACAATTTGCTCCCAACCGTGGGGAAACCACATTCCGTCTATTTTTAACGTCGGGTGCCAGTCACTATGGCCCATTAGCGAGTAGATCATGACCCCGCCCGCGCAGATAAACAGCACGATCGCGAAGACCTTAATGGCCGAAAGCCAGTATTCGCATTCGCCAAAACTTTTTGCGGAGGTGAGATTGATAGCCGTCAGGATGAGCAGAATCGCCAGGCAGAACATATATACCGGAACCGCGGGGAAAAACTGGTGAGCAATAAACCCTGCGGCAGTGAGGTCGGCTGCCAGGGAAAAGACCCAGCTAAACCAGTAAAGCCAGCCAATGGTATAGCTCCAGCAAGGTGACGGCATAAACATCAGCGCGTAATGTTGAAATGAACCGGAGTGAGGAAAAGCGCATGATAATTCGCCAAGACACATCATCGTCGCCAGCATAATGGTTCCGGCAAACAGATAGGCCAGTAAGGTTCCCGCCGGCCCGACGCTGCTTAACGGTTCGGCAATGCCGATAAATAAGCCGGTGCCAATCGTGCCGCCCAGCGACATCATCAGCAGGTGCCGCTTCTTCAGGTTACGCCGCAGACCGCCTTCAGGCTCTGCTGGCGGAGATTGTTGCAGGGTATCCATCGTTACTCCCTGTCTTTCGTGAGGTCAAAGATGCCGCCGCGACATAGCCGCGGCGGTTATGCGTTAACGCGTAAACCTCCAGGCGACGCCTTTGGTCTGGCAGGCCATTAATAGGCCCGTATAATCCAGCTCAAAGCGAACCACATCGCCTACTTTTAGCGACTGACGACAATCTTCAATATCCACCAGCGTATGATCGCTGGTTTGCCCTAAGATAGTGATAGCGTCGTCGCATGGCACACAGTTATCCGACGGCACATCCTGACGACCAAACGCCAGCAATGCGCGTCGGCGTATGCCACGATCGACAAAGGTTTTACTTTGCAAAAAGGCATCGACGCCCAGCTCCCCAACCGGGACGGTCGGTTTACTGTTCAGTTCGATGATTTCCGCTTCCAGGATATACATATCGGAACAGGCTTTATCGACCGGTTTTGCGGAGTGGTGAAATTCATTCAGGTATTTCATGTCCACATATTCAATGCCGAATTCATGCAGTCCGCCGATGCGCAGATGATTCAGTCCCTGCGGCCAGATACCTTTATCCAGCAGGTGATAGCTGGTGCAGTTTCCCGCAGAAAGCCGCCGGACAGGAATACCGCTGTCGGCTTCCAGCCGGGCGGCCAGCGCCAGAAAATCCTCGCCATTTTTTACCGTTGGCAACACGGTGCCGTAACAATTAAAGTTGGTGCCCAGTCCATATAATTCCAGACCGGGCAGACCAGTAATCAGAGTCACGGTCTCAAGAATGCGTTGATATTCACCAAACCAGATACCCTCGCGTAAATCGCCCATATCCACCATCAGTAATACCTGATGCGTTTTCCCCTGGCGTTGGGCTTCTTGCGATAATGCCCGTAATACCACCGGCTCGCTATTTAAACTAATATCCGCGTAGCGCACCACATCTTCGATTTCACTCAGACACGGGCTGCGTAACAGGCAGGTCGTACATCCTGTCTCGCGTATTTTTTTCAAATTATAGGTTCGTGATTCAGCAATAACGGTAATTCCGCCGTTGAACACCGCCTGCGCGGTTTCCACGCAGCCGTCAAAAACTTTATTGACAGCCATCACGTCAATACCGCTGCTTGCCAGCAGAGCTTTTTCCGTGCGGGCGTTTTCTTCCAGCTTGCGTAGATTTATTTCCAGAACTGGCATATACATTTTATTTTCCTCCCGCCATGCTTAAACGGGCATTACGTTTCTGCGCCCGATGGTAAATGTACTCCGCGACGACAACCGCCAGCACGGCTCCGCCAATAATTTTCCCGGCGTACTGGAAATATCCGCCCATATCAATTTGAGAAGGCGGAATAAATAACAGCGCAACGGCAAAGGCGATAGAAAGAAAGCCCAGCGTGGGTAAAATAGCCGGTAAAACCTTGCCCGGAATTTTAAAACTTCTTGGCGTATCCGGCTGAGTCTTACGTAAACGCCAGAACGCCGGGAACATCACCAGGTAAGGAATAAAATAGGTGATGGTCGTTAGCGCCGTTAACATCCAGTAAGCCGCCGCAACGCTTGGCGAAATAAAAGTCGAAAAACACAGGACCGTGACAATAATCGCCTGTACAGTCAAGGCAAAGGCGGGCGTTTTCCACACCGGATGTAATTTGCCGATTCGGTCCCCCAGCAGATTATCTTCACGCGAGGCTTCCTGGAGCATATAAATCGGCCCCACCAGCCAGGAGTTAATCTGCCCGAGAGCGCCAAAAAACATACAGATGGCCATAACAGGAATTAACCACGGCATATGCAGCGTATCCGCAGCAGCATGCATAGCCTGCATGACGCCTGCCACAATGTCGGTTTTCCCGGCGGGTAAAAGCGTATTTAGCGCCCAGGTGCCGACCATATAGATCCCGACGATAACGGCGGCGGAGACGGCCATCGCTCGCGGAAAATCACGCTGTGGATTACGGGTACGCCCAGCAATCATCGGGGCGACCTCCAGTCCGGCAAACGCAAACATCATGCTGGATAAGAAAACGATCGTATCCCAGTGCCCGAGATCCGGAATCCAGTTTTTCGCTGTAGTGTAGTCCGTCTGCATCTGGTGTCCGGTACATAGCCATACCACCGCCAGCAAAATGAGGATGGCGGAGGGAATAAATACGCCGCACCAGGCGCTGATGCTATTAATAATTTTTGTCCATTCCATCCCGCGGATATTCATCAGCGTTAATAGCCAGAAAATTACCGCGGAACCAATACCGATAAATGCTTTATTTTCCGCTAGGCCGCCGCCGATCATATAGCCCAACGCGGTAAAGCCGAATTGCAGCATTAATGGGAAAAACAGTACGCAGGAAAAGAGAAAACAAACCACAACAATCCATGCAATACGTTTACCAAATGCCTCTTTAATCCAGACAAATATCCCGCCATCTTTCGGCCAGCCGGTTGACAGCTCGCCGCATACCATCGCTAAAGGAAAAAACAAACAGAATGCGGCGATCACCCATAACAACATGGCCGATGCCCCGTAAGGCGCCACGTTAGGGATTTGCCGCAAACTCAGAATAGCGATGACATTCATAAAGACAATGTCTTTGATGCCAAGTAAGCCAGAATTCGTGTTACTCATGGCCATCTCCTGTTATGCATTCAGGCATCACTGCCCTCTTCTTATCATCTGACGACGGGCTTCAGCATGAAACTGAAGCCCAAAACAGTATTAATAAATGTCGTACTTGACCATATCTTCGTAACTGTCTTCCCGACGAATCAGACGCGTCTCACCATTTTTATCGATCATCACCACGCCCGTGCGCGGACGGTTGTTATAAACGGTTTGACTTTCAATGGTGTATGCCCCGGCGTCAAGAAACGCGACAATATCGCCAACATGAGTCTCCTTCGGCAGTAAAAACTCTTCACCTTTCACTCCCATGTGGAAATAATCTCCGCCATCACACAGCGGCCCGGCTAATTTTATCCAGGCGTCGTGCGCTGCCGTCATGCGAGAGGCGTTATAGACATAAAAGAACCAGTCAAAATGCTGGCTGTCAGAGAGTACGCTGTAACCAGCGTCGACAAATTTCCATTCAACGTGGCATTCCACATTGCCGTTAAGATCGTAATTTGTTTTACGTTTTTCGCAGGAGACTTCCGTCAGTAAAACCGCCGCCGACCCGGTCACTTTACGCCCCGGTTCAATACATATTTCCACATCGGTACGCCATTTATGCACTTCGCGAATGACCGCATCGGCAAAATCCTGGGCGGTAATACCGGCATACATATTATCTTTTAACGGGTCGCCATTCTCGTCGTCATATTTATAGGGAACCGGAATTCCGCCGCCCACGTTGATCAAATCAAATTTAATACCGAGCACCTCTTCCAGGCGACGGGATTCATCCACCAGCACTTTAGTCGCTTTTGCGAAAGGCTCTGACTCCGGCACCTGATCGCCCACATGCATATGCAAGCCGCGCAAATGCACATAAGGCATCGCCAGAATGCGGCGGCAGGTTTCTTCCGCCTGTTCCAGGTCGAGACCCGACTTCGCATGGAAAGCGGTAACCAGTTCCGCATGCGTCGCCGAGGGAACATTCGGCTCTACGCGGACGCAAACATTGGCGACTTTCTTCAGCTTGCGAGAGATGGCATCAATATGTTCCAGCTCATACAGGCTATCAACATTAATAAGATACAGATCGTTGGCGATGGCATATTCCAGATCGGCAGGCTTTTTCACCACGCCGTTGAAGACGATCTGATCGCCGCGAAAGCCTATCTCCAGACACTTGCGAACCTCATATTGTGAGTTTGCCTCCGCGCAAATTCCGGCGTCACGAATGGCTTTCAACACCCCCATGACCGAGCAGGTTTTTGACGCAAAGAAGGTTTTGGTATTTTTATGCGCCGCAAATGCCTGCTGGATTTCATGAATGTTACGAATAATCTCCGGCTCAGAAAACACATAGAACGGCGTGGGGTACTGGCGCGCCAGAGCGTCCAGATCGACCCCTTCAAAACACAAATGACCGTCTTTGTGCTGGAAACGGCGATCGCCGTTGATTACCTGCTCACGTAGCTGGTTGTAATTCTGCATAATCGAGTCAGTCATAACGCCCTCTGCTTAATGTTTATGGTAAAAATCCGCATTCTTTACAGGGATAAGGCAAAAGGCATGCCACTATTTTTTATAAAAATAATCAATTAGTTATAAAAACAAGCTATTTCTCATTTTCGTCATTGAGTTTGTTATTCATCACAACGACGAAAATTCGTCACTTTTATAATGACAACATGAATAATAGATATGAGGAATGCATGTATGGCATCCACCAATCAGGAACTGGCCTCGGCGCTCAGGATGTTTTCCCGCTTTTTCGATTTGATTCATCAGCCGTTGGCCGTCATTAATGAGCGTGGTGAATACGTTTACTACAATCAGGAAAGCGCGGATCTGGACGGCTACAGCATTGAACGGGCAATGGGAAAACATATGCTGGATGTCTATCCGGGCATGAAAGAGACGCAAAGTACGATGCTTTCATCGTTAAAAAAAGGCGTGGAATACATTGGCCATTATCAAATTTATTACAATGCGCGAGGCCAGGCCGTTGACTATCAGCACACCACCGCGCCGCTCTATGCAAGCGATGGCGGCATGGTCGGCGTTATCGAAATCGGCAGGAATATGTCCGGCGTCAGGCGGCTCCAGGAGCAGGTGGTAGAACTGAACCAACTGCTGTATGCCGATCACCATGAGAAGCACCATGCCATTATTACCGAAAACCCGGAAATGCTCAGTAATATCGCCAAAGCCAAACGGCTGGCCGCCAGTAATATTCCGGTGACGATTGTCGGGGAGACGGGTACGGGTAAGGAGCTATTTTCCCGCCTGATACATCAATGCAGCAAGCGGGCGAATAAACCCTTCATCGCCCTGAACTGCGGCGCTCTACCGCCTACGCTTATCGAAAGTACGCTTTTCGGCACCGTGCGCGGCGCCTATACCGGCGCGGAAAATAGCCAGGGCTATCTGGAGTTGGCAAACGGGGGAACGCTCTTTCTTGATGAGCTGAACGCCATGCCGATAGAAATGCAAAGTAAGCTGCTGCGATTCTTGCAGGATAAAACCTTCTGGCGGCTCGGCGGACAACAGCAACTCCACTCTGATGTCAGGATCGTTGCCGCCATGAACGAAGCGCCCGTCAAATTAATTCAACAAGAACGCCTGCGGGCGGATCTTTTTTATCGGTTGAGCGTCGGAATGTTGACGTTACCGCCGCTGCGCGCCCGCCCGGAAGATATTCCCTTACTGGCGAATTATTTTATTGATAAATACCGTAATGATGTGCCGCAGGACATTCACGGACTAAGCGAGACGGCGCGTGCTGATCTGCTCAATCACGCCTGGCCGGGTAATGTCAGGATGCTGGAAAACGCGATTGTACGCAGCATGATCATGCAGGAAAAAGACGGGCTGCTGAAACACATCATTTTTGAACAGGACGAGTTAAATTTAGGCGTACCGGAAACCGCGCCGGAAAATCCCCTTCCCTCATCACCCGATCCGCAGTATGAAGGGTCGCTGGAGGTACGGGTTGCTAACTACGAAAGGCATTTAATAGAAACCGCGCTGGATACGCATCAGGGGAATATTGCCGCCGCGGCCCGCAGCCTTAACGTATCGCGCACCACGTTACAGTACAAAGTACAAAAATACGCTATTCGCTTCGGCGTGGTGCGTAATTGACATCGGCCAGCGGCATCGCGCCGCTGGCAAAGCCATTAGCCTTCGTTATGCATTTCCAGGTTTTCCATTTCGTTCTGGAACAGCACCGCTTTGGCGTCGTCATTACGTAATGAATCCAGGAAGTCGAGGTATTGCTGGTCTACGTCTTTGGTGACATATACCCCGTTAAATACCGAACATTCAAACTGCTGGATATCCGGATTTTCCGCGCGTACGGCTTCGATCAGATCGTTCAGATCCTGGAAGATAAGCCCGTCTGCGCCGATGATCTGACGAATTTCATCCACCTCGCGACCATGCGCGATCAGCTCATTGGCGGTCGGCATATCAATGCCATAGACGTTGGGGAAACGAATTTCCGGCGCGGCGGACGCCAGATAAACCTTCTTCGCGCCGGCTTCCCTGGCCATCTCGATGATCTGCTCTGATGTGGTGCCACGCACGATGGAATCATCCACCAGCAGGACGTTCTTATCGCGGAATTCCGCGCGATTAGCATTGAGCTTACGGCGCACGGATTTACGGCGTAGCTGTTGGCCCGGCATGATAAAGGTACGTCCCACGTAACGATTTTTGACAAATCCCTGGCGGTATGGCTTGCCGAGAATACGGGCAATTTCCAGGGCGATATCGCAGGAGGTTTCCGGGATAGGGATCACGACGTCGATGTCCAGATCTTCCCATTCACGAGCGATTTTTTCGCCAAGTTTGGTGCCCATATTCACACGAGCGCTGTAGACGGAGATTTTGTCGATAAAGGAGTCCGGGCGAGCAAAATAAACGTACTCGAACAGACAGGGGTTACTGACCGGATTATCCGCGCACTGGCGCGTGAACAGTTGCCCCTTTTCGGTAATATAGATAGCTTCGCCTGGCGCAACATCGCGCAGGAATTCAAAGCCCAGCGTATCCAGCGCCACGCTTTCAGAAGCGACCATATACTCCGTACGACCATCGCCAACGTCACGCTTGCCCAGCACTAACGGGCGAATGCCGTGCGGATCGCGAAAAGCCACCATGCCGTGGCCGATAATCATCGCTACGCAGGCATAGGCGCCGCGGATTTGACGGTTAGTCGCGGCAATCGCGGCAAAAATATTGTCGGCTTCCAGCGGATAGTGACGGAAGTTGTCGAGCTCGCTGGCGAAAATATTGAGCAGGATTTCGGAATCGGAGGTGGTGTTGATATGACGGCGCTTTTCTTCAAACAGCTTTTTGCGTAGCTCATGCGCGTTAGTCAGGTTGCCATTATGGGCCAACGTGATGCCATACGGCGAGTTAACGTAAAAAGGTTGCGCTTCCGAAGCGCTGGAGCTGCCTGCGGTAGGGTAGCGTACATGGCCAATCCCCATGTTGCCCTGCAAACGCTGCATGTGGCGAGCTTCAAAAATATCGTTCACCAGCCCGTTTGCCTTACGCAAGCGGAAGCAGTTATTCGCATCAATGGTGATGATACCGGCAGCATCCTGACCACGATGCTGGAGCACTGTTAACGCGTCATAAATCGACTGGTTGACCGGCATAACACCGGCGATACCGACAATACCGCACATACGTCATTTTCCTCGTTAAGCCACATCTCAGAACCTGTTACGTCCTGGGCAAGAAACTCGACGAGCTTTGCAGATAGTCAAAGAACCATCTGATGATGAAGCTGAACTGCGGGATGAGCTGCGATTTGCTCCAGTCTTCGCTTTTCGACAAGCCGGTAAAGGTATCAAGGAAGAACAGAATGGCGGCGACAATCAGCGCGCCTCGCAGTGCGCCGAAACAGATCCCCAACACCCGGTCAGTTCCCGACAGGCCGGTCTTTTCTACTAGCTGACCTATCACAAAATTCACGATAGCGCCGACGATAAGCGTCGCGATAAACAGTACCGCGATAGCAATCCCATTACGAACCAGTTCGTCTTCAAAGCCCGTAAACCAGACAGACAGGTAAGTGTAGTAGTGACTGGCGACAAAGAAAGCACAACCCCACGTCACCAGCGATAACGCTTCACGAACAAAGCCGCGGATCAGGCTAACCAGACAGGAAAAAGCAATCACCGCGATAATGGCGTAATCAATCCAGACCATAGATGTCCCACGATTTTACGCCCTGTCGTCCTGTTCGGGGCGCATTCTAACAGAAAAAGAAAACGTTTGCGTAGGGATTTCCTTCCCACGCGTAAATAAAAATGGCGCTGAAAAAATATTCAACGCCATCACACTTTTTATCTCTTCGGGCACGACCAGAAGAGCTGCCATCGGCCTGATAAGCTCAGGATACCAGGTTTATTCCTTCTGCCGGATGACGGCGTAAACGCCTTATCCAGCCTACAGAACTTCGGCTATTACCAGGTGAACACCGTAGGCCTTAACGCTGCGCGCTCAGGCAAAACGCGCCTTAGTTCGGGCTATATCCCATCACCACGCCGCTTAACCCGGAAATCTGCTTGAGCTCGCCAAGCGATCCTTTCATCTTATCTTTCGACGCATCCGGCCCGACGAGAATACGGGTTATTTTACCCTGTACCGGCGTTGAGGGGGAAGTATAAACCCGGAACCCGGCGGAACGAAGCTTGCCGACTATCTCGTTGACTTTATCCGCGTTTTTCAGCGCGCCCAACTGTACGACATAAGCTTTGCCGGTCGGCGCAGGTTTATCGTCGGCGGCCGGTTTCGGCGCGGGCGTCGGCGTGGAAGCGACGACAACCGGCTGTTGCGGTTTAGGCTGCGGCTTCGGTTTTTCAACCGGCTTCGGTTTAGGCGTCTCCGCCGGTATCGGATCAAGCTCGACATTGTTAGACGCCATGCGCGACGGGTCCAGCGATGGCGCTGCCGCATCTCCCGCCCGCACCTCTTCAGCCGCCCCTTCCGGCGGCTGTGTCGGTAGCGCCTGCGTTGCGGCAGGCATCATATCCGGCTCATCGCGGTCGCCAGGCTTCGGTACCAGTGGAATCGCAGCAAATTCATCCTGATAATGCTTTTTCTGTCCGTCCAGCAGACCGGGAAGCACAATAACCCCCAGCGCGACTAACACAATCGTGCCGACTAAACGATTCTGAAACTTACTCGCCACCGATTCTCCCCGCGTCTATCACTTCCATAACATGTGCGACGGTGTGGAACGATCCGCACACCAGCACGGTATCTTCTGGCTGCGCCGCGTCGATAGCGGCCTGCCATGCCTGCGCGACGCTATCATAGACATTCCCTTTCCCCAGATGTTCCAGAAGTTGTTCCGCCGTCGCGCCGCGCGGCCCCTCTAACGGAGCACAATACCAGTCGTCAACCACGCTTTTCAACCAGGCTAACGTGCCGGCGATATCTTTATCATGCAGCATACCAATCACCGCAAGCACGCGCCCGCGTTTCGGCAACATTTTCAGACGACCCGTCAGGTATTCCGCCGCGTGGGGATTATGGGCGACATCAAAGATAACGCGCGGCGACTCACTCACGATTTGAAAACGTCCCGGCAAGGTAGCCTGCGCAATACCGTCGCGAATCGCCTGCTCGTCAATGTTCAACCTGCTGGCGCGCAGCGCGGCCAGGGCGGTGGCGGCATTCGGCTGGGGAACCTGCGGCAACGGCAGTCCGGCAAGCGTACCGTCGCCATCGGTAAACGCCCAGTGGGTCGCTGTCACCTCATAACGCCAGTCAACGCCGCGACGCCGCAACAGCGCGCCGGTCTCCTGCGCGACATCCGCGATGGTTGCCGGCATTTCCGGTTCGCCGACAATAGCGGGTTTTTCCGCGCGAAAAATCCCGGCCTTCTCGCGGCCGATACTTTCGCGATCCGGCCCCAGCCAGTCAGTATGGTCAAGCGCGATGCTGGTAATTACCGCTACATCGGCATCCACAATGTTCGTGGCGTCCAGGCGCCCGCCCAACCCGACCTCCAGAATCACCACGTCAAGGTTAGCCTGTTTAAACAGCCACAATGCCGACAACGTGCCATATTCAAAATAGGTCAATGAAATATCGCCGCGCGCCGCTTCTATTTCCGCAAAGGACGCGGTATGCGCGGATTCCGCTAATTCTTTCCCCTGCACGCGCACGCGCTCGGTGTAACGTACCAGATGAGGCGAACTATAGACGCCCACACGGTATCCCGCCGCGATTAACACCGACTCCAGCGTTCGACAGGTCGTACCTTTACCGTTGGTTCCCGCCACGGTAAAAACGAACGGCGCAGGCTTGAGGATGTCCAGACGCGCTGCCACCTGGCTTACGCGCTCAAGGCCTAAATCGATACTCTTGCTGTGCAGGTTTTCCAGATAAGAAAGCCACGAGGCCAGGGGCGACGCAGCTTGAGGTATAGATTTGTTTTTCATTGATTCCGCTGCTTCTTTACGGTGAAAAGCAAAAGGGCAGAGCCTGCGGCCCTGCCCTTTTCAGTTATCAGGCCTCAGACTCCTGATCCGGCGCCGGAGGCACCACCACGCCTTCACGCGGGGCGTCCGGGTTCGGCGAGGGCAGATTCATCAGCTTCGCCAGAATGCTCGCCAGCTTCAGGCGCATTTCCGGGCGGCGGACGATCATATCAATAGCGCCTTTTTCGATCAGGAACTCACTGCGCTGGAATCCCGGCGGGAGCTTCTCACGGACGGTTTGTTCGATAACGCGCGGGCCGGCGAAGCCAATCAGGGCTTTTGGCTCGGCGATGTTGAGATCGCCCAGCATCGCAAAACTGGCGGAAACGCCGCCCATCGTTGGGTCGGTCAGTACAGAAATGTACGGTAAACCGCGTTCCTGCATTTTAGCCAGCGCCGCCGAGGTTTTCGCCATCTGCATCAGCGACATCAGCGCTTCTTGCATACGCGCGCCGCCGGAAGCAGAGAAACACACTAACGGACAGTTGTCTTCCAGCGCCTGTTCAACGGCGCGAACGAAGCGTGCGCCAACGACAGACCCCATTGAGCCGCCCATGAACGCGAATTCAAACGCGGCGGCGACAACCGGCATACCGTGAAGCGTCCCTTTCATGACCACCAGCGCGTCTTTCTCGCCGGTTTCTTTCTGCGCGGACGCCAGTCTGTCTTTATATTTTTTGGAATCGCGGAACTTGAGCACGTCTTTTGGCTCCAGCTCGCTACCCAACTCCACAAGGGAACCTTCATCTAACAGGCTATGCAGGCGATTGCGCGCCGACATGCGCATATGATGGTCACACTTAGGACAGACCTCAAGATTACGTTCCAGCTCAGCGCGGTATAAAACCTGACCGCAGCTATCACACTTGGTCCACACCCCTTCAGGAATGCTTGCCTTGCGGGTGGGAGTAATGTTGCTTTTAATTCGTTCAATCCAGCTCATTGGTGACCTTTCTGCCTGAACCTTAGTCAGCTTTATTATAAGGGGCGCATAATGCCATTTTTGCCCCCAACAGACCATGAATGTTGCACATTAAAACATAACAGCCCGAAACTTTGGATAAAAAAGTGGTCGAACCGCTGAGTTACTTTCTATTTTGCGGCACGCGACGCAGCGCGCTTATGCCGAATAATCTCGATGACGCCAGGTAATATCGAAACCACGATAATCCCCACAATCAGCAGCTTAAGGTTATCCTGAATCAACGGTATCGTACCGAAGAAATAACCGGCGTAGGTAAAGAGCAGCACCCACAGCAGCGCGCCGATGACGTTATAAGCGGCAAAATGCCGATAGGACATGTGCCCCATCCCTGCCACAAACGGCGCAAAGGTTCTGACGATCGGCACGAAGCGGGCGAGAATGATAGTTTTACCGCCGTGTTTTTCATAAAACTGGTGGGTTTTATCCAGATAACTGCGGCGGAAAATTTTCGAATTCGGATTACTGAACAGTTTTTCGCCGAACAGTCGACCAATCGTGTAATTTACCGCATCGCCGACAATTGCGGCGATCAGCATTAACGCCACCATAACATGCACATTGAGATCGTTGGTTTCCAGCGAAGCCAGCGCCCCGGCGACAAACAGCAGCGAGTCGCCCGGCAGGAACGGCGTGACGACCAGGCCGGTTTCACAAAACAGAATCAAAAACAAAATAGCGTACACCCAGACGCCGTACTCCGCGACCAGCTCCGCCAGATGCACATCGATGTGCAGAATAAAATCAATAATAAAGTAGATCAGGTCCATATTTGTCTTTGCCTTTCTACCCGACACGTTTCGGGTGTACGATTCGGATTAGTCCGCCAGAAATAGCGGGCCCATTGGCGGTTTTGGAAGGTCAAACCGGTCAGGGTAATCCACCGCAACCAAATATAGCCCTTCCGCCTTCGCCGTTGCCGCCGCCAGCGTTCTGTCCCTGGCCGCTAACAGCTCTGCGATCCAGCTCTCCGGCTGGTTGTGAGCGCCTACTTCCAGCAGGCTGCCGACAATATTCCTGACCATATGATGAACAAAGGCATTCGCTTTGATATCGACCACCACATAAGGGCCGTGGCGAGTAACGTTGATGTGCATCACATTACGCCACGGCGTGCGCGACTGGCACTGCACCGCACGAAACGAGGTAAAATCATTTTCGCCAAGCAGACACTGCGCCGCGCGATGCATCCGCTCTGCATCCAGCGGCTCATAGTAATGCGTCACGCCTTTTGCTAATACCGCAGGACGCAGTCGATGATTGTAGATGATATAGCGATAACGGCGAGCCGTAGCGCTAAATCGCGCGTGAAAATCATCCGGTACAGTTTTCACCCAACGCACGGCAATGTCACCAGGCAAATTCGCATTTACCCCCAGCGTCCATGCCGCATCTTTGCGCAATGCGGTCGTTTCGAAATGGACAACCTGCCCGGTGCCGTGAACGCCGGCATCGGTGCGCCCGGCGCAGAACACGTTAATAGGTTCATTTGCCACCTGCGAGAGCGCTTTTTCCAGCTTTTCCTGCACGCTGCGCACTTCATTCTGACGCTGCCAGCCATAATACTTGCTGCCGTCGTACTCAATACCCAGCGCAATTTTATAGACCGGCGATGATTGCTGTCCGGACATCAGTACAGATACTCCTGCACCAGCTTCTCCGCAATTTTAACGGCCATCAGCGCGCCGCCGAAACGCACGTTGTCCGCCACTGACCAGAACTGAATTTGTTCCGGCATACCGTAATCATTATGCACACAGCCAATAGAGAGCTGTGGATTGCCGGAAGCGTCGCCCACCTGCGTCGGGTAATCCGTCTCTTCTGACAGTACGATATCTTCACCGCGGGAAAACGCCTCGCGCGCCTCTTCCGCCGCCAGCGGACGGAGCGCTTCAAAGCTCACCATCTGCGCATGGCCATAGAACACCGGCGACTGCACGACACTGGCGGAGATCATCACGCCATCGTCCTGCAAAATTTTACGCACTTCATCGACGATACGACGTTCCTGGCGCACGCTGCCTTCCCGATCCGGCAGCAGCGGCAGCATATTGAACGCTAACTGGCGGCCAAAGAAATCATCTTCATCAATCGGTATGCCGTTAAGCAGCTTCGCACTCTGTCCAGCCAGCGCATCGACCGCTTTTTTCCCCTGTGCGGACGCTGATAACATACTGGTGACGGCGATGCGCGACAGTCCCCCCTGATCGATTAACGGCTTGAGCGCCGCCAGCAGTTGACTGGTCAGACTATCGGCGACCGCAATCACGTTACGGTTACGGTAATCCGCCAGTACATACGGGTTAACTTCCGGCACGACCAGCGGCACATCAGGCTCCAGCGCGAACAGACCGCTGGAATCTATCACCAGGCAACCTGCATTGGTCGCGTCGTCTATCCAGGCAGCCGATGCCTCTGCGCCGGCAACGAAAAACGCCAACTGCGCCTGCGTCCAGTCAAAGTCCGCCGCATCCTGGACAATGACCGACTTGCCACCAAAACGGAGGTGCTCGCCCGCGCTTTCATGACGCGCCAACGCATAAATTTCACCGACCGGGAACTGGCGTTCAGCCAGTGTTTCAAGCAGGGCTTCGCCTACGGCGCCCGTTGCGCCCAGAATGGCAATGTTCCAGCCTTCAGACATGGTGATTTACTCCAGAAATACATAAGCGTCCCTGTCGCATTATTCGACAGGGAGCATTAAGAAGACATTAATGTGCCGGGTGATGAACAGCGTTAAAACCTAGCTTACACAGCAAGGCGGCTGCCGTTTCGTCGTCACACATCACGTATAAAGACGACCATTCACGGCGCTCAAGATAATTTTTACGCAATTTATCAAATTCACCCGGAATTCCAGCGACTTTACGCAGTGGCGCATCGTCGCGGCGCACATCATACACCAAATGCGCCAGTCTTTTCAGCGTCGGTTGATCCAGCGGGCCATGAAGCGTAATACGACCAAACTCAGGCGCAGGCAGTAATGTCTCCAGCGCGACACGCTGCTCGCGACCGATAAACGCGCTATACGCCTCAAAGACCTGGGTGGTGCCGCGCGCTTTGCCTTCCAGCGTATAGCCGGCAATATGCGACGTGCCGATATCCACGGCTTCCAGTAGCGCGACGTTAAGATCCGGTTCGCCCTCCCACACATCAAGCACCACGCTCAGCGGCTGCCCGGCATTAAGTCGCGCCAGCAACGCGGCGTTATCCACCACCGGACCGCGGCAGGCGTTAATGAGAATGGCGCCGGGTTTCAGTCGACGGATCAGCGTCTCATCGGCCAGATGCAGCGTTTTGTACGGTCCGTCTTTATAGAGCGGCGTATGGAAAGTCAGGACATCCGCTTCCTGCACCAGCTCATCCAGCGTACGAAAATCACCCTCGTCCCCGCGTGCGGCGCGTGGCGGATCGCACAGCAACGTGCGGATACCCAACGCTTCAAGCCTGGTCTGTAGTCGGCTTCCGACGTTACCCACGCCGACAATCCCTACAGTGCGATCGCGTAACGAAAAGCCGTCACGTTCGGCCAGCATCAACAGCGCGGAAAACACATACTCCACCACGGCGATAGCATTACAGCCGGGCGCGGCTGAAAAACCGATGCCCGCCTGCTTCAGCCATGCCTCATCCACATGATCGGTGCCTGCCGTAGCAGTACCAACGAAGTTAATCGGCGTGCCGCTCAGCAGCGATTCATTCACTTTCGTGACCGAACGCACCATTAACGCATCGGCATGGTTCAATTCTTCAACGGGGATCGGGCGACCCGGCACTGCCTTTACCTCACCCAGGCGGCTAAATAATTCGCGGGCGTAAGGCATATTTTCATCAACGAGAATTTTCACGACTGTCGTACCTGTTTGAGAACGAGAGTTAACCGGACAAGTGTGCCATAATCTGGCCGCCAGGCATATATTGCTCAGATTTATGGTTAAAGGATAATTAATTATGCATCCCATCTCCGGCGCCCCTGCACAGCCTCCAGGCGAAGGGCGTAATCCTCTTTCCGCTGCGAGCGAGCAGCCGCTTTCCATGCAACAGCGTACGGTACTGGAAAGGCTGATCACGCGCCTGATTTCACTGACCCAGCAGCAAAGCGCGGAAGTATGGGCCGGAATGAAACACGATCTGGGGATAAAAAATGACGCGCCGCTACTGTCGCGCCACTTCCCCGCCGCTGAACAGAATCTTACCCAGCGTCTGGGCGTAGCGCAGCAAAATCACGCCAATCGTCAGGTACTTTCACAGCTAACAGAGCTGCTTGGCGTCGGGAATAATCGTCAGGCCGTCAGCGATTTTATCCGTCAGCAATACGGTCAAACCGCGCTTAGCCAGCTTACGCCCGATCAACTCAAAAACGTGCTGACGCTCCTGCAACAGGGGCAGCTTTCCATTCCGCAGCCGCAGCAACGTCCGGCAACGGATCGGCCATTATTGCCTGCTGAACATAATACGTTGAATCAGTTGGTGACGAAGCTGGCGGCCGCGACCGGCGAGTCAAACAAACTTATCTGGCAATCAATGCTGGAACTCTCCGGCGTGAAAAGCGGCGAGCTCATTCCGGCAAAACAGTTTACCCATCTGGCGACATGGCTACAGGCGCGGCAGACGCTGTCACTACAACACGCGCCTACGCTACATACGCTGCAGGCTGCGTTAAAACAACCGCTGGAACCGGACGAACTCACAACGATCAAAGAGTATGCCCAACACACTTATCAAATTCAGCCGCAAACGGTGCTGACCACCGCCCAGGTGCAGGATTTACTTAACCATATTTTCCTGCGTCGCGTAGAGCGGGAGGCGGATGAGCTTGAACCGCTCTCTATTCAACCCATCTACCGCCCGTTTGCGCCGATGATTGAAACCGTGAAAAATCTGTCTGCGCGACCAGGCCTGTTGTTTATCGCGCTAATAATTGTACTGGCGCTTTTCTGGCTGGTTTCTTAACCGCGCCGGAACGATAATATCGTCACCAGGATGCCAACCACCGCGGAGATCGCTCCCGCGAGGAATACGGAAGGATAGCCGCATGACGTGGCCAGCATGCCCGCCAGCGGGCCGGTAACGCCGTAGGAAATATCCTGAAATGCGGCGTAGCCGCCGAGCGCCGTACCGCGTACCTGTGCAGGTACGCGTTTCACAACCTCCACGCCCAGCGCCGGGAAAATCAGTGAACACCCTGCCCCGGTGAGCGCCGCGCCTACCAGCGCTATCCAGGCCGTCGGCGCCAGCCACAAGAGCAGCAGCCCTGCCGTCTCAACCAGCAATGAGACAACGGCGACCTTCACGCCGCCAAAGCGGTCCGGCATCCAACCGAACAACATGCGCATCAGTACAAACGCACCGCCAAACGCGGTCAGGGTGAATCCCGCCATCGTCCAGCCATTGCTGACAAAATAAAGTGAAATAAACGTACCGATGACGGCAAAGCCCACGCCCTGCAATGCCAGGCCCAGGCCCGGTTTCCAGATAAGCCCGACCACGCTCCACAGTGAAGGTCGCTCCCCCGTATACGCAGGCACTTTACGCACGGTGCCGTTGAATGCCCAGGCCAGCAGCGGTAAAACCATCGTCGTCCCCGCCAGCGCCGCGAAGCCAAAGTGGCTATGGATCAGCAAGCCCAACGGCGCACCAGCCGCCAGCGCGCCGTAAATCGCCATTCCGTTCCACGACATCACCTTACCGGAACGCGTTGGGCCAACCAGCCCCAGTCCCCAGGTCAGGGTTCCGGTCAGCAGCTGGCTTTCGCCAAATCCGAGGATCAAACGCCCGACAATAAGCAGCGCGAATTTTACCGGCGCGGAAACCGGCAACAGCGCGGCCAGGAGCCAGGCGGCGCCCGCCAGCCCGCAGGCAAACATCCCCTGTAACGCCGATCGTTTAGCGCCATATTGATCCGCCAGCCGTCCGGCATAGCCGCGCGTCAGTACCGTCGCAAAAAACTGAATGCCCACGGCGATCCCAACCATCGTATTGCTATAGCCCAGTTCGTGATGGACAAAAAGCGGGATGACGGGTAACGGCAGGCCGACCGTCATATAGGTCAGGAAAACCGCAAAGGCGATGCGGAACAGCGAAAAATTCGCAGACGGGGTCGTTGTTTTTTGGCTAACTGCTGTCATGCATTACTCCAGAATGCAGAGTAAGGCGGGGAAAGGCCACGCCCCCCTCTACCTGAACGTCAGGATTAAGGTGCGTTGGATAACGTTAAACGCTTACGCATTATCGGAAGGATAATGTAGAAAGTGAAGTCTGCCTGTGAGACGCGAAACTTGTCAACCTTGAAATTGCAGCCAGGCTATCAACGTGGCGGCGTGTCATCAAACAGAAAGGGAAAGACCGCTTTCATTCCTCTCACCTTAAACCGTCCGGTCACCTGCTTGCGCTGTTCTGGCGTCAGTAACCTGAACATCATCTCCCAGATATCTTCAGGCTCCGCTTCCTGTAAGGAAATGGGTTCTGGCGTCGGTTCCTCTCCGCTGTCGTCAAGATAACGATGAACATAAAGAGGGAAAACAGATATATGAAACTCCTCGGCCTTTGATTTAACACGCTTACGCCTGACCCCCTCTTTCCCTTCGCTGTACTTATACAAACGTTCGCGAACCGCAGGCTCGCTTCCCGGAAACCCCGGTAAGCCAAGACATTCCTTAACCGTGAACCATTCCTTTGCCATCGGTTTCTTTCCTTTCCCCTGATGAAATAAAAATATTTCTTCTTTTGCGCGAAATTTTGCTTTCTTTCTGGCACTATTCTTAGCGTGAAAAAGAAAGTAACTTCCTTTTCCATGCGCTAATTTTCATCTAAAAAATATCGGCGCCGATAACACATCTTCTTAGGATTACAGAATGGAACCAAAAAGCCAAGACTGGCATCGTGCAGATATTAAAAGTGCACTGGAAAAAAGAGGTATTACGCTCAGAGATCTTTCTCGTCAGGCCGGTTTATCACCTGATTCACTGCGCAATGTCTTTACCCGTTCCTGGCCGAGAGCTGAACGGATTATTGCGGACGCGCTGGGCATCACGCCGCAGGAGATCTGGCCGTCGCGCTATGGCGATATGCAAATAAAAAATGATGCCGATATCGCAGAATAATAGTTAATGTTGAATAAATTGGCCCTAACTTATCAATCTCAACAATTAATAAATATTTAAACTTATTCTATTGAAAATAGTAATAGCACTATTTGTCATGCTTCCCGAATTAAATACTGTTAAAGCATTACGTCATTGCTATTACGTATTTTATTAACAGGAATCATTATGAGTTGGGATAAAAGAATGGCGGTTAATTATGCCAAAACGCATGCAGGTTCTCATTCTCGAGGCCGGTGTGCGGAATTTACCCGAAAGGCAATTCAGGCGGGCGGTATCACGCTGGGGCATACGTATCATGCGAAAGATTATGGCCCAATGTTAAGAAGCGCCGGATTCACCGCCATTGGTACCTATGAAATGCCGCGCGAGGGTGACGTCATCATTATTCAACCTTACGCTGGCGGAAACCCGAGCGGTCACATGGCGATATATGATGGCACAGAGTGGTATTCAGATTTTAAACAACGCGATATGTGGGCCGGCCCGGGCTACCGGGCAGCCAGGCCCTCATATACCATCTACAGGAAGAATTAATGAAAACGTTCTCCCTTGTCGCGCTTATCCTGTTGCTTTGTAGTTGCTCTGCGCCTCATCACGACAGTACGCAGGCCGTGAAGCAGTTCTATACCTCATGGATGACGACGTTCACGAACGATGTGAATCCCCCTGACGACACCACCGCCTTAATGCAACGTTACGTCGCTAAAGAGGTTATTCATCGCCTGGCGCTAATACAGTCCCTTTATGAACAGGAGATTGTGGGGGCTGATTATTTTATGTATGCGCAGGACTATGCGCCAGAGTGGATTCCACAGTTACGGGTTGGGAAGGCACACCCTTTCCTCGGCGGAGAAAAAGTGGATGTTCTGTTGGCTACAGAGTCAACGCCCATCCACCTGGAAGTTTATACCCGTTGGGAAGAGGGACGCTGGAAAATTTACCGCGTTCGGGATGCTGACAGGGGTTATGAACAGCCGATTTATGACGCAGGCGCCATCACCCAGGCTGAGGCCTGGTCAGCGAAAGCCGCGCCGGAATATAAGAAGCATTAAAAAAGGGAACCGCCATCGGTCTCTTGTTCGTACCGGAGAGGTTAAAGCGCCTCTTGCATCAGGCGCTTATTCCGTCGCTGAAAACAGTAAGCCGAAAATAACCCAGGCATTATTTAAAATATGAAGTATTATCGGTATCATTAGCCCACGGCTTCTCATTCGAACAACGCATAATATCGATGAAAAAACAAACAGATAAACAAAAGTCACCGCAAAGAGATATTGTGTATGCATAATTGCAAAAGCGAGTGAGGTAATAATAATACCGGAAACTCTTGAGTACCGACCCCAACCGATACTGCTGTTTAATAAAAACCCTCTGAATATAATTTCCTCCGCCACAGGAGCCAGAAAGCACATCGCCAGCGTGTTAAGAAATTTATGAAGAAAAAATTGCCTTGATAACTCGGCCATCCAGGGTTCCGGGCCACTAAAAGCATTGTAGAGAACGGTAAGGCACACCAGGGCCAGCGCCGGAAAAAAACATTCCACAAATGATAAGCGGCCCAATGATAAAAACGGGTAATACTTTGAATAAATACTCCAGGCGGCAATCGCATAGACAAAAACAATACTATATATAAAAGGCGCAGCCAGACCTCCCAAATAAAGCCAGGCATAGGAAGGCGAAAATGAGGCAAAAACAAAAATGCCAAGCAAACCAAATAAAACAGCCACACAACTCAAACTATGCCTAATTTTATCTAATGTATTAGTTGGCATTTATAGAATATCCATATAATTTGTTGTTCCCTGAATGAAAAAACAGGTCGCATTAGCGACCTGTTTCATTATTGATACTACAACGTAATAGTCAGGCTTACAACTTACGCATCACCAGCGTGGCGTTGGTGCCGCCAAAACCGAAGCTGTTAGACATTACGGTAGTCAGTTCACGCTCGGTCGTTTCGGTCACGATGTTCAGACCCGCAGCCTGCTCATCCAGCTCTTCGATGTTGATACTCGGCGCGATAAAACCGTGCTCCAGCATCAGCAGAGAGTAGATAGCTTCCTGCACGCCTGCGGCACCCAGCGAGTGGCCGGTCATCGCTTTGGTTGCAGAAATTGCCGGGCTGTTATCGCCAAACACTTCACGGATTGCACCGAGTTCTTTCACGTCGCCTACCGGAGTAGAGGTACCGTGAGAGTTCAGGTAGTCGATCGGCGTGTCTACGCCGTGCATCGCCATCTGCATGCAACGTACTGCGCCTTCACCAGACGGAGCAACCATGTCTGCGCCATCGGATGTTGCGCCGTAACCGACGATTTCCGCATAGATATGCGCGCCGCGCGCCAGAGCGTGTTCCAGCTCTTCGACAACAACCATACCGCCACCGCCCGCGATGACAAACCCATCACGGTGCGCATCATAGGTACGGGACGCTTTTTCAGGCGTATCGTTATATTTGGTGGACAGTGCGCCCATCGCATCGAACTCACAGGCCATTTCCCAGCACAGCTCTTCGCCGCCGCCAGCAAAAACGATGTCCTGTTTGCCCAGTTGGATCTGTTCAACCGCATTGCCGATACAGTGTGCGGAGGTCGCGCAAGCGGAGCTAATGGAGTAGTTCACGCCATAAATTTTAAACGGCGTAGCGAGGCAGGCGGAAACGCCGGATGCCATTGCTTTCGTCACCACATACGGGCCCACGGCTTTCAGACCACGCGGGCTACGCATGGCGTCTGCGCCAAAGACCTGGAATTTCGGGGAGCCGCCGCCGGAACCTGCAATCAGGCCGACACGCGGGTTATTCTGATAGACTTCCGGCGCCAGACCGGCGTCGGCCACTGCCTGCTCCATAGACAGATAAGCATAGATGGAGGCGTCGCTCATAAAGCGCACGACTTTGCGGTCAATGAGGCCAGTGGTATCCAGTTTTACGTTGCCCCATACCTGGCTACGCATGCCGGCGTCCTTCAGCTCCTGAGAGAAAGTGATCCCTGAACGTCCTTCACGCAGAGATGCCAGGACTTCCTGCTGGTTATTACCGATGCTGGAAACGATGCCCAGGCCAGTAATCACTGCACGTTTCATTCAATACCTCTGTAATTCGCACTATTTTTAAGTTTCGATTGGCACAATAGCGTACACTTGTACGCCGAACAAGTCCGATCAGCCATTTAGTACGGAAATTTGCGCCATCAGGCACACATCGTTAAGATCGCGATACCGCCCGTCAGACGAGTAACTTACGTGAAACAATACGCCATACAACCCGCCACACTCGAATTTAACGCTGAGGGTACACCTGTTTCCCGAGATTTTGATGATGTCTATTTTTCTAATGACAATGGACTCGAAGAGACACGCTACGTTTTTCTTGGCGGCAATCGTCTTGCGGAGCGATTTCCCGTACATTCACATCCATTATTTATAGTCGCGGAAAGCGGTTTTGGCACCGGACTTAACTTCCTGACGCTGTGGCAGGCGTTTGACAGCTTTCGTTCTGCGCACCCACAGGCGACGCTGCAAAGGTTACATTTCATCAGTTTTGAGAAATTCCCGTTAACGCGCGACGATCTGGCGCTGGCGCACCAATACTGGCCGGAGCTCGCGCCCTGGGCAGAGCAGCTGCAGGCGCAATGGCCGCTGCCGCTCCCGGGGTGCCACCGCCTATTGCTGGATCGGGGCCGGGTGACGCTGGATTTGTGGTTTGGCGATATTAATGAACTGACCGACCAACTGGACGCCACGCTGAATCAAACAGTCGACGCCTGGTTCCTCGACGGTTTTGCCCCGGCGAAAAATCCGGATATGTGGACGCCAAACCTGTTTAACGCGATGGCGCGGCTGGCGCGGCCCGGCGCAACGCTGGCGACGTTTACCTCGGCGGGTTTCGTCCGTCGGGGATTGCAGGAAGCCGGTTTTACCATGCAAAAACGCAAAGGCTTCGGGCGTAAACGCGAGATGCTTTGTGGAGTGATGGAACAACACCTCATGCCGGCCCTTTCCGCGCCCTGGTTTTACCGCAGCGGAAGCGAAAAACGTGAAACGGCGATCATTGGCGGCGGCATCGCCAGCGCGCTGTTATCACTGGCGTTACTGCGTCGCGGCTGGCAGGTGACGCTCTATTGCGCAGATGATCAGCCCGCCCAGGGCGCTTCCGGTAATCGACAGGGCGCGCTTTATCCGCTCCTTAGCAAACATGACGCCGCCATTAATCGCTTTTTCCCGACCGCATTCACCTTTGCCCGTCGCCTGTATGATGCCCTGCCCGTCTCTTTTGATCATGACTGGTGCGGCGTGACGCAGCTCGGATGGGATGAGAAAAGCCAGCAGAAAATCGCCCAGATGCTGTCCCTGGCGCTGCCCGCCGGACTGGCCTCGGCGCTCAATGCCGAAGAGGCGAAACAGGCGGTTGGCGTGACGACACGCTGCGGAGGAATTACCTATCCGGCAGGCGGCTGGCTGTGCCCGGAACAATTAACTCGCGCAGTCATCGCACTGGCGACCGAACAGGGTTTACAAACGCGCTTTCGCCATACGCTCACGTCGCTCGTTGCGCAGGAGTCGCGCTGGCAACTGCGCTTTGCGTCAGGTGAAACCGCCAGCCATGAGACCGTCGTTCTGGCGAACGGCCATCAGATTAACCGTTTTGATCAGACCCGGCCGCTGCCGGTTTATGCCGTCGGGGGGCAGGTCAGTCATATTCCCACCACCCCCGCCCTCTCGGCGTTGCGTCAGGTGTTATGCTACGACGGCTATCTGACGCCGCAAAATCCGCATAATCAGCAGCACTGTATTGGCGCCAGCTATCACCGGGGCGACGAAAGCACCGTCTGGCGCGAAGAAGATCAGCGTCAGAACCGACAGCGTCTGCTTGACTGTTTTCCGGATGCGAAATGGGCCACAGAGGTTGACGTTAGCGGCAACAGCGCCCGTTGCGGCGTGCGTTGCGCCACCCGCGACCATCTGCCGATGGTGGGCAATGTCCCGGATTACCATGCCACGCTGACGCATTACGCCGATTTAGCCGATAATAAAACGTCGGCGGCGCCTGCGCCTGTGTATCCGGGTTTATTTATGCTCGGCGCGCTGGGATCGCGTGGTTTGTGTTCAGCGCCATTATGCGCAGAAATTCTGGCGGCGCAGATGAGTAACGAGCCGATTCCACTGGATGCCGGTACGCTGGCGGCGTTAAATCCGAATCGGTTATGGGTGAGAAAGTTATTGAAGGGAAAAGCGGTGAAGTAATGGGCCAGTCAATAGCGGAAGGCGGCAAGCGTCGCCTTCCGGCCCTCGGCGTTATTGTTTTGCCTTGTCGAACAAATTGTCCCACATCGCTTTGACTAACGCCTGATCGCGCGGCGACAGTTCACCGGCGCCGATCGCTTTTTCCAGACTTTGGCTAACGTTGGCATAGACCGCCTCGACGGAGTGGTCATCACCGCTCTCCAGCTCGGCAATGGCTAACGTCAGGTGGCCACGCAGGTATCCACTGGCAAAAAGCTCATCGTCGCTGGCGTGCTCTACCATATCGTCAATTAATGCCAGAATGCGTGATTCAAACTCCGCGATCATCTTCTTTCCTCATTGTAAACGTGGCGCTGGCTTTAATTAAGCGCTTCCGGCCACGGGAACTGTTCCGCCTTAAGTTCGGGCGTGTGATAGTAATTCTGTAGCGCTTTGATGAAGCGGGCCGGACGTTCAGGAATGCCCTGCTCCAGATACGCCATTACCTGCGCATGAACCCGGCGCTGAAACGCCACGCGATCCGGCTCAATATCACCTTCCAGATTGTCGCAACTGACGTTAAAGGGATACCCCGCCGCCACGCAAAACAACCAGTCGAAGGCCTGTGGCTTCACCTCAACGTCTTCGAATTGACTTTGGGTCTGCGCGTCGCGTCCGTCCGGGCAGTACCAGTAACCAAAGTCAACCAGTTCGCGGCGCGCCTTACCGGCGATACACCAGTGAGAAATCTCATGCAGCGCGCTGGCGTAAAACCCATGCGCAAAGACGATGCGGTGGTACGGTACCTGCGCGTCAGCAGGAAGATAGATCGGTTCGTCGTCGCCTTTAATCAGACGGGTATTAAATTCTTCGGCAAAGCAGCCGTTAAAAATCTCAATTAACTGTTCGTAATGGTGCGTACTGTTCATTAGTTCATCCCCAACCAGTGGAGGATCTCCTGTCCGTGGCTATCATAAAGTAACCTGGCGCTCATTACCGCCGAGACAATAACGATCATCGGTCTGATAAGCTTTTGGCCTTTGCTCAACACCAGACGCGACCCCATTCGCGCCCCTAAAAACTGACCAACCAGCATCACGAAGCCCGTCGCCCAGATCACTTTGCCGCCGATGATAAATAACAGCAGGCCGCCAACGTTGGAGGTAGCGTTAAGCACTTTGGCATGTGCCGTGGATTTCGCCAGGTTATAGCCACATAAGGTGACAAACGCCAGAGCGTAAAACGACCCGGCGGCAGGCCCGAAAAAGCCGTCGTAAAACCCGACGCATCCCCCGGCTATCAGCGCGAACGGTAATCCATACAGGCGGCGCTGGCGATCTTCCTCGCCCAGCTTCGGCATCAATAAAAAATAGAGGCCGATGAAAATCACCAGGATAGGCAAGATCTGGCGCAAAATATCCGCCTGCACGTGCTGCACCAGCAGCGCGCCGCTCATCGAGCCAATGAACGTCATCAGAATATTGAGCTTTTGCTCGGCCAGGTTTACCACCTTACGGCGAATAAAATAGAGCGAAGACGAGAGGGAGCCGCCGCACGCCTGTAATTTATTGGTCGCCAGCGCGTTTGCCGGCGACATCCCGGCGGCCATCAGCGCAGGGATAGTGAGCAGCCCTCCGCCCCCGGCGATAGAATCGATAAATCCTGCCAGTACGGCGACAAAAAACAGCACCACCAGCAGCAGCGGGGAGACCATAAACAGATCATAAAAATTGTCCATCAGAGTACATGCTCATCCAGTAGCGCCTGGCAGGAAGGCGGCAGCGGCGGCGGTGTCTTCTTCTCAGGCTTTGTGGTGCCAGGTTTTGGCGGTTCGAACCAGCTTTGCAGTTCAGCGCCGCATCCATCGCCCGGCGGGGGTAAAGGTTGATCTTCGCACTCCAGGCTGTCGGCAGGGCAGCGTAAACGCACGTGCATATGCGCGCGATGCTGGAACCAGGGGCGTACTTTACGTAGCCAGTCACGATCGCTTCCGGCATCGAGGCAAAGCTGTTGTTTAATAGCCGGATTGACGAAAATACGGGTGACGTCATTGTCTTGTGCCGCCAGTTTGATCAGACTGGCGATATCCGACGACCAGCGCGACGGCACGACATGTTTACCGTCGCGGGACACCAGATCTAACGCCTGCGGGCGCAATAGCTGCGCCTGGCTCCAGCGCGTTTTCGGCAACTGCAAGAAAATATCCACATCAAGCCCGGTCTGATGACTGGCGTGTCCGCCATTAAAGCGGCCTCCGGCAGGCATCCCCATGTCGCCTATCAGGACGGTTCCGAGCCCCCGTTGCTGCGCCTGATGACTCAACCGCTGGATAAACATGACCAAGTCCGGGTGGCCGAAATAACGGCGCTGATCGGTGCGCATCACCTGATAATTATCGGACTGTACCGGCAACGTGTCGGCGCCAATGATGCATCCGTTGGCAAAGCTACCGATAGACTGGGCGGCGCCGGGGACAGGATGGGTTATTTTCTGCCACGGCGTCGCCGCCAGGCTGGCGCTACTGACAAACCATGCCAGCAGCGCAATCGCGGTTTTTTTCATTTCTTACCAGCGTGGAATCTCTGTCTTTACATCCGCATTCTGTGCCCGATGGCGCAGCAGGTGATCCATCAGCACGATCGCCAGCATGGCTTCTGCGATCGGCACTGCGCGAATCCCCACACACGGATCGTGGCGCCCTTTGGTGATCATTTCGACTTCTTCACCCATCCGGTTGATCGTACGTCCCGGCACGGTAATGCTGGAGGTAGGTTTCAGCGCCATATGCGCCACAATGTGTTGCCCGCTACTGATACCACCGAGGATGCCGCCAGCGTGGTTGCTCTGAAAACCCTGCGCCGTGATTTCATCGCGATTCTGGCTGCCGCGCAGCGCCACCACGTTAAATCCTTCGCCGATCTCCACGCCTTTCACCGCATTGATGCTCATCAGCGCATGGGCGATGTCCGCATCCAGTCGGTCAAATACCGGTTCGCCAAGCCCTGCCGGCACGCCGCTCGCCATCACCGTCACTTTCGCGCCGATGGAGTCACCCTCTTTTTTCAGCGCGCGCATCAGTTCGTCCAGCGCGTCAAGTTTGTCCGCATCGGGGCAAAAGAACGGATTAAGCTCAACCTGACGCCAGTCTTTAATCTCCAGCGGAATGTCGCCCATCTGGGTCAGGCAGCCGCGGATTTCGATGCCGAACTTTTCCGCCAGGTATTTCTTGGCGATCGCCCCTGCCGCTACGCGCATCGCGGTTTCACGCGCGGAAGAACGTCCACCGCCACGGTAATCGCGCAGGCCGTATTTCTGCTCATAGGTGTAATCCGCGTGTCCCGGACGAAAAACATCTTTAATCGCGCTGTAGTCCTGCGAGCGCTGATCGGTGTTTTCAATCAGCAGGCCAATGCTGGTGCCGGTCGTCACGCCATCAAACACGCCGGAGAGAATTTTTACCTGATCCGGTTCGCGGCGCTGGGTAGTATAGCGCGAGGTGCCGGGGCGGCGTCTGTCGAGATCGTGCTGCAGATCGGCCTCCGTCAACGGGATGCCGGGCGGCACGCCATCGACGATACACCCAAGCGCCAGCCCGTGTGATTCGCCGAAAGTGGTTACGCGAAAGAGTTGTCCAATTGTGTTTCCTGCCATCACGGCTCCGTTATCGTTGTTGTCGTTTGCGTGTTTTAATCTTTATAAATATTGAAATGTTCACGGGCCGCGAGCAACTGCGCTTTGGTCAACATAAAGACGCCATCGCCGCCGTTGTCAAACTCCAGCCAGGTGAACGGCACATTCGGATACTGCTCCATCAGATGTACCATGCTGTTTCCGACTTCACAAATCAGAACGCCGTCATCGGACAGATAATCCGGCGCATTTCCCAGGATACGACGGGTCAATTTGAGGCCGTCAGTGCCGGACGCCAGCCCCAGCTCAGGTTCGTGGCGATATTCGTTCGGCAGATCGGACATATCCTCCGCATCGACATAAGGCGGGTTAGTGACAATCAGATCGTACTGAACTTTCGGCAGATCGCGGAACAGATCGGAACGGATTGGCGTCACGTGATGGATAAGACCGTGTTCTTCAATGTTATGCTCGGCGACAGCCAGCGCATCCGGCGAAATATCGACCGCATCAACCTCTGCGTCCGGGAAAGCATAAGCACAGGCGATGGCGATGCAGCCGCTACCGGTACACATATCCAGAATATATTTCGGCTGTTGGCTAATAAGGCCGGCGAAGTGGTTATTAATCAGCTCGCCAATCGGCGAACGCGGCACCAGCACGCGCTCATCGACATAAAATTCATGGCCGCAGAACCAGGCTTTATTGGTCAGGTAGGCGACCGGGATACGCTCGTTAATGCGACGAATCACTCGCTCGACAATGCGGTGTTTTTCGCTGGACGTCAGCCGCGCGGTCCGCATATCTTCCGGAATATCCAGCGGCAGATAAAGAGACGGCAACACCAGTTGTACCGCTTCATCCCACGGGTTATCGGTACCGTGTCCATACCAGATATTCGCCGCGCTAAAGCGGCTTACCGCCCAGCGCAACATGTCCTGAATGGTATGCAGTTCACTTACTGCTTCATCGACGAAAATTTTATCCACGTATTCCTCCAGGGCATGCTCGCATTAAATTCGGCGGCTAGTTTGCCACGAAGACAGGGATAAATCAGCATTGACGCGGCGGGAGAATACGAAAAATCCGTTTTGACCGTTCGGATATCCTCCGGGTCGGGTAAACTAAGGCAAAAGATCAGACGAGACCCACGAATGAAAAAGAAAACATCGCTCAGCGAGGAGGACCAGGCGCTGTTCCGTCAGCTGATGGTCGGCACCCGAAAGATTAAACAGGATACTATCGTCCATCGGCCACTGCGCAAGAAAATCACGGAAGTCCCTACCCGAAGGTTAATTCAGGAACAGGCGGACGCCAGCCACTATTTTTCCGATGAGTTCCAGCCGCTGCTCAATACGGAAGGGCCGGTAAAGTATGTCCGTGAAGATGTCAGCCATTTCGAGCTAAAAAAAATGCGCCGCGGCGACTATTCGCCGGAACTGTTTCTGGATTTACACGGCTTAACGCAGCTTCAGGCCAAGCAGGAACTGGGGGCGCTGATTGCCGCCTGCCGTCGGGAACATATTTTTTGCGCCTGCGTCATGCATGGACACGGTAAACATATTCTGAAACAGCAAACGCCGTTATGGCTGGCGCAGCATCCGCATGTGATGGCCTTTCATCAGGCGCCGAAAGAGTACGGCGGCGACGCCGCGCTGCTGGTGTTGATTGAAGTGGAAGAGTGGCAACCGCCCGAATTACCCTGATGCGGAATTGCCGGATGGCGGCGCAAGCGGCTTATCCAGCCTACGAACAGCCAGCGCTGTCGTAGGCCTGATAAGCGAAGCGCCATCAGGCAGCAAAGATTAAATCGCTTTCGCCATTTTCAGATTGCAGGGACTCATTTGCCAGTTGAATGTCCCCTTGCCGCTTTCATCAAGCGTAACGTTGGCAATTGCGGACGTCGTGAACATCGGCGGCGTTTCGCCCGGACAAAGCTCAGATACCAGGTATCCGACCAGAGGTAAGTGAGAAATCACCAGCACCGATCCGATCTCTTCATTGGCCAGCGCCTGGAGGTAGGCGCTGACCAGACCGACATCGCCACAGGGCGTTAGCTCCGGCAGGACATCCACCTGAGCCGGCAGATTCATACAATCGCCGACCACATCTAACGTCTGTTCGGCCCGAAGAAACGGACTCACCAGAACACGTTCGATATCCACTTTTTGACCTTTCAGCCAGTTCGCCATCAGGCGAGACTCGTCACACCCACAAGGGGTCAAGGGACGAACCGAATCACTGGCGGCATCGAGGGCTGCGTCGCCGTGACGCATGATAAAAACTTGCATATTGCACCGCTTTTGTTAACCAGTTTCACCAACACGCTTACCACATGCCCCTATTGGCTGCGGCAAAAATGCGGTGGCCGGCATTGTGCCTTATCCATTCACTGAATGAAACGCTGTTTTTTACCTCAATGGCGTAAGTATAGTCAATCCTTGATTATTATTTCGCCACTAAGGAGGCATTCAGTGCGGATTCATATTCTCTTTGACCTCAATTTCCCTGGTCAGTTTCCCCATTCGTCCAGAAATGCTCCCTGCGCTCCGCCATGCGCACTAATTGTTCACAAGGCGCGTAACGAGGACCGTAAAGTGCGGCCAGGCGCTGTAATGTCGCCACCATTTCACCCGGCCCGAGAGCATCCATATAGCGGAACGGGCCACCGAGAAACGGCGGAAAACCGATACCAAACACGGCGCCGATATCGCCATCGCGCGCGCTGCGAATCACTTTTTCGTCGAAACAGCGCGCCGCTTCGTTAAGCATTAACATGATACAGCGCTCTGCCACCTGCTGCGCAGACAGTCGACTCTGCCCTTGCACGCCAATAAGCTTATAAATAGCAGGGTCAACCTGTTTTTTGCTTTTACGCCCTTTTTCGCCATAAAGATAGAAACCGCGACCATTTTTTCTACCTTTGCGATCGTCATTCAAAATTGAAGCGACAACATTTGCAGGCGCGCTAAAACGTTCTCCATACGCCGCCTCAAGCACAGGAATAATTTTAGTGCCCGTGTCGATTCCTACCTCATCCAAAAGTTGGATTGGCCCCACCGGAAAACCAAATTTTACCAGGGCGGCGTCAATATGTTCGACGCGTTCGCCTTCAGTCAGCATCCGAATCGCCTCATTGATATATGGCGCAAGAATTCGGTTAACATAAAACCCGGCTTTATCACTGACGACTATCGGGGTTTTACCCTGTTTTTTCGCCAGCTTAACGGTCGTGGCGATGGTCTGCGCGGAAGTAGACGCATGAGGAATAACCTCAACCAGCGGCATTTTTTCGACCGGGCTAAAAAAGTGCAATCCAATCACCTGTTCCGGTCTGGCCGCATTCGCCGCAATATCGCCAATCGGCAGGGAAGAAGTATTGGAGGCAAAAATGGTGTGAGCAGCGCAATTTTGCTCCACTTCCGCCACCATCTGTTGTTTTAACGGCAGATCTTCAAACACCGCTTCAATGACCAGATCACGATGACTGAAACCACGGTAATCGGTAGAACCTGATATCAACGCCAACTGTTTATCGCGTTCGCTGGCTTTGATATGGCGGCGGCGTACTTTTGTTTCAAGCAGATCCCAGCTGTATTTCAGAGCATGATTGATCCCCTGAGTATTTATATCCTTAATTCGTACTGGCAAGCCGCCTTTACAGGCCGTAACCCAGGCGATACCGCCGCCCATTAACCCGCCGCCTAAGATGCCCACGCTGTTCAGCGGGCCGGGCGGTGCATCGCTACCGGGATCTTTTTTCACCTCGGTACTGGCAAAAAAAACAGCGCGCAGCGCCTGCGATTGAGGCGTCATCGCCAGCTCGCCGAAAGCGCGCGCTTCCGCGTCATAGCCGCTACTGCTGCCCTGCGCCAGTCCGGTTTCAATCACATCAATGATCCGCTCCGTCGCCGGATAATTACCCTGCGTTTTTTGCGCTGTCTTTTTACGCACCAGGCGAAATAACAGCGCGCGCCCCAGCGGCCCCGCCAGGATACGTTCACGGACCGGTAATGTCCGCTGCGCCAGGCGTTCTTTTTTAGCCAGCTCGACAGCCGCTTCCAGTAAAATAGTTTGCGGCACCACATCATCAACCAGCCCGGCTTTAAGCGCCTGTCTGGCGCGAAGCTGTTTACCTGTCAGGATCATATCCAGCGCGGTACTGACCCCCACCAGCCGTGGAAGTCGCTGCGTTCCGCCCGATCCCGGTAAAAGCCCTAACTGTACCTCCGGCAGTCCGAGAACGGTTTTAACGTCGTCGGTACAGATACGCCGATGGCAGGCCAGCGCCATTTCAAGACCGCCCCCCAGACAGGCGCCATGAATGGCGGCGATAACCGGAACAGGCAACGCCTGAATCTCCGCTATCAGTTGTTGCCCCTGACGCGCCAGCGTTTCCGCTTCCTGCGCGTTTTGGCAGTGACCTATCATGTTGATATCAGCGCCAGCAATAAAGTTATCTGCTTTGGCTGAGATAAAAACAACGCCCTGCAACGCTTTGTTTTCCCGGATTTGCTTCAGAATGGCGCGTACCTGCGCGGCAAACTCCGCTTTCAGGGTGTTCACCTTTTCTCCAGGGACATCAATAGCGACAACCGCGACATTATCCAGACGCACGTTAAGCATAAAAGCTGATGTGGTAGTCATTATTCCGCCTCCAGAACCATCGCCGCGCCAAGACCGCCAGCCGCGCAGGCCGTGACCAGGCCAAAACCTCCGCCCCGACGCCGTAATTCATGCAACGTTTGGGTTATCATCCGTGCGCCCGTTGCGGCAAAAGGATGCCCGTAGGCGATTGAGCCGCCGAGCACGTTGAATTTAGCGTCATCTACCTCCCCTGTCGCCTGCGCACGACCAAGCACCTCACGGGCAAATCGTTCGCTGCCCAGCAGTTGTAAGTTCGCCAGAGTCTGAGCGGCAAACGCTTCATGCATGTCAAAAAGCGTCAGATCGGCCATCGTCAACCCGGCCCGCTCCAGCGCCAGCGGCGTTGACCAGGCCGGCCCCAATAGCATGTCCTGCCAGACATCAATAGCGGTAAAGGCGTAGCTGCGCAGATAACCAAGCGGGCGCAGCCCCAGCTCTTTAGCGCGGGATTCGGTCATCAGAATAACGGCGGCAGCGCCGTCGGTCAGCGGTGTACTATTGGCGGCGGTCACAGAGCCATGTTTTCTGTCAAAAGCGGGACGCAGTTTAGCGTAGTCCGCCAGCGTGGAGGCGCCGCGAATGTTGTTGTCTTCTGCAAAGGGGTTTTTATACGGCGGCACATAGGTCGTCATCACTTCTTCCGCCAGTTTGCCCTCCGCCCATGCCTGCGCGGCGCGCTGATGTGAACGATGCGCCAGCGCGTCCTGCTGTTCACGCGTAATACCATACGTTTTCGCCATCTGTTCGGCGGTATCGCCCATGCGCAGACCGGTGGAATACTCAGCAACGGCGGGAGGAACGGGCAGCAGGTCGCGTAAGCGCAGACGAGAAAAAAGCGTCAGCCGTTGGCGGGTCGTCCGGGCTTTATTGACATCAACCAGTACCCGCGCCAGGGCTTTACTCACGCCTATTGGCAGTACCGACGACGAATCTGCGCCGCCAGCGATACCCGCACGTATCGTGCCGGCCATCAGGCTTTCCGCCACATTCGCTACCGCCTGAAAACTGGTGGCGCAGGCGCGGCTTACGCTATAGGCATCGGTATGAACATTCATCCCCGTACCCAGCACAATTTCGCGCGCAATGTTGGGCGCTTCCGGCATTTGTACTACCTGACCAAAAACCAGTTGCTCAATGGCATCGGCTGGAATTTCACTGCGCGCCAGCAGCTCGCCTACCACCATCTTGCCGAGATCAACAGCGGGAATACCATGAAATGCAGTGGCCTGACGAGCAAAGGGGGTTCGTAACCCACTGACAATAGCAATGCGATCGCCCTGACGGGTGACCAACGGTAAAGCCTGACGCATAGTACTCCCCTGTAAAAAAATAAATTAGTGGTCTGACCTGATCACAGTCTTAACCAATTTTTTACATTTAGCCAAGCAGAGAGAAAAGAAAGTGGGAGCTAAGGCACAGTGAAGGGAAGTGACAAAAAAAGAAAACGCCTCCGCCAGATGATGACGGAGGCGTCGTGAATGAACGGATTAACGCAGGCCGAGCTGGAAGATCAGCGTTTCTGCTTCGCAGGCGAAAACAAAATCAATATCCAGACGAACGCCTTCGGATTCCTCGGTAAAGGTTGGCGTAATTTGGCAAGGTTCAGACTCCACGCTACGCGCTTTTTCGGTTAACGCCGCCAGCGTCTCTTCAGCCTCTGCGCGGGTAGCGAATACGCGGCTGTATGACGCGGTGCAATCGGAGTTGTCCATGATGGTTCCAACGTCCATACAGCAGCAAACCGGGGTTTCATCAGCACTGCATTTACTCATTGTAGATTTCCTCTGTATTTGCACCCAGGGTGCCAGATAAACGATGGGGATATTTTACGCTCCCGGCATTCGCCTCTCCAGTCGTTAATGGTGGGAAACGCGTTAAGTGACCGAAATCACACTTAAAAATGATCTAAAACAAAAATCGCGCGATCGGGTGACCGTTAAGCCCGCCGATTTTGCCAGCCAGATCTCGTTTCTAAGATCACAATTGAAAAAACTTATAAACATACTTGCAACATTCTAGCTGGTCAGACCTATACTCTCGCCACTGGTCTGATTTCTAAGTCGTACCGCAGACCCTACACTTCGCGCTCCTGTTACAGCATGTAACATAGTTTGTATAAAAATAATCAATGAGGTTATGGTCATGAGCCAGAAAACCCTGTTTACAAAGTCTGCTCTCGCAGTCGCAGTGGCAATCATCTCCACCCAGGCCTGGTCTGCAGGCTTTCAGTTAAACGAATTTTCTTCCTCTGGCCTTGGCCGGGCCTATTCGGGTGAAGGCGCAATCGCAGATGATGCGGGTAACGTTAGCCGCAACCCGGCGTTAATTACCATGTTTGACCGCCCGACGTTTTCAGCGGGCGCGGTTTATATTGATCCTGATGTTAATATTAGCGGGACATCGCCATCTCGTCGGACGTTAGATGCGGATAACATCGCGCCGACGGCCTGGGTGCCGAACGTCCATTTTGTCGCCCCGATTAACGATCAGTTTGGCTGGGGGGCTTCTATTACCTCTAACTATGGTCTGGCGACAGAGTTTAACGACACATACGCCGGCGGCTCGGTTGGCGGTACGACCGATCTTGAAACCATGAACCTGAATTTAAGCGGCGCTTATCGCTTAAATGAGGCCTGGAGCTTCGGCCTTGGCTTTGATGCGGTATACGCGCGCGCGAAAATCGAACGTTTTGCGGGCGATTTAGGCCAGTTGGTCGCGGCACAGAATCCGGCGCTGGCGCCGGTCGCGGGTCGGATTCCCAGCGATACCAAGATTGCCCACCTGAACGGTAATCAGTGGGGCTTTGGCTGGAATGCCGGGATCCTTTATGAACTGGATAAAAATAACCGCTACGCGCTGACCTACCGCTCGGAAGTCAAAATTGACTTTAAAGGCAACTACAGTAGCGATCTTCCCATCGCTATAAACCAATTTAATCTGCCCATCCCAACGGCAACCGGCGGCGCGACGCAGTCAGGCTACCTGACGCTGAATCTGCCGGAAATGTGGGAAGTGTCCGGTTATAACCGTGTGGCGCCACAGTGGGCCATCCACTATAGCCTGGCCTATACCAGCTGGAGTCAGTTCCAGGAATTGAAGGCAAAATCGACCGCCGGCGATACGCTCTTTGAGAAGCATGAAGGCTTTAAAGACGCTTATCGCATTGCGTTGGGTACCACCTATTACTACGATGACAACTGGACGTTCCGTACCGGTATCGCCTTCGATGACAGCCCGGTACCAGCGCAAAACCGTTCTATCTCTATTCCGGACCAGGACCGTTTCTGGCTGAGCGCCGGTACGACTTACGCCTTTAACAAAGATGCGTCTGTCGACGTTGGCGTCTCTTATATGCATGGTCAGAGCGTGAAAATTAATGAAGGCCCTTATCAGTTTGAATCTGAAGGGAAAGCCTGGCTGTTCGGTACTAACTTTAACTACGCGTTCTAATCTCTTTCTGAGACGGATCAAAAAGGTGAGCATTGCGCTCACCTTTTTATTTACTGCCGTTTATTCCGAGTCGATCTCTTTGAGTTCATCCTGAATCGCCTGCGCGTTCGGGTTTTCCTGCGGCTTGAGTTTTCCGCCATTGGCGATAAAGTCATGACGCTGGAAGTACGCCTCGCGCACCATAATATAAGGATCGGAAGACTGGCGCAGCAAACCATCGGAGTCCAGCAACTGCGCGCGGGTTTCTATCCCTTCGATAGTCCATTTTCCTATGGACATTGGCCAGGTCAACCACGAGAGCACCGGATACAAGGTATCCGCCATATCCCCGCCATCTTCACGCAGCGTGAAGCTGCCGTAGAACGGAAGTTGCATATAAGGCCCATACCCCACGCCATAATGGCCCAGGGTACTGCCAAAGCGATGCGGTTCAACGCGCTGCAGCTTAGGATTCGCCATTCCCGCGACGTCAATAAAGCCGCCCATCCCTAATAAGGTGTTCAGGAAGAAACGGGTGAAATGCACCATACCCTGATAAGGATCGCCCTGCAGGAAATAGTTCACCATGATCGCCGGTTCTTCGAGGTTGCCGGTGAAATTACTTAAACCGTTACGCGCAGGCTGTGGAACATAATCACGCCAGGCGACCGCGACCGGCCGAACAACATACGGGTCCAGCACATTAAAGTTGAAGTTGTACATGGTGCGGTTAAACCCTTCAAATGGGTCTGAACGCCCCTGCTGTTCTGTACCGGAACTCGCACACCCGACCAGCAGTGTGGTTCCCAGCGCCAGCGCCGACAGGCGAAGCTTCATAGATGTCTCCCTGTGAATTATGGCTATCGCTGATTGCCATCCATGACGGAACGCTACCGTATCCGCCTGTTTAGGTGTGAGCGATTTTAACAGCACGTCAAACGATGTCTATATGCGCGATCTCATTGCTCTGAGCATAGCCTGGTAACGCAACAACGTGACGGCCCTATTCTAACGAAACAGATAAAAACGAGCGTGATCATTTTTATTTTTTCGGAGAATGCCCCGGCCTGGGTAAATGAAAAACCGCTACGCTTTATTAATATGTGTTAATCAGCAGAGATCATCATGGATAGCCTTAACGACGATAAAATTAACCGGCAAAGCAGTGACCTGGAAGTTGAAAGCGAAGAAAAACAAATCGGTAAAGAGATTGAAGTGGATGAAGATCGTCTTCCTTCCCGCGCCATGGCGATTCATGAACATATTCGCCAGGATGGTGAAAAAGAGATGGAACGCGATGCGATGGCTTTGCTCTGGTCAGCCATTGCCGCAGGACTTTCTATGGGGGCATCACTCCTGGCGAAAGGGATTTTTCACGTGCAGCTTGAAGGCGTTCCCGGCGGCTTTTTACTGGAAAATCTCGGCTATACCTTTGGTTTTATCATTGTCATCATGGCCCGCCAGCAATTATTTACTGAAAATACCGTTACTGCCGTATTGCCGGTAATGCAAAATCCCACTCTGAGTAACGTTGGCCTGCTGATGCGCTTATGGGGCGTAGTCTTATTGGGCAACCTTATTGGCACCGGGGTTGCGGCGTGGGCATTTGAATATATGCCTATATTTGATGAAGAGACCCGCGACGCCTTTGTCAAAATTGGTATGGAGGTCATGAAAAATAGCCCAACGGAGATGTTTGCCAACGCGATTATCTCTGGCTGGATCATCGCCACAATGGTATGGATGTTTCCTGCTGCAGGCGGGGCAAAGATTGTGGTCATTATTTTGATGACATGGCTTATCGCGCTGGGCGATACCACCCATATTGTCGTCGGTTCCGTTGAAATTTTGTATTTGGTTTTCAACGGCACGCTGCCCTGGAGCGACTTTCTCTGGCCCTTCGCCCTTCCCACACTTGCCGGAAATATCTGCGGCGGCACCTTTATTTTCGCATTGATGAGCCACGCGCAGATCCGCAACGATATGAGCAATAAGCGTAAGGAAGAAGCGAGGCTACGCGGCGAGCGCCTGGAACAGGAGCGGAAAAAAGCGGAAAAACAGCGCTGAGTGGCGACGGTTTAACCAGTCAGGCGGCGCTACACTTACTCCGGCGAATAAAAAACGCTATACTGGCGCCGCGTTGTCCCCTTAGTTAAATGGATATAACGAGCCCCTCCTAAGGGCTAGTTGCAGGTTCGATTCCTGCAGGGGACACCACTTTTCAGTTCTTCCTCGTTCGTTACAGTTCTAGAATCCCCTTAATAATCACTACTTATACCAAAAATAAGTTCTTAGACGTTCGTAGCAGATCGTTGACTACCGCACAATAATGCGGGCATATTGTGGGCACATGCTAAAATGACCACGGATTTATGCCCACATGCTCACGGTTAAGCAAATTGACGCAGCAAAACCTGCAGAAAAATCATATCGCCTTGCTGATTCTGGAGGCCTGTTCCTGTTCGTACCTCCATCAGGCAAAAAGGTGTGGCGAATGCGCTACCGGTTCGAAGGAAAGGAAAAGACGCTGGTCATCGGACCGTACCCGCAAATCTCGCTTACCGAAGCCAGGGCAAAACAATCTGACGCGAAAATGAAGCTGCTTGCTGGCGTGGACCCATCAGAACAGAAACAGGCTATAAAGAAGAAGGAAAAGGAAGAAGTAGCTGATTCGTTCGGTGATATCTTCAGGGAGTGGCATGCTCATAAATCGAAGGTATGGTCGAAAGGATATGCTGACGAAATGATGAACATGTTCACTGACGATATATTGCCGCTCATCGGGCATCTTAGAATGGAAGAGGTGGAGCCGATGATGCTACTGAAGGTGATCAGGCTATTTGAGGACAGAGGGGCGATGGAACGTGCTGATAAGGCTCGGCGCAGGTGTGGCGAGGTTTTCAGCTACGCAATAGTAACCGGAAGAGCTAAATATAATCCGGCTCCAGACCTTGTTGGGGCAATGAAGGGTTACAGAAAAAACAACTACCCTTTCCTCCCTATGCATCGCATTCACGAATTCCAGAGGGCGCTGAATGGGTATGGAGGCTGGGTTATAGGTAAGATTGCTGCTCAAGTTCTTCACTATACAGCAATGCGAACAGTGGAGTTACGTTCGTTGGTATGGTCAGGAATTGACTTTGAAAACAGGCTGATCACCGTTGACCCTGAAGTCATGAAAGGAAGAAAACTGCATGTCGTTCCAATGTCAGAGCAAGTTACAGCGCTTTTCAAATTCCTGCAACAAATCACCGGACAGTACGAACTTTGCTTCCCGGGAAGGAATGACAGGAAGAAGCCAATCAGCGAAAATGCCGTCCTTGGTGTAATCCGCGGCATAGGATATGAAGGGCAGACATGCGGACACGGTTTCAGACATCAATTCAGCACGGTACTCAACGAGAAGCACTGGAACAGCGACGCAATAGAGATGCAGCTGGCACACGTAAGCGGCGGGACGCGCTCAGTTTACAACCATGCTGCATATCTGGCTACCCGCAGAGAAATGATGCAATTTTGGGCGGACTGGCTTGATGAGAAGGTGCCATAAAAATGTAACAAAAGTCTCGCAAATCGGTTAAAAGTCTGTGTTTACCTATTTTTTATCACTCTCTTGCGTCACAGGTCGATCGTTCACTGCTCAAATGCTAAACTTCCGGCCTCCAAGAACTCATTGTTTTTTATAATGCTAAAGTTATTCGCTAAGTACACATCGATAGGCATCCTGAACACGCTCATACATTGGGTTGTTTTTGCAGTATGCCTCTATGGTTTGCATACAAATCAGGCGCTGGCGAACTTTGCCGGGTTCGTAATTGCTGTTTCGTTCAGCTTCTTTGCAAACGCCAGATTCACATTCAACGCATCAACCACAACTATGCGTTATATGCTATATATTGGTTTCATGGGAACATTGAGTGCTACCGTTGGATGGGTTGCAGATAAATCCGCATTTCCACCAATCATTACTCTTATCACTTTCTCCCTCATCAGCCTGATATGCGGATTCATTTATTCAAAGTTCATTGTCTTTAGGGATGCGAAATGAAAATCTCGTTAGTCGTTCCGGTCTTCAATGAAGAGGCCACGATACCAATTTTTTATAAAACGGTTCGCGAATTTGAAGAGCTGAAACCGTATGAAGTTGAGATTGTTTTCATCAACGACGGAAGCAGGGACTCCACTGAGTCGTTAATTAACGCTCTGGCACTGTCCGATCCGCTTGTCGTTCCCCTGTCATTCACCCGTAATTTTGGCAAAGAACCAGCCCTGTTTGCCGGACTTGACCATGCAACTGGTGACGCAGTAATTCCGATTGATGTCGATCTGCAAGACCCGATTGAGGTTATCCCTCATCTCATTGAGAAGTGGCAGGCTGGCGCGGATATGGTGCTGGCTAAGCGCTCAGACCGCTCAACTGACGGGCGCATGAAGCGTAAGACAGCCGAATGGTTTTATAAGCTGCATAATAAAATCAGCAATCCGAAAATTGAAGAGAACGTCGGTGATTTCCGGTTAATGAGCCGTGAGGTTGTCGAAAATATTAAATTAATGCCCGAACGCAACTTGTTCATGAAGGGGGTGCTCAGTTGGGTTGGCGGAAAAACGGATGTTGTTAAATATGCCCGCGCTGAACGCGTAGCCGGTGATTCGAAATTTAACGGCTGGAAGTTGTGGAATCTGGCACTGGAAGGGATTACCAGCTTCTCAACCTTCCCTCTTCGCATCTGGACTTACATCGGTTTAGCTGTCGCCGGTGTTGCATTCCTGTATGGTGCCTGGATGATATTCGACACTCTGGCGTTCGGTAACGCCGTGCGGGGGTATCCGTCTCTGTTAGTTTCAATCCTGTTCCTCGGCGGCATCCAACTGATTGGTATCGGTGTACTCGGTGAGTATATCGGAAGGATCTACATTGAAACCAAAGCAAGACCTAAATATATTTTGAAGAGGAAGAACAGTGTTAAATAGAAACACAGTAACTTTATATTCTATATTTTCGATATGTGTTTTCGCACTATGCCTTTATATATCCTTCAATAACCCAGTTACATCTGACGGAGCCTCTTTATTTTTAGAAGCAAAGGATATGGCGGATGGAAACATTCTGCTACGCGGATGGACGCTTTCAACCGTATCTTTTTATTTTACTGAAGCGATTTGGTATGCGATAGCAATCAGGGTTTTTGGCGACAGCATATACCTGATGTATGTGTTACCAGCCACATTTTATACGATTGCTATTGTGCTGGCCTTTGCACTGTCACGTACAGACGGGAAAAGAAAATGGTCAATCGCAGCGCTAATTCCATGCGTAATCATTTCCTCTCCGCTGGCATCAACCATGACACTGGAGACATGTGTACACGTTGGAACCATTATATTTGCTCTGGTTTGTTTAAATGTGCTTAAGTGTGATAGGCACACAACCACTAAACTGGCATGCGTAGGGACTCTCACTGCTGCATCTGTATTCAGTGACTCGATATTCAACTACTATATCACTATACCGATAGTCTTTGCTTTTGCTGCGCATGTATTGTTAAACAGGGACTTCAGCAAGTGGCGATATGTACTTGCAGTTATTATTGGTGTTGTCATAGCAAAGTCACTTGCTTTAATAGCAAATCATTTTGATTTACTAAACGTGCCAGGCACTCAGCCGCCAGCATTTGTTAGCTATGAGAATATTCCGTCCAACCTGAATCTTTTCATTGTTGGTATCATCCAGTATTTCGACGCCTTCATTTTTGGAAAGCAACTTTCTGCAAGCAATACACTGATATTCGGCAGATTTGCAGTGATGATGATTTGGTTGGCTCTTTTAGTTGTAGCTATCAGAAACAGGTTCAAAGAGACTTTTGTTGATACTGTATTGGCTATTTCCTCAGTATTGCTGCCAGTCGCATATGTAGCAAGTAATATGCCTGTAGACCTTGGAACTACAAGGTATCTGGTTTTCTCTTTTATTACTGGATCTGCTTTGATTGCTCGTTATCTCAATTCACAAGCCGATCAAAAACTCTATGCTTTTGCTTCAACTATCATACTGATTTTTATTTTCTTCCCAAGCGGGGATTACAAGCTACCCAATTCCAGAGTACAAGATATTAGTAACTTTGTGCGTGATAATAATCTCGGTGATGGTTACGGTACATACTGGGTTGCGTCTGCCGTTTCTCTATTTAAAAACGGCGACGTAAGGCCAGTCACGTTTACTGAAGAAAACAAAGCGGCTAGGTTAAACTGGCTGTCAAATAAAGCATGGTATGGATTTAAATCAAGGTATATCGTCACAGAGTTCAAGCATGATATTGATAAGATATTAGCGCAGTATGGCCGCGAAGGTCGTATAAAAGAGATTGATAATGCATATATAATTTACTATGATGACGCAAGAATATTCATAGAATAAAAAAAGGCGCAGAAGCGCCTTTCCATTCATCTTAAGAATTTATTACCGAATTATATCCAACCTGTGGATCCACCGTAACATTGTTAATTATCGCATTATCTGTGTTTTTCCAGAGACTATTTCCTGTAAACACTATATGCTCTCCATTGAGGTTGGCTCCAGTTTTTTGCCGAAACCTAGTCCAATCAAGATTTCCAAGTGTGTTTCCAGTAGCCGCAATACTATTGCAACTATCAAGAAAAAGGCCACTATTTTTATTTCCACTCAATACGTTTCCGGTAATGCTACCTCTGTTGCATCGATACAGTGAAAGGCCGTTATCAGTCCCTTCTACTATCTCATTACCAGTAATTTTAAAATCCATACAATCTTCAAGCAAAACTGAACTATCTAATCCGTCACTATCTCGTGGGCCACCAATCCAATTGTGATTAAGGTCCAATAACCACACAGCCAGACAGTGTATAGAGCCACTTAGGTTACTATCAAAATCACAGTTACTTGCATTTACGACCGTAAAGTTGAGCATGTTAATGTTATTTGAGTTACAATAAAGACCAACAGTTGCGTTATAAAAAAAGGTACATTGTTCAAAGAATACTGATGGTGTATGCACGACAACACAACCAGGACCTGCTGAAGTATCACGGAACGCACATTGCGAGAAAAATATAAATGTACCAATTGGCATCAAAAGATTAACAGGGTCATTGTAGCGCGTCTCAATTCTGCAACCGTTATTTTTCGCGCCATAAAAGGTGCATCCTCTTAAATTCCAGTTGCCAACTCCTTCTAAAAACATTCCGTTATAGCCACCAGATGTTGTGACATTTACTATATCAAAGTATTGTGTAAAACTGCTATGTATGGCCGTTGTTCCGCTTAATGGATAGACCGCTAAGTCTTTAATTACACCATTCTTTATCCTACTATCCCAGTTCTGCGCTGAAATTTCGATGTAATTACCACCGGTAACATCATCACTCATTTGTCGCAATACAGCTATCCCACCATTTCCTGAGATACAACCATTAACCAATATAATCTTTGTTGAATAATATTCTGCGGCTGGCAAAATGCACTTTTTTACACTTTCTGCCGACTCAATATACTGCTTATTATCAAACGCACTCCCGGCGTTCGGAACAACTCCAAACTCAGTTGCATCTCCCGGACCCGTGATACGTTTCCACGCATACGTAGAGCCAACCGCAATAGTGCCACCGTCGTCCGTTAAACCAGTTTTATCAACGCACTGAAATACTCCAGCACCATGACCTTGATACTCTTCATGCCAGCCTGTCAGGAGAGCGTAGTCTCCGATCTCATTTGAATCATCATCACGCATAGCCTGAAATGATTTGAATTTTAACTCAAGCTTCGCTAATTCATTATCATGCCTGTTCAATGTGTCATATACGTTACTGTCTTTATACCCTACTTTTTTAGATCCATCCGGCTCAGCCAGTTCTTGTCGGAGCTGATCTGGGTCATACTTCAATACGTTAGCAATATAATCAACCTGAAAACCATAGGCATCATAGATAGCCATGCTATGACCCTGAACGGTGACAATTTTCACCAGTTGACCGTTGTATACGATTTTACCGGCTGAGTTGATAATTAGCGGCTGAGCAATCTGGACGTGAGATCCATCCTCATTTTCAATGTATACGGGTATCTGATTAGCAGGATTAACCGGATCGGTATCTATCTTACCAATGTAAATTTTCCCATTAGCAACAGCTTTAAACGAACGGGATTCAGTGAAGATTGGACGAGGGTTAGAAACAACTACGTTGGCAGTGATATCTGTCATTTAATGTGCTCCAGATGCAATGAATCGCCGCAGCGTGTCCACGGTGAATTTTGGGCATAAAAACCCAGCCAGTGCTGGGTAGTTGCGTTGGTTATCTGTCAGTAGCGATATAATGAAGGAGGTAATTCTTTATTCTTCAACATTATCCATGCGGAAATACCGTTCTATCACCTACAACTTGCTTTGCTCCCCCTTGCGCTTACCTCATGGTATCCTGCACAAAACTAAGGAGGTTGGCGTGTTAGAAATAATAGTATTAGTTCTTGGTATAGCCTGTTGCGCACTCTATGCAGAGTTAGTTGCCCTCAAGAAAAAGGTTCAGGCATTAGATCACCCATATGAAATTGATGCAAAAATTGAACGATTAACGGAAGAGAATACACACTTAAAAAATTCCATAAGGACACTAACTGATGACAACTACAAACTGTCCAATGCACTGGCTAAGTGGGAAATAGTAAGTTATGAAAGAATGACGGACATGATTTTTTCGTCTTATATGGCTACAAAATCTCCTGAAACATCAGGAAAAGGAATAATTGCAGCTATTGAAAAGAGAATTAAATAGCCATCCATGGCGTTTAATCACTGCTGTGTTGCCTGGTTAGCCAGTAGCGGCCTTACAGCCGTAGCAGCCTGACTCAACGCTCTTTCATAGGCTGGCGTTCCTGCCTTAGTATTCGCCAGACGTAAGAGCGCATTCCTTGCCATAGGGCTTTCATAAACCCTAGACATAAGGCCAATTCCTGTTTCACCGGCCAAGAGAGCGCCACCAGTTTTTAGATTACCAATAACCCTTACTAAAGGCGCAAGTGTCATACCAGTTTTTGTCACAACATTGGCCTCAGATGCTCTTTTGGTAGCTTCGAGAATAGATAGCATCCCCTCTATCTCTTTTCCGTGCTTCCCGCCAAATACAGTTTTAAACACTTGACCATTTGCTTGTTTTTGCAGCTTGCCAAGCTCGGTCATCATTTTCTGAGGGCTGTCACCTACCTTGTCAGCTATTTTGCTGATATATGCAGCCCTTAGCATGTCTTTGCCTTTTTGATCGAGTTTCCCGTACAATCGAGCTATATCTGACCCATATTGCCCATAAACAATGGTATTTACAGTCTCTGGTGTTAAATCGCCTTTGTTTAGAACGTTTTTAAGTCGCGTCTGAGTTGCATGCGTTGCCATTTTTGCATAATCAGCTTTTCCTGCTCTCCATGCTGAAGCATCTTTTGGGCTAATTCCTTTCGCTATAGATTTACTAAGGCTATTGGTTAGCGAGTTATAGACCCTGTCTACCATTGTTTGCGACATTGATGGCAGAACTGTGCGATCGCCTTTTACGTCAATGCGGAACTGAGTTCTTAGCTTATCAAGTAACTCAAAGGCATCATCGCCACTGGATATCTCCTGAATGGCATTCTTGTAATCATTAAGAGCAGAAATGGTCTGGGTATCAGAAACACCTTTAAGTTTTCCAAGTTCGTTTACTGCGCCGTCGATAGCTCTTATGGCACCCCTTGTATCAACTGTCTTACCAACCATTCTACCTGACAGGTCGTTTAGCTTTGACTTGGCTAACGATTTTTCCCTTGCAACACCTGACCTTAGGCTATCAACTACTACCGATGGATCATAGTCGCCGTATTTTTCGGTGAAACGATTAACAAGCTTGGATCTGGCATCCTGCTGAGCAGCTCTCATTGGTCCAGTTCCAGCGATGACCCCCTCTGAGTAATCCTGCAGTTGATTGCCGAGCTTTGTTTTTGGAGGGACTACATCCGATGTCATAACTGGTACATCTGCCGCAGCGGCACGCTTGAGCAATTGCTGATCTGCAGGAGATATATCACCTCGCAGCGCTGTCACTCCCCTTCCTATCCCTTTTGCAACAGCCGATAAAGCCCCTTGCGCCACAAGGTTGATGGCGGCATTCTTTGCAACATTGCCAGCAAAATCACCTTGCTGATTAGCGGCCTCAGCGATTGACCCGATAGCCATATTACCCGCCACTCCAACCCCAGGGACAAGATACCCACCAATAGCCTCCCCTGCCTGAGCATATGGATCGGTCGGTCGGTCAACGGGGCGATACACGTCATCCAGCACTTTCGGGCCGCCTAACCCCTGACTAATTGCGTTAATGAGGCTCGCCCCACCCTGCAATACATCAAAAGGTATGTTTACCAGCCCGCGTCCAGCCTGCTCGGCGATTTGTCCTGCGCCCTGCCCGCCAGTCAGGAAATCACCGGCACGCTGCATTAATGATGGTTCTGTCTGCTGTTCTGCTGGTTGTGTTTCTACTGCCGATGCCTGCCCAGAAAAATACTCATCAATGGCGGCACCAATATCCTCAGTGCTTGTACCATCAGGAAAGGTGAATGTCTTACCGTTTGCAGTTACTTTCATCATTCCACCGTGAATTGAATGCCGGATTTAGACGTGTAGCTTCCTCCGACTGATTGCTGAGTCGCTGGCTGCTGCCTTGATGATTTCTGCCCACCATTACCAACATCAACGTTGTACTGCTGGTTATAATTGTTGGTGTATTCCTGTATCTCACGAATAGACTGCTGCATAGCCTCCGGGCTTGAGTAGTCAACTTGCGGCATCCCCTGAAAATACATCTTCGCTTCTGCAATGGTGTTGATACCGCTAGCGCCCATATCTCTTGCTGCTGCCACGCCCTGATTCTGCATTCTTCCCTGAATACGTTGTGCGGAGTTATATAACTGGCGTTGCTCTTTGCCTGTGAGTCGGCTGCTAACATCTGCACCAATTGCCGGATTTCCTGCTCCGCCAGTCATGCCAGTCATGAAATCGAGAGCAGAAGCATCTGCATTTGCGATTGCGTCAATGTCTTTCTTCATCGCGTAGTTCTGTGCACTTGCCGCAGACGTTGGAGGTGCAGCAATAGCACTTGCCGGTACGCGAACCATATTGCCGTTATCGTCAATGCCTTCGTAAAATGCATTCGCCCCTGCGCCGTGAAGTTTTCCGTCAATGTTGACTGTTCTACCATCTGCAAGCTGAACGACCCGATTCCCCTCAACTCCTGATATCGTTCTGGCGTTTGCCCTTTGCATTGCCAAATCCTGACCGCGGCGGGCTGTAGAGGCTGACATGTCTTGTCCGCGCATAGTAATATTTTGCCCGCGAGCCTGAAGTCCTTCCCCTGCTTTATTGCTGCGGATTGTTTCAGCAAGTCGACCTCGATCAATCTCGCGACCTGTCAACTTGTCCTGAATATCAAAATACTTTTCTGGTCCTACCGCGTGCATTCCAATAAGGTCTGTTAACTGCGTGAAGCCTTCAGGGCTTTGTTGATATGTCTGCCACGCCTGTTCAGGAGATACGCCAATTTGCTGCAGCGTATTCTGGTGAGTGGCAAGCTCTCGCATCACCGCTTCAGGCCCCTGAGCGGCGGCAATATTCAATCGTGCAGACATATCGCCCATCGCCTGATTTCTGTCAGCATCAACAAAGCCCATGCCCTGACGAATTGTTTCAATCTGGTCTGGATTGGTGGCTGCAAGTTGACGCAAGGCGTCCCGATCACCTGCCGCATAAGCCTGACCGAAAGCTTTTTGAAAGTCAGAAAGCCTCTGAGCAGCCTCATTCTGCTGTATTGCCTGGCCAACTGCGCCAAGCCCCTGAGCAAGTTGAACGCCTACATTTGGACGCTGGCTAAAGTCGTAGCTTGATAGTGATGGCTGCCCGGGAGCGTTTTGGTTTGCCACCTGCATTGATGGCAGACCAGCGAGTTGAAATGTAGCCACGATAACTCCTTAGAAGAGAGAGCCAAGCAATCCGATACCAGCACCGATACCAGCGCCCCATGGCGTGGAAGTACCTAACAGGCTTGCAATACCAGCACCGGCAAGTGCACCGCTCGTACCGCCGCTAATGGCGCTACCAAGCGTGGATTGTCCAGAGCCCTGAGAGCGGATAGCCGCCATCTGCTGTGCGAGATTTCCGGCGTTGTTGGCGTAGTTCTGACCTGCAGATGCCTGACCGGCTGCCGCAGACTGACCGACATTTAACAGGTTGCCGTAATTCTGCATCTGGCCGGAAAGCCAGTTTTGCCCAAGCGTTGGCGCTATTGCAGCCAGTGAATTTGTTGTTGCGGTAGAGCCTAATCCACCTGTAGCCTCAGCTGAATTTAGCGCCTGATATCTTAATTGGTCTGCCTGATTCTTGAATTGATTTGACCCGTAGTAATCATTCAGCGCATTACCCTGCCCTTCCAGCGTAGATAATTGCTGGATTTGCTGGAGAGCTGGCAATCCGGCTGCCGCGTATGGTGCAAGCTGCTCCATGACACGGTTAAACTGTTCGTTCTGAAGGTCTGCCGCATATTTTGTTGCCTGCGCCGCCTCCTTCTGACCGCTGCTGGATGAACCGCCCTTACCACCTTTTTCAGGCCAAAGAGGTTCCTCACCGCGCAGTTTCCTGCCCAGTGCAAAAATATTGCTCATGGTTAGCTCCTGGAGTGTTTCTGGAGGAAGTCGATTAGTTCTTCGCGGGTTGCTGAATAGAAAGTGACGTCGTCTACGCCTTTGAAATACTTCTTAATGGTTCCCACGCGGTTAAGTCCGATCATCGCGCAGTAAATCTGGCCGTGACGGAACTTACGCGCCGCATAGGAAATCACGCAGGCAAAGTTGGTCGTAGTAATGATGTGTCGCCAGAATGCCAGGCCGATATCTTTACTGAATCCTCTGGCATGCGGCAAATACATCGCGTGACAGTCGAATGTTAACGGCTGCGTTTCGTGGTAATAGACGATGCCTCCGAACTCACCATGTACGTGGACTTCGAAATATTTCGTGTCAGGTTTGTAGTCGTATCCGTCACCGTTGTTGCTCCCTGCGATGATGTCGGGATGGTTGCCGACAGTTTCTATCAGGTCGATGTTTCGGGTGGGAGTGAATGTAATCATCAGTTGATTAATCCATGAGTTCGTATTGCATCTTCGAGAGCTTTGATACGCTGTCGCGCCTGCTGCAATCCGGTAGCCAGAGCTGATACCTCAGACTGCGTATATGTGGCACTGACCGTGTAAGTCTGGTTAGCGTTGAATGCACCGAGAAGCGCAGCGCCTGTTGCTGCTGTCCATCCGGTCTGTCGAGCACCGATAACTTTAGTGCCGCCAACTGAATAGGACGTTGTCACGTTGAGAGGTGACGCCAGCGATTGAGAAGCAGTTGCTGACTTCGATACGTAATCAGCCTGCAATGAAGAAATAGTGCTTTCAGCAGCCGTAACCCTACCATCAAGAGCACTGACATCAGCCTGCAAGGTGACTATTTTGCCTTCAGCCGTGGTTAGTCTGACATCCAGTACCGCAATTGCATTGGCATTTGCAGTAATACGTATTTCATGGTCGTCTACGTCAATGCGTAACTGTTGAATTCTCTCTTCGTGGTCTGCAAGCTCAACATCCTGCTCATCGTTCTTTACCTGCGCGTCATAGGCGCCTTGCCCTGCTTCGTTTGCCTTTCCCGCAATAGCGCCAACGTCAGTCCCCTGCGCGATTACGTAGAGCAGATAGGACCGGCTGAAGATGTTGCGTGGGAGGATTGAGGCATCAAGACGAGTAGCCTGAATGATGACGGGATTATTAAGTGACGGGTCTGCCATATTTTACTCCAGACGAATTTGACACCCGGATAGTGTTACTGGTGATTTGGTGATTACCCGCAGTTTGAATCCGATTAATCGACGAATACGACCTACACGCTTCCATAAAACTCTCTTGTCGTACACAAACGGCTCATTCTGCTCAATCATCTGTTCGCGACCGTAATTGATTCCGTCTGTGGTTGCAGACAGGAACAGGCGGTCAGCGTATTGAGCAACACCAGTGGATGATTCAACTTCGAGGTCGAAGCATCTGGCGTTATCTGCCTTGAAGAGGGGCGTAAACAACAGGTGTTCTTGCTGCTTGTCGTACTGACTACTGATGTCGAATTGCAACTGCCCCGTCACCGCTTCTGATTTATCGCCGCACGTTATCTGGTTGCCTTCATACATGAAGTCGACAGCACGATATACATCATCGTAAAGCCCTGTTTTCAGCACACACCATTGCGGTCCGTTCTGACTTGACGATGCGTCGTAAACCAGAACATGACGAGGGAGATGAATAATCAGAAGCTCATGAGAATCGAAGCGCAAAGTCTCCATTACACCAGTCGCCAGTTCTTCAGCTGTGTATGAGCGGATAATCTTCTCAATACTGGCCGTCGCAATTGGTGAAGCTTGCCCTGACCCGATGATGTAGACGGAAGGTGCGCCAGTAGCCGGATGACTGATGAATGCATATGAGTCAGCGAATGGCGTTTTACAGTATGTTCCGGCAATGCCCTTCTGTACCATCAACGATGGCTGTGCGACATACAACGCAGCGCCAGCGGTGGTTGCGCCTGTCAGGGAGAAATACTCTATCGTTGACGAACCAAAGCAGACGATGAAGTCTCTCCATGTTCCGATGCCGATGATGCCGTCAGGCTGCGACTCTGCGCGATATTGTGCGCTGTAGCGGTCAGGATGCGACTCATCTTCGAGGTCAGTGATAAACCATGAATCGGTTCCGTCTTTTGACCATGCGTAACGCCCACGTAAGCGCGTAATGTCACGGACTGAACCTAACTCATACTGCGTGAATCCGCTGTCTGCAGGCCAGTTTGAGACGGTTTTAACCATGCCATCATAGCGATACTCGACCAGTTGACCATTAACGCCTACCGCCTGTGATGTCCGACCATGTGCCATTGATACGCGACCGCTTCCGGCTACATCACCTACTACGGCTTCCCCTTTGTAGAGCTTACTTCCTAAAACGCGATATACAGCGTTCTGAGCGGTATTGTATTCAACGCCACGCGATACACCATTTACATCGTTGCGCTTCGCTATGCCCGGGAATGAGCGTAAATAACCCGATGAGTTGAGGACTTCTTTCGGTGTGGCCAACATGTTGATTGGTAGGTAATCAATGTAGTCGGCATTCTTGAAGTCCTTACCCATTCCCTTCATCATGGGGAGTTGTTGAATCGGCATTCTGCTCTCCGGGGAAATAATGCCATTCGTTCAGATTGGCGAAACTGTTTCCACTGCCAGTTGGCATACGTGACGGGTAAGGCGCTCGTTTAGCTCTGGCGATGGCGGTCTGCTTGTAGAGAAGTTCCTTCCCGTATTTAGCTGTAGCGATAATTTTCGCTGTGGCCTCAAGCGCATAATCCGGAGCGATTCTGCAGGCCAGATTGTGGAATACTGCGCTGACTGCGCTTGAGCGAAGACCGTGATCATCACCTTCAGCGGGAGGATTGTCATCATCTGAGAATACATAGCCGGTGATGATGCCCTTTCCGTCCTGATACCACTCAGCCATCATCGCTTCCAGATCATCAACGGCATCCTGCATAGACTGTGGCTCAACATCAGTGAGAGTTGCATCTGATGCTACACCAAGCTTACGCAGCGCCGCCCTGACCAGATCGCCTTTAGTCTTTATCTGCATCGCTTTCCGCCTTAGGCTTTGGTCCTGGCTTTTTGCGTTCTTTGGTTGCCGGCTCTTTCGGTCGCAGGCTTAGCAGGCGATTCAACACATCATCTGCCGTGTGGCCGTCCCATTCCTTGCCAAACTCAATTTCCGTGCCTTTAGGCAGATGTTCAATTTCACTCTCTGGGAGGTGGTATGTTACCGCGCCTTCTGGGGTGTCGATGCCAGCTAACACCCATCCATCCCATTGCTCGCCGTCATGATGCTGGAAGCTCCACCATGCGCTTTCGCGGAAGGCATTCATTAGCGTTGAAAACAGGCGCACTCGATGTGCATATAGTTCGTTAAAGGTGTGGTATCCATCAGACACTTCACCCATGTCTTTCTTGACCACGCCTGACTCGCCGATTGGTTCGTCATTGGTCTCCGGCACTAGATTTGGATGCTTAACCCAACCATCGGCAAGGTGATCTTCTACGTCGCCGTCATCGACAACTTTAACCTGAACTTCCTTGCCCCATACCTTCGTTCCACGACCCTGCTTATATAGCATTACACCCATGTGTCACCTCAAATAAAAAAGGGGCCGAAGCCCCTGTTAGTTACGCAGTCTGACCAGGCAGGCCAACTCCGATTGCTTCCGGTCGTGTCGCGTTTACGCCGTACCACAGCGCAATACGGCACAGGCCGGACAGGGTGGAAATATCCCCCTGCGTAGCGAAGATACCGTTCAGGCCGACATCCGGGATGCTGAATGAGGTAGTTTTCATACCTGCAAAAAGCTCATGGTTGGCCGGAATCGGCTGAGACACAATACGGATGGCGTCATCAGCCCAGAACACGTTGGTACGGGCATCCTTAACGTTCAGGATGTTCACCGCCATTGCATCAGCCAGTGAGGTGTTAACGTTGGCGTAGGCGCGTTGCTCAGGAGAAAGAGAAACATCATCCAGTGCTACAGGCTTCGGCGTGATTTCAACGTGAGTACCATCAACAACGCGAACTACGGAGAAAGTCGCGTCCTGCGCCAGTACGTTCTTAGCCATCTGACCAAGGAACTTCACGCCAGTAAACGAAATTTTGTCGCCGCGTTTCAGGCCGGTAGTTGCAGACAGGGTGACGGTAGCAAAACGGTTATCAACGTTAACTTTGTTGCCATCGTTATCCAGTTGCCATGCGACAGGCTTGAAGGACTGCGCACCGGATACAGTGATGACAGTTGCGGTGGATTTTGTCAGCACAGGAAGTTTCGGAGAGCGCAGGACATCATCGAAGCCAGCAACCTGACGCTGAATGGTGCCATCGCGGTACGCTTCTTCAGGGATGCGCCCGAAGATATCACGCTTGGTCAGGTCATAACCCGCCTTTTTGTAGTCCTGCGGGTTGAAGAAGTACGATGTGCCCATGTCGCGGTTAAGTTCGCGGGAGAACATGATTTCTTCTGCGTCGGCCACAAAGTTCCATGCGTCTGCGGTATTAGTGCCGATTGCATCCGGCGAAGTGATAACCAATGACCCCATCTCGGCGGCCATGTTTGCGACTTTCAGCTCAACGTTGTTAGCCAGTTTGCGTGCTGCGGACTGGATTCGGTGACGATACGCAGTCTCGTCTCGCAAGTCATCTGCGCGTAACTGGAAGAAGTCGTTATCCGGCTCTCCCATGTTTACCGCGACGTTAAGCTCCAGTAACCCTGTCGCTTTATCAGTTAAATCCCAACCTTCCTGAGTGGGGGACTCCTGCTCTACAGGCATCCAGATGGTATTGCTGGAGCGCTGCATAGAAGCCGCAGGCGGGGTATATTTCTTGGCTTTCTGCGCCATTGGAGTGATTGCGGAGATGGTGTCAATAATCTCATCCACCGCCAGTGTAACAATTTGACCTTCGTTCAAAGCCATTATCGGATTCCTTTAAGTTTTGCCTTTAGCTTGCGGTAAGTTTCCACATCGCCCTTGCTCGCAGCCGCATCCATCTGTTTACGAATGGCATCTTTATTTGCTGCGCTGACATCACCGGTAATCGGCTGGTCAGCAGGGGGAGCGGAAGAGATTTGTTTACCGCGAGGCTTGAGAGTTAAGCGTTCGGATAGTCGAGTTAGTTCAATCAGCGCGGACTGCCCATCCATCGCCAGTAACTGGCGGGCTTTCTCCGGGTTTGCACCAAGGTGATACATGAGCGCGGCAGACTTCTCCGGGAACAGGCGCATAATGTCGGCCCCAACCGCAGGCGGAACCAGTTGCATAAATGCGTCTTCTTTCTCCTGATAGTCAGGGATATTGAGCTTTTCTGCCGCGTCATAGTGTTTGCGGGCAGCTTCGACGTATTGCGCTGATTGCTGGGTAAACTCCTGAGTCTTGCGGCCCTGTTCTGCTACGGCATTGCTGCGGGCGTCCTGCGCTTTCATTAGCCATTCGGTATTGGCAGCATTGAAAGCGGCAAGCGCACGGCTGTTGTCATAGTCATATTTGGCCAGGCCTTCTTCTGACAGATAGGCATTAATATCCGGCTGAGGTGGGAGGTCAGGGTTTACCCGTAAACTCTCCGGCAATTCTCCGCGTTTAACTGCTTCCATCTGCTGCTCAAGCTCGCGCTGTCGTTTGCGCTCGATGCGGCGGCGGGCGAATTCTGCGTTCTTTGCCGGGTCTTGTTTTGGTGCTGTCTCATCGTCCTTCAGGACAATCTCAAAGCCCTCTTCCTGACCTGCATTGTCGTTGGCATTATCGACAACTAAGCTATCAGCAGATGCCGCTGCATAATCGCCGGACAGGGTTAAGTCTTCAGTTGCCTGAATTTCGGTGGTTGGTTTCATGATTAACTCTCTCTTATTGAGGTGTCTCGGCTACACTGCCGGAAGGTTGATTTTGTCTCTGCGATCGCAGGATATTGGCAATGTCCATTCGCTGCTTGTGCGTCTGTTCATTGCCTTTAAGGAGTAACTCAGCATTTGCGCGAGCGTCTTCGCTGCGGTCCTGCTGGAATGAAGCAACGGTTTTGAGGAACTCTCTAAACTCGGACTGTTTATTGAGATCCATATTGTTGAATATTTCTGCGATTTTCGCAGCGTTAAGTTGGTTTTGAGCTTCGACTTTAGCCGCGTCGATTTGAAGAGATAGCGTCTGATTCTGCGCTTTAGCCAGTTCAGCCTGACCTTGCAACAGCACACCCTGCGCCTGAACCATTGCCGGGTCTTGCTGTCCTTGTTTGGCCTGCTGCGCTTCGACAAACCATTGCTGCTCTTCAGGTGTTTCCGGCTTCTTAACGCCCATCTGAATAAGCTGCTTATTGGCATAGTCACGCATCATCTCGACACCTTTACCATCAAGCAGGGTGAAGTACTGAAGCAACAGCAGTTGATATTCTGGCGTTCCCTGTGGCGTCTTGCCGAGCAACTCAAGAATTTCTGCGCGGTTTTGCTGCTTCATGGACTGGAATGATGGTCCAACATCCGTGTAGCACTCATAGCGCCCCCTGATATCGTTCAGTACCTGCCGCTCACCAGTGGCAAGGTCAACAACCTCAGCCATTAGCTGAACCTCTTTTTCACTGCCATCCTCAAGGGTGATTGTCACGCTGCGAGGAACATCGTAGATGTCGTTAACTATCGACTGGTAAATCTCACCGTCACGGCGCATAGCGGTAGCCAGATTATCCTGAAACACGTATGTCTCAAGGTCAGCCCGCATATTGAGTTGGTTTACGGTATCGAATGCAACCTGATTACCATTAACCGACCCAGCATCTACACCAAGAGTGGCAACCTCTTTTACTGCGCTGGTTGCAGCTTCCAGCATATAGGCATTGGCCTGTGGAACTTCCGGATTTTCATAGTATGCCAGCGGCTGAGTTGGCATTTCTCCGTTGTTCTCATCCGTGCGATTGAGCAGGTAATACGGGTAATCGTCGTTACCGTCATACATATGCTCAAAGCCTGCAATCTGTTCAGGCCAGAAGAACGGCTTCTTCTTCGGAGTACGGGCCACGATGTCGGCGTTGAACGACATAATCATGTTGCGCAGACGCTGACCGTCTTTTGTCAGGCGGACGACACCCTCATACACTTCTTTATCTTCAACGAAGCCCCACTCGCCGAATACCGGAACAATGGGGATATGTTCGCCAGCAATGAGCTGCTTGTCTTTGAGTACAGCGGTGCAGGTGATAATCGATTTGTATACCCGGCGACGCTTAATCTGGCGCTCTGCAATTTTGATAAATCCACTATCAGCCAGGTCGTCGATGACGTCTTTAATATCGCGCTTAAAGTAGCTTACCGGCTCACCCGTAACCGGGTCTTGGTAGATAAACGCCGTCTCTTTCTTCTCGACCACTTCGTAAAACTCAGCGATCTGAATTGTGTCCTGCGTCAGCCATGGAAATACCCAATCGTTGGGGTTCTGGAATGATGGAATATCATCAGCATCAAGGTCGTATTTTTCTGCGAAATCCTCCCAACCATTCTGGCTCATTGAGTGGATAACTGTGCAGTGACGGGCGTCAGACTTGTCCATCAGTTTGCTGTTGCTGTCCCAGATAACATGGGAGCAGGCACTATGGATAGGCTCTCGACGGATAACCTGATTGTTGCTCGTCGGACTTTGATCTTCGTAGTCAGTGACCAGACGCCACGCACCTACGCCAGATTCAATCTGCTCACGAACAGCGACGTTGACCGCGATTTTTGCCGTATTGTGTCGCATGTCTGTGCGATACATTCCCATTAGCACATCAGCAGCGTCAGGACTTGCTCCATCCTTTGGGCGATACAGAACATCAACAGGGTTCTGACGCATCTCAGAAACGAGTTTGCGCACCACTGGTCGTACCACATCGAACTGCCCGCGATATTGCAGGGTTGTGTATTGTGATAGCCAGTCATCCCATTGGCTGATCCGACTAAAGAACAGATCGTTCTTAGCCTCTCGTCTGGCTTCATCACTGGCTGTCCAGTCCGCATCAAAGCGCGACAGGATGCTCTCCAGCCTGTTTTCATTGTCGGCCATTATCGTCCTCTGCGTACTGGTCTAATCGGTGCGGGGATTTTCTTTTCTTTCGGCTTTCTGATATCGCGCATCATCCTGGCGAAGCGGCGCATCATGTAGCCGTAGCGAGTAGCATCGAGCACATCATCGTTGGTCTTGACAATCTTGCCGTTCTCATCGCGATGATATAGGCGGAACTCTTCAAAAAATGGTTCGCATGTGTTGAATACTTTGAATCTTCCTTCAAGCATCAGGTCACGAAGTTCACTAATGCCTGACTCTACTGAGTTACCGCCATCCGGGAACGTTGCGTGTTCGGGAAGCATAGAGAACCCGGCGTCCGCATATTGGGTTTTAAGTTGCTCACCACCGCCCTTTTCGTGTTGGTGACCGTCATGAGGCCACGCGACAGGTATTTTGTTAGCCCACGACTTAACAGCACCCCATGCCTGAACTGCGGTGTTCTCTGATTTCTTCCACACACGCGCCAGATAGAAAACATCTGCGTCTTTGTCCCACCAAAGCTGAATGTGAGCTTGCGGGTGGTTCCAGCCGAAGTCCTGAGCGTCGATAACATAGAAGTGATCGGGACACTCAAACGGCTGGCACTTAATCGTCTCTTCCGGTATCTGGAATATTCGACCGCTACCCATCGTAGGAATACCGCGAGCACGCGCCTCTCTCTCATGCTCAGGATAGGATGCGATGATTTGCTCTTTCTGCTCGTCGGTGTAGTGCTCAGCGTCATAGATGGTCATGTTGACCACTTTCTGCGACTTGCTGGGATTCTTCAGGAACTTGGTAACAACGTCAGACATCCCCATCAGCGGGGTAAACGTCAGAATTGAGAATTGCCCGTATTTGTTTGTACGGGTAAGACCTTCGCCATAAATGCTGTATGGTGGCTCTTCGTCAAACCACACGCCGTGGATTGTGTCACCCTGCCAGCGTGCACGGCCTTGCGAGTATGGCTTGAAGTAGCAGATTGAAATGCCATCTTCAACACCATCAGCCGTGTGATGCTTAACCAGAAGATGATCAACAAGGTTCGGAAAGAAAGGAGACTTCTTCCAGCTAATGATGTCTTCTTTCGGTATGGAACCGTAGCCAGGCTCGTCATTCTCTTCGATACGACCGCACAGGATGCGTTGAGTCGTTTTGGTTACAGTCTCGTTTGTCTCGCCGCCAATCCAGAAGACGACAGGCTCATAGAAACGCTTACCCTTCCACTCTCCGCCATATTTACCATCATCCGGGTAGCCTTTTGTTCCCGGATAACGCCCGGTAAGGTGAAACGCGACTTCAGCAGCACCAGTAAATGACTTACCAAGCTGGTTACCAGCCATAAAACAGCGCTCTGGATAGTCATGCCCGGCGTCGATGAATTCACGCTGTTTGCTGTATGGCGTAAATTCATATAGCAGGTGTGTGTTCCGGTATTTCTCTTCTTCTTCGAGTAGCTCGAGCAATTCGATTTGCTCTTCGTCGCTCAGGTTATCAAGAATCGCGTCCAGTTCCACGGTTGAATAGCTCCTTGATACGAGAGCGGCGCTTATCGCGATCTCCCTTATCAGGTGTCACGTCTTCAACTTGCGACTGCTCTTTGAGGCCCAAATCGCGGGCGATGATGTTAGCGTTGAGAAGATCAGCGGCTGCGCCGGAGAATTTTTGGTCGTAGATGATTTGCTCTGCTCGCGTAACGACCTCAGATAAGTCTTCTCTCACCCTGTATTGTCGCCATGTCTCAAGCGTCACATCGAGGAATAGCGTTAGCCCAGTGATGGTCATCGCCCTCATCTTGGCGATAGGCTCTTGTGTAACTTCTCCTTGATATGAGAAAGCCTTCATCTCCCATAGTGGGTTAGCCTCCACCCACTCGAAGTATTCACAACAAGCAGCCCACAGCGCCTCAGGCGACTCGAATTTCGGGTTACGCCCATGACTACTGCGGGCCTCCCAGAATCGGTTGCCCTTTGGTGCTGCCATAAGTTAACTTCCTGATGTTGTTGCGATAGTCACGTTAGCCGAACCATCAAAGGACGTTGAACCTGTGACAGCGCCGGTTAGTGTGATAGTGCGAGCAGTAGATAACTTATCCGCCGTCTCTGCATTCGTTACTGAACCGCTTGCAGAAGTGTACTTAGCTTCAAATGCTGTCTTGCTCATATAGAGCAGCTCGCCGTACTGGCTCCGGAACAGATATCCACCGACCTCCGGCTTGAATACGGCTACTGTTTGCGCTGACATGTACTGGTCAGCATACGGACCGTCGAATTCTGCGCTTGCACTTCCGTCATTAGCGTATTTGATAGCTTTAATCGGAAGAGCAGACACATATACACCGTCAGCATCTTTGTAGAGAGGCCATGATGGCGTGAAATTTGGATTTGCCATGATTATGCTCCGGCAGTGAACAGGTCTAATGCTTCCCTCGATTTACGAACCGCTTCGATAGTGCGGGTCGTGATATCAGAATTAGCGCCGCCTGACTGGAAGTGAATCTTGAATAACTCAAGCTTCAGCTCATCAGTGCCGATGAATTGAAATGCTTCTTCTGCGGCTGCGTTCTGGTTCATGACCAGTTTGTAAATCTCTAACTGGAATTTCTGTTCTTCAGTCATGGTAATAATCTCTGCCATTGTTGGCTCCGTTTATCCGTTAAAAGGGATATCAGTTAAGCTATCCCGTGTAGGGTATAAGCGATTATCAAAGCCACTCTTTAGGGAATGGCTTTTGTGATGGCATCACTTACTCTTTACGCTGCTATCCCACTCATCCCTGAATTTGGATGGGTTATTGAAACCTTCTGCTGACATAACAACTCCTTCAATGTTTGGCTGGTATTAGGATGTCTTTCCATCAGTCCGCCACCACAAAGAATCTTTTTTTGCCATAAGGCAGGAGGTTCATCTTTCAGTGGCTGCCAGTGTTATTTCCCCACTTACTGGCTTGGGTTGTTTAGCTGTACTGCTGCTAATTGAATATTGTTTGACAGGAAATAAACTCAGGTTTCATTACAAAGCCCACCCGTAGATAGGCTTTGTAATGGATAGCCGTTTAGCAGTTCTCGTAATTCTTTGATTTTCCCGATAACGCAGTTTTGCGTTTACCATCAGCACGCGATATCGAGAGTCAACTGTAGTTGCTCGCGCCAGAACTCAACATTGGCTTCAATGACCGGCTTATCCCATCGCCAGCGAGCCATCTCTCTTGCTCCATTGCTGGCTTTTGATTTCCGGTCATCACGAATGCGACACGCTTGCTCATATTTCTGCTGCTCAGTCAGTTCACCACGAAGCAGGCTATCAATGTGCAGGTCGCACCAGACGGAGAATTTCGGATCGCACCATCTTGCAAAGGCAACTGATAACTTTGGATGCAGCCATGTTCCGCCGCCCCTGTCCTTTCGTGCCTTGCTTGTTTTTACATACCCGGAATCACGGGTATGTAGAATTTTCGATGGTTCACCTGAATAAACCTCATCCAATGCTCTAACGTATTCGAGAGTTTCAGCGTTGGACAACCAGTGATCCAGACGCTTACCGAAACGTTTTGCAATATCAGTGGCATTAATCCAGCCATCAGTATTGAAGCGGATGGCTTCGCCTTTGTAATTGAGTGGGACGATATTCATAGCGTTTACCTTTTAGAAAGATGAGCCTGTTCGCACAGAAAAGCCGTCCCCGAGATGGTCGCCACCATATACGGCAGTTCTCAGGCTCAGCTTTCTGAAAGACTCGGGTTTATATGCGCTGCGATGCGCGTTTACTGCGGACACAAAAAAGCCCCGCATTACGAGGCATTTTCATGAAAGTCACTTGTCAAATTTCTATGTGATGGAAATTATTTCAGGTATTGCGTCCTGATGTACTCCTGCAAATACTTCAGTTTTTCCTGGTCGCTGATGATTCCGGCGCGGATATTGAGAACGTTTTGTCCAGCACCTGGAGAGAGTTCGACGGTGGCAGCATTGCCCACGCGGCTGGTGCTGGCGGTTTCGGCTGAGGATGGCACAGAACATTTGCCTTTGACGAGCACCCGACCACCATTATCAAGCTTGCGCCGAAGAGCATCATTTTCAGCTTTCGCATCAGCTAACTCCTTCGTGTATTTAGCATCGAGTGAATCAGCAGCACGCTGGCGTTGCTGCATGTCAGTAATGGTGGCGGTCGCCTGCTTCAGCTCACTGACTTTTTTATCTCGCTGCTCTTTGTAGGTCATGGCGTTATCACGGTAATGATTAACAGCCCATGACAGGCAGACGATGATGCAGATAATCAGAGCGGAGATAATCGCGGTTACTCTGCTCATACCTCAATCTCTCTGACCGTTCCGCCAGCCTCTTTGAATTTTGCAATCAGGCTGTCAGCCTTATGCTCGAACTGACCATAACCAGCGCCCGGCAGTGAAGCCCAGATATTGCTGCAACGGTCGATAGCCTGACGGATATCACCGCGATCAATCATCGGTAAAGCGCCACGCTCTTTAATCTGCTGCAATGCCACAGCGTCCTGGCTTTTGGGAGAGAAATCTTTCAGGCCAAGCTGCTTACGATAGGCATCCCACCAACGGGAAAGAAGCTGGTAACGGCCTGCAGCTGTTGATTTGAGTTTGGGGTTTAGCGTGACAAGTTTGCGAGGGTGATCTGAGTAATCAGTGAATAGCTCTCCGCCTACAATGACGTCATAACCATGATTTCTGGTTTTCTGACGTCCGTTATCAGTCCCCTCTGACCACGCCAGCATATCGAGGAACGCCTTACGTTGATTATTGATTTCCACCATCTTCTACTCCGGCTTTTTTAGCAGCGAAGCGTTTGATAAGCGAACCAATCGAGTCAGTACCGATGTAGCCGATGAACACGCTCGTTATATAAGCGAGATTGCTACTTAGTCCGGCGAAGTCGAGAAGGTCACGAATGAACCAGGCGATAATGGCGCACATCGTTGCGTCGATTACTGTTTTTGTAAACGCACCGCCATTATATCTGCCGCGAAGGTACGCCATTGCAAACGCAAGGATTGCCCCGATGCCTTGTTCCTTTGCCGCGAGAATAGCGGCTAACAGGTCATGTTTTTCTGGCATCTTCATGTCTTACCCCCAATAAGGGGATTTGCTCTATTTAATTAGGAATAAGGTCGATTACTGATAGAACAAATCCAGGCTACTGTGTTTAGTAATCAGATTTGTTCGTGACCGATATGCACGGGCAAAACGGCATGAGGTTGTTAGCGCAACCTCCTGCCATCCGCTTTCACGAAGGTCATGTGTAGAAGGCCGCAGCATAACTATCACTGATGAATCTAGGATAGCCAGTGGCTACGGCTCAGTTTGGGTTGTGGCGGCCGGAATCGAACCGGCTTCCATCGGTGCGCTGCCGATTGCAGTACGCGCGGCGGTCAGCTACATGACTAGTATTTTCACTATCGCCTATCTGCTAGCTCGCCATTGAGCTTCACCACAACGATAAGAGCACTGCGCGGCACCTTTCACCAATTCCGCGAGGTCTGCGGGTTCAATGCTCTTACCTGTTGTGCAAATAAAAAAGCCACCGTTGCAACTTAAGAGTCACTAACGGCAGCTTACCTGCTAATTATGGCTAAATGGATAATTGCATGTCAAGGCTTTTAACAGCAACATGCTTAACTTTCTCAACACGTTTACGCATTTTGAAAGCATTTTGCATTGGCTGGTACAAAACAAATAACGATGCTTTCAGGATGTCGTCAATTTCGTTTCTACAGGTTGCCAGTGAAGGTTTTCTCCATCCCTCGCCACCACGTCCACACATCTTGCGTGGCTTTGCAGTCGCGTGATAGTAGGATGCAATTGCTCGCTTAGATGAACCATGAGCGTAGTAGCTGAGGAGGATGCCAAAGGCTTTCTTGTCAATGCACATGACGGAATCGACGACCTGAGAAATCAACATTCCATCATCATCATTGCACATTGGCCTTGTCATAACTCTTCCCGGCTCTACGCTCTCCATGAACTTCGCTATTACGCTGCTCATGCGCTTTTCCAGACGACCTGAATAAACCCATGCGCCCCACAGTTCAAGCCAGCCATTCAGCCACTCATGCTGTTCTTTGGTGAGGTTTAGTTCTCTTATGCCCACGCGCCTTCTCCCTGTACCTGAATCAATGTGAGGTTTCCGCAGAACACTGCGCCGGTATCGATATACATTTGGTTGGCAAATTTAAGTGGTTTCACTGCTGGCGTATGACCAAAGATAAACGTGTCCGCGCCTTTAATTTCTTTCACGATCCCGTCTTGTGAGTTGCTGATTCGTTCGCGGTTCCAGATTACCTGCTGATGATCAACTGGCTTTCCAAATTCGTATTCGTCACAAGGATAATCGGCGTGGCAGATGACATATTTTTTACCTTTGCTCACCAGTTCGATGATTAACGGAAGTTCTTCTGCTTTATGGGCAAGAGCTTTAGCCAGAATTTCTTTGTCGTAATCGAGATTAAAGAACCAGACACCGCCATTAAGCAGCCAGTGATTGACGTTTCCACGCTCTGATAAGCCATCAATCATCATGTGCTCATGGTTTCCACGTACAGCTCTGAACCAGGGGAATGTGATTAATTCCAGGCATTCAACGTTCTCTGCACCACGATCAACCAAATCGCCCACCGAGATAAGCAGGTCTTTTTTGTTGTCGAATCCAATCGTATCCAGTTTGTTCATAAGGTTCGTGTAGCATCCGTGCAGGTCGCCAGCTACCCAAATATTTCGGTATTTGCTGCCATCAATTCTTTCGTAGATATTCATGCAGCCTCACTTCTGCTGTTTCGCAGTTTTTTAAGTTTCTGTTGATACTCCGCCTTGATGGTCCTGCACTCTTCGACAGTCCAGCGATGGCGGTTATGGTTTGATTCGATTTCGTCTACTGCTTCCTGCCCGATGCGGTTAATCAGTTCGACGCGATACGGAACGAGATTTCCGCTTTTGTGCTGGTTGCACACCACGCATTGCTTGTGAATATTGCGTTCATCAAATCGGAGTTGAGGCGCCGCAGCAGTTGTCCGGTAATGCCCGGCATCCCACTGAGCAGACGTGAGCGTTCCGCACGAGATACATGGTAAGTCGCGGTCTCTTTCTCTGATGAAGGCGTTTACGGCTTGTTGGGCTTGTTTAATCCAGTAACTGCGGGGCTTTAAGGCGAGTTTTCGAATCTTAAGTTTATCTTTCTGTTTCTGATCCTCTCGTCGTCGTTTCTTCTCTGCTGCTTTTTCCGCTTTTTCGCGTTCTTTACTTCGTCGTTCGAGTGCTATCTTGGTTCCACACTCTGGAGAGCACCACCACTGATTAGCGAATGCAGGGTGAAACCATTCCCGACATTCATCGTTTTTACATCGTCTTCGCGCTGGTTTAGCCATCGTCTTCTTCCTCGTACATTGAGCTATTCGGATCGCTCATCAGTTCTGCACAGCAATCGGAGCACACATGAACTTCCAGCACATGCAGCTTCTGACCGCAGTTAGCGCACGTTAAAGCTCGATCGACGCTTTCTTTCTGGTATTGCATGATTTGAGTTGGGCTAAGCATGGCTATCACCACCTACAAGCCGCTTATAGGCATCAATATCCCTTTTCGCTTCCCCTAGCCTTCGTTTTATCTCAGTGTTTTCTGATTTCAGCTTTTCAATGTCCTTTTGGTATCGATTTCTATGTTCTTCCCAAGCGTCCCGATACGCTTTCATTTTTGTTATGGTGGATTTTCGTTTCGCCTGACGAACTGCATGATGGTTTTCAATAAACCAGTCAGGGTCATTAAATGCGGCACGCGCGCATGTATACCAATAATTTGTTGCCTCCCTGTTTAGCCAATAAATACTGATAAATGGCAACCGGATAGACACCATTTTTCGTTGAGACTCTTTCTCGCCAAACATGTGCCCTTTTTTGATGCTCAGGCCAAATCCTGGTTGAATTAAAAGCATTGTCATTTCCTCGCACGATGTCTTAGCCACCGGATATCCCACAAGTGAGCCGTGTAGTTGAAGGTTTTTACGTCAGATTCTTTTGGGATTGGCTTGCGTTTGTTTCTGGAGCGTTTCGTTGGAAGGTAATTGCAGTTTTCGCAGATGATGTCGGTGATACTTCGTCGCTGTCGCCTCATGCCGCCCTCCTGACGCCCTGCCCGATCGCCATCAATGCCGCTTTGGATACGGTAGTAAACATCCGTCGAGGACTGATGAACGGTCGCCAAATCAGCAGCATGGAGCCTTTGCTGTTTCCCTTCTTCTCCAGCCCTGTCGATGGTTCGATAAAATTAATCCGTCCATCAGTGATAATGCGAACTTCGTCGACACTCTCCAGAGCCTTGCTGAACCATCCGACTGACATATCCTCTGGCACAAGCATAACTACCGTCTGTCGCTGTTGTATGCACTGCTCAGCGGCTTTTTCCACCCACGGCCTGATATTGCTGTACGGTGGGTTATTCCAGATTGCACCGTGGCTTACCCACTCAGAATTGAGCGCGTCGTCGGCCTCAGTTAGCCAGTGAGCACACAGAGCATTTTTGTCGCTCGCTGCCGAATCCAGCCAGAATCCAAACTCAATATCCAGTGCATCAAAAAGCCAAAGCGGCGTTTGCCAGCAGTCCTTGTCGTGTGCTGGCGTATTTGATTTGATAGTCATGCAGCCCGATCTCCCCATCGCGCTTTCCATTCGAGAGCCAGTCGCGCTTCGTCTGACCACTTAACGCCACGCTCTGTACCGAATGCCTGTATAAGCTCTAATAGCTCCGCAAATTCGCCTACACGCATCCTGCTGGTTGACTGGCCTATTACCACAAAGCCATTCCCGGCAAGGTTAGGAACAACGTCCTGCTGCTTTAATGCTGCGGTAAACACACACTTCCAGCTTTCTGCATCCAGCCAGCGACCATGCCATTCAACCTGACGCGAAACGTCACCAAGGCAAGCCCAAAGCTTTCGATTCTGGTCTAAGCTGCGGTTGCGTTCCTGAATGGTTACTACGATTGGTTTGGTTGGGTCTGGAAGGATTTGCTGTACTGCGTGAATGGCGTTTTGCTGATGCGCTGGAGATCGAATTTCAAAGGTTAGTTTTTTCATATCGCTATACCACGTTAGATATTTGTTTTTGACCTCATTATTTCCGTGCTGTATTCATACTTCGGCAATATCTTGTTGGCGGAATAAACATAAACGTATCTCGGCTTAATTCCTTTATCCCGACAAGAACTACACATAGGCACATCAGGAATACCCTGGAATCCATTAAACCGAAGAGGCATTCCGCATCCGTAGCATTGTTTCAGGTGATATACACACATAAATCACTCCTTCACTTTGATTCCAGCGGCGCGGATGGCTTCTGCGCATTCCTGAATTCCAGCGTTTCTTCCATCATCCCAATCAACCAGGTCAGGAATGGAGTTGTCATCGCTGGAGATATCATTTTTTGTTGGCAACTCAATCTCGATAGCGGCGCGTGATGCCTGCCATATAACCCAAGAAAAATTTTTTAATTCGTCGTCATCCGTAAACTGGCTTTTGTCTTTTGACCACCAATCTTCAAACTGTCGGTAGCTCTCGTCCATATTTTTCTCCATCAATGAATATGCTCACCATCGCTAACTTTCAGACGCATTGTCCCGTCTTCCCATTCGTGCAGATATTCCGTCTTGTTCTCGGCAGCCATAAAACCACGGGCATAAGACAGAAAGTAATTCAATGGGCTTTCGCCGACCTTAGCCAACGCATCCATGGCGTCACAAAATAATTTCTCTGCTTGTTTCTTTCTCATCATTACTCTCACTTTTAGTTGATAAAACGCCACGCCATTTTTGCTATCGCTACAGGTACAATTCCGATAAGTACCCAGGTAAACGCAGCACCAAACAACGTAGAGAATGGGTCTTTACCGCCATTAACAAGACTAATGTAGCTACGCAGAACAATAAAAAACGTCAGAAGAATCCATCCAACGCCAATGCATTTGATGGCGGCGAGCATCCAATTAACCATGCTTCCCTCTCCCCCAAATAAAAAGGCCTGCGATTACCAGCAGGCCTGTTATTAGCTCAGTGATGTAGATGGTCATTTAGCACTCCGTAACATTCTCCTGCCTCCACACTTCGTCATACTCCGACTTCGGCATGTTAGCTATGTAGTTGTATGGTGATGCACCTTCCATTTGCAGGAACTGGTGAGACTGTTCGTCAAGAAATAACGGCACGCCACCTTCCCACCCCTCCCCGTTCCGCTGCTTCTCAAGCATTAAAACAGATGCGGGCGCAGCAAGAAGTTGCTGGTCTTTCTCGTTAATTTGCTCGCCAGCCTGAACGCGCTGTAACGCTCTCTCGCGAGCTTTATTGCGCCAGATGATAAACAGGTTATCTGTCAGGTCTGTAATCGCTCCTGAGCCTTTTACGTCCATCTTTCCGGTAGGTTTCTCCTCGCTGTCTCCCTTTCTGGAGTGAGTGACGAGGATAATGTGAGAGTTGGTTTTATTCTTGAAGTCGCACAGCGCATCAACAAACGCCTTTTGCCCGTTGTAATCGTCATCGCCAATACCGCACTTCATGAGGCTGTCGATGATGAATAACTGGATGCCGTATCGCCGTCTGGCGTATGTGAAAATTTCAATCAGGCGTTCAGCCTTGGCTGTACCTGTCAGGCCAAATAACCATAGCCGGTCATCGTAAAACTTAAATGCTGATTCGATTTCCAGAACTGGCGGCATTTTGCAACATGTAGACTGCCTGGTCAGGCGTTTAAGCAGAATCCCGGGCTTCAGTTCAAGCGATGCGACGCATGTTTTTACCCCCTGCCTCATGGCCTCAAGTGCCATATGCCCGACGACCTCCGTTTTTCCATGACCGTTCACGCCATTGACAAGAGTTAACTCCGCCTCACGGAACTGGAAGTTGTAAGCCAGCGTTTCCCACGGTGGGTTAAACAGATACTGCTGCTTGCCGTAGAAAGCATTGATGGTGTCCTGATAAAACTCACGGGCGCTGTAAAGCTCTTCGGGGTCGAAATATGACGCCGTCCCGATGTATTGCCAGATTTCATCCTCGGTGACGCCGTTCATCAGGCATTCGTTGATATCTTTGTGTGGCAGTGTAACCAGACGGCATCGATGTTCACCAAGTCGGCTTGCGATTTCCCTTGCAGCTTCGCGACCTACATCATCACCGTCCATCGAAATAAATATTTCTTCAAACCTGTCGAGGTTATGGTATTCAAACTCAATCCACTGTTGTTTAGCGCCTTTCCCGCCACCGAACGGGACAGATAGCGCCGGAATTCCGTATTGCGCATAGCTCATGCAATCAATTTCGCCTTCGCAAAGTACAACCGCCCTCACGCCAGCATCGAGAGCCTGCCATCCGAACAGACAGGGTTCACAGTCACCTTCTGCCATGATGACTTTCTTCCCGTCCGGACGTTCGGTGCTGATTCTCTTGACCTGCAATAACTCACCATCGCGCTTGTACGGAAGCACCAAAGCATCCAGTTCTCGCTCTCCATTCCACACCTTGCCGCTGACAACCTCGTACCGCTTTACGACTTCTGGAGATATGCCACGCGATTGCAGGTACTCAAGATGGGATTCTGTTCTGGTAACGTAACGGGCGATTTTCTTGCGGTCAGGTCTGGAGAATTTCTTCTCACGTCTGGCGTCGAAATGGTGATCATCATCCTTGATGCCGAGAAATGCCTTCGCCTCCTGCATAGCCTGATGCAGGTTAATTCCACGACATGCCATCCACAAATCAAGCATGTCACCGCCGTCTCCCTCAGCGAAATCAGCCCATTTTTTCTTACCGCTAAGGTTAACCTTCAGGCTGTTTCCCTTGTCGCCGTTGACGTTGCCAGCAACCCACTCATGCCCCTCTTTCTTGCCGTTTGGCAACAGGTGCGGGGCCACCCTGTCAACCTGCGCCCATAGCAGGTCGCTAAGTTCACTTGGCGTCATGATTCCCTCAGATTGAGATTTTTAAACCAGAAATCGACAAACGAAATACTTAACCAGCCGTGGTTATAACCAGCGACCAGTAGCGATTTGATTCTGGATTTCATGGTTCACCTGTCGAAAAACACGTAGCCAGTTTTCGATACGGTGATTGCGGATGATGGTTTGGATTGTGGTTGAATTGTTTCTGGCTTTTCGTCGTTCCAGCGCTGACCGTTCAGGTAGCTCGATGGTAACAACCTGTCGAATCCGAACTGCTTACCATTCCTGTATGCGATGTCTTCTGCCAGCATCGTGGCAAACTCGCTTGCCGTCCCCCTGGTAGTTTTACGCCACTCCCTGAACTGTGTTCTGAATGCCGAAGCTGCGTTTTTCTTACCGGCTTTCCGCATGCCTGCACACCAGAATATTTCCTCGAATGCCTTGTCGGTTTCTTCGTAACGGTCAGGTGATTTTTCACACTCCGTCCGAACACTTTCGGACATAGTGTTTTTATTATTTCTTTTTTCTTTTGTAATAGTTTCTTTTGTGTGTCCCTGTTTTGGTGACAGCGCTGTCACCGTTTTGGTGACACTTTTTGTCACCAATGCAGTGACATTATCACCAGAGTAGTGACAGCCTTCGATTTGCCATTCCTCGATGTTCTTGTTTGGCCCGATTTGCTGGCCTTCGCGAAGGATAACCTTCATCGCGATAAGCTCATTCTTGGCCTTGTTTACCTTCTGTCTTGGCAGCCTGGTAATTTGAGCTAACTGACTATCAGAGATGCGATCCATCTTTTTACCGTAGCCGTATGTTTTACGGCATATGGCGTGGGCAACCTTGCTCTGATTTTTCGTTAAATCTGCGCCGATAAGCTCTTCATACAGGGCATTTGCAAGACGGGTATAACCATCTTCAACTTCTGCCACACGACGCTCCACAGGCCGTTGTGAAGGCCTTAAATGTGTTACGGTTGCAAGATTACTCATGACCTTTCTCCTTCTGCATCAGCTTCACCTTTTCCAACTCAGCCCGGAATCGACCAGGCTGTTTGAAGCTGGATAAGAACCGATCACGTAGTATGTTTTTGTGTAATTTGTCCTGGTCAGGACTGAGTTGTTTTGGCATAATTACTCCTGTGGATTGATCCAGTCTTTCTACATCAGGCCTCGAAGAATTCGCCGTTCTTCGGGGCTTTTTCTTTTGTCAGCAGATGCGCAACTTTCTTTGCCAGTTCTGCCAACTCCTCATCCTCGACACCCCACTCCAGAACCGCCAATAACATCCCCATCTTCGGAATGAAATCGCCTTTCCATCGTGAAATTTGAGATTCGTTAATGCCTAACGCATCAGCGACTTTACGCTGTCCACGAATAGCTATCCGGTTAAGGATGCTGCTGGTAATTGCGTTGGCTTTCTTGCGAGTGCTTGTGAGTTCCATATGTGAACATTCCTGTAGTTAATAGTTAGTTGTGCGCATTCGTTGATGCGCTTTGAAATAGGTTTACCGCGTTGTCGGCGGTTCAGATTGGTAAAGAGCGTTTTGCTTACGCCGCTTGGCGATAAGCGTTTTCTTGGTACTTCAGGGCGCCAGCTGTAACGATCTCTAATCGGTATGCGTCTTTCTCTGGGATAACTTCCTTCCATTGAGAGACCGCTGCATCGCTAATGCCTAAAGCCTTAGCTACTGCACGCTGGGTTCCGAAGTGGTCGATAACATCTTTCTTGTACATAGACTCGCTCCGAAATTAAAGAACACTTAAATTATCTACTAAAGGAATCTTTAGTCAAGTTTATTTAAGATGACTTAACTATGAATACACAATTGATGGGTGAGCGTATTCGCGCTCGAAGAAAAAAACTCAAGATTAGACAAGCCGCTCTTGGTAAGATGGTGGGAGTGTCTAATGTTGCAATATCGCAATGGGAGCGCTCGGAGACTGAGCCAAATGGGGAGAACCTGTTGGCACTTTCGAAGGCTCTTCAGTGCTCCCCTGACTATTTGCTGAAAGGAGATTTAAGCCAGACAAACGTTGCCTATCATAGTAGGCATGAGCCAAGAGGATCATACCCTCTTATCAGTTGGGTAAGCGCAGGGCAATGGATGGAAGCTGTAGAACCTTATCACAAGCGCGCGATAGAGAACTGGCACGACACCACTGTAGATTGTTCAGAAGATTCATTTTGGCTTGATGTACAAGGTGACTCTATGACAGCACCGGCAGGGTTAAGCATTCCAGAAGGAATGATAATTCTGGTTGATCCCGAAGTCGAACCAAGAAACGGCAAGCTGGTTGTTGCAAAATTAGAAGGTGAAAACGAGGCCACATTCAAAAAATTAGTTATGGATGCAGGCCGAAAGTTTTTAAAACCATTAAACCCACAATATCCGATGATAGAAATCAACGGAAACTGCAAAATCATTGGCGTAGTTGTTGACGCAAAACTCGCAAATCTTCCATAAGGGGCACCCGCCCCTCACACTACATTTTCCTTTAAAAATCAAATAAAAACTTAAGTAACGATAAAATATTTAAGTTTTCTTCAAAAATACACTTGACCATTTAATTAAGAAGTCTTAAATTTTAGCCATCAGCAGGACGCTGGTAGCCAAACGGAAAGGCAACGCTCTTTAACTTCGATGATGCGCTGACAAAGCGCGAACAAATACCAAACGAGATGGGTTTGGACTGGCGTGTGGTGGAGCTTAGGCCTCTAGCTGTACCGATCGGGCCGGACTGAGAAGCCACTTGAAATCCGGAAATTGAGACAGGTTCCGGCGCCAGTACCAAAGCCATTTCACATGAGGAATACATCATGACGGTTATCACCTACGGGAAGTCAACGTTTGCAGGCAATGCTAAAACTCGCCGTCATGAGCGGCGCAGGAAGCTCGCCATAGAGCACGACACCATCTGCAATATCATCGATTCAATTTTTGGCTGCGATGCTCCTGATGCTTCTCATGAGGTCAAAGCCAAAAGAATTGACCGCGTCACCAAAGCCATTTCGCTTGCCGGAACGCGCCAGAAGGAAGTTGAAGTAACAGCGGTTAAGAAGAACCGCATTTACTACCGGGACGTTAACCCGCTCGGAAATAAAATACACGCCGTACAGAAGCAGCGCGGAAAATCAATTCCGGCTTATTACGATTGAGATGAGATATGGAAGACGAATTTGAAGAGTTCGAAGAGCATCCTCAGGATGTGATGGAACAATACCAGGACTACCAATATGACTACGACTATTGATACCAACCAATGGTGTAGTCGCTTTGTGAAATGCAAAGGCTGCAAGCTTGATGCTGAATGCATGGTGAAGCCTGAGGAAATGGCTCTGGTGAGAGAAGATGGAAAGATTGTCGATAAATGGGCAATCAGAACCACGGCAATGATTGCCAGAGAGCTGGAAAAACTAAAGGCTACATAGTTGGTCTTCTTTTATCTCACTTCAAATATCTAATCAGGTCGCAATGCGGCCTTTTTTATTGCCAAAATTTAAGGAATAACAACATGAATTCAGCAGATTTATCGAAGATTCTTGAAGAACACAAAGTGTGGATTACCTCAATGCGTGAGAGCGGATCTAGAGCCGACCTGCGCGATGCCGACCTGCGCGATGCCGACCTGTTCGGTGCCGACCTGCTCGGTGCCAACCTGCGCGGTGCCAACCTGCGCGATGCCGACCTGCGCGGTGCCAACCTGCGCGGTGCCGACCTGCTCGGTGCCAACCTGCGCGGTGCCAACCTGCGCGGTGCCGACCTGCGCGATGCCGACCTGCGCGGTGCCAACCTGTGCGGTGCCGACCTGCCTGATCTCACTTTCGTAATTCTGGGTGAGAAATACTTCATAAGTATAACGAACGGTGAATATGTACGAGCAGGATGCCAGAACCACACAGTTGAGGAATGGAGAAAATATAGTAAGCAGGAAATTGCTGAGATGGATGGTCGTAAAGCTCTTAAATTTTATCCACGTCTTCTTGACATTATCGATTTCTATATTGGTAAAGGTGAACGCCCGGATTGGTTAACAAGTAAAGAATATGCAGATGAAGTAACTGAGTAAGCGTATTTTTGGCAGCGAGACACAGAGGTGAATATGAAAAAGTTTAAAGGTACGCCAGGTCCTTGGAGCGGAAAGGATGTACGCATTTGCAGGCAAGATAGAGCTGGGTTGCAGCTTGGTTTTATCATGACCCATGACGAAAATCGCGTAGCTGAATGTGAGGCCAATGCACACTTGATAGCAGCAGCTCCGGAGTTATTGGAAGCGCTACAATTGCTTCTCAACTCCTGGTCAAATGGTAGTTCTAAAGATATTTCAAACGCTGAGAGAAAAGCTCGCTCAGCCATCAGCAAGGCTCTTGGGGAGGAGTGATGGAAATAAATAAAGAGCAAGCATCAGAAATTATCAAACTTATCGAACAAGCATTACTTGATGGGTTTGATGATGAAATTTTGGTTTCGCTACACGAAAGTCTTACCAAATTTGTCAGCGAATAAGCACCTAATGACCATTTTAATAGTGGTCATTGTGAGCAATATTGCTCGTAACCAAACGAGGACGACGACTCGTTCTGGTTAATCGAAAAATCATCCCTTGATGTTATTTGCCGCTCTATATGGGCGGCATTCTTTTTACCTGGAGGAAATATGAAATTACGTGTCTGGCATATCCCGCAAGTTCCTATGAAGCCATTCATTGTAGAAGTAGCAAGTGTTGAAGAGGGTGTGCGAGTGATGGATGCACTGGCTGATTATGACGCATTTCAGTATGACAACAACATCAAACCTGATTACTGCAACGCTAACGGCCTTGAGATGTGGGATGAGAGCCTTACTGACCAGGATTTGGAAGAAATGGAGCTTACGGATCGCTGGGTGGATTGGTATAGCGAATGCCAGTGTTACGACGACCCGCGTGAATATATCGAAAGCCTGAAAGAAGAAACAACAACAGCCGCCTGAGTGCGGCTGTTTTATCGCATATCCACAGCGCTTCATATCGAGGCGTTTTAGCTATGCCAATAAATGAAAATGGAGAGTCCCACGATGACATTTGCTATCGCGGGCGGTGCCGTCATGGGTATCGCCCAACTTAATGAATCACTTTTAGAGCGTATCACCAGAAAATTACGGGCCGGATGGAAACGTCTCGGTGAAATTCTTAATCAGCCAGGAGTACCACGCCATGACCATTACGCCTGTTAACGGAACAATTCTTGTTCAGCAAGGAAACAGGGAGTTCAACAAGCTATATGAGAAAGTATTTCCGGATACAAAACAGGGAATGTCTGATGCGTATACATGGGCTGCAGGAATAGCTCTTGGTTGGGATAAGTGGCAGGACGAAGAATGGGAGGCGCGTCATGTTGCATGATTTTGATGATAACGAGTTTATTGCCCTCATTCCTCCTGAAATTGAGGAAGAAGTGGAGCAGCAAATTAACTTAGCCGCAGAACGGCAGAATCCGATTATTAGCTGGGATGAATTTGCGGGGTATTACTCATGAATCTGGATCTGTTAGATGAACCGTTCGCTGCTGAAGATATTGAGTGGCGAATACAGCAAAGCGGGAAAACACGCGATGGGAAGTTATGGGCTATGGTGCTGGCTTATGTCACGAACAGGGCAATCATGAAACGCCTGGACGATGTTTGCGGAAAGGCCGGATGGCGCAATGAATATCGCGATATTCCAAACAATGGCGGCGTTGAATGCGGAATATCAATCAAGATTGATTCCGAATGGGTAACTAAATGGGATGCCGCTGAAAACACGCAGGTAGAAGCCGTCAAAGGCGGTCGTTCAGGAGCAATGAAGCGCGCAGCCGTTCAGTGGGGAATAGGACGGTATCTGTATAATCTTGAGGAAGGATTTGCGCAGATATCCAGAGATAAGAAACAAGGATGGCACAGGGCAAAACTGAAGGATGGAACAGGATTTTACTGGCTCCCTCCATCGCTGCCGGACTGGGCCATGCCAGCATCATGCAATCAACCATCACCAGAAAATACCAACCAGAAATCTCCATCGGTTGACTGCGAACAAATCCTGAAAGACTTCAGCGATTATGCAGCAACAGAAACTGACAAGAAAAAGCTAATTGAGAGATATCAGCATGACTGGCAATTATTGGCTGGTCACGATGATGCGCAGACAAAATGCGTTCAGGTAATGAATATCAGAATAAATGAGCTTAAACAGGTGGCTTAATGAGAAGATTAAACATAACTCCAGCTGAGATGGAGTCAGTTTGCGGTCGCATGGTAGCTTGCCGTGCAGCAGAACATCTGGGCCTAAACATAAATCAGTTTTATTACATAGCAAAAAAACTGTCATTAAAAACGGCATTCGTTAAGCCAAGATGGAGCGACGACGAAGACAAAAGAATGCAGACGCTTATCTCATCAGGCTATACACAAAGAAATGTAGCAAAAATTCTCGGGCGAAGTGAAGAGTCGGTAAAAAGCAGGCTATCACGTTTACGAAAGAAATAACCCTATACGTACCACATTATTCGGATAACCTACCCTGGAGTAAATTATGCCTGCACCTCTATATGGTGCGGATGACCCGCGCAACTGCTCCGGTAGCTCCAAGTCGGAGGTGCTGGAAAATATCAAAAACAATCTCGACGCGTTTCTTGCTCTGCCACCGGAAACAAAAGCAGAACGGAAGTACCGACGCGATATACAACTCGCAGAAAAACAGGAAAAAGACCGAATAAACGAAACAGCAATCCGACCATTCCGAAAAGCCACTTACACCAAATTTATTGAAATAGACCAGCGCCTTCGTGATTACCGTTCGCGTTACGGCGCTATCAGCAATAACTGAGGAATTCATCATGAGAGGTTTTTCCTACGACCCCGGCATCCTTCCATCGGAAATGATTATTCGACACCGCTTCAAACCCATAAACGATATTCCACGCGAAGAAATGCTTAAGCGAAATAGTTTCGGTTCTGTTAATGAAAACAAATATCTGAATGCAATGTTGCGGAGTTGGAAGAAATGAAAGAAGTGAAAATATATACGATTGTCAGTGACCAGTTATCACCACCAATAACAGGAGAATCATTCTGTACTGATATGGTGCGTCATAGTGATTATGCGGAACTTGAGGCTAAATACGCGGCGCTGGTTGCGGTGCGGACAAGTGCAATCCCTGATGGTTACGGGCTTGTCCCTCAACAAATTTTCCTTGAGCCATCGGACATAGAGTTAATTTGTTCACAATGTGGTGACGGTCATGAATCCGGGTACGGTGATTTTACTGACGGACTGCTGTGGGTTGGCAACATTCAACGTGACGACGGCAGCATTGTTCATGGTCTGCATATCTCGTCAGCAGATTACACCGAAGAAGGCGGTGTAACAGTTTGCGAGTTCGCCGCCCAACCTCGTAAAGGCGGTGCGGTATGAACATCGACAAACGTGCGCTGCGTGAAGTGGCGGAGAAGGCGACAAAAGGCCCCTGGAAGGTATTTTCTGATATCGATACTAAAACTTTTTCCATCCACACCCCGCGAGATAAGCGCTGTGAGAACGTTATTAAGTGGGGTAGGTTTGATTGTCAACCGAATGCTGAGGCTAACGCTGAATTTATTGCTGCATTTAACCCGAAAGTCGCGCTGGCGCTGCTTGACGAGAATATTCAACTCCAGCGGGAAAAAGACGCAATAGAGGCCGTGGCGCTGGCGCTGCGTGATGATATGCGACAGGCACGGGAGCGACTGGCAGCCGCAGAGCAGGAGCGGGAAAACTGGCGTATCAGCTTTGATAATGAGCGGTACCGCGCAGATAAGCTGGCGGCTGCATTAAATGCAGAGCGCGAGAAATTAGTAATGGCGAATCGATCGCTTATTACACAACACACCCGTGCAAACAGTGCCGAGAGTCGCATAGCAGAGCTGGAGGCGCGGACAGTTTGCCTCCCTAAACTTCCAGTTCTTGGCTCTACTGCTGAGCGGTACGAGGGATTTGCTGATGGTGCATCCAGCATGAGAAATGAATGTGCTAATGCAATCCATGCCGCTGGCATCAAGGTTGAGGGGGAGTGATATGGCTACTTTGACGAAACAGGAAAAAGCCTGGGTAAAGAAACTCAATAAGCTACTGGCGGAGTGTCCCTCAAATCGGATCGCGTTTGCGACGACTGGCGATTGTGAAGTATCGCTATTTGATGTGACGCGCTATGACGAAATTTTTGATGAAGTAGATAAGGGGAAAAGCGAATTTATCCCCGCCGCAATGCGTATCGGAGCGGCCTTTAATGAGAGCCTGACATTCCCTAACCAAGTTGAAAGCACGGCAGGCTGAGGGATAACCCATGACCACTATTACCAGAGAACAGCAAAAACAGATTTTAATTGATACGGCGAACCACGTAATCAGTCGTGATAACACGTCACCGTATAGCGAAAACCTGCGCGAACTGGCGCGTATAGCGCTGGCATCGCTCGAAGCGGAGAAAGGTGCCGACCCCGTTGTGTTCACCGACGAACGAAATCTTCATCATATTGCCAGGGGTCGAGAAACCTCTTTGATTTGGGGTAAACAAAACCAGGAGGTGGGAGATATCCCGCTCTATCGTCACGCCCAGCCAGTTCCGGTAGTGCCGGAAGATATCAGTGGCATCATTGAGCGTTTCCAGTATCAGGCAGACCATCTAAGTGAATGGCACCACATCGATGAGCATTCTTGCAAGGTCAACAGGCGCGACCTGGTGACTGCGCTGGAATTTATGAATTCCTGCCGCGCCGCCATGCTTCAGGTGGCCGAAGCTGTAAGTAATCGTGATGAGTTACCGCTGGACTATCTTCAAGGACACAAAGACGGACTGGAGTGGGCTGCTCAACTGGCAGAGGCTAATCATCCGCAAACAGGTGACTGGTTGTACGATGACCCAATCGAGCTTGCTAGGGCGATTCGCAAAGGTCCGGATATGCCTACCGTTCAGGCTGGCAACTCTCCGGCAACTACGGATGGTTGGATAAGCTGTAGTGAGCGAATGCCTGATCGTGAGTATGTACTAGCTGGCGATTTTAGTGGAACACATTATCTGGCAAGCATTCCTAATGTTCAGGTGGGAATTTATGCTGACTGGTTTGATGATGAGAAGCCTTGTTGGGATGATGGTGATGGTAATGACCTACACCTCAAGGAAGTAACCCACTGGATGCCACTGCCAGCACCACAACAGGAGGTGAAGTGATATTTCACCCTTCAAAATTGACCAACATTTGCTTTAATTTATACTGTATGAAAATACAGTATTCATGGTGGCTAAAATGGGTGGCAAAGTACCTAACTACCAAATCGTTTATAGAGACGAGACACTCAATTATTTCAAGCCTGGAGGATATGTTTTCTTTCAAAGGCTTAAAGAATATGGCGGTGGTTATTGGTTAGGAAAAATTCACGAGGATGGGTTCGAGTTTGTACTTGAAAGGCCAACCTCATTAAGTGAGGGAATTAAGCATTTACTTGTTTTAAAAAGCGTTGAAGATGGGTATCTGGAATTTGTAGATGATATCGACAACTTCAAGCTCCAATGATGCGATAGCTTTTAACATATCTCATGCGAAGATTATACGTTCGTATGTCATTCAGCACATAGCTATCTTATGCTGAAAGATAAAACAAGCGCTCTTCGGGGTGCTTGTTTGCTTATGGGGAGAGTCCACAGATGCTGAAGCGCAGCAGCTCGGCTCTCAGCACCGCAAAAATAACAATCCTCGCACTCGCGGGGATTTATTTTATCGGAGTAACCATAGAATCACACAGCCTCACACTCGATGAGGCCTGTGCATTTCTCAAGATATCCCTTCCTTCCAGGTTCGATTCCTAAACCGGAGATAAAACCTATGCGCGAATTACGCGACGACTCACTTGTTGACTTAAAGTTCATGATGAAGGATTCTGGCATGGGTAAAACGTTCATTTACTCAGAAATCAAGAAAGGTAAATTGCCTTCCCCGCACAAAATAGGCAGCGCATCCAGGTGGGTTTATGCCGACTATCAAAACTGGAAACGCAGCCACTTCTCACCCATTCAAAATGTCTCATGAATTGCCTTTGCGGGCATAAATGCGGGCATAAAATTCTTCACTTCTGTAATTCATCATAAATCCCCTGTACTTACGACATTCATTAGGTGTCTGCAGGGGACACCATTGATACCCAGGACATTCTCTTCTTGCTGCATAGTCTTTCGAGCGGTTCCCCTTTCATGTTGCTTTTATTGCCCCTATGCAATATCACCGGACATGCCACACGTTCAGCAAAAAGTCGTCATCGGCCGGTTATGACCGATGACATCCCGATGTGGTCTAGAAGCGATACTGCAACCCCGCGGTAACCGTATAGTTATTATTAGCTATACCTGCGGCATCGCCACCAAAATACGCCGTATCACCGCTGGTTTTATCTATGATTTGCGTACCGCCCTTACCTTCTTCATATTTACTGTAAGCAAACTCAGCAAAGATTTTTGCATTACTGGTAATATAATATCCGGCGTCAATAGAAGCGCCATAATATCGTGAATTTTCCGTTTTTTCACGGAAGGTAAGTTTGCGCATGTAGTGTTCGTCATTATCATGCGCATTTACCCAGTCGCTGTATTTAAACAGTACATTACACTCAAAGTCATTAATACGATAATCACCCGCCAGCCCGATATAGGGCATTTCGAAACGCTGGCTATAACCTATGCCGCGCACGCCATGAGGAAAGTTACCAATATACCGACCATTATCATAAATATAAGACCCGCCTCTTGCCGTCCAGCTAAAACGGGTTTCCTGATAGCCCGCTGTTACGCCCGCCTTGTAGTTATCGCCCTGCAATAACCAACCTTTCACGTTCAAATCGTATTCATTAGCATAGTTGGCGCTGGTATCCGGATGAATTGAACGATCGGTCCAGCCTGGCTGCTCACTGCTCATCCAGTCATGGTCAACCATATGACCCGATCCCGACGCCAAAGACGTCCAGCCGCGGGCGTCCAGCGTCATGAACGAATAGGGTTCCCATGATAAATCCCCCTGCAACGTGGCGACATTTTTTATTTTCCAGTCCAGTTGACTCAGCTTCCGCCCGGTGTCGGTATCATAAACCAGCTCCCTGGATTTACCATTTAACACCCCCACAGAAAGGGATGTCGTGACGCTATCAGGAGAGACGTCCGGAATAAATAAGGTAGACTCCGCATAAACCGACTCAGAAAATACGGCGATCATCATTACTGCAATAGCATGTTTTTTCATTTCTCTTGTCCTCATATTCAGATGTAATCTGGAGAGGTGATGAAGTTTTCATCTTGTCAAATCGTCGGACAAGAGTACATTTATTACGCCAGAGAACTTGACGCATTTTTACCTTATATTGAAGTTAAGAAATAGAATTTGATGCTCAGGTGAATAATAAGCAATCTATAATCATGATGGAATGATTTACCATTACGGTGATGCGACGTTATCTGGCTAACGACATCGTTGCTGATGTTGTCAGCCAGATTGAAAGTAACTGTAATATCAGAATTTATAATGCTCTTTATTTAGACCATATTTTTTCATGCGCAGATAAAGTTTTTTACGGGGAATTTGCAGGTACTCCGCCACTTCATTAATTCGTCCCTGATGAATATTTAATGCTTCGGTAATAATTTGTCGCTCATACTCTTCAACGCGCCGGTCAAGCGGGGTCGGCTCCTGCAGAAGCAACTGCGGGTTGACCGTTTCCGCCAGCGGCAGCACGCCAACAGCAAAAAGCTCTGCCGCATTAGCCAGTTCGCGCACATTACTTGGCCAGGCGCGTCGCATTATTCCTTTCAGTAATTCCCCCGCTATTTCCGGCACTGGATGATTGAGCCGCAGGCAGGCTTTTCGAAGATAATGGCGAAATAACGGCTCGATATCATCCGGTCGCTGAGAAAGAGACTGGCAGGCGATTTGGGTCATGGCGAAACAGTAGTAAAGCTCGGCCGCAATCTGGTTAGCTGCCGCCTGCTCCACCAGCGAAGCGCTGCCAACGCCCACCAAACGAAAAGGCCGATGCTCCAGGCTTTGTAAACGCGCCAGATGGTGCTGCTGTTCGCGTGTCAGATATTCGGGATGACTCAACACCAGCGTACCTCCTTGCGCCTGGTCGATGAATGTCTCCAACTGCCCGGCATTCTCCGGCGTGAGTTCATAGCGTACAAACGGCCCTTTCGCGTTACGCCCCAGTTGATGGAGATAACGGGCGCCAGTCATACGTCCAGTGCCATGCTCACCGTAAAACCATACGGCAATGTCCGTTTCCGCCAGTTGTTGTAACCGTTGTCGAAACTGATTCATCCACTCGCTGCGCCCAATCAGTTCAACCTGTAACGTCTGCTGGCAATATTGCCGCCGTGCAATGACCGACCGGCGCTGGCGTAGCGCGTCTTCAATTAATATCAACAGCTTGCCCGGATCGACGGGTTTTTGCAGAAAATCCCAGGCGCCCTTTTTCACCGCATCAACCGCCATCGGTACATCGCCATGTCCGGTAATCAATAAGATTGGCAGTTGATCGTCATCCTGATGAAACAGCGTCATAAGATCGATACCGGAACACCCCGGCATACATACATCGCTCAAAACGATCCCCTCCCAATCCGCTTTTACCCACTCTTTGGCCTCGAAAGGATGGGTAAAGCCACGCACGCGGTAGCCTGCCTGCTCAAGCATTTGGGTATAGGCGTCAAGTACATCAACGTCATCATCAATCAGCAAAATAGAACATTCATCATTCAACATCATCGACATCCGTTACCGAGAATTGCAGCACCACGCAAGCGTTACGCGTCAGCGTCGACGCCAGACGCAGGTCGCCCTTCATTTGCGCCATCAGCGACACGCTAATCGACAGCCCAATACCCAACCCGACAGCTTTACTGGTGGTAAACGGCTTGAGTAAAGAGGGCAACAGCGCCACAGGCCAGCCAGGGCCGTTATCTGCAATATAAACCTCCAGCGCCTCTCCCTGCGTCTGCCACGTCACCGCGATCGCCGCATCATGCGAACAGGCGTCAAGCGCATTCGCCAGCACATTCACCAGAACCTGCTGAATACGCACTTCATCGCCGCTAACCCATACGGTGTCGGTTGGCAGTGAAAGCGCTCCCTGCCGGGATTGGTGGCGCATGGCCAATAACTCCCATGCCGCCACGAAGGTTTGGCGCAGATCAACGGGATACAATGGCGTTTCCAGCTCCGCCCGGCGGGTAAACTGCCGCAACGAACGGATGATGGCGTCAATCCGGTTAATGAGCCCTTCCGCTTTGGTGAGCGTATTTCTCGCCTGTCCGCTCTGACCTTGTTCAATCGCGCGTCCCGCCGTAAATAAATACATTGAAAGCGCATTCAGCGGCTGGTTAATTTCGTGCGCCAGCGTGGTCATGGTCTGGCCGACTACCGCCAGTTTCGCCGTCTGAATCAACTCATCCTGCATGGCGCGCAGGTCGGCTTCTATCTCTTTGCGCTCGGCGACCTCTTGTTCAAGCTGCCTGCGTTGCATATTGAGCTGGCCCAGCGTATGGCGCAGCAAACGGGCTATCCGTCCTAGCTCATCGCGCCCGTAAACCGGGATAGTCGAGTCGGTTCTCCCCAGCCCTATCTGTACCACAGCCTGATTAAGCGCGGTAAAACGCTTTACCAGCCGGGAACGGATAAAATAGTGGTTGAGTCCCCAGGCCAGCAGCAACGCCAGGAGCGTCGCCACTAAAATAAGCCCGCCGCTAACGCGAACAATCTGTTCCAGGCGTTGATTGAACGTCTGCATTTGCTGGTGACTACTACCTAACTGCGCCTCAAGCAGCGTGCGAAAGCGCCCTAGCGTAGCCTCTCTGGCGCGGCTGGCGTCCAGTAAGGCTTTTTGCGCCGCAACATAATCGCGCATGGTATCGGGCATCTTATTTTTTACCATCCCGATTTCCAATAGTTCGTCGATGGTTTGCCGCAGCGTGATCGTACTGGGCCAGTCATCGAGCGCACGAATATTCTCATCCGCCGTTTTTTTTAGGTTTTCCAGATAGCGAATATGGGTCTCCACCAGCATCCCGTCATTATTGCCGGACTTGAGTTCATTCAATCTGTCGCGCAGGTCGTCAACAATCTGATTTTCAATTCGCGCCAGGGTATATACCTGCTGCTGTTCGTTCTGCACCTCGCGCGAACGTTGCAAATACTGCGCTGCATCGCCCTGATTCGCCTCAATTTGATCGAGCAGCGTCCCCTGCTGCCAGGTAAAATCCTGTACCAGCGAATTTAGCTCCGTGGTGAAATCATCATGGAGCCAGTCAATGCGAGCGGAAAGCTCGCTGACTTTCTCCCGCACCAAAAACATGTTGTAGAGGGCGTTGTCCAGCTCCGCCAGCAAGGTCCGGCTATCCTGTAAAATGACGGCCAGTTGCCGCCGCTCAGCAAGCTGAAGCCCCTGACTGAGACGCTCAATCTTATCCAGATGCTGAATAATCTGCGTACGTAACTGCAAACGTACCGTCGTGTTCGGCGCCAGCAAAAATTCATTGAGCTGATCCACGGCCAGATTCAGGTTCCCCTCAATTAAAAAAGCGGAGTGGATGCGAGGAAAATATTCATCAAGCGAATAGCGAACCTGCGAACTTTGCTCATGCCAGGAATAAAGGCTGACCATACTGACAATCAGCGTCAGTAATGCGCCCGTTAAAAATGCGCCCCGTAAACTGTTGCTGATACTGAGCTGACGAAGCCGTTGCAATAATCTCCCCTTCATTTCAGCTCTTCCAGTTTGTGAATCGCCAGCCGCTGATTGTTCAGAAACCAGATCTGCCACTCCATCATTTTTTGTTCGGCAAAGCTTTTATTATCAAACTGCGCCAGCCAGGTTTCATCTTCGCTGCTTGCCGCATCCACCGGGACGCTGGTCAATAAGGCTCTGATTTCAGGTAAGGGGCGTTTAAGCCGCGTTTCTGCGCTGTGCAACGCTCGCCATGCATCTTTAAGCTGCGCGAGACGAAAACTGATCGCGGTATCAAACATGCGTTGTACCAGTTGCTGACGCTTCAGGATCAGACGATAGTTCAACGGCGGCTGGGCCATCAAACGCTGTTGTTGCGCGGCGCGAGGATTATCGGCGCTAAGCGGTGCGACGGGATACTTACCGGTATTCGCGTCAGCCAGTATCCTTTGCCCTTTCGGACTTAATAAGTAATGAATAAAAGCACGCGCTTCGTCTGCATGACGGCTGTTTTTCAACACCGCGACGTAAGTGGGCGACACCGCAGAATACGGGAAATAGGTAAAAGCAAGATTAGGATCGTTAAGTAGCAAATTAGCATAGTTATCAATGACCGGCCCGGCAACGCCAAGCCCGCTTTTGATTTTATCCGCTACGCCGAAACTGCGAGAGGAAATCGTGACCAAATTACCCGAGATTGCCAGCAGCGTCGCCCATCCTGCCGTCCAGCCTTTTTGCTGCAACAGCGACTCCACCATCAAATGATTGGTGTCTGAGCGTGACGGACTGCTCATTAATAGAGCGCCCTGGTAACTGGGCAGGCCCATATCCTGCCAGTCGGCAGGCGGCGGAAGATGGCGCGCAGCGAGCGCTGAACGATTGATCAATAGCCCAAATCCGGATACCGCTACCGCCACTGAAGTTGAGCGGATAGAACGCGGCACCAGCTTCTGGCTGGCGGCAGGCGCGCTATCCAATAGCGCCAGCTTTTGGTGCTCCTGAAGGTGTTGCAACAGCATGGGGGATGACGTCAGGATCAGATCGACATTTTCCGCATTCGCCGTATCAAGTAATTGCTCTAAAGAACCGCTGGTACGATTGAGCGTACGAATCATGACGGAACCCGGCTCCGTCTGCCAGCGCTGGATAATCCAGGCGGTCGCGCTGGGTGAAAAGGTCGTTGCCATCACCAGCTCGCGGCTGTACGCCTGGCAAGAACCGAACATCGCCGCCAGCCATAGCGTAAAAGCGCCCACTCTGGCGAAACGACTACAGCATGAGAAAAGTCGATTTGTGATCCCGTTCATAAATATCGATATCACATAAAGAAAATATTGAGACAAAACTTACCCTTTTATTTCTGTTGGCATCCAGAACAACGTTATTTGAATAATAACGGGTCCGTCGCTCGAAAACATCAATAAAGCGTATCAGATCACTGGCAGCAAATTTGTTAATATCCGCACATGCTAACGATAAAACGGCCATGCCAATAATTAAAGTTTCACCACACCCTTCAGGATGGGTCAAAAATAACCTTTAAATTCACCCAATTGAGTCAATTTTGACACATTTCTTCGACTTGAATTTTATTGTCACTCCTTTCACTCTACCGACAAAACCTCCTGATGTTCATCTCACTATAAAATACAGGTGACTCCATGTTAACAATATTAAAAACAGGGCAATCGGCGCATAAAGTCCCACCGGAAAAAGTCCAGGCTACGTATGGTCGATATCGTATACAGGCATTGTTAAGCGTATTTCTGGGATATCTCGCTTACTATATAGTCAGAAACAACTTCACATTATCGACGCCTTATTTAAAAGAGCAATTGGATCTCAGCGCTACGCAAATCGGCCTGCTGAGTAGCTGTATGCTTATTGCTTACGGAATCAGTAAAGGCGTAATGAGCAGTCTGGCGGATAAAGCCAGCCCAAAAGTCTTCATGGCGTGCGGTCTGGTACTCTGCGCGATTGTTAACGTTGGGCTGGGATTCAGTAGCGCATTCTGGATATTTGCCGCTCTGGTGGTCTTCAATGGCCTTTTTCAGGGCATGGGCGTCGGCCCCTCGTTTATTACCATTGCAAACTGGTTCCCTCGCCGGGAACGCGGACGCGTAGGCGCCTTCTGGAATATCTCGCATAACGTTGGCGGCGGGATCGTCGCGCCTATCGTCGGTGCGGCTTTTGCGATATTGGGCAGCGAACACTGGCAAAGCGCCAGTTATATCGTTCCGGCCTGCGTCGCCGTCATTTTTGCCTTAATTGTTCTGGTCTTGGGAAAAGGTTCGCCGCGCGAAGAAGGTCTTCCCTCCCTGGAACAGATGATGCCGGAAGAAAAAGTCGTACTGAAAACGAAGAATACGGCAAAAGCGCCGGAAAATATGAGCGCATGGCAAATCTTCTGTACTTATGTGCTGCGCAATAAAAATGCCTGGTATATTTCGCTGGTCGATGTCTTCGTCTATATGGTGCGGTTTGGCATGATTAGCTGGTTGCCTATCTATCTGTTGACAGTAAAACACTTTTCAAAAGAACAGATGAGCGTCGCGTTTCTCTTTTTCGAGTGGGCGGCGATTCCTTCCACGCTACTGGCAGGCTGGCTGTCAGATAAACTGTTTAAGGGCCGCAGAATGCCGTTAGCCATGATTTGCATGGCGCTGATTTTTGTCTGTCTGATCGGATACTGGAAAAGTGAATCTTTGCTGATGGTAACGATTTTCGCCGCCATTGTAGGTTGTCTGATTTACGTTCCGCAGTTCCTCGCGTCCGTACAGACAATGGAGATAGTCCCCAGCTTTGCCGTAGGTTCCGCCGTCGGTTTACGTGGGTTCATGAGCTATATTTTCGGCGCCTCGTTGGGCACCAGCCTGTTTGGCGTCATGGTGGATAAACTGGGCTGGTACGGCGGATTTTATCTTCTGATGGGCGGTATTGTGTGCTGCATTCTATTCTGTTACCTCTCCCATCGCGGCGCGCTGGAACTGGAACGTCAGCGCCAGAATGCGTTACATAATCAGGACTCACTGCAGCTTGCGGACGCGCAATAAACGATTAGCCTTCCCGGGGAACAGAAGCGCCGACATTGTCGGCGCTATCTATTCGCTGACATCGTGTATACCAAAAATAATTCGAGTTGCTTAAAAGCGGCAAGGGAGTGAGTCCCCGGGAGCATAGATAACGATGTGACTGGGGTGAGCGACGTCCCGTCAGGGCGAGGCCCATGAATGGGCCGAGTAATCCATAGCCAACACATCAGCAACTTGAAGTATGAAGGGTATGTACTGACTAACGCTTACCGTATCCCACCATAAAGCGAATAATTAACCCACATGCCGGTGCGAGAAAAAGCAATAATCCGCTAACGATGTCATCGCCATCCTGCAGCCATACATTGAGTAAATAAATCAGCGCGGCAAGGATAACCATTCCCGTAAAAGAAGAAACCGCAGAAAAAGTCCCCATCACCTGACCGATATAGCCACTCACGGCAAGTATACTTATTGCAAGAAATGTCCATAAATAGATCATCTATAATACCTCCTGTCTATGGCAAGGCTTCCATATAGCCTTACGGTCCCTCTCACTTCTCCTTTAAGATAAACCTTATCAGCAAGTCATTTCCATAACATTTATCTCACATTTTATTTTTTTAATCATTTTTCAATGACCTTCGTCTGAAATAAAATTATTACTGTAAAAACAATGCATTAAAAATAATGATTAGCTTATTTTTGCTACGGGAGAAATATTTACGCTTCTTGATAAAGAATTTCTGGGCGCGAGTAAATAACTGGTGGTACATTAGCCTGCCTGGCGTTCATGCCCTCGTGGTTTAGTACTGACTTAGTTTTACACTCCTTACGGGAACCATTGTCGTACATGATGGCCTAACTATACGCAAATCATTCAAGTTACCCTGATGAGCTTACTCAAGTAAGTGCTTCGGATAAGCGAACGCAACTTGAAGGATGATGCGTATTTCAGAGTGTACCGCTGCGGATAATGACTCTTCTGCGATACATTATTTTCGTATCTACAGAAGGTATTTTATGTTTCCTCAAAGCAAATTTTCACGCGCGTTTTTGCACCCGCGCTACTGGTTGACGTGGTTTGGTGTTGGCGTCCTCTGGTTACTGGTGCAGCTTCCCTACCCGGTTTTGCGTTTTCTGGGCACCCGCACCGGTAAGCTGGCGCGCCCCTTCCTGAAGCGACGTGAGTCAATCGCCCAGAAAAATATTGAACTCTGTTTTCCGACCCTCTCCCGGGAAGAAAGGGAAAAACTGATCGCCGAGAATTTCCACTCTCTTGGCATGGCGCTGCTTGAAACGGGCATGGCCTGGTTCTGGCCTGATAGCCGGGTTCGCAAATGGTTTGATGTGGACGGGCTGGACAACCTTACCCGTGCGCAGGCGCAAAATCGCGGCGTAATGGTCGTTGGCGTGCATTTTATGTCGCTGGAATTGGGAGGCCGGGTAATGGGTCTCTGCCAGCCGATGATGGCGACCTATCGTCCGCATAACAATCCGCTCATGGAGTGGGTGCAGACGCGCGGCCGTATGCGCTCAAATAAAGCGATGATCGGCAGAAACAATCTGCGCGGCATTGTGGGCGCGCTAAAAAAAGGGGAAGCCGTTTGGTTTGCTCCCGACCAGGACTACGGCCCTAAAGGCAGCTCCTTTGCGCCATTTTTCGCGGTTGAAAACGTCGCCACCACCAACGGCACCTATGTACTGTCCAGGCTGTCTGGCGCCGCCATGTTGACCGTTACAATGGTAAGGAAATCCGATAACTCGGGTTATCGTCTGTATATTACCCCTGAAATGGAAGGTTACCCGGCAGATGAAAATCAAGCCGCTGCCTATATGAATAAAATTATTGAGAAAGAGATCATGCGCGCCCCGGAGCAATATCTCTGGATTCATCGCCGTTTCAAGACTCGCCCGCTGGGGGAAGCGTCACTCTACATCTGAAAAAGGCCGCAAGGCCTTTTATTTTGGCATTTCGCATTGCCATAATATTCATATCGTAAATTACTCATTCCTGCTTTTAGCGATAAGTCTCCTGTTTACAGGCGTTTTTTTACTGTGTCGGCGGCGTCGCTCAATAGCGATTCATCACTGTCAGAAATTAAACTGTCGCCGATTCCCGACACTTGTAAGTTACTAAAAGTAAATAAGAAAATGCCTCTTGTTTCACCTCATTTTTAGGCGTACATTAGCGCCGTCTGGAGCGATGACGCGCAGAATTCTGAGGTGATGCAGGCGGTCGAAACACGAATAATTCTCAATTTCGTATTGTCCGGCATCAACTCTCTATAATCAGGTAAGTGTAAGTTCATTTAGGCGTACGACAGGTACGCGGAGAGATGAAACGTGAAATATTTCTTTATGGGCATTTCATTTATGGTCATCGTTTGGGCCGGTACTTTCGCCCTGATGATTTAAAAGTACAATGCAAAGAAAAACAGGAGCCATGGGGCTCCTGTTTGCTTTTCTACTCCGTGCTCGCTTCAACGGGTTTTGGATGTGACGGCAGCACGCCATCGGCGCGGAACATCGCTTTAATCCCTCTGACGGCCTGGCGAATGCGGTCGCGATTCTCTATTAATGCAAAGCGTACATGGGTGTCGCCATAGTCACCAAAGCCTATCCCTGGAGAAACGCAAACCTTCGCCTCATTCAGCAGCTTCTTGGCAAACTCAAGCGATCCCATCGCCGCATATTGCTCCGGGATTTTCGCCCAGACGTACATTGAGGCTTTCGGCATTTCAACCATCCAGCCCGCCTCATGCAACCCCTTCACCAGCACATCGCGACGACGTTTATACTGCTCGGCGATATCGCGCACGCACTGCTGATCGCCTTCCAGAGCGGCGATAGCCGCCACCTGAAGCGGGGTAAAGGTGCCATAATCGTGATAACTTTTAATGCGCGCCAGCGCGCTGACCAGGGTTTTATTGCCCACCATAAACCCAATACGCCAGCCCGCCATATTATAGCTTTTCGACAGCGTGAAAAATTCAACCGCCACGTCGCGCGCGCCGGGCACCTGCATAATGGATGGCGCTTTCCAGCCGTCGTACACGATATCGGCATACGCCAGATCGTGCACCACCAGCACATCATAACGTTTAGCCAGAGCGACCACTTTTTCAAAAAATTCCAGTTCGACGCACTGGGCCGTAGGGTTAGACGGAAAACCCAAAATCATCATTTTCGGTTTCGGATAACTTTCGCGAATAGCGCGCTCCAGCTCGTTGAAGAAATCCACTCCCTCTACCAATGGAACCGAACGCACCTGCGCCCCGGCGATAACGGCGCCATAGATATGAATCGGGTAACTCGGGTTCGGCACCAGTACCGTATCACCATGATCCAGCGTCGCCAGCATTAAATGCGCCAGTCCCTCTTTGGAACCGATGGTCACAATCGCTTCGGTTTCCGGATCGATATCGACATCATAACGTTCCTGATACCAGTGAGAAATCGCGCGGCGTAAACGCGGTATGCCGCGAGACGTGGAATAACCGTGCGTATCCGGACGCTGCGCGACGGTGCAAAGTTTTTCGACAATGTGGGGAGGGGTTGCGCCATCAGGATTACCCATACTGAAATCAATAATATCTTCACCGCGCCGACGCGCAGCCATTTTGAGTTCAGCGGTGATGTTAAAAACATAGGGCGGAAGGCGATCGATACGCGTAAAGCGACGTTCAGGGCGGAAGTCAGCCATAATATCCTCAGATTAACGTTAGCGCCCGGACCGTCCGAGCGACGCTGCCACGATGGTGGCTCCTTTAGAAAATAGCCTGAAAATTTTCTTCCTGTCGAGAGGCTAATGAAAATATTTTTAGCGACAAAAAAGAGGAACAAGCGTAAAAACTTACTTTTTAAGCGTGTCAGTTATAGCATCAAACAAATCATATTATTAACAAATTGATATCATTGAATTTACGTAACGTGGCGCAGCCGACGATAATTTCCTGTCAATAAACCTTATCTCAAATAATCCCCTTTTGATTTTGTGGTTTTTCCTCTTTAACCAAAATCCTTACTAATGATAATGGTATTCGATCATGTCATATTGCGGTGTTTTTCAGGGACATTTCCCCGAAAATGAGGATCCTTTCCGGCAAGCTGCCGCGATGAAACCGTAAATAAGGCAGCGAACCGGATACGTATAGTAAAATAAATCCCTGTTTTCGCCTGACTAACCGCCATGACATGATGACTCAACGCGCTGGTGTTTGACCTTTCGCTCAGCAAGAGTAAAGTGAAATAATTCAGACAGTTGAAGCATTCATGCACAGGAAAGGCAATGAAAAAAGCCGCGTGAGGCACGCGGTTTGAGACTGGCAAGAGAATGTTTCATTGCCTGATGACGCTGCGCTTATCAGGCCTACAGATGACACACTATTGTAGGCCGGATAAGGCGTTTATGCCGCCATCTGGCTTATAGAATATGACCTAATGTCTGGCGCAGATGCGCGCCGGAACCTAACAAGCCAGGATTATCATGGACAATCAGATAGACCGGAATACCGTGTACATAATCTTTAAAGCGGCCTTTATCTTCAAAGCCACCACGGAAGCCGGACGCTTTAAAAAATTCCAGGAAGCGCGGGACAATACCGCCAGCGATATAAACGCCGCCAAATGTCCCCATGGTTAACGCCAGATCGCCGCCAAATCGCCCCATGATGACGCAAAAGAGCGACAACGCGCGGCGACAATCGATACAGCTATCCGCCAGGGCGCGTTCGGTAATATCTTTCGGGCGCAGATTTTCCGGCAGACGGTTGTCGGACTTAACAATCGCCCGGTAAAGATTCACCAGCCCCGGGCCAGACAGCACGCGCTCGGCGGAAACGTGGCCAATTTCGGCGCGCAATATTTCCAGAATCATAGCTTCTTCTTCGCTATTAGGCGCAAAATCGACATGCCCGCCTTCGCCCGGAAGGCTAATCCAACGCTTATCCACATGCACCAGATGCGCCACGCCCAAGCCGGTTCCCGCGCCATACACCGCAATAGGTTTGCCGTCTACCGGTTCGCCGCCGCCGAACTGAATTAAATGCTCTTTTTTCAGCATCGGGATCGCCATCGACACGGCGGTGAAATCGTTGATGATTTCCAGATGGCTAAAGCCGAGATTTTTTTTCATTTCCGCAATAGAAAAAGCCCAGGTATGGTTAGTCATCGCTACCCAGTCACCGGTAATCGGGCAGGCTATGGCGATACAACCATCTTCCACGCTGACGCTATGCTCATCGAGATAAACGCGCACCACGGCCTCAAGACTGGGATAATCCAGGCCGGAATACGTTTTGGCCTGCGAGATTTCTCCACTGGCGATATCACACAGGGCAAGACGCGCATTCGTGCCGCCTACATCTCCTACTAAAGCATACTTTGTCATTCTTCTACTGCTCCGCTAAAGTCAAAATAAGTCTTTGTCACACTGTAAATTCATGGGGGCATAACAACAACGGCCATCAGGCTGACTGCCTATAAATATAGATCTTCATCACAGAATTACTTTCTTGTTTCAGCACCAATTGCAGCAATGCCGTCGGGCAGGCTGTGCAAAATAGGTATACGACCCCGTGTAAGGAAGAGATTATGTTCCACCCGCGTGCCCGAACGATGCTGCTGCTGTCGCCCCCCGCGCTGATTATTGGCGTAGCGTCAAGCCTGGTTTTAATCGCCTCGATGAAAGTCGCGTCGGTTTTTCAGCAATTTCTTTGGCAACGACTGCCCACCAGCATCGGCATCGCTTATGATTCGCCGTTCTGGATAGTGGGTATGCTCACGCTAACCGGGATCGTGGTGGGTTTGATTATCCGTTACAGTCCCGGACACGCTGGCCCCGATCCGGCCATCGAACCGTTAATCAGTATGCCGGTCTCGCCATCTGCGCTGCCCGGGCTGCTTCTCGCCTTAATCATCGGCCTTGCTGGTGGGGTAAGTTTGGGGCCAGAGCATCCGATAATGACAATAAATATCGCGCTGGCAGCGGCTTTCGGCTCCCGCCTGTTTCCGCGTATCACGGCGTTAGACTGGACGATTCTGGCCTCAGCGGGCACCATCGGCGCGCTGTTCGGCACGCCCGTCGCTGCGGCGCTGATTTTTTCGCAAACGCTTAGCGGCTCTAACGATATTCCCATGTGGGATCGCCTGTTTGCGCCGTTAATGGCGGCAGCGGCGGGGTCACTCACCACCAGCCTGTTCTTTCATCCGCATTTTTCGTTACCCATCGCCCATTACACGCAGATGCGGCTGGTGGACATTGCCAGCGGAGCGATCGTCGCGGCGATCGCCATTGCCGCAGGGATGGTCGCCGTCTGGTGCCTTCCGCGTCTGCATGAGTTGCTGCACCGACTGAAAAATCCGGTCCTGATTCTCGGCATTGGCGGTTTTATACTGGGTATTCTGGGCGTCATTGGCGGGCCGCTTACCCTGTTTAAAGGCCTGGACGAAATGCAACAAATGGCGTTTAGCCAGACGTTGGGCGCGGGAGATTATTTTACCTTAGCCGTCGTCAAACTCGCCGCGCTGGTCATCGCGGCGGCGAGCGGCTTTCGCGGCGGGCGCATTTTTCCGGCTGTGTTTATCGGCGCGGCGCTGGGGCTCATGCTCCATGCCCATGTTGAGGCCGTACCCGCGGCGATTACCGTCTCCTGCGCGATTCTTGGCTTAGTGCTGGTAGTGACGCGCGACGGCTGGCTCAGTCTGTTTATGGCGGCAGTCGTCGTACCGGATACCAATCTGCTGCCGCTGCTCTGCATTGTGATGCTCCCCGCCTGGCTATTGCTGGCGGGAAAACCGTTGCTGGCCGCCAACCGTCACGAACCCTAATCCGGCGCAGCGGGGGCCATTATCCCCCGTTGCGGGCTTCCAGCGCCCGGGTCACGGTACGCAGTAATTCCGGCAGATCGGCTTTTGGCAACATCACTTCAATAAATGACAGACGTTGTGGGCGCGCCAGACGTTCGAGGACCTCTGCCAGTTGGATAGCCTGCGTCACCCGCCAGCACTCCGCCTGTTGCGCCGCGTTTAGCGCCGGTGGTATCTGCGTCCAGTTCCAGCTCGCGATGTCGTTATACCGCTGGGCCGCGCCGTGAATGGCGCGCTCTACGGTATAGCCGTCATTGTTGAGCAGCAGGATGACCGGCGCCTGCCCGTCGCGTAACATCGAGCCCATCTCCTGAATCGTGAGCTGCGCCGCGCCATCGCCGATAATCAGAATCACCCGCCGATCGGGACAGGCGGTTTGCGCGCCAAACGCGGCGGGCAAGGAATAGCCGATAGATCCCCACAGCGGCTGTACCACAACCTCCGCGCCGTCAGGAAGCGACAGCGCGGCAGCGCCAAAGGCGGCGGTCCCCTGGTCGACAAGGATAATATCGCCGGGTTTGAGATACTGCTGTAAAGTTTGCCAGAAGCTTTCCTGGGTCAGTTCTCCCTTATCAATCCGCACTGGCTGTCCGGCGGAACGCGTCGGCGGCGGCGCAAAAGCGCATTCAAGGCACAGTTCGCGCAGCGTAGACACCGCCTGCGCCATCGGGAGGTTGAACCAGGTTTCGCCGATGCGCGACGCGTAAGGCTGAATCTCCAGCGTGCGTTCCGCCGGCAATTGTTGGGTAAATCCGGCCGTAAGGGTATCGACAAAACGGGTGCCGACGCAGATAACCCTATCGGCGTCCTCTATGGCCTGACGCACTTCTTTGCTGCTGGCGCCTGCGCTATAGGTGCCAACGAAGTTCGGGTGCTGTTCATCAAAAAGCCCCTTCCCCATCAGTAGTGTCGCATGAGCGATGGGCGTTTCCGCCATCCAGCGTTGCAACAGTGGTCGTAAACCAAAACGCCCGGCAAGAAAGTCGGCCAATAGCGCAATGCGCCGACTGTTCATCAGGCACTGACGGGCGTGGTAACGAAAAGCCGTCTCCACGCCGCTTTGCGCTTCATGCACGGGCAACACCAGCGCCTGCGTAGGCGGGATGGCCGTTTTTTTCGCCACGTCGGCGGGCAACATGATGTATCCTGGCCTGCGTGCGGCAAGCATTTCACCCAATACACGGTCAATCTCGAAACAGGCGTTCTGTTCATCCAATATTGCGCTGGCAACAGATATCGCCTGACTCATGCGATAAAAATGACGAAAATCGCCGTCACCGAGGGTATGGTGCATCAATTCGCCACGCTGCTGCGCAGCGCTACAGGGCGCGCCGACGATATGCAAGACCGGGACATATTCCGCGTAACTGCCCGCGATACCGTTAATAGCGCTAAGTTCTCCCACGCCAAAGGTGGTGAGTAGCGCTCCAGCGCCCGACATGCGCGCATAACCGTCCGCGGCATAAGCGGCGTTCAGCTCATTGGCGCATCCCACCCAACGCAAGGTCGGGTGGTCAATCACATGGTCAAGAAACTGCAAGTTATAATCGCCCGGTACGCCAAAAAGATGGCCAATGCCGCATCCTGCCAGTCTGTCCAGCAAATAGTCGGCCACGGTATAGGGGTTTTGCATGACAGCTTTCCTTCTGACGTTGACATTATGTTGAGTATTAAGGAATGCCGATGGCTGTCCAGCACGGCGGGGATGAAAGCCTGGAAAACAATGTTTACAGCGGCAAACAGTAAAAGCCGGATACCGCCTGGCGAGTGTAACCGTATACACTATTTATTCACGCCACAGGGGGAAAGGTCATGATTTATCAGCCCGATGAAAATCGTTATCACACAATGGAGTATCGTCGCTGCGGGCGCAGCGGCATCAAACTTCCCGCCATTTCACTGGGGTTATGGCACAACTTCGGCGATGCGACACGGGTAGAAAATAGCCGGGCGCTGCTGCAACGCGCGTTCGATCTGGGCATTACCCACTTTGATCTCGCCAATAATTATGGGCCGCCGCCGGGCTCCGCAGAATGCAATTTTGGCCGCATTCTGCAGGAAGATTTTTTACCGTGGCGTGATGAATTGATCATCTCCACCAAAGCGGGCTACACCATGTGGGATGGCCCTTATGGCGACTGGGGTTCACGGAAATACCTTATCGCCAGCCTCGATCAAAGCCTGAAACGTATGGGGCTGGAGTATGTCGATATCTTTTATCACCATCGTCCCGATCCCGAAACGCCGCTTAAAGAGACGATGAAAGCGTTAGATCACCTTGTGCGCCAGGGCAAAGCGTTGTACGTGGGGATCTCTAACTATCCTGCCGATCTGGCCAGACAAGCTATCGATATTCTGGAGGATCTCGGCACGCCTTGCCTGATTCATCAGCCTAAATATTCGCTTTTTGAGCGTTGGGTAGAGGACGGGCTGCTGGCGCTGTTGCAGGAAAAAGGCGTCGGCAGTATTGCCTTCTCGCCGCTGGCGGGCGGGCAGCTCACTGACCGTTATCTGAATGGCATTCCGGAAGATTCCCGCGCGGCGAGCGGAAGCCGTTTCCTTAAACCAGAACAGATTACCGCCGACAAACTGGAAAAAGTTCGCCGGTTGAATGAACTGGCTGCACGACGGGGCCAAAAATTGTCTCAGATGGCGCTCGCTTGGGTGCTGCGTAACGATAACGTTACCTCGGTACTGATTGGCGCCAGCAAACCGTCGCAAATCGAAGACGCCGTAGGAATGCTGGCCAATCGCCGTTTTTCGGCGGCGGAATGTGCAGAAATTGACGCTATTCTGGAGGGCCGGTTTTAGCAAAAAATGCTCTCCTTCATGATTTAAGAGTTAAGGCGATGAAACAAATCTTTACTGCTTTGTAATATTGCATTAACAGGCCGGCGACGGCTCGATCGTGAAGGAGAGAAAGTATGTTCAGGTCACTGATTCTGGCGGCAGCCTTGCTGGCTTTTACACCGCTTGCCGCGAATGCGGGCGAAATCACCCTGTTGCCCTCAATAAAATTACAGATTGGCGATCGCGATGATTACGGTAACTACTGGGACGGTGGTCGCTGGCGCGACCGTGATTACTGGCACAACCATTATGAATGGCGTAAAAATCGCTGGTGGCGCCATGACAACGGCTATCATCGCGGCTGGGATAAGCGTAAAGCGTATGAACGCGGTTATCGGGAAGGCTGGCGCGATCGCGACGATCATCGCGGGCGAGGCCGGGGTCACAAACATCATCACTAAGCCTCCTGCTGAATAACAGCCCGATGACGCCCACGCATCGGGCCTGCTATCTTTCTGTCTTTATGACAATCCCATCACCGTTCCAACCAGCAACCAGATATTCAGGGCGACGACCAGCACGACAATTATCCAGCCAATCTGTTTTACTCGCCGCGTGTTCACCAGCTCGCCCATTAGCGTAGCGTTACTGGTGAAAATCAGGAGCGGCACCAGCGCCAGCGCAATACCAAAACTCAGCAGCACCTGGCTCATCACCAGAATTCGGGTAGGGTCCAGCCCCATCAAAATCACAATAAATGAGGGCAGCATGGTAATGGTGCGCCGTACCCACAGCGGAATGTGAAAACGGACAAACCCTTGCATCACCACCTGCCCCGCCAGAGTCCCTACCACGGTGGAGGAAAGCCCTGCCGCTACCAGACTAAGACCAAACACCGTTGCCGCCGCATGGCTTAGTAACGGTTCCAGCGTCAGGTATGCCTGATCGAGGTCGGCGATGCCTGTATGGCCGCTAAAATGAAACGCCGCCGCGGCGGTCGCCATCATTGCCAGATTGACAAAACCGGCAATCGTCATGGCAATAGCGACATCCCATTTTGTTGCTGAGTACCGTTGTTGCCGCGTTCCGCCGTGCAGATGCTGCGTTAATGACGAGTGCAGATAAATCACGTGCGGCATAATCGTCGCGCCAAGCACGCCGGCGGCTAAGAATACGGCTTCCGGGTTCGGTAGCGCCGGGATAACCATTCCTTTTCCGAGCTGCGCCATATCAGGCTGAGAGAAAAACAGCTCCACAATGTAAGCAGCGGCGACAAAAAGCAGTAAACCGCCGATGACTTTTTCAAGCGGTTTTTGACCGCGGCGCTGTAACATTAAAATCAGAAACGTCGCGATACCGGTCAATACCGCGCCTTGTAATAAAGAGACGCCCAGGATCAGCTTAAAACCTATTGCCGCGCCGATAAATTCAGCTAAATCGGTGGCCATCGCGATGATTTCCGCCTGTACCCAGTAAAACCAGACTACCGGGCGCGGATAATGGTCGCGAATTTGCTCCGCCAGGTTCTTGCCCGTGGCGATTCCGAGTTTTGCCGAGAGGATTTGAATCAGCATCGCCATCAGGTTCGCCCAGACCACCACCCAGAGTAGCTGGTAGCCAAAGCTGGCGCCGGCCTGAATATTGGTCGCGAAGTTACCGGGATCGATATAACCAATCGCGGCAATGAACGCAGGTCCCATTAATGCGAGCCTTAGCTTGCGCGCCGCCCGTCCGCTGCTATTCTCTACGCGATTGTCAGTCATCTTTTGCCTCAAAAACATAGCCTTTGCTATGTTTCATGCTATGTTTATTGATAATGATTATCAAGTGCATTTCAATGGGTACGGGTGATTACTTTGATAGTGTGAAACGATAGACCGATACGATGACGACCTGTATCAGAACAGTTTGGCTTAACATTACAAGATTAGCACACTGATATAACTTTTCATTTTCATATTCAGTACAGTAAAAGTGTATTACAGATCACTAATTTTGAATCTCGTCACAGGTCCTTATTATAGTGTGTGTTGGATCTCGTTTTCTTTACGGCTGTTGCATAGAATGTGCACGAAAATTAAACCTGCCTCATATTTGGAGCAAATATGGACCGCGTCCTTCATTTTGTCCTGGCGCTTGCCGTTGTTGCGGTACTCGCACTGCTGGTTAGCAGTGACCGTAAAAAAATTCGCATTCGTTATGTCATTCAGTTACTTGTTATCGAAGTATTACTGGCCTGGTTCTTCCTGAACTCTGATGTTGGCCTTGGCTTCGTAAAAGGTTTCTCCGAGATGTTTGAAAAACTGCTCGGATTTGCCAACGAAGGGACAAACTTCGTCTTCGGCAGTATGAACGATCAAGGTTTGGCGTTCTTCTTCCTGAAAGTATTGTGCCCGATTGTCTTTATTTCCGCGTTGATCGGTATTCTCCAGCATATCCGTGTTCTGCCAGTGGTCATCCGCGCTATAGGTTTCCTGCTGTCCAAAGTAAACGGTATGGGCAAACTGGAATCTTTTAACGCCGTCAGCTCGCTGATCCTCGGTCAGTCTGAGAACTTTATCGCTTATAAAGATATCCTCGGCAAAATGTCCCGTAACCGCATGTACACCATGGCTGCAACGGCGATGTCGACCGTTTCCATGTCTATTGTGGGCGCGTATATGACCATGCTGGACCCTAAATATGTGGTCGCAGCGCTGGTTCTGAACATGTTCAGCACCTTTATCGTACTGTCGCTGATCAACCCCTATACCGTTGATGCCAGCGAAGAAAATATTCAGATGTCGAACCTGCATGAAGGCCAAAGTTTCTTCGAAATGCTGGGCGAGTACATTCTGGCAGGTTTTAAAGTGGCGATTATCGTCGCGGCGATGCTGATCGGTTTCATCGCGCTGATCGCGGCGCTGAACGCGCTGTTCGCAACGGTTACCGGTTGGTTCGGCTACAGCATCTCCTTCCAGGGCATTCTGGGTTACATCTTCTACCCGGTCGCATGGGTAATGGGCGTACCGTCCAGTGAAGCGCTGCAGGTAGGAAGTATCATGGCGACCAAACTGGTTTCCAACGAATTCGTGGCGATGATGGATCTGCAGAAAATCGCCTCTACCCTCTCTCCACGCGCTGAAGGCATTATCTCCGTCTTCCTGGTGTCCTTCGCGAACTTCTCTTCCATCGGTATTATTGCGGGCGCGATTAAAGGCCTGAACGAAGAGCAAGGCAACGTGGTTTCCCGTTTTGGTCTGAAACTGGTTTACGGTTCTACGCTGGTGAGCGTACTGTCCGCCTCTATCGCGGCGCTGGTACTGTAAGTCTGCGTTTAATGTAGAAACCGGGGAGCTATCCCCGGTTTTTTTATGCCGCTTATTTGCCTAACGGGCGCGGGCGGCCAATCAGATATCCCTGCAAACTGTGTACGCCAAGCTGCAATAGCAGATCGCGCTGCGCAGGCGTTTCAACAAACTCAGCCACGACGCTCAACGATTTCGCTTTCGCTAAATCAGTGATGGATTTCACGATCATCGCATCCAGGGAGTCCGTCAGAATATCTTTTACGAAACAACCGTCGATTTTAATGATGTCCGCCTTGAGGCGTTTTAGCCGTTCATAGTTTGCATAGCCGGTGCCGAAATCATCAATGGCGATTTTTAGGCCAAACTTACGCAGCTGGTTGATATTGTGCATACTGATTTCGGAATGAGAGAAGGCCTGTTCTTCAGTAATTTCGATGATGACCGAAGCAGGCGGGACGCCATAGCGTTTAAAAAGCTGCATAATGCGCGACGCCGTCTCTTTTTGCAGCAGCGTCAGCGGCATCAAATTAACCGAGAAACGCGCCCCCTGCTCCGCCGAAGGATGCGCGGACAACCATTGCAGGAGCGCTTCCATCACCTGCATATCAAACCGTACGCTCAGGTTAAACTGGGCGATAAGCGGAATGAACTGATTGGGCATCATGATACCGTCGTCGCACCGAAGCCGCGTCAGAATCTCGTCATACCCTTTTCCCTGCGCGTCGCGAATGGGTTGCGCATACAAAACCAGCGCGCCGCGCTCCAGCGCCTGACGGATTTTCTGCAACCGCAGCACCCGTTCCGTCGTCTGCCCGGAAGCGGCTTCAATACTCTGGGTCAGAGCAAGCACCCGACGGTGCGAGCAGGATTGCTCCGCCAGCCAGCTTAATTGCCCCAACAGCGGTTGCAAGGTTTCCTGGCGACCATCGAATGTTCCCCACGATGCGCCGTATTCCATGTCCAGACCGGTATTGTTCCAGTAAATTTTGCGGTTATTAAGCACATTGAGCATATATTGCAGGCGGGCTTCCGTCTCCGGTCCCGTCAATACCAGCAATAACTCACTGCCCGGCAGATGGAAAATTTTCTCCTTTTCCAGCAGCAGCGGCTGCAACACGCGAAACACCTCGCGTTCGCAATGCACGCGCATCTGCATACCGTAATGACGGCTCAGAAATTCCAGGTTTTCCATGCGTAGATAACACACGCTTTGCCCGGCATCCTGTAAAAGAAACTGTTCCAGCGCACGCAGGTTAGGCAGTTGCGTCAATGGATCGGTCAATGCCTGCGAGTGCCACTGTCGATTCAACCATTCGCTGCGCTGATTAATCCGCGCCATGTACAACAAACAAATACTAAAAGAAATGAGAACTGAAAGGATAAATGCCAGCGAATATTCTGAGCCCACGCCCTGCAGAAAATTGCGGTTATAGCTAAGCAGGAATAGCGCAGTGAGAGCCCAACTAAAATTCAACAGCGGATAGCTGATTTTCCCCACGCCGATGGTAAATCCAATGAACAGAACTGGCACCAGATAGCCAGCAATATACTTTGTCTCGAAAGGCGTACACAGCACCGCTAATAGCGTCGCCAGAGTGGCAAACCAGAGAAGCGTAAACAGGCGTTTTTCTTTGGCGAGATAAGGAGCGACATCCCTCCGCCAGAAAATACGCATATAGTGCGGGCTGACTATCATCCGCAGCGGATAATAGAAAAAGAGGGTAAAAATAAGCGCGGCAGAAATCAGACTCAATAAATCGACAATCGAGAAAATAGCGGTGCCGGTGCCAAAGAAGGTAGAGATGGTCACCGGGAAAGCCAGGTAGTGCCCCGCCAGATGCATACTGATTTTTATGCCAAACGGCGTCATTAACCCTAACCAGAAAACGCGTAGCCAGATGCCTTGGTTGGGTATTCCGTAGCGCCAGCGCGCGCCCAGCTGCCAGCGTACGATAGCGCAAACCAGCAACACGGGAAACGTCTGGCAAAATAGCAGCACCATCGCCTGTGGCAGAGGTAAATGAAAATTCCATTCATTAGTCAACATCATTCCGCCTACCATCGGCGCGACGCCACGGCGGCCAAATAAAAACAGCACGGAAAACATGACGCAGAGCGGTAGCCAGGCCAGAAAGATATAGCTGGAATCAATTGTGGCGCGGGGAGAAATGAAACGAGATAACAGAATAGCCGGAACGGTCAGGCAGAAGGCCAGTAAGAATATTTTTATATTTTTTAATACGTTACACTTATCCGGCATTGCTTTAATGCTCACATCATTATATAAGGCGCATGAATAATAAGTATATTCGCATTATGAAGCAATCTAACAAAAGCTCATATTGACCGCAAAAGCAGCGGCAAACAAACGCACCTGAAGAGCAGATCAAAGGCCATAATTTTGTGACAAAAAGCAAAAACCCTCGCTTTTCAGCGAGGGTTCGAATGTTGGTGGAGCTAAGCGGGATCGAACCGCTGACCTCTTGCATGCCATGCAAGCGCTCTCCCAGCTGAGCTATAGCCCCATAGTGCTTTTACGTATACGCCAAATTTATCGGGAGTAAATTTGGTGGAGCTAAGCGGGATCGAACCGCTGACCTCTTGCATGCCATGCAAGCGCTCTCCCAGCTGAGCTATAGCCCCAC
>NZ_JBGDXT010000009.1:226449-229359 GCF_046550615.1 Salmonella sp. SAL04214
AGCCCCACTACGTAAAGCTTGTCGAGTTGACGGGCGGCATCATATGAATTCCCTCGGCATGTGTCAACGGCAAAATGAACTTGCCGAATTCAATCGCTGAAAAAGCATTCAAATAAAGGACATTGCGGCACAACTCGCATTCAGTAGTTAAACACGTCACGGTTTCGACTAAAATGGTGCTATAAAATGAACCACTAATTAACCCCACGACTATTCAGGGAATCGTTATGTTCAAGGAACGGATGACGCCAGAAGAACTCGCTAATCTCACCGGTTACAGCCGACAAACCATCAATAAATGGGTACGGAAAGAAGGCTGGGCAACATCGCCCAAACCTGGCGTCCAGGGCGGTAAAGCCCGTCTGGTTCATGTAAACGAACAGGTTCGTGAATATATCCGCAGCGCTGAACGTTCAGTTGACCATCACGCAGACACATTCACGCCTGCCAGCAACGCATCGCTTGAAGCGCTGCTCATGACGCTCGCCAAAGAGATGACCTCATCCGAGCAGAAACAGTTTACCTCTCTCCTCGTGCGTGAAGGGATTACCGGTTTGTTACAACGCTTAGGGATACGCGATAGCAAATAATATGAAAAGATTACGCAGTAAAATGACCACTGAAGAGCTGGCTGAATGCCTCGGCGTGGCCAGGCAAACCGTCAATCGCTGGATCAGAGAACAACACTGGAAAACCGAAAAATTTCCCGGCGTCAAAGGCGGACGCGCAAGACTCATCCATATTGATGCCAGCGTGCGGGAATTTATTCTCAATATTCCGGCTTTTCGCAAACTGCCTGCGTTTTATCAGGCGGAAGAGGCTTTCGCAGAATATGCGAACGCGGCGCACAGTCATGCTTATCGACAAATTATTGATGCCGTTGAAAATATGTCTGCTCAGGAACAGGAAAAACTGGCGCTGTTTTTATCGCGGGAAGGTATTCGCGGATTTCTGACGCGTTTAGGTATCAATGAGGCGGACTAACAAAGAATAAACGGCAGGCGTCTGCCCTGCCGTTTATTCTGTTTCAGCTGGCGTTACTGCTGGCTTTCACGCTCGGCGATAAAGCCCAGCGCTTTGTTGATGCGCTCAATGCTGCGGGTTTTACCAATCGCATGTACGGTGACATCCAGCGCAGGCGACTGCCCGGCACCGGTCACAGCCACACGCAGCGGCATCCCTACTTTACCCATCCCCACTTCCAGCTCATCTGCCGTGGCCTGAATCGCGTGGTGGACGTTTTCTGCTGACCAGTCCGTAATCGCCGACAGCTTGTCGCGCACCACTTCCAGCGGCTGACGCGCCACCGGGCGGAGGTGTTTTTTCGCCGCATCGGCGTCAAACTCGCTGAAGTCTTCATAGAAGTAGCGGCAGCTCTGCGCCATCTCTTTCAGAGTTTTGCAGCGTTCGCCCAGCAGTTTCACCAGTTCAGCAAGCTGCGGGCCGTTACGGGTGTCGATATTTTCCTGCTCGATATGCCACTGCAAATGCGTCGCCACATATTCCGGCGCCAGCGTATTGATATAGTGGTGGTTCAGCCACAGCAGTTTATCGGTGTTGAACGCGCTCGCAGACTTGCTCACCGCACCGAGGGAGAACAGCTTGATCATCTCTTCGCGGGTGAAGATTTCCTGATCGCCGCTGGACCAGCCCAGACGCACCAGATAGTTCAGCAGCGCTTCCGGCAGATAACCGTCATCGCGATACTGCATCACGCTCACCGCACCGTGACGTTTAGACAGCTTTTTACCGTCGTCGCCGTTAATCATCGACACATGTGCGTACATCGGCACCGGCGCGTTTAACGCTTTCAGAATGTTAATCTGGCGCGGAGTATTGTTGATATGGTCTTCGCCACGAATCACATGGGTAATTTCCATATCCCAGTCGTCCACCACCACACAGAAGTTGTAGGTCGGCGAACCGTCGGTACGACGAATGATCAGATCGTCCAGTTCCTGATTGCTGAATTCGATCGGCCCACGGATCTGATCATCAAAAATAACGGAACCGTCCTGCGGGTTAGCAAAGCGCACCACGCATGGCTCATCGTCGGCATGATGTTCGTGACTGTGACGGCAACGCCCGTCATAACGCGGCTTCTCGCCTTTCGCCATCTGATCTTCACGCAGTTGCTCCAGACGCTCTTTAGAGCAGTAGCATTTATAGGCTGTTCCCGCCTCCAGCATCTCGTCAATCACCGCGTTATAGCGATCAAAACGTTTGGTCTGGAAATATGGGCCTTCGTCCCATTCCAGGTTCAGCCAGTTCATACCATCCATGATGGCTTCAATGGCTTCCGGCGTGGAACGCTCAAGATCGGTGTCTTCAATACGCAGCACGAACTCACCGCCGTGGTGACGTGCGAAAAGCCAGGAATAAAGAGCAGTACGCGCGCCGCCGACGTGCAGATAACCTGTCGGGCTAGGCGCGAAGCGAGTTTTGATTTTCATGAAATGGCCTTACGTTTATAAAGATGCCGACAACCGGCAAATCCTGGAAAGATGAATAGCCTTGTATTCTATCACTGTGGCTTGATTCCTCAATGTTGATCCGGTCAGAACGCTACGCTTTGCTATTTCCGTATAGAAATCATGCAGCGCGGAGTAATTCACGATCGTTTTGTTTAATTTTACGACGAACAAACAAAAACTTTAGAAAATGCGTTGACTCATTTTCAACTCTCCCTATAATGCGACTCCACACAGCGGGGGTGATTAGCTCAGCTGGGAGAGCACCTCCCTTACAAGGAGGGGGTCGGCGGTTCGATCCCGTCATCACCCACCAACTACTTTATGTAGTCTCCGCCGTGTAGATAAGAAATTGAGAAGTGGGTGATTAGCTCAGCTGGGAGAGCACCTCCCTTACAAGGAGGGGGTCGGCGGTTCGATCCCGTCATCACCCACCACT
>NZ_JBGDXT010000010.1:0-188002 GCF_046550615.1 Salmonella sp. SAL04214
TTGGTGGGTCGTGCAGGATTCGAACCTGCGACCAATTGATTAAAAGTCAACTGCTCTACCAACTGAGCTAACGACCCACTTTTACGTTGCTTTCGAGTTGTTTAATATCCCGTGGCAACGGCGGCATATATTACTGATTTCAGATTTGAGCGCAACAAAAATTTCGACGCAGGGGGCTCAACTGCTTAGGAATCGCACGACGCGACCAGAAAAAAGGCGTTTTCTGGTCGCATGGTACGCATTACATCGCGTTAAGACGCTTTTGCGCCTGTTTCGCGCCATCAGTGCCAGGATATTTGTTAATCACCTGCTGATAAACCGCTTTCGCTTTTGCCGTATCACCTTTGTCCTGCATGATAACGCCAACTTTGTACATCGCGTCCGCAGCCTTCGGCGACTTAGGATAGTTTTTTACTACCGAGGCGAAATAATAGGCGGCATCATCTTTTTTACCCTTGTTGTAATTCAACTGGCCCAGCCAATAATTGGCGTTCGGCTGATAAGTAGAATCAGGGTATTTCTTGATGAAGTTCTGAAACGCCACAATCGCATCATCCTGGCGAGACTTATCCTGCACCAGCGCAATTGCCGCATTGTAATCGGTATTCGCATCGCCACTTTGTACCGGCGCCCCTGAGGTTGCCGTACCGGCATCCGGAGCGGAGGTCGCAGCGGTTGCCGCCCCACTCTGGTCACCAGCTGCTGGCTGCGCTGCGCCGCCATTATTTAAGCTCCCCAGCTGCAGCATAATTTGCTTCTGGCGTTCCATCACCTGATTCAGTTGATACTGATTTTCCTGGATTTGGCCGCGCAAAGAATCGATATCGGACTGATTATCGGAGAGCTGCTGCTGAAGTTGGGTTAAAAGCTGGCTGTGAGCGTTAGAGATACGCTCAAGTTGAGTGACGCGGTCTTCGACCGAGCCTGAGCCGACACTACTGATTGGCGCCTGAGCAAAAGCGGCCCAGGGGGCCGCTATGCCAACCAGTAACGACAGACTCAACAGGTGATGTCTGAAGTTACTGCTCATGCAATTCTCTTAGTAAACCAGTACAGCGCGACGGTTCTTAGCGTAAGCCGCTTCGTCGTGGCCCAGTACGGCAGGTTTTTCTTTACCGTAAGAAACGATGGAGATCTGGTCAGCGGAAACACCTTTACCCTGCAGGTACATTTTAACGGCGTTAGCACGACGTTCGCCCAGGGAGATGTTGTATTCAGGCGTACCACGTTCGTCCGCGTGACCTTCTACGGTGACTTTGTAAGACGGGTTGCTACGCAGGAAGTTAGCGTGCGCATCCAGCATTGCCGCGAAGTCAGAACGGATATCGTACTTGTCGAGATCGAAGTAAACGATGTTGTTCTGCTGCAGCTGCTGCATCTGCAGACGCGCTTGCTCTTCAGATGACATGTTGCCGTTGCCGTTAGCGTCCATACCAGTGCCGGCGCCGTTCAGCATGCCGCCTTCGCTACCGTCATTGCTGGCGTTCTTGTTGGAAGAACATGCCGCGATTGCCATAACAGGCAGGGCAATCATCAGGCCCTTCAGCACTTTGTTCAGTTGCATTTCTTTAATTCCTTTAGTAATCAATTAATTATTATCACAGATACGGCGACCAGGCAGGCGATTTCACCTGACCATCAGTTGCCGGAAGACGCGCTTTGAAACGCCCATCTGTAGAAACCAAATTCAGCACAGATCCCATCCCCTGAGAAGAGCTGTAGATTACCATCGTGCCGTTAGGTGCCAGACTTGGCGTTTCATCCAGGAACGTTGACGACAGAACCTGTACGCCACCCGTCACCAGATCTTGTTTGGCAATGTGCTGCTGCCCGTTATTTGAGCTTACCATTACCATAAATTTACCGTCGCTGCTGACATCCGCATCCTGGTTTTGCGAACCTTCCCAGGTAATACGCTGCGCCGCACCGCCGTTAATGTTCATTTTATACACTTGCGGACGTCCAGCCTGGTCAGAGGTAAAGGCCAGAGTCTGGCTGTCCGGGAACCAGGTCGGCTCCGTATTGTTGCTACGCCCGTCCGTTATCTGACGAATCTGGCCGGAAGCAAGATCCATAACGTACAGGTTCAGACTTCCGGTTTTCGATAACGCGAACGCCAGTTTCGTCCCATCCGGCGAGAAGGCCGGCGCGCCGTTGTGACGCGGGAAGGACGCAACCTGACGCACTGCGCCGTTTGCCAGCGTCTGGATAACCAGAGCGGAGCGACCGCTTTCAAATGTCACGTAAGCCAGTTTTGAGCCGTCCGGAGACCACGCCGGAGACATCAACGGCTGCGGAGAACGGTGCACTACGAACTGATTGTAGCCATCGTAATCCGACACACGCAGTTCATACGGGAACTGACCGCCGTTAGTCTGTACCACATAGGCGATACGAGTACGGAACGCGCCCTTAATGCCCGTCAGTTTTTCAAAGACTTCGTCACTGGCAGTGTGGCCTGCATAACGCAGCCACTGCTTGTTCACTTTATAAGAGTTTTGCGCCAGTACAGTCCCCGGCGCGCCGCCAGTGTCAACCAGCTGATAAGCAACATTGTAGGAACCGTCCGGATTCGGCGTGACCTGCCCAACGACGACGGCATCAATACCCAGCGCAGACCATGCGGTAGGCTGAACTTCCTGAGCGGTGGCTGGCTGCTGCGGCAGTCGGGACCGGTCTAACGGATTAAATTTACCGCTATTGCGTAAATCTGCCGCCACGATGCCGCCGATATCTTCAGGCGCAGCGCCCGGCCCGGCCCATTTAAAAGGCACAACGCCAATCGGTCGCGCCGAGTCCACCCCCTGGGTGATCTCGATACGGACTTCTGCGTGCAGCACCGCCGCCCACAGCATCAGAAAACCAAATGCTACTCGTAATGCCTGCTTCATCATATCTCCCATACCTGGGCCTGCGACCCACGATAATTTAGCAGAATGTTAACAAACTCAAATACACAAAACCACCAGGACCAGTAACAACTCAACTGCTCCAACTTCCATAAAGAAAAGTATCTACAGTTTAAAGTCTAGTTTGGCATCCTTTATTTTCTCATAAACAGCCTGGCTTGGCGGTTTAGGAATTTTCGCGGTTTTTGCCGCCATTAACGCCGCCTGACAAAGCGCCGGATCGCCGCCCTCAGACGTAATGCTTTTTAATGAGCCATCCGGCGCCAGGCTAATATGCAAGACACATTGTTTGCCCTGATACAGGCTCGCATCATACAGACGGCTCTGAATGGCGACCTGAATCTGTTTCGCGTAGGCGCTGATATCAGCGCCTGTCGCCCCACCGTTAGCGCCCGATGTACCGCTATCTTTCGATGGCTGGCCATTCCCTTTCGCGCCGCCGCCGGTTTTCGGCGCATTCTTACCCGAGCTGAGATCGCCAAGCAGATCATCGACGCCTTCTGCGGCGGCCGCTTTTTCGGCAGCCGCTTTCTTCTTAGCGTCCGCCGCTGCTTTCGCCGCCGCGGCATCCGCTTTCTTCTTCGCCTCCGCCGCCGCTTTCGCCGCCTCGGCATCCGCTTTCTTCTTAGCGTCCGCCGCTGCTTTCGCCGCTTCGGCCTCCGCTTTCTTCTTCGCCTCCGCCGCTGCTTTCGCCGCTTCGGCCTCTGCTTTCTTCTTCGCGTCCGCCGCTGCTTTCGCCGCTTCGGCTTCCGCTTTCTTCTTCGCGTCCGCTGCCGCTTTTACCGCCTCGGCCTCTGCTTTCTTCTTCGCGTCCGCCGCCGCTTTCGCCGCCTCGGCCTCCGCTTTTTTCTTCGCGTCCGCCGCCGCTTTCGCCGCTTCTTCGGCCTGTTGCTGCTGCTGTTGCGCCAGTTTTGCTGCTTCTTCAGCCTGCTTTTGCTGCTCCTGAGCCGCTAAACGTTCTTTCTCAACTTGTTTCAACCGCTCCTGTTCGGCAGCCTGCTTCTGCTGCAGCTCCTCTGCTTGCTGCTGTTGCAGCTTTTTACGCTCTTCTTCCGCGCGTCTGGCGCTGGCCTGTTGATCCTGCTGACGGTTGTACTGCTGCACAACGGCGCCAGGATCGACCATCACCGCGTCGATAGCGGAACCGCCGCCGCCGCCGGCAGAAGCCTCTATATGCTCATCAAACGAACTCCAGATCAGCACTGCAAATAAGATGATATGCAGCACGGCTGAAATAATTATCGCCCGTTTGAGCTTGTCGTTTTGTTCGGTTGCCTTTGACACTCTCGGTTCCCAAAAAACTGTTCGCCTGTTACTCGCCGTCTTTCAAGCCAACGGGACGCAGACTTCAGATTGGCTGCGTCATTAAGCCAACCGATTTTACGCCCGCGCTGTGTAACAAGTTCAGCGCTTTAATTATTTCATCGTACGGCACCTCTTTCGCGCCGCCGATTAAAAAGACTGTTTTCGGATTAGCCTGCAGATGACGCTTTACTTCTGCGATCACCTGTTCAGACGGCAGTTGATCCATTCGATCTTTATCAACCACTACGCTGTATTGCCCTACTCCGGAAACCTCAATAATGACCGGTGGATCGTCGTTACTACTGACCGCCTGCGACTGATTCGCCTCCGGCAAGTCGACTTCCACGCTCTGGGTAATGATCGGCGCGGTTGCCATAAAGATCAGCAGCAGCACCAACAGTACGTCGAGCAGCGGTACAATATTGATTTCGGACTTAAGTTCGCGACGACCTCGTCCACGCGTTCTGGCCATGGCTTACCCCTTGTTGCTTTCGCTTACGGTAAACGCCTGGCGGTGCAGAATCGCGGTGAACTCTTCCATAAAGTTGTCGTAATTCAGTTCCAGCTTGTTCACGCGCTGATTCAGTCGGTTGTAAGCCATAACCGCAGGGATAGCGGCAAACAGACCAATCGCCGTGGCAATCAATGCTTCGGCAATACCCGGCGCAACCATTTGCAGAGTCGCCTGTTTCACCGCGCCCAGGGCGATAAACGCATGCATAATCCCCCATACGGTGCCAAACAGACCGATATAAGGACTGATAGAGCCTACCGTGCCAAGAAACGGGATATGCGTTTCCAGCGTTTCCAGCTCTCGGTTCATGGAGATGCGCATCGCACGCGACGCCCCCTCTACCACTGCCTCCGGCGCATGGCTGTTGGCGCGATGGAGCCGGACAAACTCTTTGAACCCGCTATAAAAGATTTGTTCCGAGCCCGACAGACTATCGCGTCTCCCCTGGCTTTCCTGGTACAGACGCGATAGTTCGATTCCGGACCAGAATTTATCTTCAAACGCTTCCGCCTCACGAGCAGCGGCGTTCAGGATACGCGTTCGCTGGATAATGATGGCCCAGGATGCTATTGAAAAACCAATCAAAATCAACATGATAAGTTTAACCAGAAGGCTTGCCTTCAGGAACAAATCAAGGATATTCATGTCAGTCACTGCTTAAACTCCGCGACAATAGACTTAGGAAGCGCACGAGGCTTCATTTTGAGTGGATCAACGCAAACAATCAGAACCTCTGCTTCATTTAGCAGCGTGTTCTCTGCGTTGACAATGCGTTGCGTGAAAACCAAAGCGGTGCCACGCATTGACGTAATTTCTGTTTGAACTTCAAGCATATCGTCGAGCCGCGCAGGCGCATAGTATTCCAGCGTCATCTTGCGCACCACAAAGGCGACCCGCTCCGCCAGCAGCACCTGTTGGCTGAAGTGATGGTGACGCAGCATCTCCGTGCGCGCTCTTTCATAAAAAGCGACATAGCTGGCGTGATAAACCACACCGCCGGCGTCCGTGTCTTCGTAATAAACTCGAATTGGCCATCGAAACATATACTTATTCATCCCTGCAGCCTCTTTGTTGGCGTCATCCGCTTGCCGCCGTAATGCCTCAAGAATGCCGTTGTATATCGCCTTGTATTCACTTTACATCCCGGTAATGCAACAAAAGTAGAGCTTTTAAACGTTGCTACTATACGCGTGGGAATGAGGCTTGGGAATGGGGGGAAGTTAAGGGAGAGTAAAAATATATGGGCTTATGCAAGCCCCTATATTTTTAAGGAGGTTTCTTATTCACAAGAAGAAGAAAATCAGGCCGACGATAAGGACAATATCCGCAAGGAGCGGACAGAAAATCCCTTGCCAGTGTACGGATTCAGGGCGAAAACCCACGCCGTGGATTATGCCTGCGCAAACAGCCCACATCAGCAATAATCCGTGCCAGATTTCAAGCGTGCTGGTCCTGGCGGCAAACCGTGACGGGTCCCAGAACATACATCCTGCCAGCACTATCGCCATCACGAAGGAAAGCGCCCTTAACGGGCGCTTATCCATTACCGCATACAGTTTTGCGATAATATGGGTCATTAGCTTTCTTCTTGACCGGTTTTACCCGCTTCAACGTGCTCAAGCGCCAGGGCGGTAATGATCCCGAATGCACAGGCAAGAAGCGTTCCCAGAATCCATGCGAAATACCACATTTTAAGCTCCTTACTTAGTACAGAGAGTGGGTGTTGCTTTCAATATGTTCTTTAGTGATACGACCGAACATTTTCCAGTAACACCAGCTGGTGTAGATCAGAATGATCGGTACGAACACCGCCGCAACCCAGGTCATCAGGTTCAGCGTCATCTGGCTGGATGTCGCATCCCACATGGTCAGGCTGGCATTCATCATCGTGCTGGACGGCATCACAAACGGGAACATAGCGATACCCGCCGTCAGAATAATGCAGGCCAGGGTCAGCGAAGAGAACAGGAATGCCCACGCGCCTTTCTCCATACGGGAAGTCAGGATAGTCAGCAGCGGCAGAACCACGCCCAGAGCCGGAACCAACCACAGGATCGGAGCATTATTAAAGTTCACCAGCCAGGCGCCAGCTTCACGCGCCACTTCTTTAGTCAGCGGGTTAGAGGCGGCATGATGGTCAATCGCGGATGTCACGACATAACCATCAATACCATACATTACCCAAACGCCCGCCAGCGCAAAGCACACTAATGTCACCAGCGCCGCAATCTGCGAGGTGGCGCGCGCGCGCAGGTGCAGTTCGCCAACAGTGCGCATTTGCAGGTAAGTCGCCCCCTGCGTGATGATCATCCCTACGCTTACGATACCCGCCAGCAGACCAAACGGGTTCAGCAACTGGAAGAAGTTACCGGTGTAGTACAGACGCAGATACTCATCCACGTGGAACGGTACGCCCTGCAACAGGTTGCCAAAGGCCACGCCAATCACCAGCGGCGGCACAAAGCTACCGATGAACACGCCCCAGTCCCACATGTTGCGCCAGCGCGGGTCTTCAATCTTGGAACGGTAATCAAAACCGACCGGACGGAAGAACAAAGACGCCAGCACCAGGATCATCGCCACATAGAAACCGGAGAACGCCGCAGCGTAAACCATCGGCCAGGCAGCAAACAACGCACCGCCCGCGGTGATCAACCACACCTGGTTACCGTCCCAGTGTGGGGCGATAGAGTTAATCATAATTCGACGTTCGGTGTCGTTACGACCGAGGAAACGGGTGAGCATCCCCACCCCCATGTCGAATCCATCGGTGACAGCGAAACCAATTAGCAAAATGCCAACCAGCAGCCACCAGATAAAACGTAGTACTTCATAATCGATCATTTGACGACTCCTGTCTTAGCGTGCCGGCTGAGAAGTCACGGTGGACTGCTCAAAGTGATAGCGACCGGTTTTCAGGCTGCTTGGGCCAAGGCGTGCAAATTTGAACATCAGGAACAATTCTGCCACCAGGAACAGGGTATACAGGCCGCAAATCAGGAACATGGAGAACAGCAGATCGCCCACGGTCAGCGATGAGTTCGCCACGGCTGTCGGCAACACTTCGCCGATCGCCCACGGCTGACGACCATATTCGGCGACGAACCAACCTGCTTCAACCGCAATCCACGGCAGTGGAATACCGTACAGCGCCGCGCGCAACAGCCATTTTTTCTCACCGATGCGGTTACGAATCACGCTCCAGAAGGAAAGTGCGATGATCGCCAGCAGCAGGAAGCCGCACGCCACCATGATACGGAAAGCGAAGTACAGCGGCGCAACGCGAGGAATGGAATCTTTCGTCGCTTGCTGGATCTGCGCTTCGGTCGCGTCAGTCACATTAGGCGTATAGCGTTTCAGCAGCAGGCCGTAACCGAGATCTTTCTTCATGCTGTTAAACTGGTCGCGAACGGCCTGGTCGGTAGAACCGGCGCGCAGCTGCTCCAGCAGTTCATAGGCTTTCATCCCGTTACGGATACGCTCTTCATGCTGAACCATGAGATCTTTCAGGCCAATAACCGGCGTGTCCACGGAACGCGTAGCGATAATGCCGAGCGCATAAGGGATCTGAATCGCCAGATGGTTTTCCTGTTTGTCCTGGTCAGGAATGCCGAACAGGGTAAAGGAGGCCGGAGCAGGTTGCGTTTCCCATTCAGCTTCAATCGCAGCGAGCTTGGTTTTCTGCACATCGCCCATTTCGTAACCGGATTCGTCACCGAGTACGATAACGGACAGTACGGCAGCCATACCGAAGCTGGCAGCAATAGCAAAGGAGCGTTTAGCAAAGGCGAAGTCACGACCTTTCAGCATGTAGTAAGCGCTGATACCGAGGATGAACATCGCGCCGGTGACATAGCCGGACGCCACAGTGTGAACAAATTTCACCTGTGCTACCGGGTTCAGCACCAGTTCAGAGAAGCTCACCATTTCCATACGCATGGTTTCGAAATTGAAATCCGCAGCGATTGGGTTTTGCATCCAGCCGTTCGCTACCAGAATCCACAACGCGGAGAGGTTGGACCCCAGAGCCACCAGCCAGGTGACGCACATATGCTGAACTTTACTCAGACGATCCCAGCCGAAGAAGAACAGACCTACAAAGGTGGATTCGAGGAAGAAGGCCATCAAACCTTCGATGGCCAGCGGCGCACCGAAGATATCCCCAACATAGTGGGAGTAGTACGACCAGTTTGTCCCGAACTGGAACTCCATGGTCAAACCGGTAGCCACACCCAGAGCAAAGTTGATACCAAACAACTTGCCCCAGAACTTGGTCATATCTTTATAAATCTGTTTGCCGGAAAGGACGTATACCGTTTCCATAATGGCCAGCAGGAACGCCATACCGAGCGTTAGCGGCACAAACAGGAAGTGGTACATCGCGGTCAAGGCAAACTGTAAGCGCGACAGTTCGACTATATCTAACATCATGACTCCTTGCTCATCGCATGAAGACTCCGAGAGTGAACCCCGTTAGAAAGGGTCACACGCATGCCCCAATACAAATTTATTTGCGGCCTTCCATCGTACTATCCCCTCGGGAAGGAAACAGTAATGATGAAAAGTTACAAACATGTTAATAAAAAACCCAAATTGATCCCGCAAATATATTACGCCGTAAAACCCTTACAATAAACAGGTTTTTAGTGGGTCAGATTTGCTTTTTTCGACAGCGATCAATTTATGGCTAATCTATCGCTTTTCAGGGAATTTGATCACGGACAATTTAACCAGTTTTGATGCTCTTTTCCAACATTTAAATATTGATTAAAATCAATTTTTGAAGTTAATGTTAATAATGTTTATTCATTGAATGCATGGTGAATTTTTTGTTAACTTTTTGTTTTTGCAAAGAGTAATTTCAAACCCCCTGTAAAAAGAGGCTTATTCGGTAAGGCTAAACATTTTGTGCGTTTTTTACTGCCCCGCATCCCGTAAAAAACATTCCACATTGATGTTCAATTATTGCTAAATAGCTCACAGATTTTTTCTGCAGATTATCAACACTTATTATTTTATACATTTAGTCTATTTTTATTTTACTTATAATTAACACCGCAAAGAAACTATCTCATTGCACACGCGCCATCATCCCACCGGGATTACCCTGCCCGAACTTCCCTTTCCCGACGACTAACGGCCAGGATCATCTTGCCAGGTTATCGCCTTAATTATCGCTAATAAGCTTTCCAGATAGCCAGAAACAAACATTTTATTCGCTACTTTTTCTTTATTTCAATGACACCGTTTTTACCTCTCTATAATTATTATAGCGAAGATTCTGTTATCACCTTCACAGATTCACCCTCAATTTCTACGTCACTCATAGTGATAATTCTGTTTATTTGCAGCCATAAATACCCTTTAAACATGATTAATCACGAACGAATAGTGTCAATAAGTTCTTAATAATTTTTAAAGTTAACCTCTTTTAATCAGCAAAAGTTCATATAATTTATTAAACGATATCTTTAATACTTCAGGGAAATAATGCCGGTACTCTTATGATTAAAATAGCTGTTTTATTCTGCCATTAAACAAGCAGTCTGTGTAAGCGCGATACATCTGAGGAGACATGTAGTTCGCGCTCAGGCAAACATGCGCGGCCACAGAGTCAAGCGTCAATTTACTATAGAGGTTAGCGTCAACATAGTGTAATGCTGCGATGCGTTTTTTTCATGGCGGAAAGCGCATAATCCGTCTCCAGTGAGGTCGGCAGGTCTTTCACTAAGACAGCATCTGTATTTGCTGAAAAAGAGTTAACCGGCAAACAGAGTAAATTTACTGCCGCTGCCAGACGGTTATTATCAATTATTTTTAGACTCCACCATGTTTTTTTACTGAGGCATCATTTTCCTATAGCTCAATATTTACAAAGCCAATAATTTTATATCCCGGATGCTTCACCCGTACTTTGCCACAAACAATAAAGCCATAAAAAAGGCCACCGTAAAGGTGGCCAACCATGTCGAAAACGGACATTTATCTGTTCCCGCAGGAACAGCGAGTTTTATTTTATAATTGCTTTCAGCGCTTCGCCGATATCGGCCAGGCTGCGAACGGTTTTCACGCCCGCGGCTTCCAGCGCGGCGAATTTTTCATCCGCAGTGCCTTTACCACCGGCAATGATGGCGCCAGCGTGGCCCATACGCTTGCCTTTCGGCGCGGTAACACCCGCGATATAGCCAACAACCGGCTTGGTCACGTGGTCTTTAATATAAGCCGCCGCTTCTTCTTCCGCGCTGCCGCCGATCTCGCCGATCATCACGATCGCTTCGGTCTGCGGATCTTCCTGGAACAGTTTCAGAATGTCGATGAAGTTAGAGCCCGGGATCGGGTCGCCGCCGATACCCACGCAGGTGGACTGGCCGAAACCGTAGTCGGTGGTCTGCTTAACCGCTTCGTAGGTCAGCGTGCCGGAACGGGAAACGATACCCACTTTACCCGGCTTATGAATGTGACCCGGCATGATGCCGATTTTGCATTCGCCCGGGGTGATCACACCTGGGCAGTTCGGGCCGATCATGCGCACGCCTGCTTCGTCCAGCTTCACTTTCACGGTCAGCATATCCAGCGTCGGAATACCTTCGGTGATGGTGATAATCAGTTTGATGCCTGCGTCGATCGCTTCCAGAATGGAGTCTTTGCAGAACGGCGCCGGGACGTAGATAACGGATGCGGTCGCACCGGTAGCTTCTACCGCTTCGCGCACGGTGTTGAACACCGGCAGCCCCAGATGCGTGGTGCCGCCTTTGCCCGGCGTTACGCCGCCCACCATCTGCGTACCGTAAGCAATCGCCTGTTCGGAGTGGAAAGTCCCCTGGCTACCGGTGAAGCCCTGGCAGATAACCTTGGTATCTTTATTAATTAAAACGGACATTATTTCCCCTCCACTGCGGCAACAACCTGCTGAGCTGCATCCGTCAGACTTTTCGCTGCAATAATATTCAGGCCACTGTCAGCCAGTTTCTTCGCGCCGAGTTCGGCGTTGTTGCCTTCCAGACGCACCACCACCGGAACGTTCACGCCCACTTCTTCCACCGCGCCGATGATACCGTCGGCAATCAGGTCACAACGGACGATACCGCCGAAGATGTTAACCAGAACCGCTTTCACGTTGTCATCCGAGAGGATAATTTTAAACGCTTCGGTGACGCGCTCTTTGGTTGCGCCGCCGCCCACGTCAAGGAAGTTAGCCGGTTCGCCGCCATGCAGCTTAACGATGTCCATGGTGCCCATCGCCAGACCCGCGCCGTTCACCATGCAACCGATGTTGCCGTCCAGCGCGACGTAGTTCAGTTCCCACTGCGCTGCCTGCGCTTCACGCGGGTCTTCCTGAGACTGGTCACGCATTTCACGCAGATCCGGCTGGCGGAACAGCGCGTTGCCGTCAGCGCCCAGCTTGCCGTCGAGGCAAATCAGATCGCCCTGCTTAGTAATCACCAGCGGGTTGATTTCGATCAGCGCCAGGTCGCGCTCAAGGAAAATGGTTGCCAGACCCATAAAGATTTTGGTGAACTGCTGCACCAGTTTACCTTCCAGACCCAATTTGAACGCCAGTTCCCGTCCCTGATACGGCATCGGGCCGGTCAGCGGATCGAGCGCGACTTTATGGATCAGATGCGGGGTTTCCTCCGCGACTTTTTCGATCTCTACGCCACCTTCGGTAGACGCCATAAAGACCACGCGACGAGAACTACGGTCAACTACCGCGCCGAGGTACAGTTCTTTGCCGATGTCGGTCGCCGCTTCAACCAGAATCTGGTTTACCGGTTGGCCATTAGAGTCTGTTTGATAGGTCACCAGACGTTTGCCCAGCCAGTTTTCCGCGAAGGCGCGAATCTCTTCTTTGCTTTTTACTACCTTCACACCGCCCGCTTTGCCGCGGCCGCCAGCGTGAACCTGACATTTCACTACCCACGGGCCGGCACCGATTTTAGACGCGGCTTCTTCGGCTTCACGCGGAGTAGTACAGGCATAACCCACCGGCGCCGGTAAGCCATAGCGGGCAAAAAGTTGTTTTGCCTGATATTCATGTAAGTTCATGTGTTCTGTCCATCCTTCAGGTAATCGTTATCTTTAGACCTGTAGGCCTGAAAGCTGCGCGCCATCAGGCATTACACCATCGCCGGATGGCGGCGTGAACGCCTTATCCGGCCTACAGGTAGCAGGTGATGCTCTTGCTGACTACACGTCCAACAGCAGACGGGTCGGATCTTCCAGCAACTCTTTGATGGTGACCAGGAAGCCCACGGATTCGCGACCATCGATCAGGCGATGATCGTAAGAGAGCGCCAGGTACATCATCGGCAGGATTTCCACCTTGCCATCCACCGCCATCGGCCTGTCTTTAATAGCATGCATTCCCAGAATCGCGCTCTGCGGCGGGTTGATGATCGGGGTAGACATCAGCGAACCGAATACGCCGCCGTTGGTAATGGTAAAGTTACCGCCGGTCAGGTCTTCTACGGTCAGCTTGCCGTCGCGGCCTTTGACAGCCAGTTCTTTAATTTTTTTCTCGATGTCAGCCATGCCCAGCGTATCCACATCACGCAGGACCGGCGTGACCAGGCCGCGCGGCGTAGACACCGCCATACTCACATCAAAGTAGTTGTGATACACCACGTCATCGCCGTCGATAGAGGCGTTCACTTCCGGATAACGCTTCAGCGCTTCCACTACCGCTTTCACGTAGAAGGACATAAAGCCCAGGCGGATACCGTGACGTTTTTCAAACACTTCGCCATACTGCTTACGCAAATCCATAATCGGCTTCATGTTGACTTCATTGAAGGTCGTCAGCATGGCGGTGGAGTTTTTCGCTTCCAGCAAACGCTCGGCCACGCGCTTGCGCAGGCGGGTCATTGGCACGCGTTTTTCGCCGCGTGCGCCCAGAGCGGGTTGTGCTGCAGGTTCAACAGCGGGTGCTTTAGACTCGCCTTTCGCCAGATGTTTTTCCACATCTTCACGGGTCAGACGCCCACCCACACCAGTGCCTTTAATGACGCTGGCTTCCAGATTGTGTTCAGCCAGCAGGCGACGGATCGCCGGGCTGAGCGCATCGTTGTTTTGTTCTTCCAGCGACGCCTGCTGGCGCTGTGCCGGCGTAGACGCTTTCTCTTCAGATTTGGCGCTGGTCTCTTTACCCGCGCTGTTGCCTTCACGCAGGCGACCCAGGATCTGGCGAGAGGTGACAGTCGTCCCCTCCTCTTCCAGAACCGCATCCAGAATGCCGTCCGCCGATGCCGGTACTTCCAGTACCACTTTGTCAGTTTCGATTTCTACCAGCACTTCGTCACGAACAACCGCATCGCCCGGTTTTTTATGCCAGGTGGCGACGGTCGCGTCCGCTACGGACTCAGGCAGGTCGGGAACAAGAATATCTACGCTACTCATTATTTATCCTTTATTTAATCGACGTTCAGCGCGTCATTAACCAGATCTTGTTGCTGTTTCTGGTGAACGGACATATACCCTACCGCCGGAGAGGCGGAGGCCGGGCGACCTGCGTAACGCAGAGCGGCCCCAAACGGAATCACTTCACGGAAATGATGCTGGCTGCAGTACCATGCGCCCTGGTTGAGCGGCTCTTCCTGGCACCAGACAAAATCATGGACGTGAGCGTATGGTTGCAGCGCTTCCTGCACCGCTTTATGCGGGAACGGATAGAGCTGTTCGATGCGCACGATAGCGACATCTTTCTGGTCGTTTTTGCGACGTTGTTCCAGCAGGTCGTAATAAACCTTACCAGAACACATTACCACGCGTTTTACGGCTTTAGGGTCCAGCTCGTCAATTTCGCCAATGGCCGGCTGGAAGGAACCGTTCGCCAGTTCATCAAGCGTGGAAACCGCCAGCGGGTGACGCAGCAGCGATTTCGGCGACATCACCACCAGCGGACGACGCATCCCGCGCAGCGCCTGACGGCGCAGCATATGGTAGACCTGCGCCGGGGTGGACGGCACGCAAACCTGCATATTCTGCTCGGCGCAAAGTTGCAGATAACGTTCCAGACGCGCGGAAGAGTGCTCCGGCCCCTGCCCTTCATAGCCGTGCGGCAACAGCATCACCAGACCGCACATCCGGCCCCATTTCTGCTCGCCGGAGGAGATGAACTGGTCAATCACCACCTGCGCGCCGTTGGCAAAATCGCCAAACTGCGCTTCCCAGATAGTCAGGGTACGTGGTTCCGCCGTGGCATAACCGTATTCAAAAGCCAGTACCGCTTCTTCAGACAGCACGGAGTCCCAGACTTTAAACTGTCCCTGACCGCTGTGAATATGCTGCAACGGCGTATACGTTGAGCCGTTCGTCTGGTTGTGGATCACCGCATGACGATGGAAGAAGGTGCCGCGACCGGAGTCTTCCCCGGACAGGCGCACCGGAATGCCTTCATCGACCAGCGTGGCGTAAGCCAGATTTTCCGCGCCGCCCCAGTCAAACAATTTCTCGCCTGCCGCCATTGCCTGACGGTCGCCATAAATTTTCGCCACGCGAGACTGCATTTCAATGGCTTCCGGCACGGTGCTGATACGTTTTGCCAGCTCCTGCAGGCGCTTCATTTCTACCTTGTTCGGGTATGCTTCATCCCATTCGTGGTTTAGATACGGCGACCAGGTGAACGAGTGCATATTCATCGGACGCCACTCTTTCACCACGCATTCGCCTGCATCCAGCGCATCGCGATAGAGGTTGACCATTTCGGTGGCATCTTCCAGCGTTGCGACCTTATCAGCTTCCAGTTTGTCGGCGTAGATTTTACGCGGCGTCGGATGCTTTTTGATTTTCTGGTACATCAGCGGCTGGGTTGCGCTTGGCTCGTCGGCTTCGTTGTGGCCGTGACGGCGGTAGCACACCAGATCGATGAACACATCGCGTTTAAAGGTATTACGGAAGTCCAGCGCCAGACGGGTCACAAAAGCGACGGCTTCCGGATCGTCCGCATTGACGTGGAAAATCGGCGCCTGGACCATTTTACCGATATCGGTGCAGTAAGGCGTTGAACGCGCATCCAGTGGGTTAGAGGTGGTGAAGCCCACCTGGTTGTTGATAACGATACGTACCGTACCGCCCACTTCGTAACCGCGCGCTTTCGACATGTTCAGGGTTTCCTGAACCACGCCCTGGCCGGTCACCGCGGCGTCGCCGTGAATAGTGATCGGCAACACTTTGTTGCTGCTCGGTTCGTCCAGTCTGTCCAGACGGGCGCGCACGGAGCCCATCACCACCGGGCTCACAATTTCCAGATGCGATGGGTTAAACGCCAGCGCCAGGTGAACCAGACCGCCTTCGGTTTCGATATCTGACGAGAAGCCCATGTGATACTTCACGTCGCCGGTACCCAGATGTTCTTTATGCTTACCGGCAAATTCGTCGAACAGATCCTGCGGTTTTTTACCCAGTACGTTGATCAGCACGTTCAGGCGACCGCGGTGCGCCATCCCCAGCACCACTTCGCGAGTGCCGCTGTTACCCGCATGGCGAACCATCTCTTTCAGCATGGGTATCAGCGCATCTCCCCCCTCGAGCGAGAAACGTTTCGCACCCGGGAATTTGGCACCCAGATAACGTTCCAGCCCTTCAGCGGCGGTCAGTTCGTTCAGGAAGCGTTTTTTCTCGTCAGCGCTAAAGGCCGCACGACCGGATTCGATGCGCTGTTGGATCCAGCGTTTCTCTTCGGTGCTGGTGATGTGCATATACTCAGCGCCAATCGGGCCGCAGTAGGTCTGTTTGAGCGCGTCGAGCAGCTCGCCCAGCTTCATCGTCTCTTTGCCACTGGCAAAGGAGCCAACATTGAAGGTTTCCTGGAAATCGGCCTCGGTCAAATCATGGAAAGAAGGGTCCAGATCCGCCACGCGTTCTTGCTTCCACAGTCCCAGCGGATCGAGGTTTGCATGCTGATGGCCACGGAAACGATAAGCGTTGATAAGCTGCAGGACTTTAACCTGCTTCACATTGGTGTCAGGGTCGGAAATCGTAGAAGAGTGACGTGAGCCAGCCAACGCCTGCCGCCGGAAATATTCACGTGTTTTTGAATGGAGTTGATCCGGTTTGACTCCGGTACCAGGTAACTGCTGGAACGTCAAACGCCAGTTAGCGTCTACCGAGTCAGGATCGGTTAAGAAGTCTTCATAGAGCTGTTCTATCCAGCTCTGATTCGAACCAGAGAGGTAAGAAGAGTCCAACCAGGCTTTCAAAGCGCTGTTCTGCATCGTGATCCCTTAAGCATCTTTTCTGCTTATTTAATACTCTAAATAGGTCACGTTTCAGGAAGGCGGCAAGCTTGCGAATCCCAGGGAGCTTACATCCAGTAAGTGACCGGGGTGAGCAAGTGCAGCCAACGCACATGCAACGTGAACTATGACGAGTATTTCGCCGTGGATACTAACCACGCATACGCCGTATGCGTGCCGGGGTTCACTTGTTGCGGACTGTCGTGTCATCTGCGTCCGCTAAGGAACCTTTAAAAACTGTCTAATAATCTTCGCTGTTCAGGCTACGACTGCGTTGCGGCCTTCGCTCACTCCGGTCACATAGTTAACTATGCTCCCGAAGATTCGTTCAGACCGCGCCTTGTCTCGCTCTGAACATCTCGATTATTACTAATCATATGGCAGTTTTTAGAGGTTTCCTGCACTTCTATTGCCTGATGGCGCTGCGCTTATCAGGCCTACGGGATTGCGCCTGTAGGCCGGATAAGACGGTACGTCGCCATCCGGCAACTACTACAACTACTTATGCGCTACGCTGCAACAGCATCGACTTAATATGGCCGATAGCGCGCGTCGGGTTCAGTCCCTTAGGACATACACTGACGCAGTTCATAATGCTGTGACAGCGGAATACGCTGAATGCATCACTCATCCCTTCCAGACGACTGTCAGTCTCGGTATCACGACTATCGATCAGGAATCGATACGCCGCGAGCAGCCCCGCCGGACCGATAAACTTATCCGGGTTCCACCAGAATGACGGGCAGGATGTTGAGCAACAGGCGCAAAGAATACATTCATACAGCCCATCGAGTTTTTCACGCTGCTCCGGCATCTGCAGATGCTCACGAGCCGGTGGATTTTGCCCATTATTCAATAAGTAAGGCTTAATCTTCTCATATTGTGCGTAGAATTGCCCCATGTCTACCACCAAATCGCGGATCACCGGCAAACCGGGCAGCGGGCGAATCACAATCTTCTTACCCGGCTGGTTCAGCGCCGAAATAGGGGTAATACAGGCCAGACCATTCTTACCGTTCATATTCAAACCATCAGAACCACACACGCCTTCGCGGCAGGAACGGCGGAAAGAAAGGCTGGGATCTTTTTCTTTAAGCTGGATTAACGCATCCAGCAGCATCATGTCGCGCCCTTCTTCGCCTTCCAGGGTGTAATCCTGCATACGCGGAGCGTTATCGACATCCGGGTTATAACGATAAATCGAAAATTCGAGTTTCATCATCCTGTCTCCGCAATTAATAAGTACGAATCTTCGGCGGGAACGCCGGACGCAGTTTCGGCTCCATATTGACGCTTCGGCGCGTCATGGATTCCGTTTGCGGCTGATACAGGGTATGACACAACCAGTTGGCATCATCACGCTCCGGGAAATCGAAGCGGCTATGCGCGCCGCGGCTTTCCGTCCGGAAGTTGGCTGATACGGCAGTGGCGTAGGCGGTTTCCATCAGGTTATCCAGCTCCAGACACTCAACACGCTGGGTATTAAATTCGCTGGACGTGTCATCCAGACGGGCGTTTTTCAGACGCTCGCGGATCACTTTCAACTGCTCAAGCCCTTTCGCCATCGCGTCGCCTTCACGGAATACGGAGAAGTTATGCTGCATACACTCCTGCAACGCTTTGCGGATAGCCACCGGATCTTCGCCATTGCGGTTATTGTTCCAGCGATTCAGGCGCTCCAGAGAACCTTCAACGTCAGACTCGCTGGCGTCGCGCAGCACGCCCTGTTCGGCGATGGATTCCTGTAAATGCAGCCCCGCCGCGCGGCCAAAGACCACCAGATCCAGCAGTGAGTTACCGCCCAGACGGTTGGCGCCGTGAACCGATACACAGGCGATTTCGCCTACCGCAAACAGCCCCGGAATCACCACATCTTCGCCCTGCTCGTTCACGGTCAGCGCCTGACCGGTCACTTTAGTCGGAATACCGCCCATCATGTAGTGGCAGGTCGGGATAACCGGAATCGGCTCTTTCACCGGATCGACGTGAGCGAAAGTGCGGGACAGCTCCAGGATACCCGGCAGGCGAGATTCCAGCACCTCTTTACCCAGATGATCCAGTTTCAGTTTAGCGTGCGGCCCCCACGGACCATCGCAGCCGCGGCCTTCACGGATTTCGATCATGATGGAACGCGCCACCACGTCACGACCCGCCAGGTCTTTGGCGTTCGGCGCATAACGCTCCATAAAGCGCTCGCCGTGTTTGTTCAACAGGTAACCGCCTTCGCCGCGGCAGCCTTCTGTCACCAGCACACCCGCCCCGGCGATGCCGGTCGGGTGGAACTGCCACATTTCCATGTCCTGCACCGGGACACCGGCACGCAGCGCCATACCGACACCATCACCAGTATTGATATGAGCGTTGGTGGTGGACTGGTAGATACGGCCTGCGCCGCCGGTCGCCAGCACCGTCGCGCGGGCTTTGAAGTACACCACTTCACCGGTTTCGATGCACAGTGCGGTACACCCCACCACCGCGCCATCCTGGTTTTTCACCAGATCCAGCGCATACCATTCGGAGAAAATCGTGGTGTGGTTTTTCAAATTCTGTTGATACAGCGTGTGCAGCAAGGCGTGACCGGTACGGTCAGCCGCCGCCGCGGTACGTGCCGCCTGCTCGCCGCCAAAGTTTTTCGACTGGCCGCCGAACGGGCGCTGATAGATACGTCCATCATCAAGACGGGAGAACGGTAGCCCCATGTGCTCCAGCTCCAGAATCGCTTCCGGTCCGGTCTTACACATATATTCGATGGCATCCTGGTCACCAATGTAGTCCGACCCCTTAACGGTGTCGTACATGTGCCATTCCCAGTTATCTTCATGGGTATTGCCGAGCGCCACGGTGATACCGCCCTGCGCGGAAACGGTATGGGAACGGGTCGGGAAGACTTTCGAGAGCAGCGCACAGGTTTGGCCGCTCTGGGAAATTTGCAGCGCCGCGCGCATACCTGCGCCACCGGCACCAATCACAACAGCATCAAATTCTCTGACTGGCAGTTTCATTACACACCCCACACCACAACAAATCCATAGATGACGTAAACCACCAGCGCAACAACAATAACGAGTTGCAGTATCAGACGCACTGCCAGTGGTTTAACGTAGTCGGTTAACACCTGCCACATGCCGATCCAGGCATGAATCAAGATGGAAAAAAGCGCCAGCAGGGTGAAGACTTTGGTGAAGGCCGATGAGAAGAAACCGGTCCAGGCTTCAAAGGTCAGTTCGCCGCTCGTGGCGAAAAAACCCACCATGTAGATGATGTATAACGTCAGAACGATAGCGGTAGCACGGACCAGGATGAAGTCATGTACGCCATTGCGTCCTAATGCGGAGGCGTTGCTTACCATACGAGGACTCCTGCGAGAAGTGAAAGCACGACAGTGATAACAAAAGAGATTTTGGCAGAGCGTTGACCCGCTTCGAATGTTTCTTCCAGATAGCCAAAATCCATTAACATGTGACGAATTCCCACGATGACGTGATACGCCAGCGCGGTAAGGATGCCCCACATGATAAATTTAACGATGAAGCCGTCCATGATGTCGGCGGCCTGCTGGAATCCTTCCGGAGAAGAGAGGCTGGTGCCCAGTAGCCACAGTAGTATGCCGACGGCGATGAAAGTAATCACACCGGATACGCGATGGAGAATGGACGCTATCGCTGTGATGGGGAACCGAATCGTTTGTAGATCCAGATTGACAGGTCTTTGTTTTTTCACATTTCTTATCATGAATAACGCCCACATGCTGTTCTTATTATTCCCTTAAGACTTCGGTTACAGAGGTGAATCTACCTGTAGCCAGAAAGACGACGGGATTTCCTTCCTCCGGTCTGCGTGCGGGTCAGACAGCGTCCTTTCTATAACTGCGCGTCATGTAAAACACTGCTTCCAGTAGCTAAAACGACACGTTACAACGCTGGGTGGCTCGGGATTGCAGGGTATTCCGGAGACCTGGCGGCAGTATAGGACGTTCACAAAATCATTACAATTAACCTACATATAGTTTGTCGGGTTTTATCCTGAACAGTGACACAGGTCACGATAACAACATTTTTTTAATTTTCAATCATCTGATTTGACAAACATTAAACAAAATTGTTACAAACGACACCAGAAAAAGCATATAATGCGTAAAAGTTATGGGGTCACTCTTTCACCTGTTAATAAGTTATGCAACAGTACAATGATATTGACCCATTCTTTCAGGACAGTTATTAGTGATAGACAGGTTACATTACTCGGATTGCTACGTTCCTGATTTGCTGCTAATTCGAAATTAATCAAGCCGTTACCTGCAAGCGCCCATTGCTCTGTACCCAGGTCATCCCCTCTTTCACAGAGCGGCGAGCCAAATAACAAACTGGTAACGGTTGATTGATGCATACACAGAATCTTCCCTGCACTAACGACGAGGAAGATGACGTGGAGAAGGCAAGTCTGAGTTCCGGCAGTCTTAAGCAATAAGGCGCTAAGGAGACCGTAAATGGCTGATACAAAGGCAAAAATCACCCTTACTGGTGACACTGCTATTGAACTGGATGTGCTAAAAGGTACACTCGGTCAAGATGTTATTGATATTCGTAGTCTCGGTTCAAAAGGAGTTTTTACTTTTGACCCTGGTTTCACCTCTACCGCATCCTGCGAATCTAAAATCACCTTCATCGACGGCGACGAAGGCATTTTGTTGCATCGCGGTTTCCCGATTGACCAGCTTGCTACCGATTCCAACTATCTGGAAGTCTGTTACATCCTGCTGTACGGCGAAAAACCGACGCAGGAAGAGTATGACGAGTTCAGAACGACAGTCACCCGCCATACGATGATCCATGAGCAAATCACTCGCCTGTTCCATGCTTTCCGTCGCGACTCACATCCGATGGCGGTAATGTGCGGGATCACTGGCGCGCTGGCAGCGTTCTACCACGACTCGCTGGATGTGAACAATCCGCGCCACCGTGAAATCGCGGCGTTCCGCCTGCTGTCCAAAATGCCGACCATGGCGGCGATGTGTTACAAATATTCCATCGGTCAACCGTTTGTTTATCCGCGCAACGACCTTTCCTACGCCGGTAACTTCCTGAACATGATGTTCTCCACGCCGTGTGAAACCTATGAAGTGAATCCGGTACTGGAGCGCGCGATGGACCGTATTCTGATCCTGCACGCTGACCATGAGCAGAACGCCTCTACGTCAACGGTACGTACCGCAGGTTCAAGCGGCGCCAACCCGTTCGCCTGCATTGCCGCCGGGATCGCCTCCCTGTGGGGACCCGCGCACGGCGGCGCCAACGAAGCCGCGCTGAAAATGCTGGAAGAAATCAGCTCTGTTAAACACATTCCGGAATTTGTTCGCCGTGCGAAAGACAAGAATGATTCTTTCCGCCTGATGGGCTTCGGTCACCGTGTTTACAAAAACTACGATCCGCGCGCCACCGTGATGCGTGAAACCTGCCACGAAGTGCTGAAAGAACTGGGCACCAAAGACGATCTGCTGGAAGTGGCGATGGAGCTTGAGCACATTGCGCTCAACGACCCGTACTTCATCGAGAAGAAACTGTACCCGAACGTAGACTTCTACTCCGGCATCATTCTGAAAGCGATGGGCATTCCGTCCTCCATGTTCACCGTGATCTTCGCCATGGCGCGTACCGTTGGCTGGATAGCCCACTGGAATGAAATGCACACTGACGGCATGAAAATCGCCCGTCCTCGTCAGCTGTATACCGGCTACGATAAACGCGATTTTAAATCGGCGCTGAAGCGTTAATTGACAACCGGATGGCGACGCAACCCTCGCCATCCGGTACATTTTCCCTTTTTTCTTATCCTCATTATTTTATTCTTACCCCGTTACTCTCTATGATTAATTAAGGTTTCGCTAAATATCATTCAGGGAGCATGGAATGCCGATTCTGCAGTGGTTTTTGTTGTTCCTGTTATCGCTGCTCATTTCCCTTATTTTTCTCTATCTGCACCTTCCGGCGGCAATGCTGCTCGGTCCAATGATTGCGGGTATCGTGTTGAGTTTGCGAGGTAGTACGCTACAACTTCCGCGCGGTATTTTTCTCGCCGCACAGGCGATTCTCGGCTGTATGATCGCCCAAAATCTAACCGGTTCGATATTGACCACCCTCGCCCTCTACTGGCCGGTCGTGCTTTTAGTGTTGCTGGTGACGCTGCTTTCCAGCGCGATAGTCGGCTGGCTGCTGGTACGCTACAGCTCGCTGCCCGGCAACACCGGCGCATGGGGGTCATCGCCGGGCGGCGCAGCGGCAATGGTAGCGATGGCGCAAGATTACGGGGCGGATATCCGCCTGGTGGCGTTTATGCAGTATCTACGGGTACTGTTTGTGGCTGGCGCGGCGGTGCTGGTGACACGCCTGATACTCGGCGACAGCGCGGCAGCGGCCAGCCAACAGGTGATCTGGTTTCCGCCGCTTAGCGGTAATTTATTGACGACGCTGCTATTAGCGATCGTGGCGGGCATTGCCGGTCGCCTGATGCGTATCCCTTCCGGCACGATGCTGCTCCCCATGTTGGCAGGCGCGCTTCTCCATTCGCAAGGCATCATTGAAATTGAATTACCCGAATGGCTGCTGGCCGTGGCGTATATGGCGATAGGCTGGCGTATTGGGCTGGGCTTTGACAGACAGGTGTTTTTTATGGCGCTGCGGCCATTGCCGCAAATCTTATTGTCAATTTTCGCGCTGATGGCGATTTGCGCCGCGATGGCGTGGGGAATGGCTTACTACATGCAGATTGATTTTATGACGGCTTATCTCGCCACCAGTCCCGGTGGTCTGGATACGGTTGCCGCGATCGCGGCAGGAAGCAGTGCCGATATGGCGCTCATCATGGCAATGCAAACCCTACGGCTGTTCAGCATTCTGTTAACTGGGCCAGCAGTGGCCCGTTTTATATCAACCTATGCGCCCAGACAACCTTTGTAGGGCTGATAAGCGTCGCGCCATCAGGCAATAGCCGCTCGCCGATGGCGGTTCCGGCTATTTCTGGCAATGCGGGCACCAGTAAAACGGGCGTGAGGACAGTGTTGTCTTTTCAATAATGCCGCCACACCGCTCGCACGCTTCGCCGTCACGGTGGAAAACCTTAAAGCGAAACAGTGCGCCATGATGCTTGTTCTCATCCGCCTGACCGCGAGTCGTGTAGGACAGGCGCGGAATATCCAACAGCGCGTGAGAAAGCGCATTCAGTTGCGCCTCGTTGAGATCTTTCGCTTTATGCTGTCCGGTTAACCCTACCTGCCAGAGGATTTCAACGCGCAGATAATTCCCCAATCCCGCCAGAAAGGCCTGATCCAGCAACAGCCCGGAAAATTGTCGGTTGCGAAAACGCGGCGACAGCAATCGAGCTTTAACCTCTTCCTGAGTGAGACGCGCGTCCAGCACATCCGGACCGACCCGCTGTAAAAAAGGGTGCGTCGTGAGCTGCTCTGCTGTCAGCATTTCGATATCAGACGCGCTATAAAGCAGAATAGTTTTATCCGCCGTTTGTAGCCTGACGCGCAATATACGCGTGGTCTGCGGTATTTCACCAGTATCGATCACCCGCCATACGCCATAGAGTTGGTTGTGGCTGTAGAGCGTCAGGCCATTTGAAAAGTGGGTCAATAACACTTTTCCCCGCGTCTCTATCCGGGTAACAAGTTGACCGGTAAGCTGCGATTCATACGGTTTTAACTGTGCAAAGGCAAACCAGACATCGGTTAAGGGTTTGCCTTTGATTGCCGCCTCCAGATTATCCGCCGCACGACGAATTTCCGGGCCTTCAGGCATGATAATATCCTTTGTTAACAGTTGATTAATGGACTACGCCGCCTCTGACTATCTGGAATGCACATCGAACGCCATAATGAACATCCACAGCCGTAATATAATAGCTTCAATCGTCCGGCTCTCAGGCAATAACGTGTATATTACGCGCATTGAACGCGGCGCGTAGCCTGCGTGCGAATGCAAGCGCATACTCGCCGTCGCCATGAATGCACACCGTTTGCGCCGTGACAGTCGTCCACACACCAGTAACGCTTTTCACTCTCCCGGCTTGCACCATATCCAGCGTTTGCGCCAGCGCCTGCTCTTCGTCGTGAATCAGCGCGCCAGGTTGCGTGCGCGGCACCAGGCTACCGTCGGCCTGATAGCCGCGATCGGCAAACACCTCCTGCCGCGTCACCAGGCGATGGCGTTCACCGGCCCGGATCAGCTCACTTCCCGCCAGTCCAACCAGTATCAGTGACGGATCATAGTCGTGTACCGCTTTCGCAATCGCCTGTGCCAGATGAGGATCTTTCGCCGCCTGGTTATAGAGCATACCGTGCGGTTTGACATGGCGCATCACGCCGCCTTGCGCCTGGACAATCGCCCCCAGCGCGCCGATTTGGTACAGCGTCTGGGCGTATACCGTTTCCGGCGGCAAAACCATCGCCGTCCGCCCAAAATTATCCCGATCCGGAAAGCTGGGATGCGCGCCGATCGCCACGCCGTTTTTCAGCGCCTCGCGCACACAGGTCAGCATGGTTTGCGCATCACCGGCGTGAAAACCACAGGCGATATTGGCGGAGGAGACCAGCGTTAATAATTCGCTGTCGCTGGCGCAACCTTCGCCCACATCCGCATTTAAATCAATGTTCATGCTGAAGTCGCCAGGTAAGCTGTTCCAGATAGCGCTGACGCTCGCGGCGCGCGTTGAGCGCCTCTTCCAGCGAACATTGCACAAAATGGATCGGTTGCCCTAGCGGGATCTGCGCCAGATGGTACATATCTGCCTCGATGATGCAGGCAATGCGCGGATAGCCGCCAGTTGTCTGGGCATCATTCATTAGCACAATAGGTTGACCGTTGTAAGGCACCTGTACGACACCGGGCAGCAAACCGTGCGACAGCAGTTCGCGATCCGTTGTCCGCGTTAACGATTGTCCCTGCAAACGATAGCCCATGCGATTACTTTGCGGACTGAGCTGCCACGGCGAACGCCAGAACGCTTCTTGCGATGCGCGATCGAACTCACGGTATTCCGGCCCCGGCAGCGCACGAATGCGATTCCCCCACAGTAACTGCTTCACGCCCTGCGGCCCGCTAAACTGTCGCGATGGTTTACCCGTCGCCAGCCGATCGCCATCTTTTAGCAGCCGTCCTTCCAGCCCACCGATGCCGGACTTCAGATCGGTACTACACGATCCCATCACCTCCGGCACAGCAATACCGCCCGCTACCGCCAGATAGCTACGCATCCCGTGAAGCGGTCGATGCAACGTGAGGCGCTGACCCGCTTTTACCGGCAATCGCCAGCCGGTCCAGACCGGTTGATCATCCAACTGCGCTTCGCAGCCCGCGCCGGTAAGAGCGAACCAGGTCTCATTTTCAAATTCGACAACCAGTTGACCGAGAGTGATTTCCAGCGCCGGGGCATTCGCATCGTTCCCGACCAGGAGATTAGCGGTCTGAAAGGCGGGTTTATCCAGCGCACCGCAGTGACTCAGCCCCGACTGACGAAAGCCGTGACGCCCGCTATCCTGCACGGAGGTGTAAATCCCCGCGCGAATAATATTCAGCATATTCCCTCCTTTTGCGGCACAAAGCGTACGCTATCGCCAGGGCGTAGCAGAACCGGGGGCTCCCGCATCGGATCGAATAACTTCAACGGCGTGAGGCCGATCAGCTGCCAGCCGCCCGGCGTGGATAATGGATAAATCCCCGTCTGCGCGCCGCCGATGCCGACAGAACCGGCCGGAACCTGCAGGCGCGGCTCCGCGCGTCTGGGCATATGGAGCGGTTCTGGTAAATTCCCAAGATAGGGAAAGCCAGGCTGAAAGCCTAAAAACCAGACGACATACTCAACGGAGGCATGTAGCTCCACGACCTGCTTTTCACTCAAACCGCTGTGCCGTGCCACCGCCGCCAGATCCGGCCCGCCTGCGCCGCCATAGATCACCGGGATCTCAACCGAACGCGAGTCCGGCTCCAGCGCCTCGCTCTCTTCCCACCAGCGCTGCAGACGCTCAATCGCATCCAGCGCCAGGGTTTGCGGTTCCCGCAAGATCACGGTGATATTGTTCATCCCGGGAATGGCTTCCACCACGTTCGGCATATCGACCAGACGCTGCGTCAGACGCCAGATGCGTTTCTGGCTCGCCAGCGTAATCGGCGGTTCAAGTTCCAGGACGACTGCCGTTTCGCCTAACAGATAACAACGCGCTCGCTGCACTTTATTACCTCTCAGTTATGCCGGGTTAGGGATATCAATAAACGTCACATCCAACGCCGTGTTTTCGTTCAACCATTCGCTCAGGGCGCGAATACCGCCGCGTTCAGTGGCATGGTGCCCGGCGGCATAAAAATGCAGCCCCTGTTCGCGCGCGGAATGAATGGTCTGTTCAGACACCTCGCCGGTAATAAAAGCATCCACGCCGAAGCGGGCGGCGCTATCAATAAAACTTTGCCCGCCGCCGGTACACCAGGCGACACGCTGCACATTCTCTGGCCCGGTATCGCCGCACCATAGCGGTTTACGCCCCAGACGCGCTTCAATCCATGAGGCCAGTTCCAGCCCAGGCACCGGCATTGAGAGCTCTCCCCACGGCACCAGCGGCTCAATTTCTCCTTTCACGGTAATGCCCAATAGCGCCGCCAACTGCGCATTGTTGCCCAGCTCAGGATGCGCATCCAGCGGCAGATGCCAACCGTAAAGGTTAATATCATTTGCCAGTAACGTTTTTAAGCGACGGCGTTTCATGCCGCGAATAACCGGAGACTCGCCTTTCCAGAAGTAACCATGATGAACAATGACCGCATCGGCCTGCAAACGCACCGCCTCATCGAGCAGCGCCTGACTTGCGGTCACGCCGGTAACGATTTTCTGTACCGTCTCTTTTCCTTCGACCTGTAAACCATTCGGCGCATAATCGCTTATTGCCGCACTGTTCAGCTTGTCGTTAATCAGTTGTTCCAGCTCGGTGTTTTTCATCATCGCTCCCTTTAACCCACGTTCTACTTTCCCGTTACGGGTTCAGTCTCCGTTAACATAGCCTCCCGTTAGCCGTTCGTCGATAAACATTTGTTTGACACATCAAGAAACAATCACCCCCGGGTTTGGCGCAAATTACTTAGCAAAACACGATCGGTTTCATGTATATTTATGCAATCAGAACGCATATTGCAGAAAAAATCAGTTCTGTATCATGTTGGTAACTTTAAGGAAACACGGCGATACGGCAGGCTTAATAAGCCCACAAAGAAAGGCATTATCTGAGAATGCCGCGTTCTTGCCGCAGCGTCTCTATCCCGGAAATACGATGAATAAACAAGCATCTCAACCCCGCGCTATTTACTACGTTGTCGCCCTGCAAATTTGGGAGTACTTCAGCTTTTATGGTATGCGCGCCCTACTGATACTTTATCTCACCAATCAGCTAAAATACGACGATAACCACGCCTATGAGTTATTCAGCGCTTATTGTTCGCTGGTCTACGTAACGCCGATTCTTGGCGGCTATCTGGCGGATAAGGTGCTTGGCAACCGAATGGCAGTCATGCTGGGCGCATTTTTAATGGCGATCGGTCATTTAGTGCTGGGCGCCAGTGAGATCGCGCCGACATTCCTTTATCTGTCGCTGGCGATCATTGTCTGCGGCTACGGCCTGTTTAAATCGAATATTAGCTGCCTGCTGGGCGAACTGTACCAGCCGGAAGATCCGCGCCGCGACGGCGGGTTCTCGCTGCTTTACGCAGCGGGCAATATTGGTTCGATCGTGGCGCCTATCGCCTGCGGCTATGTGCAAGAGGAGTACAGTTGGGCGATGGGCTTTGCGCTCGCTGCCATTGGTATGCTTGCGGGGTTAGTGATCTTCCTGTGTGGAAATCGTCATTTCACCCACACCACCGGCGTTAATAAAGCCGTGTTGTGCGCCAGAAACTACCTGCTGCCGAACTGGGGCTGGCTGTTAATTTTGCTGGTAGCGGCGCCGTTGCTGATTACCGTTCTGTTCTGGAAAGAATGGTCTGTCTATGCCTTAATCGTGGCGACCGCGATCGGCCTGGTCGTGCTGGCAAAAATTTATCGTCAGGCGCAAACGGCCAAACAGCGCAAAGAACTGGGGCTGATTGTCACCCTGACCCTGTTCAGTATGCTGTTCTGGGCGTTTGCCCAGCAGGGCGGCAGTTCTATCAGCCTGTATATCGACCGCTTTGTGAACCGCGATATTCTGGGCTATTCCGTTCCTACCGCCATGTTCCAGTCGGTGAACGCCTTTGCCGTGATGCTGTGTGGGGTCGTCCTGGCCTGGCTGGTTAAAGAGAGCGTAAGCGGTAATCGCACCGTGCGTATCTGGGGCAAATTCGCGCTGGGTCTCGGTCTGATGAGCGCCGGATTCTGTATTCTGACCCTGAGCGCACGCTGGTCCGCCGCTTACGGACACTCTTCAATGCCGCTAATGGTGCTGGGACTGGCGGTGATGGGCTTTGCCGAGCTGTTTATCGACCCGGTCGCCATGTCGCAAATTACGCGCATTGACATCCCCGGCGTCACCGGCGTATTAACCGGAATTTATATGCTGCTGTCCGGCGCGATAGCTAACTATCTGGCAGGCGTCATCGCTGACCAGACCTCGCAAAGCGCCTTCGACGCCAGCGGCGCGGTTAATTACGCCATCAACGCCTATGTGGATGTTTTTGAACAGATCACCTGGGGCGCGTTAGCCTGCGTAGGGATTGTCCTGCTGATTTGGCTGTATCAGTCCTTCAAATTCAAAAGCCGCGCGCTGGCCGTCGAATCCTGATAGCAGAATGCCCGGTAGTTTGCGCTACCGGGCCTGTATCACGCCCCTTTTCTCGCCGCCTCATAGGCGGAAAGCGTCGCGATTCTCGCCTGTTTGTGCTCCACAATAGGCCGAGGATAATCAAGCATGACTCCCGCTTTTTCCGCCCACCGCCACGGCTCGTGAATCGCTTTTCCAGGGATATCGCGTAATGCCGGTAGCCACTGGCGGATAAATTCGCCGTCGCGATCGAACCTCTCTCCCTGAGTCGTGGGATTAAAAATACGAAAATAAGGCGCGGCATCGGTACCGGTTGAAGCGGCCCACTGCCAGCCGCCATTATTGGCGGCAAGATCGCCGTCAATAAGCTGCGACATGAAATAGCGCTCCCCCAACCGCCAGTCAATTAGCAGATCTTTTACCAGAAAACTGGCGGTAATCATGCGTAAACGGTTATGCATCCAGCCCGTCGCGTTAAGCTGGCGCATCGCCGCATCGACAATGGGATAACCGGTTTCGCCTTTCTGCCATGCCTGAAAATAGTGCGGGTTCTCCTGCCACGCGACGCGTTTTGTCCAGCGGATAAACGGCTGGTGTTTGCATAATGCCGGATACCAGGTCATTAAATGACGGTAAAATTCCCGCCAGATGAGCTCATTCAACCAGACGCTTCCCGGTCCGCCGTCCAGCGCCTGCGGCTGCTCCGCCAGTAATCGGTGCAGGCACTGTCGCGGCGACAGGCCGCCCGTCGCCAGGCTGGCGGAAAGCCGACTGGTACCGTCGACCGCAGGGAAATCCCGCCGTGACTCATACCCGTCTGCGCCCTGCGCGCAAAACTGACGTAGCTGCGCGATGACCGCGTTTTCTTCCACCGGGAAAAGCGCGGCGTCAAACGCCTGTTGCGGGTAGTTAAGCGAGACTGGCGTTAAGGGTGTAGAAAGCGCGCCGCTCACCCGGATCTTCGGGGCCGGAACGCATGGCGGAATATCCTCTTTTAGCCGTTTCAACCAGGCGTTTTTAAACGGCGTAAAAACTTTATACATTTCATGATTGCCGGTCATCACCGCGCCGGGCGCCAGAATCACGCTATCGTCAAAGCCTTCGCAGATGACAGAGGGCAGCGTTTTTTCCACCGCCGCATCACGCTGACGCTCGTTAAACTCATACTGATAGTTATAAAACAGATGGCTGACGTCATGCTGTCGGCAAACGTTTTTGACCGTTTCAATACTGGCGTTAAAATCCGCCACTTCATGAAACAGCAGCGGAATGCCTTTCTCTGCAAGGGCCGTCTGTAGCGCATTGAGCTGCGCGCTGATGAATGCCGCCTGCCGCGGCGCCATATCATGGGCCTGCCACTGCGCGGGGGTGGAAATATAAAGCGCCAGTACCCGCGCGGATGCATCGCGGCAGGCGGCGGCCAGCGCAAGGTTATCCTGTAAACGCAGATCGCGCCTGAACCAGACTAAATGGGTGGGCATACAACTCCTGAAAGATGAAACGTCACGGCGAATAGCGTTAAACAGTGTAGACCCTGGCGCATAAAAAAACCGCCAGCGTGGCGGCTGACGGTTTTTCAGGCTGGTCGCGATTAATAAAAGTCGCAGGTGGCTTTTTCAGCCTGCGCCATCCATACCGGTTTATCACTGGTTTTCGACCAGACACGGTGCAGATAACTATAAAAACGCGCGCGGTCTTTCCAGAAGAGCATCACCGGCAGCGCCAGCACGCCTGCGATCACCGCGAAAGCACGACGGGCAAAAATGACATGCGCCGGATAGTCTTTATAGTGTTCCATACGTTTCCCCCCTTTATACCGACGCTACCTGCCCCGGTATAGATTGAATCGGTGAATAGCACCGAAAAATTGAACCTCGTTACCTGATTAAAATAGTACCGCTTTCGGTGTAATTTTACTACTCATCCGACCACTTATTTTCACGCTTTTCCAGCAGATTTACATTCAAAGCGAAAATTAGTTACAAAAAGGTTAAATTAATACTAACCATTAGTTAAATAATGGTCTTTGTCATTTTTATACTTTTTTTACACTCCGCCCGCCAATTTTTGCGAAATCTTTGCAGCCAAAAAATTACCTTTCCCAGGAGTAAAACAATGCCACTGGAGGTGCTCTGTGAGTGCAGGCGTGATAACCGGCATCGTGCTGGTTTTCTTACTTTTAGGTTATCTGGTCTATGCCCTGATTAATGCGGAGGCGTTCTGATGGCCGCGCAAGGATTTTTACTGATCGCCAGTTTTTTACTGATTTTATTGGTACTGGCGAAACCATTGGGTTCGGGCCTGGCAAGGCTCATCGCCGCCGTTCCGTTGCCGGGCGTGGCTGGCATTGAGCGTATCCTCTGGCGGACTCTTGGCATTACCGACCACGAAATGAACTGGCGTCAGTATTTACTGGCGCTACTGACGCTCAATCTGCTGGGACTGGGCATCCTGTTTTGCCTGCTATTCTGGCAGGAGTGGCTGCCCTTAAATCCGCAGCGGCTACCGGGGCTGTCCTGGGATCTGGCGCTGAATACCGCCGTCAGCTTTGTCACCAATACCAACTGGCAAGCCTACAGCGGCGAAAGCACGCTGAGCTACTTTAGCCAGATGGCGGGGCTGACGGTGCAAAATTTCCTGTCGGCGGCGACCGGGATTGCGGTGGTTTTTGCGCTTATCCGCGCCTTTACGCGCCAGAATGTGCACACGCTGGGTAATGCCTGGCAGGATCTGGTACGCATTACGCTATGGATATTATTTCCTGTCGCGTTAATTATCGCGCTGTTTTTTATCCAACAAGGCGTACCGCAAAACCTGTCGGCTTATCAGCCCATCACCACTCTTGAAGGCGCTAAACAACTCTTGCCGATGGGGCCGGTTGCTTCGCAGGAGGCGATCAAAATGCTTGGCACCAACGGCGGCGGTTTCTTTAACGCCAACTCTTCGCATCCGTTCGAAAACCCCACCGCGCTCACTAATCTGGCGCAGATGCTGGCGATATTTTTGATTCCAGCCGCGCTCTGTTTCGCCTTTGGCGAAGCGGCGGGCGATCGCCGTCAGGGACGCGCGCTACTGTGGGCGATGTCATGCATTTTTGTGGTCTGCGTAGCGGTAGTGATGTGGGCGGAAGTTCAGGGAAATGCACATCTGTTGGCGGCAGGCGCGGACAGTAGCGTCAACATGGAGGGTAAAGAAACACGCTTTGGCGTGCTGGCCAGCAGCCTGTTTGCCGTCGTCACGACCGCGGCGTCCTGCGGGGCGGTAAATGCCATGCACGACTCGTTTACCGCTCTGGGCGGTATGGTGCCGATGTGGCTGATGCAAATTGGCGAAGTGGTCTTTGGCGGCGTCGGTTCAGGCCTGTACGGCATGTTGCTGTTTGTCCTGCTGGCGGTGTTTATCGCGGGGCTGATGATCGGTCGCACGCCGGAGTATCTGGGGAAAAAAATCGACGTGCGCGAAATGAAAATGACCGCGCTGGCGATTCTGGTCACGCCGATGCTGGTCTTGTTGGGTTCGGCGCTGGCGATGATGACGGATGCCGGACGCAGCGCAATGCTGAACCCTGGCCCGCACGGTTTTAGCGAAGTGCTATATGCCGTCTCCTCTGCCGCCAACAACAACGGTAGCGCCTTTGCGGGTCTGAGCGCTAACTCGCCTTTCTGGAACTGTTTGCTGGCGTTCTGCATGTTCGTCGGACGTTTCGGCGTGATTATTCCTGTCATGGCCATCGCCGGATCGCTGGTCAGTAAAAAAGTACAGCCGGCCAGTCAGGGAACGCTGGCGACCCACGGCGCGCTATTTATTGGACTGCTCATCGGCACGGTACTGCTGGTCGGCGCGCTGACGTTTATTCCTGCCCTGGCGCTTGGCCCGGTAGCGGAACATTTCTCTTTACCTTGAGCGATGTGGAGTACATTGATATGAGTCGCAAGCAACTGGCGCTGTTTGAACCTGTTTTACTCGTACAGGCGCTAACGGATGCCGTAAAAAAATTAAGCCCACGCGCCCAGTGGCGTAACCCGGTGATGTTTGTGGTCTGGGCCGGCAGCGTGCTAACCACTCTGTTAACGCTCGCTATGGTAACAGGACAAATAGCGGGAAGCGCCTTGTTTACAGGGATTATCAGCCTGTGGTTATGGTTCACCGTACTGTTCGCCAATTTTGCCGAAGCGCTGGCGGAAGGCCGCAGCAAAGCCCAGGCAAACAGTCTGAAAGGAGTGAAAAAGACCGCGTTCGCTCGCCGCCTGCGCGCCCCGCGCCATGATGCGCAGGCCGATAACGTGCCCGCTGCTGAACTGCGGAAAGGCGACATTGTCCTGGTCAAAGCGGGCGATATTATTCCCTGCGACGGCGAGGTCATCGAAGGCGGCGCCTCGGTGGATGAAAGTGCGATTACCGGCGAATCTGCGCCCGTGATCCGTGAGTCCGGCGGCGATTTCGCCTCTGTCACCGGCGGCACGCGAATTCTTTCCGACTGGCTGGTGATTGCCTGTAGCGTCAATCCTGGCGAAACCTTTCTTGACCGGATGATCGCGATGGTGGAAGGCGCGCAGCGGCGGAAAACGCCTAACGAGATTGCCCTGACGATTTTGCTCATCGCCCTGACCATTGTCTTTTTACTGGCGACCGCCACCCTGTGGCCCTTCTCCGCCTGGGGCGGTAACGCGGTCAGCGTCACCGTGTTGGTGGCGTTGCTGGTGTGCCTGATCCCCACCACCATCGGCGGGCTACTCTCCGCCATTGGCGTAGCCGGAATGAGCCGAATGTTGGGCGCGAACGTCATCGCCACCAGCGGCCGCGCCGTAGAAGCCGCGGGCGATGTCGACGTGCTGCTGCTGGATAAAACCGGCACTATCACGCTCGGCAACCGCCAGGCGTCCGATTTTATTCCCGCCCGAGGGGTAGACGAACGCACGCTGGCTGACGCCGCGCAGCTCGCTTCGCTGGCCGACGAAACGCCGGAAGGCCGCAGCATTGTGATCCTCGCCAAACAGCGCTTTAACCTGCGTGAACGCGATGTGCAGTCGCTTCATGCCACCTTTGTTCCGTTTACCGCGCAAAGCCGCATGAGCGGGATTAATATCGATAACCGGATGATCCGTAAAGGCTCGGTGGACGCGATTCGGCGTCATGTCGAGAGCAATGGCGGCCATTTTCCCGCCGATGTCGAGCAAAACGTCGAGAACGTGGCGCGTCTGGGCGCGACGCCGCTGGTGGTCGTGGAAGGCGCGCGCGTACTGGGTGTTATCGCCCTCAAGGATATCGTTAAAGGCGGCATTAAAGAACGTTTCGCCCAGCTACGAAAGATGGGCATTAAAACGGTGATGATCACTGGCGATAACCGCCTGACGGCGGCAGCGATTGCCGCCGAAGCCGGTGTGGACGATTTTCTTGCCGAAGCCACGCCGGAAGCCAAGCTGGCGCTGATCCGTCAATATCAGGCGGAAGGACGGCTGGTCGCCATGACCGGCGACGGCACTAACGATGCCCCGGCGCTGGCGCAGGCTGACGTCGCGGTGGCGATGAACTCCGGCACCCAGGCGGCAAAAGAAGCCGGTAATATGGTGGATCTGGACTCTAACCCGACCAAGTTGATTGAAGTGGTGCATATCGGTAAGCAGATGCTGATGACGCGCGGCTCGCTCACCACCTTCAGTATCGCGAATGATGTAGCGAAATATTTCGCCATTATTCCCGCCGCGTTTGCCGCTACCTATCCGCAGCTAAACGCGCTCAACGTGATGGGGCTGCATTCGCCGAACTCCGCCATTCTGAGCGCGGTGATCTTTAACGCCCTGATTATCATTTTTCTAATCCCGCTGGCATTAAAAGGCGTGAGTTATAAGCCGCTTTCCGCATCGGCCATGCTGCGCCGTAATTTATGGATCTATGGTCTGGGTGGTCTGGTGGTGCCGTTTATTGGCATCAAAGTGATTGATGTGCTGCTGACCCTGCTGGGTCTGGCGTGAGGTGTATGATGATCGGTTTACGTCCTGCTTTTTCGACAATGTTATTTCTGCTGTTATTGACCGGCGGCGTGTATCCGCTTCTGACCACGGCGCTGGGGCAGTGGTGGTTTCCCTGGCAGGCTAATGGCTCGCTGATTCATAAAGACCATGTGATACGTGGCTCAGCGCTTATCGGACAATCGTTTACCGCCGCGGGCTATTTTCATGGCCGGCCCTCCGCCACCGCCGATACGCCTTATAATCCACTGGCGTCGGGCGGAAGCAACCTGGCCGCCAGCAATCCCGAACTGGATGCGCAAATACAGGCCCGCGTCGCCGCGCTACGCGCCGCTAACCCCCAGGCGAGCTCCGCGGTTCCGGTTGAGCTGGCGACAGCGTCGGCAAGCGGGCTGGATAATAATCTGACGCCCGGCGCCGCGGCATGGCAAATCCCCCGCGTGGCGGCGGCTCGCCAGCTTCCCGTTGAACAGGTCGCGCAACTGGTTGCAGAATATACGCACAGGCCGCTGGCGCGCTTTCTTGGGCAACCGGTAGTGAATATTGTTGAGCTTAATCTGGCGCTGGATGCGCTACAGGGACACAGAGCGAAATGAACGACGAACCCTTGCGTCCTGATCCGGATCGCTTGTTGGAACAAACGCCCCCGCCCCACCGGGGGAAGTTGAAAATTTTCTTCGGCGCCTGCGCAGGCGTCGGAAAAACCTGGGCGATGCTGGCGCAAGCGCAGCGGCTGCGAGCGCAGGGGCTGGATGTGGTGATCGGCGTGGTAGAGACGCACGGCCGTAAAGAGACCGCCGCGCTACTTGACGGGCTGACCATTCTGCCGCCAAAACGTCACTCGCACCGGGGGCGGCAAATTCGCGAATTTGACCTGGATGCCGCCCTCGCCCGGCGTCCGGCGCTGATTTTAATGGATGAGCTGGCGCACAGTAACGCGCCTGGCTCACGCCATCCTAAGCGCTGGCAGGATATTGAAGAGCTGCTGGAAGCGGGAATCGACGTTTTCACCACCGTGAACGTACAACATCTGGAAAGTCTGAATGATGTGGTGAGCGGCGTCACGGGGATTCAGGTGCGCGAAACCGTCCCCGATCCCTTTTTTGATGCCGCCGATGAAGTCGTACTGGTCGATCTGCCGCCCGACGATCTGCGCCAACGGCTCAACGAAGGTAAAGTGTATATCGCCGGTCAGGCGGAACGCGCTATTGAACATTTTTTCCGCAAGGGCAATCTGATCGCCCTCCGCGAGCTGGCGCTACGCCGGACAGCCGATCGCGTGGACGATCAGATGCGCGCCTGGCGCGCGCATCCGGGCGAAGAAAAAGTATGGCATACCCGCGATGCGATTTTACTGTGTATCGGGCATAACACCGGCAGCGAAAAACTGGTGCGTACCGCGGCGCGTCTGGCCTCCCGGCTCGGCAGCGTCTGGCATGCCGTCTATGTCGAAACGCCAACGTTACACCGCTTACCGGAAAAGCAACGGCGGGCTATTTTAAGCGCGCTGCGCCTGGCGCAGGAGCTTGGCGCGGAAACCGCCACCCTGTCCGATCCCGCCGAAGAGAAAGCGGTCGTGCGCTATGCCCGCGAACATAATCTGGGGAAAATCGTCATGGGCCGCCCGGCGTCGCGACGCTGGTGGCGACGTGACGCTTTCGCCGATCGTCTTGCCAGACGCGCGCCGGATCTCGATCAGGTGATCGTCGCGCTGGAAGAACCGCCTGCCCGCGCGTTGGCGCAAACGCCTGATAACCGACCTTTTAAAGAGAAATGGCGTGGGCAGATTCAGGGCTGTCTGGTCGCCGTGGCGCTTTGCGCCATCACCACGCTTATCGCTATGCAGTGGCTTGTCACCTTCGACGCCGCCAATCTGGTGATGCTCTATTTGCTGGGCGTAGTGGTGATTGCGCTGCTTTACGGACGCTGGCCGTCGGTGGTGGCGACGGTGATTAACGTGGCGAGTTTCGATCTCTTTTTTATCGCGCCACGCGGTACGCTCGCCGTTTCAGACGTGCAGTATTTGCTGACCTTTGCTGTGATGCTGACGGTTGGTCTGGTGATTGGCAATCTTACTGCCGGGGTGCGCTATCAGGCGCGCGTCGCCCGTTATCGGGAACAACGTACCCGCCATTTATATGAAATGTCTAAAGCACTGGCCGTCGGGCGTAGCGAACATGATATCGCCGCGACCAGCGAGCGGTTTATCGCCTCGACGTTCCAGGCGCGCAGCCAAATTTTATTACCTGATGCTAACGGTAAGTTGCTGCCTCTCACCCACCAGCAAGGCATGACGCCGTGGGACGACGCAATTGCGCGCTGGAGTTTTGATAAAGGCCAGCCTGCCGGCGCAGGCACCGATACCCTCCCTGGCGTGCCTTATCAAATCCTGCCGCTGAAAAGCGCCGATAAAACGTACGGTCTGGCTATCGTCGAACCGGGTAATTTGCGTCAGTTAATGGTGCCGGAGCAGCAACGCCTGCTGGAAACATTCACTCTGCTTGTCGCCAACGCGTTGGAACGACTGACGCTGACCGCCAGCGAAGAACAGGCGCGTCTCGCCAGCGAGCGCGAAAGTATTCGCAACGCTCTGCTGGCGGCGCTGTCGCATGATTTACGCACGCCGCTGACGGTATTGTTCGGCCAGGCGGAAATTTTGACGCTGGATTTAGCCAGCGCAGGATCGCCCCACGCGCGTCAGGCCAGTGAAATCCGCCAGCATATTCTCAACACCACCCGGCTGGTGAATAATTTGCTGGATATGGCGCGTATTCAGTCCGGCGGGTTTAATCTTAAAAAAGAGTGGCTGACGCTGGAAGAGGTCGTCGGTAGCGCGTTACAGATGTTAGAGCCGGGTTTATTGCATCCGATTACATTGTCGCTGCCGCAACAGTTAACGCTTATCCATGTCGATGGCCCCTTATTTGAGCGTGTCCTGATCAACTTGCTGGAAAACGCCGTTAAGTACGCCGGGCCGCAGGCCAGTATCGGCATTGATGCTGCGGTTAAGGACGATCGTTTACAACTGGATGTCTGGGATAACGGGCCGGGTATTCCTGCGGGGCAAGAACAGAAGATTTTCGATAAGTTCGCCCGCGGCAACAAAGAGTCCGCCGTCCCCGGCGTGGGGCTGGGGCTGGCGATTTGCCATGCTATCGTAGAGGTACACGGCGGCACGCTTACCGCCTATAATCGACCGCAGGGCGGCGCCTGTTTCCGTGTGACGCTGCCGCAAGGAAAGCCACCTGAACTTGATGATTTTCATGAGGATATGTGACAAACGTTCTGATTGTTGAAGATGAACAGGCCATCCGCCGCTTTCTGCGCGCCGCGCTGGAAGGCGACGGCCTGCGCGTGTATGAAGCTGAAACATTACAACGTGGTTTACTGGAAGCCGCCACGCGAAAGCCCGATCTGATTATTCTCGATCTCGGCCTGCCGGACGGCGACGGAATCGATTTTATTCGCGACCTGCGTCAGTGGAGCGCAATACCGGTGATTGTCCTTTCCGCACGCAGCGAAGAAAGCGATAAGATTGCCGCGCTTGACGCCGGAGCTGATGATTACCTGAGCAAGCCATTCGGCATTGGCGAGTTGCAGGCGCGTTTGCGTGTCGCGCTGCGACGGCACGCCGCCAGCCCTTGCGCCGATCCGATCGTCCGCTTTTCCGGCGTGACGGTCGATCTCGCCGCACGGTTGATCCACCGTGGCGACGAAGAAATCCATCTGACGCCGATTGAGTTCCGCCTGCTGGCGGTATTACTCAATAATGCCGGCAAGGTATTAACCCAACGGCAGTTATTAAACCAGGTCTGGGGCCCTAACGCCGTGGAGCATAGCCACTATTTGCGCATCTATATGGGACATTTACGCCAGAAACTGGAACAAGATCCCACCCGCCCACGCCATTTTATTACCGAAACCGGAATTGGCTATCGCTTTATGCCGTGAATAGCCATTCATTATTTTTAAATAACTTCTAATTTTTATGTCATTTATTTTCGGCGTCGCGAATAATTATTTTCGCGGCGATATTATATTTTATGAAGGATATAAAAAACATATAATTAACATTTAAGAAACAATCCGTTATTTCACAGCACGATATGCATAATCGCCGACTAATTATTTTTCAAATGATCGTTTTTTGTTGATCTGGTTCACAGATCGCTGGCGCTCCCTGGATAAAATATCCATGCTTTCAATAAATCAATGAAAGGACCTCAAAATGGAAAATAATAATCGTTTTATGCCCCATATAAGGCGGACAACGCATATTATGATGTTTGCCCACCGTAATAGTTTCGATTTTCATTTCTTTAATGCCCGGTAGTTTTTCTGCTACGGGTACTTCAGCATACAGGTCTTTCCGACCCTTATGTCATTCAGGTCTATTGCCTAAATAACTCGAATTGTTAAAAGCGACAGCACGGTAATTCCTTTACACCAAGCCAGCTAACCATCTGGTTTGATAGAAGAAATTCCGACTCAGCGCAATTTTAGTTATCACGGTTTCTGCCTGTATATCGTAGTACTCAACTCCTTAAATCCTGAATTTCCTGCAACCGGACGGGTTGGGATTTATTACATCTAAAATAAAGCTAATTTACTGATTTTTTTATCAGCGGGATAGCTTTTATTTTTTCCGGAAGAATCAGTTTCTCATGCGAGAAATTGAGGGCCTGCTATTACCTGAAATAAAGAGATGAAAAAATGTCAGAATTAAAAATTGCCGTTAGCCGTCATTGCCCGGATTGTTTTTCTACACACCGTAATATTGTAAATGTTGATGAGAGTCGTTTCATCGACGTGGCTGCCATCGTGTTATCCATCGACGACATTGAACACGGAAAACTCGATGAAATCGACGCAACGGGTTACGGTATTCCCGTGTTTGTCGCGACTCATGACGAAGGGCGCGTACCGCCTGAGTATTTGCCGCGTATCTCTGGTGTATTCGAATATAATGAATCCCGTACTGCCTTCTATGGTCGTCAGTTGGAAACCGCAGCAAGCCACTACGAAACGCAGTTACGTCCACCGTTTTTCCGCGCGCTGGTGGATTATGTCAACCAGGGCAACAGCGCATTTGACTGCCCGGGGCATCAGGGCGGCGAATTCTTCCGCCGTCATCCTGCCGGTAATCAGTTCGTGGAATACTTTGGCGAAACGCTCTTCCGCTCCGACCTATGCAACGCGGACGTGGCGATGGGCGATCTGCTGATTCACGAAGGCGCGCCTTGCATTGCGCAGCAACATGCGGCGAAAGTCTTTAACGCCGATAAGACCTACTTTGTGCTGAACGGGACCTCCTCCTCTAACAAAGTCGTACTCAACGCGCTGTTAACGCCGGGCGATCTGGTACTGTTTGACCGTAACAACCACAAATCTAACCACCACGGCGCATTATTGCAGGCGGGCGCAACGCCAGTTTACCTGGAAACCGCGCGTAACCCGTATGGTTTTATCGGCGGGATCGACGCTCACTGCTTCGAAGAAGATTACCTGCGCGAGCTGATTAGCGAAGTCGCGCCGCAGCGTGCCCGCGAAACACGTCCATTCCGTCTGGCCGTCATCCAGTTAGGCACCTACGACGGTACCATTTATAACGCCCGTCAGGTCGTCGATAAAATTGGTCATCTGTGCGACTACATCCTGTTTGACTCCGCCTGGGTCGGCTATGAACAATTTATTCCGATGATGGCCGATTGTTCGCCGCTGCTGCTGGAACTGAACGAAAACGATCCGGGTATTCTGGTGACGCAGTCCGTTCATAAACAACAAGCCGGTTTCTCCCAGACCTCGCAGATCCATAAAAAAGATAGCCATATCAAAGGGCAATCGCGCTACGTTCCGCATAAGCGCATGAACAACGCCTTTATGATGCACGCCTCCACCAGCCCGTTCTATCCGCTGTTCGCCGCGCTGGACGTTAACGCCAAAATGCACGAAGGCGTCAGCGGTCGCAATATGTGGATGGATTGCGTGGTTAACGGCATCGATGCCCGTAAATTGATCCTCGAAAACTGTCATCACATCCGTCCGTTCGTACCGGAACTGATTGATGGTAAGCCGTGGCAGTCATACCCGACGTCAGAGATCGCCAGCGATCTGCGCTTCTTCCACTTCGTTCCGGGAGAACACTGGCATGCGTTTGAAGGCTATGCCGAACATCAGTACTTTGTCGACCCTTGCAAACTGCTGCTCACCACACCGGGCATTAATGCAGCGAGCGGCGAATATGAAGACTTTGGCGTTCCTGCCACGATCCTCGCCAACTTCCTGCGCGAGAACGGCGTTGTGCCGGAAAAATGCGACCTCAACTCCATTCTGTTCCTGCTGACGCCGGCAGAAGACATGGCGAAGTTACAACAGCTTGTCGCCCTGCTGGCTCGTTTCGAAAAACTGCTGGAAGCTGATGCGCCGTTAGCGGAAGTATTACCGTCCATCTACAAACAGCATGAAGCGCGTTATGCCGGCTACACCCTGCGTCAGCTTTGCCAGGAGATGCACGATCTCTATGCGCGGCACAACGTGAAACAGCTGCAAAAAGAGATGTTCCGTAAATCGCATTTCCCGAAAGTCAGTATGAATCCGCAAGAGGCCAACTATGCCTATCTGCGCGGCGAGGTCGAACTGGTTCGCCTGCCGGAAGCGGAAGGTCGTATCGCGGCTGAAGGCGCTTTGCCTTACCCGCCGGGAGTGCTGTGTGTAGTTCCGGGTGAAATCTGGGGCGGTTCTGTCCTGCGTTACTTCAGCGCCCTGGAAGAAGGGATCAACCTGCTGCCGGGCTTTGCGCCTGAACTGCAGGGCGTTTATATCGAAGAACACGACGGCCGTAAGCAGGTCTGGTGCTACGTCATTAAACCTCGTGACGCACAGCGCTCCCTGCTGAAGGAGGAAAAATTATGAGTAAACCTAAATCCAATAAAATGGGTGTCGTGCAGCTCACAATTCTGACTATGGTCAACATGATGGGCTCCGGGATCATCATGCTACCGACCAAACTGTCTGAAGTCGGCACGATATCCATTATCTCCTGGCTGGTCACCGCCGTCGGCTCGATGGCGCTGGCCTGGGCGTTTGCGAAATGCGGTATGTTTAGCCGTAAATCCGGCGGCATGGGCGGTTACGCCGAATATGCCTTCGGTAAATCCGGCAACTTTATGGCGAACTATACCTACGGCGTCTCGCTGCTGATCGCCAACGTGGCTATCGCCATCTCCGCTGTCGGCTATGGCACCGAACTGTTCGGCGCCGCGCTGACGCCGCTCCAGATCGGTCTGGCGACTATCGCCGTATTGTGGGTTTGTACCATCGCAAACTTTGGCGGCGCGCGTATTACCGGACAGATCAGTAGCGTTACCGTTTGGGGCGTCATCATTCCGGTTGTCGGCCTGTGCATCATTGGCTGGTTCTGGTTTAGCCCCAGCATGTACGTAGCGTCATGGAACCCGCACCATGTTCCGTTCTTTAGCGCGGTCGGTTCTTCCATCGCCATGACGTTGTGGGCATTTCTTGGACTGGAATCCGCCTGCGCCAACGCAGACGTGGTCGAGAATCCGGAAAAGAACGTCCCCATCGCGGTACTGGGCGGTACGCTGGGCGCGGCGGTCATCTATATCGTTTCGACTAACGTGATTGCCGGGATTGTGCCGAACATGGATCTGGCGAACTCCACGGCGCCGTTTGGTCTGGCGTTTGCACAGATGTTCACGCCTGCGGTAGGTAAAGTGATCATGGCGCTGATGGTAATGTCCTGCTGCGGCTCGCTGCTGGGCTGGCAGTTCACTATCGCTCAGGTCTTTAAATCCTCCGCTGACGAAGGCTATTTCCCGAAAGTCTTCTCTCGTGTAACGAAAGTCGACGCGCCGGTACAGGGGATGCTGATTATTGTGATTATTCAGACTGGCCTGTCGCTGATGACCATTAGCCCGTCGCTGAATAGTCAGTTTAACGTCCTGGTTAACCTGGCGGTGGTGACGAACATTATTCCGTATATTCTGTCGATGGCCGCGCTGGTTATCATTCAGAAAATGGCGAATGTGCCGTCATCAAAAGCGAAAGTCGCTAACTTCGTGGCCTTCGTTGGCGCCATGTATAGCTTCTACGCGCTATATTCCTCCGGTGAAGAAGCCATGCTGTACGGCTCAATTGTGACCTTCCTCGGCTGGACGTTATATGGCCTGGTCTCACCGCGTTTTGAATTGAAAAATAAACACGGCTGATGGCGCGCCCGGGCTGCGGTAACGCTAGTCCGGGCATTTTCACTCTTTGAATAAGATAATAGAAATGAGTAATCCAGAACGGGAAGTCACTGATATAGCAGAAATACTGGCTATTCTCAGTAAACACGAAGTGTGTCGGATAGGGTTTAACGACAATCTCTGTCCGTATGTTGTCCCCGTAAATTTTGGCTACGAGTATCAGAACGGACGCTGGATATTTTATTTTCACGGCGCACGCACCGGGAAAAAGATGCGTCTGTTACGTAAGAACCCGGCAGTATGCATTGAAATGGACGGCGACCATGCATTACTACGTGCCGATGACCCCTGTGATTATAGCTACGCCTACACCAGCGTTTTCGCCACCGGACTGGCATCGATATTGCAAACACGCGAGGAGATGCGCTACGGCCTGGACGTCATTATGCGCCAGACCGATCCGGGAAAAACCTTCAGTTATCGGGAAGATATGATGAAAGCGGTTTGCGTGGTGCGTATTGAATGCGACGCCCTCACCTGCCGCCGACATCTGGCGACTCAGAGCGAATAAGTCTGATATCACAAGCGCCTTATCCGGCCTGGAGGCGGTTTACAGGCCTGATAAGCGCAGCGCCGTTAATACAAAAAAGGAGCCGTAAGGCTCCTTTTTCTTCCATATCGCCCATCAGGCGTTTTTCAATACTTCGCTAACGATTTCAACGGCTTCTTTCTCAATCTGCTTGCGATGCTCTTCCCCCAGGAAGCTTTCGCAATAGATCTTGTAAGCGTCTTCCGTACCGGATGGACGCGCGGCGAACCAGCCGTTGTCGGTCATTACCTTCAGGCCGCCAATCGATGCGCCATTACCCGGCGCTGCGGTAAGACGCGCGGTAATCGGGTCGCCTGCCAGCGTGCTGGCGCTCACCATTTCCGGAGACAGTTTAGACAATGCCGCTTTCTGGGCCGAGGTCGCTGCCGCCTGCAGACGGTTATAGCTCGGGGCGCCAAAACGCGCTGCCAGTTCATTGTAATGCTCTTGCGGGTTTTTCCCGGTAACGGCGGTGATTTCCGCCGCCAGCAGGCACATGATGATCCCGTCTTTATCGGTAGACCACGGCGTACCGTCGAAACGCAGGAACGAAGCGCCCGCGCTCTCTTCCCCGCCGAAACCAAAGCTGCCGTCGAACAAACCGTCAACAAACCATTTGAAGCCTACCGGCACTTCTACCAGCTTGCGTCCCAAGTCATTCACCACGCGGTCAATCATCGCGGAAGAGACCAGCGTTTTACCGACAGCCACGTCTTTGCCCCACAGCGGACGATGCTGGAACAGATAGTTAATGGCGACCGCCAGATAATGGTTCGGGTTCATCAGCCCTGCAGGCGTCACGATGCCATGACGGTCGTAGTCCGGGTCGTTAGCGAAGGCCAGGTCAAACTTGTCACGCAGCGCCAGTAAACCCGCCATCGCACATTCGGAGGAACAATCCATACGGATCGCGCCGTCTTTATCAAGGTGCATAAAGCGGAAGGTTTGATCAACCTGATCGTTAACTAACGTCAGGTTAAGCTTGTAATGCTCAGCGATACGTTTCCAGTATTCAATACCGGAGCCGCCCAGCGGATCGACACCCAGCGTCAGACCGGCTTTCTGAATCGCCGCCATATCAACGATATCCGCCAGCCCTTCGACAAACGGCTGTACCAGATCTACCGCTTTAACGTGGCCCGAGGCCATTGCCGCATCCAGAGAGATGCGCTTAACGCCTTGCAGGCCGCCCGCCAGCAGCGCATTGGCACGATCTTCTACCACTTTAGTGACGTTGGTATCCGCCGGGCCGCCATTGGGCGGATTATATTTAATACCGCCATCTTCCGGCGGGTTGTGCGACGGCGTAATGACAATACCATCAGCCAGCGGGCCGCCTTTTTTGTTATGGACCAGGATAGCATTTGACACGGCAGGCGTTGGCGTAAAGCCATTATTTTCCTGCACGATAACGTCTACGCCGTTTGCCGCCAGCACTTCCAGCACGGAAATGAAGGCCGGTTCCGAGAGCGCATGGGTGTCTTTCCCCACATAGCAGGGGCCGGTAATGCCATTTTTCGCCCGCTCTTCAGCAATCGCCTGGGCGATCGCCAGAATATGCGGTTCGTTGAAACTGTGACGACCTGCGCTACCGCGATGGCCGGAAGTGCCAAATTTCACGGCATGTTCTGCATTCCCTGCCTCCGGTTTCAGTACATAATACTGCGCCGTCAGTTGGGCGACGTTAATCAAATCACTCTGTTGCGCGGGTTGTCCTGCGCGGTTGTGGATTGCCATTGCCTGGTCCTTCTAATGCAAGGATTAAATTGTTCCGCAAACCTTTTCAATCAATTCCGCCGGGAATTGCATTGACTGCATGATGTGTTCGATCATGCTGCATTTACGGCCGGTGTTGGTGTTGGTGATCACCCAGTACGGCGTGCCGGGAACGTGCTTAGGTTTAGTTTGATTCCCATTTTTCAGCAGCGTTTGTTCATCCGCCGCAAAATAGACGCGCGTGCGGCCATGCAACGACTCCGTCGCCTCCGCAAACGCGTGGTGATCCAGTGAATAGAGTGTAGTCAGAATCAGCATAAAGCGGTTGACCGCTTTTTTCTGCTCGGCATATTCGTCAGACAACAATAGCTCACGCATCGCGCGAACTTTGTCTTTTACCGGGTTGACCGGTTTCGCTTCGGCAACGGGTTGCGCCGCAGGCGTCCCCTTCACCGCTGAAGCCGTTGGCTGTGTCGTGGCGGAAAACTTCAACATACGCCGTAAAATGTCGGATGCGCTCTCGCCGATATGCTTGGTGTGGCTGGCAATATAGCTATAGAGTTCATCATCAACTTCAATCGTTTTCATCTTAATCCAGTGCGATGTCTTTGCTGAATACAAGTCATTGGGATTATAGGAACAAATCCCAACAGCGGATAGCGTTAAGCCCGGCTGACAAAAAAACTCGGAGTAAACCTTAGAGGTTGCAGCCCAGTGGCAGAATGGTCAACATAATACCCTAACCCGACAGAGCGAAAAAAAGAACTTTGCCATGAAATTAAACATCCGAGCGCAATCTGCACAAAACCTGCACAATAATTCCCCCATCGTTCTCGTTCATGGTCTGTTTGGCAGCCTGGACAACCTCGGCGTACTGGCGCGCGATCTGGTGACCGATCACGACATTATTCAGGTCGATATGCGCAATCATGGTTTATCGCCGCGCGATCCGGTCATGGATTATCCGGCAATGGCCCAGGATCTTCTGGATACGCTTGACGCGCAGCAGATTGAAAAAGCGACGTTTATTGGTCATTCCATGGGCGGAAAAGCGGTAATGGCGCTGACGGCGCTGGCGCCCGATCGCATCGATCGTCTGGTCGCGATTGATATCGCCCCCGTGGATTATCACGTTCGCCGCCACGATCGCATTTTCGCGGCCATTAACGCCGTCAGCGAATCCGACGCGACATCCCGCCAACAGGCGGCAGGGATTATGCGCCAGCACCTCAACGAAGAAGGCGTGATCCAGTTTCTGTTAAAATCCTGGGCTGAAGGCGAATGGCGTTTTAATGTTCCGGTATTATGGGAGCAGTATCCGCATATCGTCGGCTGGGAAACCATTCCGCCCTGGGAACATCCGGCGCTGTTTATTCCAGGCGGTAACTCGCCGTACGTGACCGAAGCGTACCGCGACGCGCTGCTGGCGCAATTCCCTTTGGCGCGCGCGCATGTGATCGCCGGCGCGGGCCACTGGGTACATGCCGAAAAACCAGAGGCGGTTCTGCGCGCCATCCGCCGTTATCTGCACGATAAACGCTAACTGATTAAAAACTCATCGCCTGTGCGCGATTACGCGCGCGGGCGTTGGCGTCGCTTCCTCGCTGATGTATGATGGCGCGCTATCCATCCGGGCATAAGCCTGGCTGATTGTTTCCCCCGAAGTCACCAAAATCATGGCCAAAGAACAAACGGACCGTACGACATTAGATCTGTTCGCGCACGAGCGTCGCCCGGGACGACCTAAAACGAATCCGCTTTCGCGCGATGAACAGTTACGCATCAACAAGCGCAACCAGTTAAAACGCGACAAAGTTCGTGGCCTCAAGCGTGTCGAATTAAAACTCAACGCACAAGCGGTTGACGCGCTGAATGAGCTGGCCGAAGCGCGCAACATTAGCCGCAGCGAGCTCATTGAAGAAATTTTAATGAAGCAGCTTATGGCGCTGCGCGGCCAGGGTTTAGTCTGAAAATAAGTTTTGTTTCATATTTCGTGTAGCAGAGCGTGCAGTCCCGCGTGATTGCTGTTTCCGCATATCTGCCTGTTCTGCTATGATTGCCCTTATCCGTGGGCAATTCGCCACCACCATTTCAATAAGTTTCAAGAGGTTATTTTACTCATGGCAATCACTGGCATCTTTTTCGGCAGCGACACCGGTAATACCGAAAATATCGCAAAAATGATTCAAAAACAGCTTGGTAAAGACGTTGCCGATGTGCATGACATTGCAAAAAGCAGTAAAGAAGACCTGGAGGGGTATGACATTCTGCTGCTGGGCATCCCAACCTGGTACTATGGCGAAGCGCAATGTGACTGGGATGACTTCTTCCCGACTCTCGAAGAGATTGACTTTAACGGTAAGCTGGTGGCGCTGTTTGGCTGTGGCGATCAGGAAGACTACGCGGAATACTTCTGTGATGCGCTGGGCACGATTCGCGACATTATCGAGCCGCGCGGCGCCACGATTGTGGGTCACTGGCCAACCGCAGGCTATCATTTTGAAGCCTCTAAAGGTCTGGCTGACGACGATCATTTTGTCGGTCTGGCGATTGACGAAGACCGTCAGCCTGAACTGACCGCCGAGCGTGTTGAAAAATGGGTTAAGCAAGTTTCGGCTGAATTGCACCTCGACGACATCCTCAACGCCTAATCTTATGCGGCGCAGCGTTATATCTGCGCCGCATCAATAGACAAGACCAATCAAAATAATTGCTACAAATTTGTAACTTTCGCACCCATCCCTGTACAATGTCCGGGTGTAATCAGGTGGCGCCAGAATTTGCAGGCAAAACCACAGTTTTATTAACATCTGCGAGAGACTTGCGGTTTTCATTTCGGCATGGCAGTCCTATAATGATACGCATTATCTTGAGTGCAATTTCTGTCACTTCTCTAATGAAGTGAATCGCTTAGCAACAGGACAGATTCCGCATGACTGACAACAATACCGCATTAAAGAAGGCTGGCCTGAAAGTAACGCTTCCTCGTTTAAAAATTCTGGAAGTTCTTCAGGAACCAGATAACCATCACGTCAGTGCGGAAGATTTATACAAACGCCTGATCGACATGGGTGAAGAAATCGGTCTGGCAACCGTATACCGTGTGCTGAACCAGTTTGACGATGCCGGTATCGTGACCCGCCATAATTTTGAAGGCGGTAAATCCGTTTTTGAACTGACGCAACAGCATCATCACGACCATCTTATCTGCCTTGACTGCGGAAAAGTGATTGAATTTAGTGATGACTCTATTGAAGCGCGCCAGCGTGAAATTGCGGCGAAACACGGTATTCGTTTAACTAATCACAGCCTCTATCTTTACGGCCACTGCGCTGAAGGCGACTGCCGCGAAGACGAGCACGCGCACGATGACGCGACTAAATAAGTGTAAATCTTTCGAAGAGCCAACCGCCCGGTTGGCTTTTTTATATCCTCCTCTTTCCTGCCGCTTGATGTTGATTTAATGTAAAAAACGCTATCGCATCTCAGGAGAGCAGGAATGGAGCTTCGCCAGTTACGCTATTTCGTGCGTATTATTGAAACCGGCAGTATGGGCAGCGCCGCACAGGATCTTGATATTGGCGTTTCAGCATTAAGTCAACAGATGTCCCGTCTGGAAAACGAGCTCGCCATCCGTCTGCTGCAGCGCACCTCGCGCGGCGTAACGCCAACCAACGCCGGGCTGGCCTTTTATTCACAGGCGCAACTCGCCCTGCGTCATGCCGACGACGCAATTCTCGCCGCCAGAGAAGCGCGCCTTTCCGGTCATGTGAGCGTAGGAATGGCCCCCAGTACCGCCTCCATACTGGGTATACCGTTTATCCATGCCATGCAGGAAAACTATGCCGATGTCCGACTGCATGTGGTGGAAAGCTTGTCCGGTAATCTGGAAAGAATGATCAATACCCGCCAGATTGATTTAGCCGTTGTCTTTCAAAAAGATAAAATCCTGCGCTGGAGCGCCAGACCGATCCTTGAAGAACAGCTTTTTCTGATTGGCTCCCATGCCCTGCTGGCGGCGCTTCCTGATAACCCGATCACACCTGAACAACTGGCAGGCATTCCGCTCATTATGCCAAGCCAGGGACATGGGCTGCGCGGCAGGCTGGACGCTGTCTGCCAGGAACATGCGCTTAACGTTGAAATCGTCGCGGAAATTGACGGCCTGGCGTTGTTGATGCGCGCCGTGCGCGACGGTCTTGGCGCCACGTTGCAGCCCGGCGCGGCGATTTCTCATCTGGATAACGACGCGCTACGCGTGATCGGCGTCCATAATCCGGTACTCAGCCGCCCCAATTTTTTAGTCAGCCTGTCGGATGATGAACTGACGCCCGCCGGCCTTGCCGCCAGAGTAGTCCTTACCAAAGTTATGCGTCAGTTAGTCGACGCCGGTGAATGGCCAGGCGCAACCCTTTACGCTTACTAAACCCCTGTTTAGCGCTACCTGATAGCGCGCCGCTTATTTATCCGTATACATTTCAATTACAAATTTAACAAATAGTTAAATGGTACGGGAGTATAAGATGGTTGATGTACTGGTGATAGGCGGAGGCAATGCCGCATTATGCGCCGCCCTGACCGCACGGGAAGCGGGCGCATCGGTTCTGCTGCTGGAGGCTGCCCCGCGAGAATGGCGCGGCGGAAATTCTCAGCACACACGAAACCTGCGCTGTATGCATGATGCGCCGCAGGATGTGCTGGTAGAAAGCTATCCTGAAGAGGAATTCTGGCAGGATCTGTGGCGAGTCACCGACGGCAACACCAACGAGGCGCTGGCGCGGCTGGTCATTCGCACCTCTTCGCAATGCCGCGACTGGATGCGCAAACATGGCGTTAACTTTCAACCGCCATTATCTGGTGCGCTCCACGTTGCGCGCACCAATGCGTTTTTTATGGGCGGCGGGAAAGCGCTCGTCAATGCCTATTACCGTAGCGCCGAACGGCTGGGCGTACAGATTCGCTATAACACGCCGGTTCACGCGCTTGAACTTCATGACGGCGAATTCGTGGCAGCGCTGGCGGGTAGCGAACGTATTACCGCCAAAGCCTGCGTATTAGCGGCTGGCGGTTTCGAATCAAACCGTGAATGGCTGCGGGAGGCCTGGGGAGAAAACGCCCGCGGCGAATGGCCCGCGGATAATTTTCTGATTCGCGGCACGCGTTTTAACCAGGGCGTATTACTCAAATTTATGATGGATGCCGGCGCGGATATCATTGGCGATCCGTCCCAGTCGCACTGCGTAGCGATTGATGCCAGGGCGCCGCTATACGACGGCGGTATTTGTACTCGCGTGGATTGCGTATCGCTGGGTATTGTCGTGAATCGCGACGCCGAACGTTTTTATGATGAAGGCGAAGATTTCTGGCCGAAGCGTTACGCCATTTGGGGGCGGCTGGTGGCTCAACAGCCAGGACAGATTGGCTATTCGATTATTGACAGCAAAGCCATCGGCCACTTTATGCCGCCGGTTTTTCCTGGCGCGCAGGCCAATACGCTGGCTGAACTGGCCTGCCAGTTGGGGCTGGACGCGGAAAAATTTACCCATACCGTCACGCAGTATAACCAGGCCTGCCAACCCGGTCATTTTGATCATACCTTGCTTGATGACTGCGCCACCAAAAACCTGACGCCGGCGAAAACCCACTGGGCGCGCCCGCTTGATGCGCCGCCCTACTACGGTTATGCGCTGCGACCCGGCATCACGTTTACCTACCTGGGTCTGAAAGTTAACGAACGTGCCGCGGTGCATTTTGCCGGTCATCCAAGCCGCAACCTGTTTGTTGCCGGCGAGATGATGGCAGGAAATGTTCTGGGCAAGGGGTATACCGCAGGCGTAGGCATGTCTATCGGCACAACCTTTGGCCGCATTGCGGGAATAGAAGCCGCCCGCGCGGCACACAAGGAGGCGCAGCATGAAACAGCTTGAAAAATTAATCATTGAGGCCACCGTGCTTACCGAACCGGAAGCCGAGGTCGAACGCGTCATGCAAGTGTGTAACGCGTGTCGCTACTGCGAAGGTTTTTGCGCAGTATTTCCGGCGATGACCCAGCGGCTCGAATTCGGTAAAGCCGATATTCATTATCTGGCGAATTTATGTCATAACTGCGGCGCCTGCCTGCACGCGTGCCAGTACGCGCCGCCCCATGAATTTGCCATTAACGTGCCGAAAGCGATGGCGCAAGCCCGCCTGGAGACGTATCAACAGTATGCCCAGCCCGCCGCTTTTGGCGCGTTATACCGCCGGGCGGGGATCACCGTCGCGCTGGCGCTGATAGTCGGTCTGACGCTCTTTTTATTACTGGCGATGGCGCTGAAAGGGTCGCTGATTCATCCGCCGCTGGCCGGTGACTTCTATCAAATTTTTCCGCATAGCCTGCTGGCATGGATGTTTGGCTCAGTTTTTGTGCTGGCAATCGGTTTGCTTATGGCGGGCGTAATCCGCTTCTGGCGTGAGATCTCGCCGGGCGTACCGCGTTCGGCGGAGATTGCGGAAGCGTCGCACAATGCGTTAACGCTGAAATATCTCGACGGCGGTCACGGCAAAGGCTGTAACGAAGCGGACGATGCATTCACGCTGCTGCGCCGTCGCTTTCATCACTTTACCTTCTACGGTTTTATGCTCTGTTTTGCCGCCACGGTAGTGGCGACAGGCTATCACTACGTCGCCGGTTGGGAAGCGCCCTACCCGTTCTTTAGCCTGCCGGTCATGCTCGGCACGCTGGGCGGTATCGGTCTGCTTATCGGCCCGGCCGGGCTACTGTGGCTCAATCTGCGGCGGTCGCCGTTACATGGCGATGCGCGCCAGAACCCCATGGATCGCGGCTTTATTCTGCTGCTGTTCTTAACCAGCCTTACCGGGCTGGCGCTGCTGGCAGGCAGAGACACCAGCGGAATGGGCATACTGCTGGCGCTCCATTTAGGTGTGGTGATGGCGCTCTTTCTCACCCTTCCCTACGGAAAATTCGCCCACGGATTTTTCCGCTGCGCGGCCTTACTCAAATGGGCTGTTGAGAAGCGACGCGGAAAACATGCGGGGGATACAGGCAACTGACCCGCAACATCTTACCCATAAAACAATAAAGACAGTGGAGAGCAAACCCTATGGCACAACACACACCTGCAACATCGCGCGCCGGCACGTTCGGCGCAATACTGCGCGTGACAAGCGGCAATTTTCTTGAACAGTTTGATTTTTTCTTGTTCGGATTTTACGCCACCTATATCGCCAGAACGTTTTTTCCGGCGGAAAGCGAATTTGCCTCATTAATGTTGACCTTTGCCGTCTTTGGCTCCGGTTTTTTAATGCGCCCCGTCGGCGCGATTGTGCTTGGCGCCTATATTGACAGAATCGGACGTCGTAAAGGGCTGATGGTGACGCTGGCGATTATGGGCTGCGGTACGTTGCTCATCGCCCTCGTCCCCGGCTACCAAACGATCGGCCTGGCAGCGCCTGCGTTGGTGCTGTTGGGCCGGTTATTACAAGGATTTTCTGCGGGCGTTGAGTTAGGCGGCATCTCGGTCTATCTGTCCGAAATCGCAACGCCAGGCAATAAAGGGTTTTATACCAGCTGGCAATCCGCCAGTCAGCAGGTCGCGATCGTTGTCGCCGCGTTGATTGGTTATAGCCTGAATATCACGCTGGGACACGACGCGATATCGGAGTGGGGCTGGCGAATTCCGTTCTTTATCGGCTGTATGATCATTCCGCTGATTTTTGTTTTACGTCGTTCATTACAAGAAACAGAAGCGTTTTTACAACGCAAGCATCGCCCCGACACCAGGGAAATTTTTGCAACTATCGCCAAAAACTGGCGCATTATTACGGCCGGAACGCTGCTGGTAGCGATGACCACCACAACGTTTTATTTTATCACCGTTTATACGCCGACCTATGGCAGAACCGTGCTTAATCTCAGCGCGCGGGACAGTTTGATCGTCACCATGTTGGTGGGGGTGTCCAATTTTATCTGGTTACCCATTGGCGGCGCGATTTCCGACCGGATTGGCCGTCGCGCCGTATTAATGGGCATTACGTTGCTGGCGCTGATCACCACCTGGCCCGTCATGCAGTGGCTGACCGCCGCGCCCGACTTTACCCGCATGACGCTGGTACTGCTGTGGTTCTCTTTCTTTTTTGGCATGTATAACGGCGCAATGGTCGCGGCGTTAACCGAAGTGATGCCAGTCTATGTGCGTACCGTTGGTTTCTCGCTGGCCTTTAGCCTGGCGACGGCAATTTTTGGCGGCCTGACGCCAGCCATCTCTACCGCGCTGGTAAAGTTAACCGGCGATAAAAGCTCGCCCGGCTGGTGGCTGATGTGCGCGGCGTTATGTGGACTTGCCGCGACGGCGATGCTGTTTGTACGTCTGAGTCGCGGCTATATCGCGGCAGAAAATAAAGCCTGAAAAAACCACGGGCGGAAAACATTCGCCCGTGGGTGGCAAGGCAGGGTTTTATTGCACGTTATTATGACTGCGAATTTCCTGCCAGACCTTATCGCAGTCAGCCTTGACCGCCTGATCGTTACCCGTGCGCGTCGCCTGAATGCACTGCTGATAGTCCAGTACCCGCACGCTTTCTTCGTTAGCAAATTGCTGATGTTTGCGCTCTTTTTTAAGGGCATTCAGTACGCTTTGGCAGGCCTCTATCTTCTCAGGCGAGCCCTGTGCGGTATTGATACAGGCGCTGTACGCCTCTTTCAGCCGGCTATCTTCTTCCGGCGCGGGTGATGACGCGCAGGCCGTCAAACCGGCGGTCATGCTGGCGATGAGTAAAATTTTTTTCATAGGTCGTTCCTCAACAACGCGGCAGACCGGCAGCCTGCCGCATCTGACATCAGAAAATAGTGAATGGCGCAATAACGATAAATTTCACGTCACGCTCATCCTGGAAGATGTTGCCGTAACCACCGCCCCAGCTTGGAATATTGGAGTGGTTGTCATATTCGGTGAAGTGCAGTTTGAACATGGTGCCTTTGGCACGCCCCTCCTGCAGGGTATAGACCGCATCCAGACTGTATGAGGACTCTTCGATAGTGCGGTTTTTGTCGTAGTAAGCATCCGGGTTACTTTGCCAGGTTGCCGGTTTAGCATCCCAGGCGTAAACGTAAGACGCGCCCACAGCCCAGCCCGGCAGATTCCAGTTTTTCAGGTCATACATCGCGCCGAAGAAAACCGCCTTTTCACCGTTAGCGTTAAAGTCGGAGCGGTTATCCCACCAGATATCCAGACGACCGTTTGAAGAGGCGTAGGTTGGCGTCATACGTTGCAGAAAATAGCCCTGCTGACCGTCCGCTTTCACCCAGGTACCTTCCAGACGCAGGTCAACCACTTCCGCGACTTTGTAGCCGAAGGTCAACGCCTGCAGCCAGGCCGTACCGTCGTAAATATCATTCACGCTGCGATCGTCTACTTTGTCGCGCGCGCCGTAGAACTGGTAACTGGTGGTGAACGGATTGCCGCCTAAATCAAATTTATAGCTGGCCTTCGCGAAATATTGATCGACATAGCCTTCGGACTGACCAAACGCCGCTTCCAGCACCAGATCATTTTTGAAGTCGTACTTCGCGCCGATGGAGTGGAGATAATCTACATTGGTTTTTTTATCCGCCTGATAAAACTTATCCATTTCGGTATGCCACGGCGCTTTATATTCGTTAGTCCACATGTAGGAAAAACTTAACGCGCCCGCATCGCCATAGTCAAAACTGGCGCCGGCTTCCGCACCCTGATAAGTACCCGGCATAAAACTCCAGTGCGGCGCTAACAGCGTCTGACCGGTAGGCTGAATATAACCGGCGCGCGCCCAGACCGGGCCATATTTAAATTTCGCGGCGGCTTTATAAAGACTGATACCGCTCTTATCGCCGGAATAGTCTTCGTCGTAGCCTTTATTCTTTTTCGAGAAGGCAATTTCGTTTGGATGACCGCTGTCGCCGTTTTCTGCCATTTCAATCGCGGTAAACGCCGCGATATCCAGACCGAACATATCCGCAGCGTAACCAGACTGAAAATCCAGGTTAGCGTTCCAGGTCGCATGAGAAAGGTTAGTTTTATATTTGTCGCCGTCGGTCACATCTTTGCGATCGCGTTCACGCTGCCAATAATAGATGCCGCCCGTTAACGTGGAGTCGTCGAAAAAGCCGGAGGCTTGCGCCTGCGGAACAACGATCCACCCCGACATTGCTGTGATACCGGCGATAGCCAGAGCCAGCGTACTACGTTTGCCACTAAACGTACGCATAAGTTAATCCTCTTTGACGTATAAATTGCTGCCGACAAAAGCGAACAGCGAAAAAATAAAAATAAAAAGTAGCGCTGAGAAACCTCATTTACTACGTTAAATAGACTATTTTTCGCGATGCGAATTATCAATCTCTTTCTGTAACCAGTATGTAATAATATGAGCAACCGCACATATTTAATTGCTTTCTGTTACATTCGACTGCTGGTGGGGGAAGCAGACCGCCAGAAAGAAAATTGACTTGTTTTCCATAGGCATGAAAATAATTGTCTCCTGTTGACCTGACGCTTATAACATTTAGATTAATAATCATTTATCAGATCAATAATTTTCAGAGAATAATTAATTCGCCTCGCAAAAAAGAGAATCGACTTAGAAATGCAGAGAAAAAACGCCGCAGAACGCGGCGTTGACAAGGTATTTTTACAGCATTCGCCTGTTGGCGCAGTGCTTATTCGCCCGCTTTCGCCCAGGTATCACGCAGGCCTACGGTGCGGTTAAAGACCAGCTTATCGGCCGTTGCATAGCGGCTGTCGAGGCAGAAGTAGCCTTCACGTTCAAACTGGAAAGCTTTTCCTGCTACCGCCGCTTTCAGCGACGGCTCACCATAACCCTGCTTAATCACTAATGATTCGGGGTTGATAACAGACAGGAAGTCCTCCGCGGCGCCTGGATTCGGCACGCTGAACAGACGGTCGTAGAGACGAATTTCAATCGGCAGCGCATGTGCTGCGCTAACCCAGTGGATTACGCCTTTCACTTTACGCCCGTCAGCCGGATCTTTACTCAGCGTATCGGCATCATAGGTACAGAAGATGGTGGTGATATTCCCTTCGGCATCCTTCTCTACGCGCTCCGCTTTAATGACGTAGGCATTACGCAGACGCACTTCTTTGCCCATCACCAGACGCTTGTACTGCTTGTTCGCTTCTTCGCGGAAATCTGCGCGATCGATCCAGATCTCACCGCTAAACGGCACTTCACGGCTGCCCATCTCCGGTTTATTCGGATGGTTAGGCATGGTAACCATTTCGCTCTCGCCCTGCGGGTAGTTTTCGATAACCAGTTTTACCGGATCGATTACCGCCATCGCGCGCGGCGCGTTTTCGTTCAGATCTTCGCGAATGCAGGATTCCAGCGACGCCATCTCAATGGTGTTGTCCTGCTTGGTGACGCCGATGCGTTTGCAGAACTCACGAATAGAAGCTGCGGTATAGCCGCGACGGCGCAGACCGGAAATAGTCGGCATACGCGGATCATCCCAGCCTTCGACGTGTTTGTCGGTCACCAGCAGGTTCAGCTTACGCTTGGACATCACGGTGTATTCCAGATTCAGGCGCGAGAATTCGTACTGGCGCGGGTGAACCGGAATGGTGATGTTGTCCAGCACCCAGTCGTACAGACGACGGTTATCCTGGAACTCCAGCGTACACAGAGAATGAGTAATGCCTTCCAGCGCATCGCTGATGCAGTGAGTAAAGTCGTACATCGGGTAGATGCACCACTTGTTGCCGGTCTGATGATGCTCGGCGAATTTAATGCGATACAGCACCGGATCGCGCATCACGATAAACGGCGACGCCATGTCGATTTTAGCGCGCAGACAGGCTTTACCCTCTTCAAAACCGCCGGTACGCATTTTTTCAAATAGCGCGAGGTTCTCTTCCACGCTGCGATCGCGGAACGGGCTGTTTTTACCCGGCGCGGTCAGCGTACCGCGGTATTCACGGATCTGCTCCGGCGTCAGCTCATCAACGTAGGCCAGGCCTTTATTGATTAGCTCGACCGCATAGGCGTGCAGTTGGTCAAAGTAATCGGAGGAGTAGCGAATATCGCCAGACCAGTGAAAGCCTAACCACTCGACGTCGTTTTTGATCGAATCAACGTACTCGATATCTTCTTTTACCGGGTTGGTGTCATCGAAACGCAGGTTGCACTGGCCCTGATAATCTTGCGCGATGCCAAAGTTCAGGCAGATAGATTTCGCGTGGCCGATGTGCAGATAGCCATTCGGCTCCGGCGGAAAACGGGTATGGACAGTGGTATGTTTACCACTCGCCAGATCTTCATCAATAATCTGACGAATAAAGTTAGTCGGGCGGGCTTCAGCCTCACTCATCGTGGATTCCTCAAAGCGTAAACAACGTATAACGGCATATGATCTTATAAGCCGGACAGACTGACAACCTTTAGTTACTTAAAAAGTGGCTTTGCAGAAAATATTGGGGCTAATTGCGGTAAAAAAAAGCGGCGAAGGTTCCCCTCTGCCGCTTATGTTTTCTGTGATATCGCCGGATGGCGTCTTACGCCTTATCCGGCCAGGAAGCGATTATTTGCTCTTGATCTCGTACAGTGGCGTTTGACCCGCTACCACGTGACCATCCGCTTTGATGACCAGAGCGCTGAAGTCATCGCTGTTGCTGCAAACAACCGGGCTTATCATGGAACGCGCATTGGCATTCAGGAAGTCCAGATCCAGTTCCAGAACCGGCTGACCCGCCGTGACTTCCGCACCCTCTTCTACCAGACGCTTGAAGCCCTGACCGTTCAGCGCGACGGTATCGATACCCATATGGACAACGATCTCCGCGCCTTTTTCGGTTTCCAGACAGAACGCGTGGTTAGTGTTGAAGATTTTCACGATAGTACCCGCCGCCGGAGAAACCACGGTTTTATCGGTGGGTTTCACCGCCACGCCGTCGCCGACCGCTTTGCTGGCGAAAGCTTCATCCGGTACCTGATCCAGCGCCACTACCTCACCGGTAATCGGAGAGACCAGTTCAGCGATAGTCACCGCATTCGGCACCGCCTGGGGTTTGGCCGCCGGAGCAGGTGTCGCAACGTGAGCCGCATCAGCAGATGCTGCCGCGACCGGCCCCCGCGCCACCACTTTCTTCATTTCATCGCCAATCGATTCCGCTTTCGCGCCGACAATAACCTGAATGGTCTGTTTGTTCAGTTTCACCACGCCGGAAGCGCCGAGGCGTTTGCAGGCCGCATCGTTAACGCGAGCAGAGTCATTCACGGTCAGGCGCAGACGGGTAATACACGCATCGATCGCTTTCAGGTTGTCCGTACCGCCAACCGCAGCAATATAGCTGGTCGCCAGTTGCGTTAACCCTTCTTCGGTGTTGCTGTTGGCTTCTTCCGTTACCATCTCATCAACTTTATCTTCGCGGCCCGGCGTTTTCAGGTTAAACATACGAATAACCGCGCTGAACAGCAGGAAGTAGATGATAAAGAATACAACGCCCATCACCAGCAACATCCAGACGTTATTGCTGGCCGCTGGCAGGTTATACATCAGAACATAGTCGATCGCGCCTGCCGAGAAAGAGAAGCCCGCATGGATACCCAGCAGCGTCGCGACGAACAGGCTGATACCGGTCAAAATGGCGTGCAGGAGGTACAGCAGCGGCGCCAGGAACATAAACAGGAATTCCAGCGGCTCGGTTACGCCGGTCAGAAACGCGGTGATCGCGACAGACAGCAGCATACCGCCCACCATCGGACGACGTTCTTTCGGCGCGGCGAAATACATCGCCAGAGCGGCGCCCGGCAGACCAAACATCATGATCGGGAAGAAGCCGGACATAAACATCCCTGCCGTGCCGTCGCCAGCATAGAAGCGGTTGATATCGCCGTGGAATACAGTGCCTGCGGCATTGGTGAATTCGCCAATCTGGAACCAGGCGATGGTGTTCAGTACCTGATGCAGGCCGGTGGGGATCAGCAGACGGTTGATGAAGCCAAAGATACCGGAACCCAGCGCGCCTGCGGAAACGATCCATTCACCGCCCGCATGGATGCCATGCTGTACCGGCGGCCAGACGTAACCGAAAATAGCGGCCAGCACCAGACAGAAAAAGCCCGTTGCGATCGGCACAAAACGTTTTCCACCGAAGAAACTGAGAAAATCAGGCAGTTTGATACCAGACCAGCGATTATAAACCGCGCCGCCGACCAGACCGGTAATAATCCCCGCCAGCACGCCCATGTTGATTTCCGGGTTAATCGTCACCATCGCTTTGGTCATGACGAAGTAACCCACGGCTCCCGCCAGCGCTGCCGCGCCCGCGCTATCTTTAGACCAACTGGAGGCCACGCCGATAGCGAAAACCAGCGCCAGGTTATCGAAAATAGACCCGCCCGCTTGCGCGATAAACGGCATATTCAGCAAATCTGGTTGGCCGAATCGCAGCAACAACGCTGCCACCGGCAACACGGCGATAGGGAGCTGCAACGCCCTACCCAGCCGCTGGAAAAAACCTAAAATATTCATCTTATTCCCCCTACGAGACGCCGATATGGCTTCTTTGAAGCCGTTTTTTATTGTGCTGCAAACGTTAAAAACGTGATGTTCTGTAATCGAACGGTGAGATCATCTTCTGCAGAGTGTGTGAAAAATTAATTCGCCTCGCAAATTAAACGGGTGTTTTTTGTGATTATAATCACTAAATATCGTAATCATCCCCACCATCCACTGGCTAACACGGAAAACTTATTTTATGATTCAAAAAATCAGGACGGATTGAACACGAACCCTGGATATCCAGGTTACGCTTAATACGATCCGCCAAATTTTGACATTGATTATTGAGGTGAAGAATGAGACTGATCCCCCTGAGTACCGCAGAACAGGTTGGCAAATGGGCCGCTCGCCATATCGTTAACCGTATTAATGCGTTCAAACCGACCGCCGATCGTCCGTTTGTCCTTGGGCTGCCTACCGGCGGCACGCCGCTAACGGCGTACAAAGCGCTGGTTGAGATGCACAAAGCGGGCGAGGTCAGCTTTAAGCATGTGGTCACCTTTAATATGGACGAATATGTTGGCCTGCCGAAAGAGCACCCGGAAAGCTACCACAGCTTTATGCATCGTAACTTTTTCGATCACGTTGATATTCCAGCAGAAAACATCAATCTTCTCAACGGTAACGCACCGGATATCGATGCAGAATGCCGTCAATATGAAGAAAAAATTCGTTCTTACGGTAAAATCCATCTGTTTATGGGCGGCGTCGGCAACGACGGTCACATCGCCTTTAACGAACCGGCGTCTTCCCTGGCTTCCCGTACCCGTATCAAAACGTTAACCCATGATACTCGCGTAGCGAACTCCCGCTTCTTTGACGGCGACGTAAACCAGGTGCCGAAATACGCGCTGACGGTAGGCGTAGGCACGCTGCTGGATGCGGAAGAAGTGATGATTCTGGTGCTGGGCCATCAGAAAGCCCAGGCGCTGCAGGCGGCGGTTGAAGGCAACGTCAACCACATGTGGACCATTAGCTGCCTGCAACTCCATCCGAAAGCGGTTGTGGTATGCGATGAGCCGTCCACAATGGAACTTAAAGTTAAAACATTGAAATATTTCAATGAATTAGAAGCAGAAAATATTAAAGGTCTGTAATGTTGTCTCCGCCCCGCCAGTCAATGCGGGGCGGTAAATTTTTGATATCGGGGGTCGGAATGTATGCTTTAACCCAGGGCCGGATCTTTACCGGTCACGAAATTCTTGATGACCATGCGCTTGTTGTCGCTAATGGCCTGATTGACCGCGTTTGTCCGATGGCCGAACTGCCGCCGGGAATAGAACAACGCTCATTGAATGGGGCCATTCTCTCCCCCGGTTTTATTGATGTGCAGCTAAACGGCTGCGGCGGCGTGCAGTTTAACGATACCGCAGAAGCCGTCAGCGTTGAAACGCTGGAAATTATGCAGAAAGCCAATGAAAAATCGGGCTGTACTAACTTTCTGCCAACGCTTATCACTACCAGCGATGAATTGATGAAACAGGGCATTCGCGTCATGCGCGAATACCTGGAAAAACATCCGCACCAGGCGCTGGGTCTCCACCTGGAAGGCCCCTGGCTTAATTTGGTAAAAAAAGGCACCCATAATCCTGATTTCGTGCGTAAACCAGACGCTGCGCTGGTCGATTTCTTGTGCGATAATGCCGACGTCATCACCAAAGTTACACTCGCGCCGGAAATGGTGCCTGCTGACGTAATCGCTAAACTGGCGAATGCGGGCATTGTGGTTTCCGCAGGTCACTCCAACGCGACGTTAAAAGAGGCGAAAGCGGGCTTCCGCGCCGGGATTACCTTTGCGACTCACCTGTTTAATGCGATGCCGTACATTACAGGGCGTGAGCCGGGCCTTGCTGGCGCTGTTCTGGACGAAGCGGATATTTATTGCGGCGTTATCGCCGATGGTCTGCATGTCGACTACGCCAACATTCGCAATGCCAAACGCCTTAAAGGCGACAAACTTTGTCTGGTGACAGACGCCACCGCACCGGCGGGGGCCAATATTGAGCAGTTCATTTTCGCAGGTAAAACAATATACTACCGCAATGGACTGTGTGTGGATGAAAACGGTACGTTGAGCGGTTCGTCCTTAACCATGATTGAAGGCGTACGCAACCTGGTCGCGCATTGCGGCATCGCGCTGGATGAAGTGCTGCGCATGGCAACGCTCTATCCGGCACGCGCTATCGGCGTTGATAAGCATCTCGGTAGCATTGCGCCGGGTAAAGTCGCCAACCTGACCGCGTTCACCCACGATTTTAAAATTATCAAGACCATCGTTAATGGTGACGAGGTCGTTGACTTGAGTAAGTGAGAATATGACACCAGGCGGACAAGCTCAGATAGGTAACGTTGATCTCGTAAAACAGCTTAACAGCGCGGCCGTTTACCGCCTGATTGACCAGCATGGTCCTATCTCGCGCATACAAATTGCCGAGCAAAGCCAGCTTGCTCCCGCCAGCGTAACGAAAATTACGCGTCAACTCATTGAACGCGGGCTGATCAAAGAAGTCGATCAGCAGGCCTCTACCGGAGGCCGCCGCGCTATCTCTATCGTCACGGAAACCCGTAACTTCCACGCTATTGGCGTTCGCCTGGGCCGTCATGACACCACTTTAACGCTCTACGATCTGAGCAGTAAAGTGGTCGCTGAGGAGCATTATCCGCTGCCGGAGCGCACCCAGGAGACGCTGGAACATGCGCTGCTCAACACCATCGCCGTCTTTATTGATAGCTGTCAGCGTAAAATTCGTGAATTGATCGCTATCTCGGTGATCCTGCCAGGGCTTGTCGATCCGGAAAGCGGCGTGATTCGTTACATGCCGCACATTCAGGTTGAAAACTGGGGACTGGTCGAAGCGCTGGAAAAACGGTTTCACGTTACCTGTTTCGTGGGACACGATATCCGTAGCCTGGCGCTGGCGGAACACTACTTCGGCGCCAGTCAGGATTGCGAGGACTCGATTCTGGTGCGCGTTCATCGTGGTACAGGCGCCGGGATTATCTCCAACGGACGCATCTTCATTGGCCGTAACGGCAACGTCGGCGAAATTGGGCATATTCAGGTGGAGCCGTTGGGCGAGCGCTGCCACTGCGGTAATTTCGGCTGTCTGGAAACCATTGCCGCCAATGCGGCGATTGAACAACGGGTGCTGAATTTGCTTAAACAAGGGTATCAAAGCCGTGTTCCGCTTGACGACTGCACGATTAAAACCATCTGTAAGGCGGCAAACCGGGGCGACAGCCTGGCCTCGGAAGTCATTGAGCATGTTGGTCGCCATTTGGGCAAAACGATCGCCATTGCTATCAACCTGTTTAATCCGCAAAAAATCGTCATTGCCGGCGAGATCATTGAAGCCGATAAAGTCCTGTTGCCCGCTATCGAAAGCTGTATCAATACGCAGGCGTTAAAGGCATTTCGCAAAAATTTGCCGGTGGTACGCTCCACGCTGGATCACCGTTCTGCTATCGGCGCATTTGCCTTAGTTAAACGCGCCATGCTCAACGGAACATTGCTGCAACGTTTGCTGGAAAGTTGATGCGCTCTTATAGTATCGGATTATTCACAAATTCCCTGGGTAGTTCATGACCATCAAGAATGTAATCTGCGATATCGACGGCGTGCTGATGCACGACAACGTAGCCGTACCCGGTGCGGCGGAATTTCTGACGGGGATTCTGGAAAAAGGTCTGCCGCTGGTGCTGCTGACCAATTACCCGTCGCAGACCGGCCAGGATCTGGCGAACCGTTTTGCTACCGCTGGCGTTAACGTGCCGGACAGCGTGTTTTATACGTCAGCAATGGCGACAGCCGATTTTCTGCGCCGTCAGGAAGGTAAGAAAGCGTATGTCGTGGGCGAAGGCGCGCTCATTCACGAGCTCTATAAAGCGGGTTTTACTATTACCGATGTGAACCCTGATTTTGTCATCGTTGGAGAGACCCGCTCCTACAACTGGGACATGATGCATAAAGCGGCATTTTTCGTCGCCAATGGCGCGCGCTTTATCGCCACCAACCCGGATACCCACGGTCGCGGCTTTTATCCGGCCTGCGGCGCGCTGTGCGCAGGCATTGAAAAAATTTCCGGCCGGAAGCCGTTTTATGTCGGCAAACCCAGCCCGTGGATCATCCGCGCGGCGTTGAACAAAATGCAGGCGCACTCGGAAGAGACCGTTATTGTCGGCGATAACCTGCGCACCGACATTCTGGCGGGGTTCCAGGCCGGTCTGGAGACCATTCTGGTGCTTTCAGGCGTATCAACAATCAATGATATTGACAGTATGCCGTTCCGCCCAAGCTGGATTTACCCTTCCGTCGCCGAGATCGACGTTATCTAAACCTGTCCCCTGCCTGATGACGCGCCGCTTTCAGGCCTACGGTTCGAACAACATTGTAGGTCTGATAAGCGAAACGCCATCAGGAAAAACATAATTCAATTAAACCACGATAAAACTGAAGATCCATCAATAAATCCGCGCAATACGTAATCATTTTTCACTAATCAACAATGACGATTGCATTTTTCATTTTTCAGACCGTAATCCCCTTGCGCCTTCCACGCCTTTGCGGCATTTTTTAGTCAAGCAAACACAAAAAGTACGACGCAACAGATTAACGGAGAAGGCTATGTGTTCTATTTTCGGCGTATTCGATATCAAAACAGATGCAGCGGAACTGCGTAAAAAAGCCCTTGAGCTGTCACGCCTGATGCGCCATCGCGGCCCGGACTGGTCCGGCATCTACGCTTGCGATAACGCGATTCTCGCACATGAACGCTTGTCGATTGTTGATGTTAACGCCGGCGCCCAGCCCCTGTATAACGCCAGGAAAACCCACGTGCTGGCGGTGAACGGTGAAATTTATAACCATCAGACGTTACGCGCGGAGTATGGCGATCGTTACGCGTTCCAGACAGGCTCCGACTGCGAAGTTATCCTCGCGCTGTATCAGGAAAAAGGGCCGGATTTCCTTGACGATTTACAGGGGATGTTCGCCTTCGCCCTGTATGACAGCGAAAAAGACGCTTATCTGATTGGTCGTGACCATATCGGTATTATTCCGCTCTATATGGGCTATGACGAATTCGGCAACTTCTACGTAGCGTCAGAAATGAAAGCGCTGACCCCGGTCTGCCGCACCATTAAAGAGTTCCCGGCGGGCAGCTACCTGTGGAGCAAAGACGGCGAAATTCGTCAGTACTATCAGCGCGACTGGTTCGATTACGATGCGGTAAAAGACAACGTTACCGACAAAAACGCGCTGCGCCAGGCGCTGGAAGAATCCGTGAAAAGCCACCTGATGTCCGACGTCCCTTACGGCGTGCTGCTCTCCGGCGGTCTGGACTCGTCGATTATCTCGGCAATCACCAAAAAATTCGCCGCCCGTCGCGTCGAAGATCAGGAGCGCTCCGAAGCCTGGTGGCCACAGTTGCACTCTTTTGCGGTCGGTCTGGAAGGTTCGCCTGACCTGAAGGCGGCCCAGGAAGTGGCTAGCCACCTCGGCACCGTGCACCATGAAATTCACTTCACCGTGCAGGAAGGCCTTGATGCCATTCGTGATGTTATCTATCACATTGAAACCTATGACGTGACCACTATCCGCGCCTCAACGCCGATGTATCTGATGTCGCGTAAGATCAAAGCGATGGGCATCAAAATGGTGCTCTCCGGCGAAGGTTCCGATGAGGTGTTTGGCGGCTACCTGTACTTCCATAAAGCGCCGAACGCCAAAGAGTTACATGAAGAGACGGTCCGTAAGCTACAGGCGCTGCATATGTATGACTGCGCCCGCGCCAACAAAGCGATGTCCGCCTGGGGCGTGGAAGCGCGCGTACCGTTCCTGGATAAAAAATTCCTCGACGTGGCGATGCGTATCAACCCACAGGATAAAATGTGCGGTAACGGCAAGATGGAAAAACACGTGCTGCGCGAGTGCTTCGAGTCTTATCTGCCAGCAAGCGTGGCGTGGCGTCAGAAAGAGCAGTTCTCTGACGGCGTAGGCTACAGCTGGATCGATACGCTGAAAGAAGTGGCGGCGAAACAGATTTCCGATCAACAACTGGAAACCGCCCGCTTCCGCTTTCCATACAACACGCCGTCGTCTAAAGAGGCGTATCTGTACCGCGAAATTTTTGAAGAGCTGTTCCCGGTGCCAAGCGCGGCGGAATGCGTACCCGGCGGCCCGTCCGTGGCCTGTTCTTCCGCCAAAGCCATTGAGTGGGATGAAGCATTCAAAACGATGGATGACCCGTCAGGCCGCGCGGTCGGCGTGCATCAGTCGGCGTACCAGTAAATTAACGATGACGAAAGAGCCCTTAGGGGCTCTTTTTTTATAGCAAACCACTTTCGGAAAAACGATTAATAACCAATAATTGCCGAATATTGCGCCACGCTGTTCGCAACCTAACCAAACAGACACTTTCCGACGTTTTTCGATGAAAAAGAGGTTGACGCTTCAAGGCTCAATACGCATAATGCGCCCCGCAACGCCGATAAGGTAACGCGAAAAAAGATGGCTACGTAGCTCAGTTGGTTAGAGCACATCACTCATAATGATGGGGTCACAGGTTCGAATCCCGTCGTAGCCACCATCTTTTTTGCGGGAGTGGCGAAATTGGTAGACGCACCAGATTTAGGTTCTGGCGCCGCAAGGTGTGCGAGTTCAAGTCTCGCCTCCCGCACCATTCACCGATAAGCGTTGTACGGATGGGGTATCGCCAAGCGGTAAGGCACCGGTTTTTGATACCGGCATTCCCTGGTTCGAATCCAGGTACCCCAGCCATATTTCTTCGAGTTTGCGGTTCACCGCGACGGTATTGGGGTATCGCCAAGCGGTAAGGCACCGGTTTTTGATACCGGCATTCCCTGGTTCGAATCCAGGTACCCCAGCCATCGAAGAAATCATCTGGCTACGTAGCTCAGTTGGTTAGAGCACATCACTCATAATGATGGGGTCACAGGTTCGAATCCCGTCGTAGCCACCATATTCAGAACGTGTCGATGTATTCGACCGGTTCGAAAATAATTTGTTGGGGTATCGCCAAGCGGTAAGGCACCGGATTCTGATTCCGGCATTCCGAGGTTCGAATCCTCGTACCCCAGCCAGTTTTAAAGACGCTCTGCTAATGAGCGCAAGAAGTACGACAATTGGGGTATCGCCAAGCGGTAAGGCACCGGATTCTGATTCCGGCATTCCGAGGTTCGAATCCTCGTACCCCAGCCACCTTTAAAAAGCTCGCTTCGGCGAGCTTTTTGCTTTTCTGCGTTTATAAATTCCGAAAGAGGTTTCCCCCTTAATGCCCTGCTATCAGTAAAACGCTATGATAAAGCCTTACAGGGAGCGTTCGGTAACCTCACAATGAATTACCAGTTTTGTTGGTATCTCTTTTTGCGGCCATTAACATTTTTTATGGTCGTCTTGCTCTGCGCTTTCACCTTCATTGATATCACGGCCAGCGCCGCCTGGTTGATTATTTTGGGTCTGGTTTACCCCGTGGCAGTGTCAATGAGGCTACATATACTGCACCAGAAAAAGGCGGTCATGTTGCGCCAGAATAGTGCGGAATGGATAGTGTATCTGCCAGGGATCCCTGTGCAAGAAAAACAAAGCGCGCTGATTAATGTCGCGTTTTCCTCGAAAACGGCGCTGCGCGGATTCTATATTCGCGCCCTGTCCAGCAAAGTCATTCTTCACATCATCACTTTTTATATTCTGTGGTTTGATGTCCAACATGCAACACTGACGTGGTATCGGATTCTCGCCGCATTAATCACTCTGGCGATTCTTGTAAAATCAATGAGTTCCACATTACTGATGCTACATAAAGTAGTACGTTGCCAATACAACGTATGCATAATTGAAATGGCATCACCTTGGTATGAAATTGATTTTAAAGGGAGATTAGGTTTATGTGCTTTATTTGCAGTAAAGTAAGATGTCAATACGCTTACCCGACCTGTAATTGAGCGTTTTTACAAACCGGGTAAGGCATTCAGCGGGTTACAACCCCAACGCATACTTCAGCGCCTGACGTTTTAGCACGCCTGCGCGCTGCGCCGCCATCAGCCCCATATTGCGTAAAATACGCAGCGGCGGCAATTCATTGCTGAACCCGGCATAAAACAGATCCATTCCACTTTGCATCATAAAATTATCTGCCATGCGCCGCGTCTGATAGCGTTTCAACACCGAATGGCTGGCCCAGGACTCGCCACAGCTACGGGCACTCGCCAGCACATCAATCAACGCATCAACATCCCGATACCCCAGGTTGACGCCCTGCCCGGCCAGCGGATGAATGGTATGCGCCGCGTCGCCTACCAGCGCCAGCCCCGGTTGTACATACTGCAACGCGTGACGACGGGTTAGCGGAAACGCGCCCGCCGCGACAGGCATCACCGCCCCCAGACGCGCCGGAAAATGCTGGTTAATTTCCACCTGCAATTGCGTCATCGATAAACCCTGCAGCTGGCGAATACGTGCCGGAGCGTCATACCACACCAGCGACGCCCAATCGTCGAACAGCGGTAAAAAAGCGCGCGGCCCCGTTGGCGTAAACTGCTGCCAGGTGCTGTCGCCTGGCGAATTTTCACACTTGACGGTAATAAGCATACACGACTGCGCATATTGCCAGGCATGAATGCCAATTCCCGCCATTTGCCGAACCTGCGAATTCGCGCCGTCGGCGCCAATCACTAACTTCGGCGTGATACGTTCGCCGTCGGCCAGTTCCAGCGCATAACCATCGCGGCGGCGGTGCAATGCCGCCAGTGAAGCCGGAACGCGCAGCGTCGCGCCGGGGTGCGCTTCCAGCGCCTGCCACAGCGCCTGTTGCAGGACGTTGTTCTCTACCATATAGCCTAACAGCGGCAGCTTGAGTTCAGCGGCGTCGAACACCACATGGGCGTTTTCCCACTCCCAGGTCTCCAGTCGCCGATAAGGATGGCTACGCATCCCCTGCACCGCCTCCCACACGCCCAGCCCCTTGAGCAGCGCCACGGATGCCGCGCTAATGGCCGAAATCCGCACGTCAGGCTGGCTGTCAGCCACAAACGGCGCAGGCGCGGCATGTTCTATTACCATTACCGTAAACCCTTGCTGCGCCAGACCCAGCGCCAGCGCGCCGCCGACCATTCCCCCGCCGACAATGGCAATTTCCGTTGGTTGATTTGTCATGGTCATTCATCCTGTTACGTTTTAGACAAGTTTACAGGATTTTTTACCCATTAGGACTGACGTCAGTCATACTGGTCACAACCGCGCCAAAGCATTACACTATGCGCCCTGCTTTTCAGCCACTATTTCGCAAGAGCAAGTCGATGACTAAAAAACTCCATATTAAAACCTGGGGCTGTCAGATGAACGAGTACGATTCATCGAAGATGGCCGATCTGCTGGACGCCACCCACGGCTATCAACTGACCGACGTGGCGGAAGAGGCGGATGTGCTGCTGTTGAATACCTGCTCAATCCGCGAGAAGGCTCAGGAAAAAGTCTTCCATCAATTAGGTCGCTGGAGACTGTTAAAAGAGAAAAATCCCGATCTGATTATCGGCGTCGGCGGCTGCGTGGCTTCCCAGGAAGGCGAGCACATTCGTCAACGCGCCCATTACGTCGACATTATTTTTGGTCCGCAAACCTTACACCGCCTGCCGGAGATGATTAACTCCGTGCGTGGCGACCGCAGCCCGGTGGTCGATATCAGCTTCCCGGAAATCGAGAAGTTCGATCGTTTGCCGGAACCGCGCGCAGAAGGCCCGACCGCTTTCGTTTCTATCATGGAAGGCTGCAATAAATATTGTACTTACTGCGTGGTGCCGTATACCCGCGGTGAAGAAGTCAGCCGTCCCTCAGACGATATCCTGTTCGAAATCGCCCAGTTAGCGGCGCAGGGCGTGCGTGAGGTCAACCTGCTGGGCCAGAACGTTAACGCCTGGCGCGGAGAAAACTACGACGGCACCACCGGCACCTTTGCCGATCTGCTGCGTCTGGTTGCCGCCATCGACGGCATTGACCGTATTCGCTTTACCACCAGCCATCCGATTGAGTTCACCGACGATATTATCGAGGTGTACCGCGATACGCCGGAGCTGGTCAGTTTCCTGCATCTGCCGGTACAGAGCGGTTCCGATCGCGTGTTGAATCTGATGGGGCGCACCCACACTGCGCTGGAATATAAAGCAATCATCCGTAAACTGCGCGCGGCGCGGCCGGACATTCAGATAAGCTCTGACTTTATCGTCGGTTTCCCAGGCGAAACTACCGATGATTTCGAAAAAACCATGAAGCTTATCGCTGACGTCAACTTTGATATGAGCTACAGCTTTATCTTCTCTGCGCGTCCGGGAACGCCGGCTGCCGATATGGTTGATGACGTACCGGAAGAAGAGAAAAAGCAGCGTCTGTATATTCTGCAAGAGCGTATCAATCAGCAGGCGATGGCATGGAGCCGCCGTATGCTCGGTACGACACAGCGCATTCTGGTGGAAGGCACGTCGCGTAAAAACATTATGGAACTGTCTGGCCGTACCGAAAACAATCGGGTGGTGAACTTTGAAGGCACGCCGGAGATGATTGGTAAGTTTGTCGATGTGGAAATTACTGACGTCTATCCGAACTCCCTGCGCGGAAAAGTGGTGCGTACCGAAGATGAAATGGGTCTGCGCGTCGCCGAAACGCCGGAGTCCGTCATTGCCCGTACCCGTAAAGAAAATGAGCTGGGTGTAGGATTCTACCAGCCTTAATCCTGCAGGAAAGGCAATAATGCCCGATGGCGCTGCGCCTGTCGGGCCTCCTGTTCATGGCCTGTCGCCCGACGGGCCTTGCAATTTTCTCTCTTCATCCCCATCTTCATTGCAATGCTTGCGCCTTTTCCCTATGGCGTGAATAATTTCCTTAGATGCCGGTAAATGTTCAGCGTCCGGCGATACAGATACAAGAGGAACAGTTTGAATATAGACACTCGCGAAATTACCCTTGAGCCCGCAGACAACGCCCGTCTGTTGAGCCTTTGCGGGCCGTTTGATGACAATATTAAACAGCTCGAACGTCGTCTCGGTATTGAAATCAACCGCCGTGACAATCACTTTAAACTGACCGGTCGTCCGATTTGCGTGACCGCGGCGACAGATATTTTGCGAAGTCTGTATGTCGATACCGCACCGATGCGCGGCCAGACTCAGGATATCGAACCGGAACAAATTCATCTGGCGATCAAAGAAGCGCGGGTGCTGGAACAGAGCGCGGAAAGCGTGCCTGACTATGGCAAAGCGATCAATATCAAAACCAAGCGCGGCGTGATTAAACCGCGTACCCCGAACCAAGCGCAGTACATCGCCAATATTCTCGATCATGATATTACCTTTGGCGTCGGCCCGGCGGGTACCGGTAAAACTTATCTTGCGGTCGCCGCTGCGGTAGACGCCCTGGAGCGCCAGGAGATTCGCCGTATTCTGCTGACCCGTCCGGCGGTGGAAGCGGGCGAAAAACTGGGCTTCCTGCCAGGCGATTTAAGTCAGAAAGTGGACCCGTACCTGCGTCCGCTGTATGACGCGCTGTTCGAAATGCTCGGCTTTGAAAAAGTCGAGAAGCTGATTGAGCGCAATGTGATTGAAGTCGCGCCGCTGGCCTATATGCGCGGACGCACATTAAACGACGCCTTTATCATTCTGGATGAAAGCCAGAACACCACTATCGAACAGATGAAGATGTTCCTGACGCGTATCGGCTTTAACTCGAAAGCGGTGATCACCGGCGACGTGACGCAGATTGACCTGCCACGCAACACCAAATCCGGCTTGCGTCATGCTATTGAAGTGCTGGCGGAAGTCGATGAAATCAGCTTTAACTTCTTCCACAGCGAAGACGTGGTGCGCCATCCGGTCGTTGCCCGCATTGTTAACGCCTATGAAGCCTGGGAAGAGGCAGAACAAAAACGCAAAGCGGCGTTGGCGGCAGAGCGTAAGCGTGAAGCCCAGGAGCAGGAACAGAAATGAGCCAGGTGATCCTCGATTTACAGTTGGCCTGTGAAAACCACGCGGGCCTGCCGGATGAAGCTCAGTTTCAACGCTGGCTGGACGGCGTTATTCCGCAGTTTCAGGAAGAGGCGGAAGTCACAATCCGTCTGGTGGATGAGGCCGAAAGCCACGACCTTAATTTGACGTACCGCGGGAAAGATAAACCCACTAATGTTCTCTCCTTCCCGTTTGAAGCGCCCCCCGGCATTGAAATGCCGCTACTGGGCGATCTGATTATTTGCCGTCAGGTCGTGGAGCAGGAAGCGCAGGAACAGAGCAAGCCGCTGGAGGCGCACTGGGCGCACATGGTCGTGCACGGTAGCCTGCATTTGCTGGGTTACGATCATATCGACGATGACGAAGCGGAAGAGATGGAGTCTCTCGAAACGGAGATTATGCTTGCTATGGGCTATGAGGATCCGTACATTGCCGAGAAGATTGCAGAATAGTAGCTTGCCGGATGGCGGCGCTTGCGCCTTATCCGGCCTACATTCATGCCTTTTGTAGCCCTGATAAGCGTAGCGCCATCAGGCAAAACATGCCGTCACAGCTGAGTATACGCATGACGAGCTTTGTATTAACTAACATGAGAACCCATACGACGCCATGAGCGACGACAATTCACACAGTAGTGACACAGTAAACAGTAAAAAGGGATTTTTTTCCCTGCTACTCAGCCAGCTTTTCCACGGTGAACCTAAAAACCGCGATGAGTTGCTGGCGCTGATCCGTGATTCCGGGCAGAACGAGCTTATCGATGAAGATACGCGCGATATGCTCGAAGGCGTAATGGACATCGCCGACCAGCGCGTTCGCGATATTATGATCCCGCGCTCCCAGATGATTACCCTGAAACGCAACCAGACGCTGGACGAATGTCTCGATGTTATCATCGAGTCCGCCCACTCGCGTTTTCCGGTGATCAGCGAAGATAAAGATCACATTGAAGGGATTCTGATGGCCAAAGATTTGCTGCCGTTTATGCGCAGCGATGCCGAAGCCTTCAGCATGGACAAAGTGTTACGCACCGCGGTTGTCGTACCGGAAAGCAAACGGGTTGACCGTATGCTCAAGGAATTCCGCTCCCAGCGCTACCATATGGCCATCGTTATCGATGAGTTTGGCGGCGTTTCCGGCCTGGTAACTATCGAAGACATCCTCGAACTGATTGTCGGTGAAATTGAAGATGAGTATGACGAAGAAGACGATATCGACTTCCGTCAGCTTAGCCGCCATACCTGGACGATTCGCGCGCTGGCGTCGATTGAAGACTTCAATGACGCTTTCGGCACCCACTTCAGCGATGAAGAAGTTGATACCATCGGCGGACTGGTGATGCAGGCGTTCGGCCATTTACCGGCCCGCGGCGAAACCATTGACATTGATGGTTACCAGTTCAAAGTGGCGATGGCCGATAGTCGTCGTATTATTCAGGTGCATGTCAGGATCCCGGATGACTCGCCCCAGCCAAAACTGGACGAATAACAGCAATAGTGGACTAAAAATGGCATTTGCCTCGTTAATTGAACGCCAGCGTATTCGCCTGCTGCTGGCGTTATTATTCGGCGCCTGCGGAACACTGGCTTTCTCTCCGTATGACGTCTGGCCCGCAGCGATAGTGTCGCTTATCGGGCTGCAGGCCTTAACGTTTAATCGCCGCCCGCTCCAGTCTGCCGCCATCGGCTATTGCTGGGGACTCGGACTTTTCGGTAGCGGGATTAACTGGGTTTATGTCAGTATCGCGCAGTTTGGCGGCATGCCGGGTCCGGTTAACGTTTTTCTGGTGGTGCTGCTTGCAGCTTATCTCTCGCTGTATACCGGACTGTTTGCCGGGATTTTGTCGCGCCTGTGGCCAAAAACCAACTGGCTGCGCGTCGCTATCGCCGCGCCTGCAGTATGGCAAATCACCGAATTTTTACGCGGCTGGGTGCTGACCGGCTTCCCCTGGCTGCAATTTGGCTATAGTCAGGTCGATGGCCCGCTAAAAGGCCTGGCGCCGGTAATGGGCGTCGAAGCGATCAACTTCCTGCTGATGATGGTCAGCGGCCTGTTAGCGCTGGCACTGGCGACGCGGAACTGGCGTCCGCTGGCTGTCGCCGTGATTCTGTTTGCTTTGCCCTTTCCGCTACGTTATATCCAGTGGTTTACGCTGGAACCGGCCAAAGCGACCCAGGTATCGCTGGTGCAGGGCGATATCCCGCAGTCGCTGAAGTGGGACGAAAACCAGCTACTGAATACGCTAAAAATTTATCTCAACGAAACCCGCCCAGAGTTAGGCAAATCACAGATTATTATCTGGCCTGAGTCGGCGATTCCGGATCTCGAAATCAATCAGCAGCCTTTCCTTCGTTCGCTGGACGAGATGTTACGCGAAAAAAATAGCACGCTGATCACCGGTATTGTCGATGCGCGTCTCAATAAACAGAATCGATACGACACCTACAATACGATTATTACGTTGGGCAAGGATAATCCATACAGTTATGACTCGCCCAATCGCTACAATAAAAATCACCTTGTACCCTTTGGCGAGTTCGTTCCGCTGGAATCTATCCTGCGTCCGCTGGCGCCGTTCTTCGATCTGCCCATGTCCTCCTTTAGCCGCGGCCCTTATATCCAGCCGCAGTTACATGCGCACGACTATAAGCTGACGGCGGCAATCTGTTATGAAATTATTCTTGGCGAACAGGTGCGGGATAACTTCCGCCCGGACACCGACTATCTGCTGACGATTTCTAACGACGCCTGGTTTGGTAAGTCCATTGGCCCGTGGCAACATTTCCAGATGGCGCGGATGCGTTCGCTGGAACTGGCGCGTCCGTTGCTGCGCAGTACTAATAACGGTATTACGGCGGTGATTGGCCCGCAGGGCGAAATTCAGGCGATGATCCCGCAGTTCACACGCCAGGTACTGACCACCAATGTCACGCCAACCACGGGGTTAACTCCCTATGCTCGTACCGGCAACTGGCCGCTATGGGTACTGACCGCGCTGTTTGCTTTTGGCGCGGTAGTGATGAGCCTGAGACAACGACGGAAATAATCTCTCCCCAGGCCGGATAGCGCTTCATTTATCCGGCCTGAAAATTCTCCTTTATCCCCCATTCTGGCACGTCTATTGCTTTGTTAAACATGGCAAACCTGTTCTGGCTGCTTGTGCAACCTGGTCGCACCAAAATCGATCATCGGTAGCACCTGAACGGTGCAATGTAGGATTTTTGCCTCTGAACGGTGCGGCGCACTTCGCAAAAATAAACAATATCGCAGCAAAATATTTACAACAAGCCACACTAAATGTTAACAAACACACATAACACTGCACGCGCAAGTTGCAGGCAATAACAACATCACAATAGCTATCAATGCGTCGACGGCGCAGATGATAAAGGAGTTGGATATGCAATTACGTAAGCTAACCACAGCAATGCTGGTCATGGGACTGTCTGCGGGCCTTGCGCACGCAGAAGATGGCGCGCCTGCCGCTGGTAGCACCCTGGACAAGATCGCTAAAAATGGCGTGATCGTCGTCGGGCATCGCGAATCTTCTGTGCCCTTTTCTTATTACGACAACCAGCAGAAAGTGGTCGGCTATTCCCAGGACTACTCCAACGCCATTGTGGAAGCGGTAAAAAAGAAACTTAACAAGCCCGATCTGCAGGTGAAGCTGATCCCGATCACCTCGCAAAACCGTATTCCACTATTGCAAAACGGAACCTTCGATTTTGAATGTGGTTCAACGACTAACAACCTTGAGCGCCAGAAACAGGCCGCCTTCTCCGATACGATTTTCGTCGTCGGGACGCGACTGCTGACTAAAAAAGGCGGCGATATTAAAGATTTCCCGGATCTGAAAGGCAAAGCGGTCGTCGTCACCTCCGGGACGACCTCTGAAATTCTGCTGCATAAGCTTAACGAAGAGCAAAAGATGGGAATGCGTATTATTAGCGCGAAAGACCACGGTGACTCGTTCCGCACCCTGGAAAGCGGTCGCGCCGTCGCCTTTATGATGGATGACGCGCTGCTGGCCGGCGAGCGCGCCAAAGCCAAGAAACCGGATAACTGGGAGATTGTCGGTAAACCGCAGTCCCAGGAAGCCTACGGCTGTATGCTGCGTAAAAACGACCCTGAGTTTAAAAAGCTGATGGACGATACCATCGCCCAGGCGCAAACCTCCGGCGAAGCGGAAAAGTGGTTTGATAAGTGGTTTAAAAATCCGATCCCACCGAAAAACCTGAACATGAATTTCGAGTTGTCTGACGAGATGAAAGCCCTGTTCAAAGCACCGAATGATAAAGCGCTTAACTAACTAAAACTAAATGGGACGGGACTCCTGTCCTCTCGATTGTCGCTCAGCACGGACAGACTATAAGCCTGATGGTCGTTCCCCATCGGGCCTGAAGCCGCAAATCGCCGGGCAACAATCTTCGAGGGTAGCGCTGCTACCCTTTTTTTTCGGAGTAGATGTATGTCAATAGACTGGAACTGGGGTATTTTTTTACAGGAAGCCCCCTTCGGCAATACCACCTATCTCGGCTGGCTATGGAGTGGTTTTCAGGTCACCGTAGCCCTTTCGATTACCGCCTGGATTATCGCTTTCCTGGTAGGATCTATTTTCGGCATTTTACGTACCGTTCCCAACCGTTTCCTCTCCGGACTGGGCACATTGTACGTAGAACTGTTCCGTAACGTGCCGCTGATCGTGCAATTCTTCACCTGGTACCTGGTGGTGCCTGAACTGTTGCCGGAAGATCTTGGCATGTGGTTTAAGGCGGAACTCGATCCCAATATTCAGTTTTTCCTCTCCTCAATGATCTGTCTGGGACTGTTTACCGCCGCCCGTGTTTGCGAACAGGTACGCGCTGCGATTCAGTCTTTGCCTCGCGGGCAGAAGAACGCGGCGCTGGCGATGGGGCTAACGCTGCCGCAGGCTTATCGCTATGTCCTGCTGCCGAATGCCTATCGCGTTATCGTGCCGCCAATGACGTCAGAGATGATGAACCTGGTGAAAAACTCGGCCATCGCGTCAACCATCGGTCTGGTGGATATGGCAGCGCAGGCAGGCAAACTGTTGGATTACTCGGCGCACGCCTGGGAATCCTTCACCGCCATTACGCTGGCCTATGTGCTGATTAACGCCGTTATCATGCTGGTCATGAGCCTGGTTGAACGCAAAGTCCGCCTGCCGGGCAACGTGGGGAGCAAATAATGTACGAATTTGACTGGAGTTCGATTATCCCCTCACTGCCTTACCTGCTGGCCGGGTTGGTCATCACGCTGAAGATCACCGTCACCGCCGTTGTCGTGGGGATAGTCTGGGGAACCATTCTGGCCGTCATGCGCCTCTCAAGCTTTGCCCCTATCGCCTGGTTTGCTAAAGCGTATGTTAACGTTTTCCGTTCCATCCCGTTGGTGATGGTCTTGCTGTGGTTCTATCTGATTGTACCCGGCTTTCTGCAAAACGTGCTGGGACTATCGCCGAAAACCGATATCCGCCTGATCTCCGCGATGGTGGCATTCTCTATGTTTGAAGCGGCCTACTATTCCGAGATTATTCGCGCCGGTATTCAAAGTATTTCCCGCGGGCAGTCCAGCGCCGCGCTGGCGCTGGGGATGACCCACTGGCAGTCGATGAAGCTCATTATTCTGCCGCAGGCGTTTCGGGCGATGGTGCCGCTGTTGCTTACGCAGGGCATCGTGCTATTTCAGGACACCTCTTTAGTTTATGTACTCAGCCTGGCGGACTTCTTCCGCACCGCGTCGACTATCGGCGAGCGTGACGGAACTCAGGTCGAAATGATTCTGTTCGCCGGCGCCGTTTATTTTGTTATCAGCCTGAGCGCGTCGTTGCTGGTCAGCTATTTGAAGAAAAGGACAGTTTAATGATTACCCTGAAAAATGTTTCAAAATGGTATGGTCACTTTCAGGTGCTGACCGATTGTTCAACAGAAGTGAAAAAAGGTGAGGTGGTGGTAGTCTGCGGGCCATCGGGTTCCGGTAAATCCACGCTGATTAAGACCGTCAATGGTCTGGAACCGGTGCAAAAAGGCGAAATTACCGTTAACGGCATTATTGTGAACGACAAAAAAACCGATCTGGCGAAACTGCGTTCCCGCGTGGGCATGGTATTCCAGCACTTCGAGCTGTTTCCCCACCTGTCGATCATCGAAAACCTGACGCTGGCGCAGGTGAAAGTACTGAAACGCGATAAGGCCGCCGCCCGCGATAAAGGCCTGAAGCTGCTGGAGCGCGTTGGCCTGTCTGCGCATGCCAACAAGTTCCCGGCGCAGCTTTCCGGCGGTCAGCAGCAGCGTGTCGCCATCGCCCGTGCGCTGTGCATGGACCCCATTGCCATGTTATTCGATGAACCGACTTCCGCGCTCGATCCGGAAATGATCAACGAGGTGCTGGACGTGATGGTCGAGCTGGCGAACGAAGGGATGACCATGATGGTGGTGACGCACGAAATGGGCTTTGCCCGTAAAGTGGCTAACCGGGTGATCTTTATGGATGAAGGTAAAATCGTCGAAGATTCGCCAAAAGAGGAGTTCTTCGCTAACCCCAGTTCCGATCGCGCAAAAGACTTCCTTGCAAAAATCCTGCACTAATCTTCCCGGCGCGCACGTCAGAGTGCGCGCTATCTCACGCTTTACCGCTTCGCTTCTCGAAACGTATCCAGCCGGGCGTTACCCTTGTCACAAAGTACCGCTTACAAGGAACCGCTATGGCACTGCCCATTATTATTGATTGCGATCCGGGTCATGATGACGCGATCGCCCTCGTTCTCGCCCTCGCCTCCCCTGAACTGGAAGTGAAAGCGATCACCTCTTCCGCCGGCAACCAGACGCCGGAGAAGACCCTGCGCAACGTGCTGCGAATGCTGACGCTGCTCAAACGCCCGGATATTCCGGTGGCGGGCGGCGCGGTGAAACCTCTCATGCGCGAACTGATTATCGCCGATAACGTTCACGGCGAAAGCGGTCTTGACGGCCCGGCGCTGCCCGAGCCGTCATTCGTCCCGCAAAACGGCACTGCCGTTGAGCTGATGGCAAAAACACTGCGCGAGAGCTCACAGCCAGTCACCATCGTCTCCACTGGCCCACAGACCAACGTGGCGCTGCTGCTGAATAGCCATCCGGAACTGCATACGAAAATCGCCCGCATTGTGATCATGGGCGGCGCGATGACGCTGGGTAACTGGACGCCCGCTGCGGAATTTAATATTTACGTCGACCCGGAAGCGGCAGAAATTGTCTTCCAGTCAGGCATTCCGGTGGCGATGGCCGGGCTGGACGTCACCCATAAGGCACAGATTCACGCCGCCGATATCGAACGCTTTCGCGCCATCGGTAACCCGATTTCCACCATCGTCGCCGAACTGCTGGACTTCTTTATGGAGTACCACAAAGACGAAAAATGGGGATTTGTCGGCGCGCCGCTGCACGACCCGTGCACCATCGCCTGGCTGCTGAAACCCGAGATTTTCACCACCGTTGAGCGTTGGGTTGGCGTGGAAACCCAGGGGAAATACACCCAGGGGATGACGGTGGTGGATTATTATTTCCTGACGGGGAATAAGCCGAATGCGACGGTGATGGTCGATGTAGACCGCCAGGGATTTGTCGATTTGCTGGCGGAGCGGCTGCAATACTACGCACAAAGCGCAAAGTAGAATCCAGGGATGAACAGCGATGTTTTGGCGTAACAATAGACCTGAAATCAGCCTGCTACAGCACGATGTAGCCCATATAACGTTTTCAGTACGTAACGGAAAAGCATTGCTTCGTCCCAGCGTTATCCACGATCCCGACTCTTACGCCGGTATTCATACGCTCTCCTGGCATGGCTCGCCGCTGATTCGTTTTTACACTGAAGCCTGGTGCCCAACTTGTGCAGAATTTGTTTATGCCGGTTTTAGCAATGATGATGAAGGCGCCGCGCAGTTTTTATCCTCACTTGCCGAGTGGAATCAGCCAGGAGTCGGGTTGAACGAAGCATTTACCGCCCTGACGCCGCTGTTTTCACTCTTTGCCGATGGTTATTACCGGCTGGAAGAACGCGAACTTTATCCCACAGATGGCAACGGACATTTTTTCTGGGCGGTGGGTAACGAAAAACAACCGAATCCCGCGACCACAGGGCAGTGGATTGCTGACGTGGACTATCACTACCAGTCCGGCGAACCCTGTTTTTTACTGCCAGGCCAGCCCCCATCGCGATTTAACCCACAACGCGCCGGGTATTACCGCGATAAGCCAGAGAGCCACGCGCTGGCCTGGTATATGAATGACAGCTGGCTTTGCGTCCTGCTTGATGGTCACCATAAAGCCACCGCCGCCGCGCTGGAAGGCCGGCCCGTGAAAACCTGGGTCATCAGCCAGCCGGTGGCGATGACATGCTACGAAACGCGGCAGCAATACCTGCGATTTTATGACGGCGAGCGCCTGGAAGCAGCCCAGTTTCAGCGCCGCATCCCCCTGAAAATACAGTACGAAAAACTACCGCCATCCCTTTGGGAGGATTACTTTACTCGCCATGACGGACGTTATACCCGCGTCAACTGGCCGAACGCATTGGCTAACTGCGCAACGCATTATCCCGATCTTGCGGCCTGCGCAGATATTATTGCCGCAGGCGATCTGAGCGAGGCCGGCCTCAACAAAATCATGGCGCAAGGGATCACCGAAGAGGGATTTCCCGCCGTACTGTTACGCGCGCTGTTTTATACCCATTCTCCCTTGTTGATTGATTTTGTCCGTTTTCTGACTCGCGCACCCGGTTATGCTTGCCACTACCCGCTGGCGTTTCGTTTACTGGCCCAGAAACGCACGCCACAGGCCGATGCTTTTTTCCTCGATTTCGCCATCAATGATGACGGCGAGCGCCCGGAGTTAACGAATATTATGGATGAATACTTTCGCCAGGCGTGACATTGATAAAGATCACCACGCCAGAGGGTGGTGTTCTTTATTCTATAAACTCTCTTTCCCGATAAATTAAACGCAATGGATAATGCAACGTTAGCGATTGGTATCGATCTCGGTACCACCAATAGTTTAATCGCCGTCTGGCAAGACGGAGCCGCACAATTAATACCTAATAAATTTGGTGAATATTTAACACCATCCATAATTAGTATGGATGAAAATAAGCAAATCCTGGTGGGAAAACCTGCCGCAGCTCGTAAAACATCTCATCCAGATAAAACCGCTGCCTTATTTAAACGTGCAATGGGCAGTAATACTCACTGGCATTTGGGTGAAGAGTCGTTTAATGCGCCGGAATTATCTTCGCTGGTTTTACGCTCGCTGAAAGAAGATGCGGAAGACTACCTTCAGCAGCCAATCAAGGACGTCGTGATCTCGGTTCCGGCTTATTTCAGCGATGAGCAGCGTAAGCATACACGCCTTGCCGCTGAGCTTGCGGGGTTAAACGCTGTGCGTTTGATCAATGAACCCACGGCGGCGGCAATGGCTTATGGCCTGCATACGCAGCAAAACAGCCGTTCGCTGGTTTTCGATCTGGGGGGCGGAACCTTTGATGTGACCGTTCTGGAATACGCTACGCCGATTATCGAAGTTCACGCCTCCGCTGGCGATAACTACCTCGGCGGCGAAGATTTCACGCATTTGTTACTTGATGAAGTGCTGAAACGCTGGAACCTCGATAAATCAGCGCTGACGGATAGCGATCTGGCTGCGCTGTATGCCTGTGTTGAAGCCGCAAAATGCGCCAGCGGCTCCCCGCTGCGCATGAGCTGGCTTTATCAGGAGCGCGCGCTGGAAAGCACGTTTTATGACGATGAGCTGGAAGCCCTGTGGCTACCGTTGCTCAACCGGCTGCGCACGCCCATTGAGCAGGCGCTGCGCGATTCCCGACTCAAACCGGAGCAAATTGACAGCCTGGTGCTGGTCGGCGGCGCGTCACAAATGCCGCTGGTGCAACGCATCGCGGTGCGCTTATTCGGTAAATTGCCCTATCAAAGTTACGATCCCAGCACCATCGTGGCGCTTGGCGCCGCAACTCAGGCCGCCTGTCGCCTGCGCCATGAAGACGTTGAAGAGGTGATCCTCACGGATATCTGCCCCTACTCGCTGGGCGTGGAAGTCAACCGACAGGGAGTGCCTGGTATTTTCTCGCCCATCATTGAACGCAATACCACCGTTCCGGTGTCAAAAGTGGAAACGTACTCCACCATGCACCCTGAGCAGGACTCTATTTGCGTCAGGGTATACCAGGGCGAAAGCCATAAGGTGAAAAATAATATCCTGATTGATTCTTTTGACGTCATGCTGAAGCCGAACGGGCACATTCAGGCCATTGATATTCGTTTTAGCTACGATATTAATGGTCTGCTGGAAGTTGACGTGCTGCTGGAAGACGGCAAGAGTGAATCCAGAATCATCAGTCACAATGCCACCTCACTGACGACGCAGCAAATCGACGCCAGCCGCGAGCGCCTGCAGGCGCTGAAAATTTATCCCCGCGATATGCTGATTAACCGGACGTTTAAAGCACAGTTAGAGGAGCAGTGGTCACGCGCGTTAGGCGATGAGCGCGAAATGCTGGGGGAGATTATTACCGATTTCGACGCGGCCCTGCTGTCTAATGATATGCAGCGCGTCGATGACGTGCGCCGTCGCGCCTGTGAATATCTGGGTATTGACGAGCCGAAAGCGCCGTAACGGCGCTTTCACTGCCCCTGTTCAGAAAAAATGGAAGAATCGATTTAACGCGCAGACAATCAACGCGATCAAACCGACAATCTTCATGATTTTCATCACCCCGCCAGATTCCGCCTGACGGGGGGCTTCGGTTTTCGCTTCAGAAGACAATTTTTTCTCAGCCGCCAGCCTGAGCTCTTCCGCCAGCTCCTTTTTGTCGCGAATATCGCCTGGCTTCATGGCGATTTTAGATGACAATGCCTGCGTTATCAGCGCCTCCAGCGGACAGGCTTGCCCCTCCTCCAGCCGGATCAGCAGGCGAAAAAAGGGCTTTTCTTTGGGAAACGCTTCCAGCACCACCTGCTCCGCCGTCCGGTACAGATCCAACAGCGGCGTTTCGGGTTCCCCCTGGGTACTCAGCCGTGAATTTGCCCACGCCATCGCTTTTCGCTTATAAAACAGGGAGTCAACAAATGAACGCCCCAGCGGTGATAACCTACCGCTGTGCAAAATGTCGGCCCACAGTAAACGCGTGCGCGCACTTTCACCGGGCACATATTCGGCATCCGCCATACAGCGCGCTTCGACCGCCATCACCGCCAGCGGGAAGAAATCAGGCCGGTGCTGGCGGCACCAGCCCAGCAACAGGTCGTCCGCCTGCGTGGAGGGGTAACGCTGCCAGAAATCGCAAAGATCGGCCAACAGGCTTTCTCCTTCGCCGCAGAGCAAACGCTGTTTGCAAAGGTAATAGTGCGCATCTTCGTTATCCGGCTCCGCGGCCTGCCAGCGACGAGCAATATCGACCAGTTCGGCCATGCCCCACTGCTCGGCGCTAAACCAGTGTAATAGTTTACGATGCAGCTGTTTATCATCGGGAATTATCCAGGCTCCCTGAACCTGTAGAGCGTCGGCAAAATGTTCGGGATAAAAGCGCCAGATACGCTCAAGCTTAAAAAAGTAGGCGTCAGTTTGGTCTTGAACAACAAGAGGCAATTTGGCCAGACTTAGCAGATCAAACGCATCGCCCCGCTTTACGGTCTCCAGAAATGCTTCCAGCTCTTCTCCCTCAGCATCATCGTCCGCTTCCTGCGGCTGCCAGTTCAGACGCTGCGCCAACAATGCCAGGCAAGACAGCGAGATCGTTTCCGTTTTCATGGCGATGTCGCACAACTGCCAGCGCAGCTTATCTATCTCATCCATTGAACACTGGTTCAATTGCTGAATAAATTTCTGCCATGCCGAGGGCTGAAAGCGATCGCGCTCTGATGCCAGCAATTCTCTGAACGCCACCAGTATTTCATGTTCGTCGCTCACCTCTTCCGTTTTTGCGTCCTCCGCAGGCGAGGCGGCCCAGTGCTGCGCTTCTTCATAGGCCTGGCGCAATCGCTTAAAACCCTGCGGATCGCTCTCAGGGTGGAATGAGGGCAACAGGGCAAGATAAGCCTGACGGATACATTCCAGATCGGTGGTAGGTTCAATGCCCAGGATTTCCCAACAGATATTCATAAATCGCTCACTCCTTTAAGCGTTTCCGGGCATGTCGGTTGTTCGTTGAGCGGACGCCACGGTAGCTGCGCATAATAACTCTCTGTCGTAGAGGCCAGTTCATTAAACATCCGCGCGCCTGAAGCGTCGTACTTTAGGTGAGCGAAATATGCCTGTATGGTGTCCCCTTTAGCCTGCCAGTACAGCCGACCCAACGAATAGGCGGCAAAATATTGCGTCCAACCGTCGTAAAAATAGTACGCCCGCGCATAGATACGCGATTGCAGCCACAGGCTTTCCTCTTCCGTCAGCCATTGATTCAACACCCCCATCCGGCATAAAAACCCCATACGCACATAGTCCCAGGCTTTAATGCCGCCGCGACCGCAGCATAGTGCGGTTTCGGCAACAAATCGCGCATAAATCTGGCCCTGCTCGCCAAACTGCGCGGTAAATTCGCGCCATTGGCGAGGAGATAGCGTAAACCAGCGGATATAAAAGGGAGCCAAATCTGCCGCATGACCATCGTCCGTCATCCGATAGATGGTTTGAATAAGATCTTCACGGTTATCAATCCCCCATGAATCGGAGAGATCGACAGCAGGAATTCCGGTATACATTGCTGGAGAGGTATGCGAAGGCTCATTGCCGATATATAGCACCTCCATCGGCGTGGAGAGCGCAAAAAGTAAATATTGTTCTTCCTTGTCCATATTCGATATCCCTAATGCATAAACTGGCGTAATACATGGCCGACAACGCCAATAAATAAAATGATTTTAATCACCTGCCAGAGGCCAAAGCCGCCGCCAGATTCCTCCGTACTCGGCGAAGTCACCGTCGTCACCGGTTCTTCATCTGCGACTACAGCTTCACACGGTGTGGCGACAGCCGCAGCCCGCCCCAGCAACCCGCGAATAACCAGCGCTTCCAGCGGACAGATATCCGGCGCATCAAGCTTCGTTACCAGACTCTGTAACAATGCCGCTGACGGCTCCTCGGCGCACGCCAGGCTATCCGCCACCTGATACAACAGCCAGTATGGATGCTGGCTATGCGCCTCACTCACCGCTGGCGCGCCATAATTCAAACGCCGCGCAATAAAACTTTCGCTTAGCGGCGATAATGCGCCGCTGTGCAGCGCCTCGGCCCACAGCAAGCAGGAACGGGCGCTGGAGCCGGGAATATACAGCAGCGGTTCGCCATCGATATCGACCTGCTCGCGCGTCTCAACCGCCATCACCAGCAGCGGGAAAAAGTCCGGTCGATGCTGACGGCACCAACGCAGCAACAGATCGTCAAGCTGGGTAGAAGGATGCGCCCACCACTGCGCGTAAAGTTCTGGCAGCAGGCTATCGCCTTCACCGCAGAATACGCGCTGGGCTAAGTAGTAATAACCCGGCGTCTGGCTATCGGGTTCGGCTTCCTGCCATGTCAGGGCGACGGGCAGCAGCTCCGCGACGCCAAGATGCAGGGTGCTGAACCAGCGTAACAAGCGTCGTTGAAAGCGTAGATTGTCCGGGATAATCCACGGGCCGTGCTGGGCCATAAGTTGGGCGAAATAGAGAGGATGCTCGAAAAAGGTGTTGTCCAGGGCATCATAAAAAGCAATGGTCTGGTTTTGTACCGCCACTGGCAAATGCAGCAATAGCGAATAATCAAACAGGTCGCCACGGCGGATTTCAAACAAAAGATCCTCCACCTCCTCGGCATCGACATCTCGATTATCACTCCCCTGTTCCCAGGCCAGGCGATCTGACAGCAGTTTCAGACACGAGTACGAAACAGGAAAGGTCTTCATCGCGATAGCGCACAGCCACCAGCGCGATTTTTCGACCTGTGAAATCGATAATTTATTGATCTGTTGGATAAACTCCTGCCATGCCTGCGGCTGAAATCGCCGTTCGCCATCCGCCAGCAAATCACCGAATATCTCCCTGAGATAATTCACCCACGGGGTATCGGGATCCTCATCAACCACCGTAATGGCGGGCGATGTTGTCCCCTGCAATGCATTCTCATAGGCTTCTCGCAATTGCTTAAAACCCTGCGGATCGGTTTCCGGATGAAATGACGGCAGCAGCGCCAGATAAGCCTGACGAATGGCGTCGGTATCCGTGGTGGCCTCAATGCCAAGGACTTGCCAACAGGTTTTCATAGATCGCTCACCTCCTGAAGCGTGTCCGGGCATTCAGGGTAATGGGGCAGGTAGCGCCACGGCAGCGTGGCGTAAAAACTGTCCTTCCCGGCGATCAGCTTATTCATCATACGTCGCCCCGCGTCATCAAACTCCTTACGGGCGAATGTCTCGCGTAGCAACGGTAGGTTATCGCCATTCCGTAACTGCCAGTACAAACGCCCGGTGTAATAAGCGCTGAAATATTGCAACCAGCCGGAATAATAGCTGAGCGCACGAAGCTGTATCCGCGACTGCAGCCACAGGCTCTCCTCTTCCGTCAGCCATTCATTGAGCACGCCCATGCGGCAGAGAAACCCCATCCGCACATAATCCCAGCTACGAATACCACCTTCGCCGCAACACACGGCGGTATCAGCGACGAATCGGGCATAAATGCGATCTCCCTCATCCAGCGCGTCGGTATACTCCTGCCACTCCTGCGGCGCATACCTAAACCAGCGGCGATATAGCCATTCCAGTTGTGTGGCATGACCGTCATCCGTCATGCGGGAAATGGTCTGAAGCAGTTCATCGCGATTTTCAATACCCCACGACGATTCAAGATCGAAACGTTTTACACCTAAATACATTTTCGGTGACGAATGTGAAGGTAAACAGTCCTCGTTCAATACTTCCATCGGCGAGGAAAGTGCAAAGAGTAAATATTGTGATTCTTTATCCATAATAAATCGCCAAAATATATTCACACCACAAATAAAAACGCAATTGAAAACTAAAATAGAGTACAACAAAGACAAATCGCAATATATTATTAATCTAAAAAACAATGGCGGGATAAATTAAAAAATGAATCATTCCATAACCAGTCATCCCTGCGACAACGTATCTTTAGCACAATTAACCGAACTGGCGCAGTCAGGAAATAGTGAAGCTCAATATATATTAGGCCGTTTATATAATGACGAACGTATAGATGGCAGCGAAGAGGATAAGCTCTCTTTTTATTGGCTACAGCAGGCGGCCGAGCAAGGGCATTGCGAGGCGCAATATTGGCTCGGCTTACGATACAAAGACACGCCTACCGACATGAAAGATAATACGCTGGCTTTATTCTGGTCAGAAAAAGCCGCACAGCAAGGACACCGACACGCTTTCAACACATTAGGCTGGGTTCAGGAAGGAGAAACCGGGATGGCTCCAGATTATGCCCAGGCCGTTGCCTGGTATCGCAAAGGAGCAGAACAGAGCCACAACCTTGCGCAATATAATCTCGGGAGAATGTATCATTCAGGAACTGGCGTAGAGCAAAATGATACACAGGCACTCTACTGGTTTAAACAGGCAGCATTACAAGGCCATTGCGCCAGCCAGGAAAGACTGGCGTATATGTATGGCAATGGGAAAGGATGTCGGAAAAATTTATCCCTTGCCGCCCTTTGGTACAAGAAGAGCGCGCTACAAGAGAGCAGCTACTCGCAATATCAGATGGGCTATTGTTATTACATCGGAAAAGGTATCAAACAAGATTACCAGCAGGCAATATACTGGTTTCGAAAAGCGGCAGACCAGGGTGACGATGATGCCTATAACAGTATCGGCTGGATGTACAAATGCGGTCATGGCGTCGAGCAAAATTATTCGCTAGCACTGGAATGGTTCCACAAATCAGCAGAATGTAACAATTCATCGGGCTGGTACAACCTCGGATGCATGTACAGAGATGGATACGGTACCGCACAAGACCTACAACAAGCGCTCTACTGGTTCAAAAAAGCACAGCCCACGGGCAAATGGAACGTCGACGAAGAGATCCGCAAACTGGAAGCCCAACTGCACGCTTAACATGGCGGACGGCAACCGTCCGCTCACGATAATGAACCTTACGGCTCAAACGGCCTGCGCTGGAACTGATCGTGCCCACACTTCGGGCAGAGCGGCAGCACATCCGGCGTGTAAACCGCCAGATGATAGTGGCATTTCTCGCACACCAGATTCCCCAACCCCACCACTTCGCCACTGTGATACACGCCGTGGTGATTCAAATCCTGGAAGACTTCACGCCATTCCAGCTGGGTTTTGTCGGTAATATCCGCCAGTTCCTGCCAGAGACTCTCTTTAATCACCCGCAAGAAGACGCTATCTTCCTGGCTCTCTTCGTAGCTCATGGCGAACTCTTCCAGATCGCGTCTGACAGCGCGCGTCAGTTCGTCCACCTCGGTTCGCGTTAACTCCCCTGTTTGCATCACGCGCTGGCGCGCCTGCTCCACCAGCGCATCAATGTCGCGCTCGCCATTGCGTAAACGCTCGCTTAATGAGGCCACCAGTTCACGGTAATATTGAGCAACCTTGTTCATCACTTCACCTCTTGGATCGTTAACTGCCTATAATAATAGACGTTATTTGCGTTACGCTTTGCAAGGCTGCCCACAGAGTCTGTAAATTCTTGTCAGGCCGACTCGCGTATCCAGCGCGTCAGCGAGGTACGATCGACATTTAACCGTTTCGCCACTAACGATTTATTATCCCTTTCCGCCTCTAATAATTTTCTCAAAATACGCAGGCGAATCGTTTTATAATCGCCAGCCAGCATCTGGCAGTCGTGGCAGGTAGTTGGCTCGCGTCGGCTCCCCTCTTCCAGATCGTCCAGCAAGAGGCGGCCCTCATCCAGCGTTGCCGGGGAGTGATCAATAGAGAGCACCAGCCGTTCGATAATATTGCTTAACTGCCTGACGTTTCCGGGCCAGGCGAAGCGCTGAAGCTCTTGCCACAGCGCCGGGGTTAACGTTAGTGCCGGGCGTTTATAATGCTGGCTGAAACTGGTAAGCAGCGACAGGCCGATGGCTTTGATATCCTCCGGACGTTTGCGTAGCGGGATGGTGGTCACTTTTAATACGTTAAGCCGATAGTAAAGATCTTCGCGAAATGTCCCGTCCGCAATGAGCTTCGTTAACGTCTGATTGGTCGCCGCAATCACGCGAATATCAACAGGTATCATCTGGTCTGAGCCCAGCCGCATAATCTGCCGCTCCTGCAATACCCGTAATAAGCGCGTCTGTAGCGGTTTATCCAGTTCGCTAATCTCATCCAGAAAAATGGTACCGTGATGCGCTAATTCAAACAGGCCTATTTTGCCTTTCGGCGACGCGCCGGTAAATGCGCCGGCGACATAGCCAAAGAGTTCGCTCTCCAGAATCTGAGGGGCCATCGCGCCGCAGTTAATGGCGACAAACGGGCCGTTGACGCGTTGGCTGGCATTATGAATACTTTGCGCCAACACCTCTTTCCCCGTCCCGCTTTCGCCATTAATTAAGATAGTCGCGTCCGTACCGGCATAATTTTTAATGATCGCCAGACGACGCAGCATTTCCGGGTTTTCGGTAAGCAGATCGTCGAAATGATAGCGGGCGCTCAAGCCGCGGCGAGACAGTTCCTGGCGGCGAACATGATGTTCCGCCCCCTGTAAACTGGAGACGGTTTGCATCGTCAACACCACCCGGCTTAACTGTCTGGCCGCAAATACCGGATACAGATTAACCACCATCGCGCCTTGCGGCGTATCGACGACTTTCGCGCTGACGGTTTTTCCCTCGCGTAATGTATGCCGCTCCTGGAGCAATACCTGTTTCAGGAAAGACGCGTCATAAATTTCACCGGAGGCGTTAATTTTAAAAAGTTGGCTCGCATATTTATTGTAATGCAGTAACGCGCCGGTATCATCAAGCGTGATAACAGCTTTATCAAACTGATCGAGAATCAGCTGCAGATGATGACGCTCGAGTAATTGGCTGCGAAAAGCCAGATATAATGAGCGGGCTTCTTCCAGAGCTTCGGTTATTGAGGCAGGGCTGGAATCAAGTAAACGGAATTGCGAGCCCAGCGGTGAAAAATAATCCTGACAAACGGTATCGCCAACAATGCAATCTAATGGCGTGGACGCTAATTGCCGCTTCAGGCAAGAAATCGTTTCTTTATCATTTCCCTGTAAGGTAAAAATTTTATAGTTAATATTTAACTGTTCCGCTACGCGCGCGCATCCTTTGATCACACTGGAAAAACCGACAATACCGACAGTGCCTTTTTGTCCTTTAAAAGGGATAAGCGCATCAAGAATGTCGTAGCCGGACATTTTAATTTCGACTACCGGTAATTTACTGTGCTTTTTTAATATTTCCGCACAGCCGCCACGACTAATCAGTACCTGGTGCCCACGAGACTCTAATAAAGGTAGCTCATCCAGGATACGATTAAGCGTCGTTTGATGAATAGTGACGGCGTAATCCAACTGCGCGACCAGCGCCTCGGCAGCCTTTGCCAGTTGCGGATAAGGAGAGACAAAACAGAGAGGAGATGCGGCTATATCTTTCGTCTTATTCATCACTCACCATCCTGTTGGTTTATGAACGGGCGAGACCGCCCGTCGTGATTTATTTTCCGCCGAAACGCTAACCGCCTGCGGCGGCTGGGTTCAGTTTACGATCGTAGCGTTTTTTTATCCATACGGTCAGGAAGGGGGCGCACAGAGCGGTAATAATCGTCGAGGCCGCCACCTGCGCCGCCGCCGTCGACGCCAGGTCAGTAAAATGCGGATCGAGCAGCGCGATTGCCGCTGGCGTCGCGACGGCGTTGCCAGAGGTGGTGGATACCGCCGCGCCTGCCACGCCGCTGCCTCCCGTCAGACGATCGGCGAAAATATTAAAAAATCCGCCAATCGCCACCGTCATGAGTCCCAGTAAAATGCCTGAAGAACCTGCCGTGATAAGTCTTGCGAAATCAATACCGTATCCTAACCCAAAGGCAAAAAAGGGAATCGTTACCACGCTGCCCTGTTTAAGAAACTTGCGCATGTCCTCATCCAGATTGCCCAAAATCATGCCAATGATAATGGGAATAATAACCGCCACCAGATTCATAAAGGGTATCGACACCATGCCTGCCGACCCTAACGCCAGCATGGTGAAAAAGGGACCATCGTTCAACGATATTACCGCAATCGCGCCGCCGTCGGTTTCATCGCCGTACTCCCCCACCAACGCGGCATATAACCCACTGTTCGAGTTGGTCATCGCCGAAATAATCGCTAAAGCCGACAGACCTAATAACCCATCCGGGCCGCAAAATTTTCCGACCAGAATGCCAATAATCACGCCGCTGGCAAATTTCGCAAAGGTGATCGCAGCGCCTTTTTTCAACGCTTTCGGCGCGGCTTTAAACTGGATATCTGCGCCCATACAGACTAAAAACATGCCTAAAATCGCCATTGCGCCATGCGAAATAGAGGTGACAAAACCGCCTATTTCCAGCGCCTCCGGCGCAAAAGTTTTAAACAATGCGCCGATGATCAGCGGTACAACCATCATACCACCAGGAAAACGTTCCAGTGTTTTTTTAATTTTCATAGCTTATTCCCAGGAGATAACCGGACAGCTTGTGCTGCCCGATTTGGTATCAGAACGTCGGCGCGATCTTATAAATAGAGAATTCGTTATGACCTAAATCTTCTGATTTAGTCGTTTTCCCGTTCGCGACGCGTAAAATTTCCTGATAAATTTCCTCGCCCATTTGTGTAATAGAAGCCTCGCCAGACATAATGGCGGACACATCAATATCAATATTGTCCTGCATCATTTCCCACGTTGCTTTATTACCCGTAATTTTTATTACCGGCGCTATTGGGTTACCGGCAGGCGTTCCGCGACCGGTAGTAAAAATAACGATCTGCGCTCCACCCGCCACCATGCCGGAAATAGATTCAATATCCTGCCCCGGGGTATCCATAATCCACAGGCCAGGATGCGTTGGGTTATCGGCATATTCCAGTACGCCCTGTAGCGGCGCATGACCCGCTTTATGCATACAGCCTAACGATTTTTCTTCAATGGTAGTCAACCCGCCTTTAATATTGCCCGGCGTCGGCTGTCCCCCGCGAATATCCTCGCCCAGCGCTTTTGCTCGCGCCTCGCAGCCGACCACTAAATCAATAAGCTGTTGACCAACCTCCGGCGTCACCGCGCGTTTCGCCATCACATGCTCGGCGCCAATAAATTCCGTCGTTTCAGAAAGAATTGAGCTTCCGCCACAGCGTATCAGCTTATCCGAGGCGACCCCGCAGGAAGGGTTAGACGCCAGCCCCGATGTCGTATCTGACCCGCCGCACTCCATCGCCAGCAGCAGCTCGCTAACCGGTGCTTGCTGCGGTTTTTGCATGGAGAGTTGTTGCGCATAGTCGCGGGCCAGCGAAATCCCCCTGGCCTGACATTTAAGCGTGCCGCCCTCTTCCTGAATGGTGATGCAGGAGGTCGGTTTGCCAAATGCGGTAATCTCCTCTGCGATGCGTAGCGGCTCCGCGCCTTCACAGCCTAAGCCCACAACCACAATAGCGCCGACGTTGGGATTATTCGCCACATTAATCAATGTCTTTTCCGTCAGACGCGCATCGCCTGCCACCTGGCAGCAGCCAAAATCGTTATTCACCCATGTCGCGCCTTTTACCTGCCGGGCAATATCCTGGGCAACTTTATTCGCACAAACGCTGGTAGGTAAAATCAGTACATAATTACGGATGCCAAAACGGCCGTCAGGGCGGCGGAAACCCAAAAAAGTCTCATTGCTCATAATCATTTTCCCTTGTTTTATATTATTTCCAGTCACCACGTCCGCGTTCGCTTTCCACATTGTGGACGTGCACATAGTCGCCACTTTTTATTTCCTGAGTGGCGCGGCCAATGGATTCGCCATATTTATAAACTTCGCCATGAAAAGGCACATCGCAGATGGCGAATTTGTGGCCAAATGGCACATCCTGATGTAACACAACGCTTATCTCGCGTTCGCCAATGAACATTGTGGCGGTTTCGCCGGCCTTGAGCGCCGTAATAGCCGTCGCGACGCAATCCTGAGGGTGAATCACCACTGCATTTTTTTTCACGATTAACTCCTTTGCTTTAGTCCTGTCTTCCCTAATCAAAAGGCGTGCCATTTTTTAACTGCATGGTTTATATGACTTTATTTTTACAGGCCGATCTGGCGATGACAGGAACTGCGGTAATTTGCCTCAGTCGTGTCGCATTTTGCGTCACCTCCTCATGAACACCTGGCGCGACAAATGTTCTACCCCCTGTTTTGACGTGCGTGTTTGGGCTATGCTATGCGGATCTAAACACCACCTCTAAAGCTACATTTGTAGCTGTATCGAAAACAGGACTACTGGCTGCCATGCAAGAGCAATACCGCCCGGAAGAGATAGAATCCAAAGTACAGCTTCACTGGGATGAGAAGCGCACATTTGAAGTGACCGAAGACGAGAGCAAAGAGAAGTATTACTGCCTGTCGATGCTTCCCTATCCTTCTGGCCGACTACACATGGGCCACGTACGTAACTACACCATCGGCGACGTGGTTGCCCGCTACCAGCGTATGCTGGGCAAAAACGTGCTGCAGCCAATCGGCTGGGACGCCTTCGGCCTGCCGGCGGAAGGCGCGGCGGTGAAGAACAACACCGCGCCGGCGCCGTGGACGTACGACAACATCGCGTACATGAAAAACCAGCTCAAAACGCTGGGTTTTGGCTATGACTGGAGCCGTGAAATCGCGACCTGCACCCCGGAATACTACCGTTGGGAACAGAAATTCTTCACCGAGCTGTATAAAAAAGGCCTGGTGTACAAGAAGACTTCTGCCGTTAACTGGTGCCCGAACGATCAGACCGTTCTCGCCAACGAACAGGTGATCGACGGCTGCTGCTGGCGTTGCGACACCAAAGTTGAGCGTAAAGAGATCCCACAGTGGTTTATCAAAATCACCGCTTACGCAGACGAGCTGTTGCGCGATCTGGATAAGCTGGACCACTGGCCTGATACCGTAAAAACGATGCAGCGCAACTGGATTGGTCGCTCTGAAGGCGTGGAAATCACCTTCGATGTGAAGGGTTACGATAACACCCTGACCGTCTATACCACCCGTCCGGATACCTTTATGGGCGCCACTTACCTGGCGGTGGCCGCCGGTCATCCGCTGGCGCAAAAAGCGGCGGCGAACAACGCCGAGCTGGCGGCGTTCATCGACGAATGCCGTAACACCAAAGTGGCCGAAGCCGAAATGGCGACCATGGAGAAAAAAGGCGTCGACACCGGCTATAAAGCGATTCATCCGTTAACTGGCGAAGAGATCCCGGTCTGGGCGGCAAACTTTGTCCTGATGGAGTACGGCACTGGCGCGGTGATGGCCGTTCCGGGTCACGATCAGCGCGACTACGAATTTGCCTCCAAATATGGTTTGACCATCAAGCCGGTAATTCTGGCCGCTGACGGTTCCGAGCCGGATCTTTCCGAACAGGCGTTGACCGAAAAAGGCGTGCTGTTTAACTCCGGCGAGTTCGACGGCCTGGCCTTTGAAGCGGCGTTTAACGCCATTGCCGATAAACTGGCGGAAAAAGGCGTCGGCGAACGTAAAGTGAACTACCGTCTGCGTGACTGGGGCGTTTCCCGTCAGCGTTACTGGGGCGCGCCGATCCCGATGGTCACCCTGGAAGACGGCACCGTGCTGCCGACGCCGGAAGATCAACTACCGGTTATTTTGCCGGAAGACGTCGTCATGGACGGCATCACCAGCCCGATTAAAGCCGATCCTGAGTGGGCGAAAACCACCGTTAACGGTATGCCGGCGCTGCGTGAAACCGACACCTTCGACACCTTTATGGAATCGTCATGGTACTACGCGCGTTACACCTGCCCGCAGTATCAGGAAGGAATGCTGGATTCGAAAGCGGCAAACTACTGGCTGCCGGTCGACATCTACATCGGCGGTATTGAACATGCCATCATGCACCTGCTCTACTTCCGCTTCTTCCATAAGCTGATGCGCGATGCGGGCATGGTCACCTCTGACGAGCCGGCTAAGCAGTTGCTGTGTCAGGGCATGGTGCTGGCGGATGCGTTCTATTATGTCGGCGAGAACGGCGAACGTAACTGGGTTTCGCCAGTTGACGCTATCGTCGAGCGCGATGAAAAAGGCCGCATCGTCAAAGCAAAAGACGCAGCGGGTCATGAGCTGGTCTACACTGGCATGAGTAAAATGTCCAAGTCGAAAAATAACGGTATCGACCCGCAGGTAATGGTTGAACGTTATGGCGCGGACACGGTACGCCTGTTTATGATGTTCGCTTCTCCGGCGGATATGACTCTGGAATGGCAGGAGTCCGGCGTAGAAGGCGCAAACCGCTTTATTAAACGCGTCTGGAAGCTGGTTTACGAACACACCGCTAAAGGTCCTGTCGCGGCGCTGAACGTCGATGCGCTGAGCGAAGATCAAAAAGCGCTGCGTCGCGATGTGCATAAAACCATTGCCAAAGTGACCGATGATATCGGCCGCCGTCAGACGTTCAACACCGCCATTGCGGCGATCATGGAGTTGATGAACAAACTGGCGAAAGCCCCGCAGGAAGGCGAACAAGACCGCGCACTGCTTCAGGAAGCGCTGCAGGCCGTCGTGCGTATGCTTAACCCGTTCACCCCGCACGTCTGCTTTACCTTGTGGCAGGAACTGGGTGGCGAAGGCGATATCGACAACGCGCCGTGGCCGGTTGCCGACGAGCAGGCAATGGTGGAAAACACCACGCTGGTTGTCGTGCAGGTTAACGGTAAAGTTCGCGGTAAGATCACCGTTGCGGTGAATGCCACCGAAGAACAGGTGCGTGAACGTGCAGGCCAGGAACATCTGGTGGCAAAATATCTTGATGGCGTTACCGTGCGTAAAGTGATTTACGTTCCGGGTAAACTCCTCAATCTGGTTGTTGGCTAAGCGCGGGAGGAAGCGTGCGATATCTGGTAACACTGTTGTTATCTCTGGCGGTGCTGGTCACCGCCGGATGCGGCTGGCATCTGCGTAGCACTACGCAGGTTCCGGCTTCAATGAAAACGATGATCCTCGATTCCGGCGATCCGAACGGTCCGCTAAGTCGTGCGGTACGTAATCAGTTACGGCTGAATAACGTAAACCTGCTTGATAAAGACACAACGCGCAAAGACGTTCCGTCTCTGCGGCTTGGAACGGTGACTATTTCGCAGGATACGGCGTCAGTGTTCCAGGACGGCCAGACGGCGGAATATCAGATGGTGATGACCGTCAATGCCTCGGTATTGATTCCGGGCCATGACATCTATCCTATCAGCACGAAAGTGTACCGTTCGTTCTTCGATAACCCGCAGATGGCGTTGGCGAAGGATAACGAGCAGGCCATGATCGTTCAGGAGATGTACGACAAAGCCGCTGAACAGCTGATTCGTAAGCTGACCAGCGTCCGCGCGGCGGATATTCAGGCGACGAAAGAGGAGGCTACCGCCGACAATGAGATGGCGGCGCCCGCCTCTACGCCAGCACGCGTCTCCACTACGCTGAGTAACTAATGATCAGGTTGTATCCTGAACAACTCCGCGCGCAGCTCAACGAAGGGCTGCGTGCGGCATATCTGCTATTGGGCAACGATCCGCTGCTGCTGCAGGAAAGTCAGGACGCTATTCGTCTGGCGGCTGCGTCGCAAGGCTTCGAAGAGCACCACGCTTTTACTCTCGATCCCAGTACCGACTGGGGATCGCTTTTCTCACTCTGCCAGGCGATGAGCCTGTTCGCCAGCCGTCAAACGCTGGTGCTGCAACTGCCGGAAAACGGGCCTAACGCGGCAATGAATGAGCAACTCGCCACGCTGAGCGAGCTGCTGCATGACGACCTGTTATTAATAGTACGCGGAAACAAGCTCACCAAAGCGCAGGAAAACGCCGCCTGGTATACCGCACTGGCAGACCGTAGCGTTCAGGTCAGTTGTCAGACGCCGGAGCAGGCGCAGCTTCCCCGCTGGGTGGCCGCCAGAGCGAAAGCACAGAATTTGCAACTGGATGACGCCGCGAACCAACTGCTGTGCTATTGCTATGAGGGCAATCTGTTGGCGCTGGCGCAGGCGCTGGAACGACTGTCGCTGCTTTGGCCTGACGGTAAGTTAACGCTTCCTCGCGTGGAGCAGGCCGTCAATGACGCCGCCCACTTTACCCCTTTCCACTGGGTGGATGCGTTACTGATGGGGAAAAGCAAACGCGCGCTGCATATCCTGCAACAGCTACGCCTTGAAGGCAGCGAACCGGTTATTCTGCTGCGCACCCTCCAGCGAGAGCTGCTGCTACTGGTAAATCTCAAACGTCAGTCCGCGCATACGCCGTTACGCGCGCTGTTTGATAAACACCGGGTCTGGCAAAACCGTCGCCCCATGATCGGCGACGCGTTGCAGCGTCTCCATCCTGCGCAGCTTCGCCAGGCCGTGCAGTTACTGACGCGTACAGAAATTACGCTCAAACAGGATTATGGTCAGTCGGTATGGGCAGATCTTGAAGGGCTGTCGCTCCTGCTCTGCCATAAGGCGCTGGCAGACGTATTTATTGATGGGTGATATGAAATCGTTACAGGCTTTATTCGGCGGCACCTTTGATCCAGTGCATTATGGACATCTTAAACCTGTTGAGACGCTGGCGAATCTGATCGGCTTATCGCGGGTGATTATTATGCCTAACAATGTGCCGCCGCATCGCCCCCAGCCGGAAGCCTCCAGCGCGCAGCGTAAATATATGCTGGAGCTGGCTATCGCCGATAAGCCGCTTTTTACGCTGGATGAACGCGAGCTACAGCGAAACGCGCCCTCTTACACTGCGCAAACGCTGAAAGCATGGCGCGAAGAACAGGGTCCCGAAGCGCCGCTGGCGTTTATTATCGGCCAGGACTCGCTGCTTAACTTCCCCACCTGGCATGATTACGACACCATCCTTGATAACACTCACCTGATCGTTTGTCGTCGTCCGGGCTATCCCCTTGAAATGACGCAGGCGCAACACCAGCAGTGGCTGGAACAACATCTGACCCATACGCCGGACGATCTACACCAGTTGCCAGCCGGTAAAATTTACCTGGCGGAAACGCCCTGGCTCAATATCTCCGCAACCCTCATCCGCGAACGGCTGGAAAAAGGCGAATCCTGCGACGATCTGTTGCCGGAAAACGTGCTGAACTACATCAATCAGCAGGGGTTATACCGGTAAGCACATTGCGCAGCGCCGCCAGCAGACGCTCGTTTTGCGCAGCGCTGCGTATCGCCACACGATAATAGCGGCTGTCCAGCCCCGGGTAGTTAGCGCAGCTACGAATTAAAATCCGCTGCGTCAGCAACCGCCGCTGCAGGTCAATATCCTCTCGCTCACAGCGTAACAACAGATAGTTTGCCCGCCCGGGATAGACCGTCAGCAGGGGGAGCTGACAAAGCGCCTGATAAAACCGGGCGCCCTCCTCCCGTAACCAATGCCAGGTCGCCTGTTGCCAGGCGCTATCCTGTAACGCTACCTCACCGGCAAGCGCCGCCAGCGCGTTAACCGACCACGGCATTTGTTGGCGACGCATCCGCGCCACCGCCGCGTCATCGCTATTGACGAGATATCCCAACCGCAGGCCGGGAATGGCATAAAATTTGGTCAGCGAACGCAGCACCCAGATATGCGGATTATCTTTAAGAGCAGGAATAAAGCCCGTCTCATGCGGAATAAAATCGATAAACGCTTCATCCAGGATCAGGTTAATGTTCAGCGACTTGCAGCGATCGACAATGGCCTGTAATAACTGCCGCTCCGGCAGCAGGCCGGTAGGATTATTGGGCGTACACAGAAACAGGCAGTCCAGATCGGGCGTCAACGCCTCGAGAATGGCATCGGTAAGCTGCCAGCCATCCGCTTCGCGTAGAGACCAGCGACGAATTTCACAGCCACTTTGCGCCAGCGCCCGGCCATACTCCGCGAAACCTGGCGTGACAATCATTGCACGACGCGGTTTAAGACCGCTCGCCACGGTAAAGATTGACTCCGTCTCGCCATTTCCCGCCAGTATCCACGATGCCGGCACCTGATGATGACGCGCCAGCGCCTGGTGCAAATGAAAATAATCGGCGTCCGGGTAGCGCTCAATGCAGTCCAGATTGTCGATAAGCGCGCGTTTCACGCTGACAGGCATACCCAGCGGATTAATGTTTGCGCTAAAATCCAGTAACTGGTCAGGCGAGATGCCCAACACCGTCGCGGCTTCCCGAATATTACCGCCATGCGCGCTGTTGAATAACGCCATTATGCCTCCGGCCAAAAAACGCTATTTTAGTGAAAAAAACGTTGCGCAATCAGGGGCATTATCATGTTTTGCGCATTTAACCTCATGAGGAATACCATGCGATTGTGGCTGGTGCGTCATGGCGAAACCGAGGCCAATGTCGCCGGGTTGTATAGCGGACATGCTCCCACGCCGTTAACGGAAAAAGGGATTGGCCAGGCGAAAACGCTACATACTTTATTGCGCCACGCGCCATTTGACCGGGTGTTATGCAGCGAGCTGGAGCGCGCGCGCCATACCGCCCGGCTCGTACTGGAGGGCCGGGATGTGCCGCAACACATCTTACCTGAGCTTAATGAGATGTACTTCGGCGACTGGGAAATGCGCCATCACCGCGACCTCACCCATGAAGATGCCGAAAGCTATGCCGCCTGGTGTACGGACTGGCAGAATGCGGTTCCGACCAATGGCGAGGGTTTTCAGGCTTTTACCCGGCGCGTAGAGCGCTTTATCTCGCGACTCGACGCGTTCAGCGATTGCCAGAACCTGCTGATCGTCAGCCATCAGGGCGTACTCAGCCTGTTGATTGCCCGTCTGCTCGCAATGCCCGCCGCCTCGCTATGGCATTTCCGGGTAGAACAGGGATGCTGGAGCGCAATCGACATATGCGAAGGGTTCGCCACCCTGAAAGTATTAAATAGTCGTGCCGTCTGGCGGCCTGAGTGATGAATTTTCCGTTTTTTCTCGCCGCAGCGGTTTCGCCCATTGACAGCCCCCGACAGGCTGTTATTCTCCGCAGCCAGGCTTTTTTCACCTTGCAGAGCTTTGCAGAAATTGTTTTACAAAAATGGCGATGCTTTCTGTGACGTGGGATGGGATGATAATCTGGTTTTAAACGCCGATCCGGCGACATAAGTCCCGGTATCGCCGCTGATTCAGGTATACTACACGGCGTCCCGCCGGAAGGTTAGCGTTAACTCGCAACGCCTTACCGGTCCAGCCTGTTGGCCTTTTTTCTATCGTTATAACGCAATTATTCACCCAGGGGGAAAACTTGCAGGGTAAAGCACTCCAGGATTTTGTTATCGACAAAATTGATGACCTGAAAGGTCAGGACATCATCGCCTTAGATGTTCAGGGTAAATCCAGTATCACCGACTGTATGATTATTTGTACCGGCACCTCCAGCCGTCACGTTATGTCTATTGCCGACCACGTGGTGCAGTCGTCGCGCGCGGCCGGTATGCTGCCGTTGGGCGTCGAAGGCGAAAATGCGGCTGACTGGATTGTCGTCGATCTGGGCGATGTGATTGTGCATGTCATGCAGGAAGAAAGTCGCCGCCTGTATGAACTGGAAAAACTCTGGAGTTAATGCGTGAAGCTGCAACTTGTCGCTGTCGGCACGAAGATGCCCGACTGGGTTCAAACGGGATTTACGGAATATCTGCGTCGTTTTCCGAAAGATATGCCCTTTGAGCTGATCGAAATCCCTGCGGGCAAACGCGGCAAGAACGCGGATATCAAACGCATTCTCGACAAAGAGGGCGAGCAGATGCTGGCCGCCGCCGGTAAGAATCGCATTGTTACCCTGGATATTCCAGGCAAGCCGTGGGATACGCCGCAGTTAGCCAACGAGCTGGAGCGCTGGAAACAGGACGGGCGCGACGTCAGTTTGCTGATTGGCGGCCCGGAAGGATTATCTGCCGCCTGCAAAGCGGCAGCGGAACAGAGCTGGTCGCTCTCGGCGTTAACGCTCCCTCACCCGCTGGTTCGGGTTCTGGTTGCGGAGAGTTTGTACCGGGCGTGGAGCATCACAACCAACCACCCTTATCACCGTGAGTGATCGTGAAGTCTTGAGAAGATTAAGCAGCGGATGAAACGACAAAATTCTTTTCGTGACTATACGGCTGAGTCCGCACTGTTTGTGCGTCGGGCGCTGGTCGCCTTTTTGGGTATTTTGCTGCTGACCGGCGTACTGATCGCCAATTTGTATAATCTGCAAATTCTCCGTTTTACCGATTACCAGACCCGCTCGAACGAAAACCGTATCAAGCTGGTGCCAATTGCGCCAAGCCGCGGGATAATCTACGACCGTAACGGCATTCCCCTTGCGCTGAACCGCACTATCTATCAGATTGAAATGATGCCGGAAAAGGTGGATAACGTTCAGCAAACGCTGGATGCGCTACGCAGTGTGGTCGATTTAAACGACGACGATATCGCCGCCTTTAAAAAAGAGCGCGCCCGATCCCATCGCTTTACTTCTATTCCGGTGAAAACAAACCTGACGGAAGTTCAGGTCGCGCGCTTTGCTGTCAACCAGTACCGTTTTCCGGGCGTCGAAGTCAAAGGCTATAAACGCCGCTATTATCCATACGGATCGGCGCTGACCCACGTTATCGGCTACGTATCGAAAATCAATGATAAAGACGTCGAGCGTCTCGACAGAGAAAACAAACTGGCGAACTACGCCGCCACTCATGACATCGGCAAGCTGGGCATTGAGCGCTACTATGAAGATATTCTGCATGGGCAAACCGGTTATGAAGAGGTTGAAGTCAACAACCGCGGCCGCGTTATTCGCCAGCTTAAAGAGGTGCCGCCGCAGGCCGGACACGATATCTACCTGACGCTGGATCTCAAGCTCCAGCAGTATATTGAAACGCTGCTGGCAGGCAGTCGCGCGGCGGTGATTGTCACCGATCCGCGTACCGGCGGCGTGCTATCGCTGGTCTCCATGCCAAGTTACGACCCTAACCTTTTCGTGGACGGCATCTCCAGCAAAGATTACTCCGGGCTGCTTAACGACCCGAACACGCCATTAGTGAACCGCGCGACTCAGGGTGTCTACCCACCCGCTTCTACCGTTAAGCCTTACGTCGCCGTATCGGCGTTAAGCGCTGGCGTCATCACCCGTAACACCAGTCTTTTCGACCCTGGCTGGTGGCAGTTGCCGGGGTCTGAGAAACGCTACCGCGACTGGAAAAAATGGGGCCACGGGCATCTGAATATCACCAAATCCCTTGAAGAGTCGGCAGATACCTTCTTCTATCAGGTGGCCTATGACATGGGGATCGATCGCCTGTCGGAATGGATGGGTAAGTTCGGCTATGGTCACTATACCGGAATTGATCTCGCAGAAGAGCGCTCTGGTAATATGCCGACCCGCGAGTGGAAACAGAAACGCTTTAAAAAACCGTGGTATCAGGGCGATACGATTCCGGTGGGCATCGGCCAGGGTTACTGGACAGCGACGCCAATTCAGATGAGTAAGGCGCTGATGATCCTTATTAACGACGGTGTAGTTAAAGTCCCGCACCTGTTAATGAGCACCGCGGAAAACGGTAAACAGGTGCCGTGGGTACAGCCGCATGAGCCGCCGGTGGGCGATATTCACTCCGGCTACTGGGAAATTGCGAAAGATGGCATGTATGGCGTCGCCAACCGCCCTAACGGCACGGCGCATAAATATTTTGCCAGCGCGCCCTATAAAATCGCGGCGAAGTCGGGCACCGCGCAGGTCTTTGGCCTGAAGGCCAACGAAACGTACAATGCGCATAAAATCGCCGAGCGCCTGCGCGACCATAAATTGATGACCGCCTTTGCGCCGTATAACAATCCCCAGGTCGCCGTCGCGATCATCCTTGAAAACGGCGGCGCAGGCCCGGCAGTAGGCACGATCATGCGCCAAATCCTTGATCACATCATGCTGGGCGACAACAACACCCATTTGCCTGCGGAAAACCCGGTGGTTGCAGCGGCGGAGGACCAATAATCATGACGGATAATCCGAACAAAAAAACCTTCTGGGATAAAATTCATATCGATCCCACGATGTTACTTATTCTGCTGGCGTTACTGGTTTACAGCGCGTTGGTCATCTGGAGCGCCAGCGGCCAGGACATCGGCATGATGGAGCGTAAAATCGGTCAGATTGCGATGGGGCTGGTGGTCATGGTGGTGATGGCGCAGATCCCGCCGCGCGTGTATGAAGGCTGGGCGCCCTATCTCTATATCATTTGTATCATTTTGCTGGTCGCCGTTGATGCCTTCGGCGCAATATCCAAAGGCGCGCAGCGCTGGCTCGATCTGGGAATCGTTCGCTTTCAGCCTTCGGAAATAGCCAAAATCGCCGTGCCGCTGATGGTCGCCCGCTTTATTAACCGCGACGTCTGCCCGCCCTCGCTGAAAAATACCGCCATCGCCCTGGTATTAATCTTTATGCCTACCCTGCTGGTCGCCGCCCAGCCGGACCTGGGGACGTCTATTCTGGTCGCCCTTTCCGGTCTCTTTGTCCTATTTTTGTCTGGTCTGAGCTGGCGCTTAATTGGGGTCGCCATTGTATTGATCGCTGCATTTATTCCTATTTTGTGGTTTTTCCTGATGCACGATTACCAACGCCAGCGCGTCATGATGCTCCTTGATCCGGAGACCGATCCGCTGGGCGCGGGCTATCATATTATTCAGTCTAAAATCGCCATTGGCTCAGGCGGCCTGCGCGGTAAAGGCTGGCTCCACGGCACCCAGTCGCAGCTGGAGTTTTTACCCGAACGCCATACCGACTTTATCTTCGCGGTACTGGCGGAAGAGCTCGGTCTGGTGGGCATCCTGATTCTGCTCGCGCTCTATATTTTGCTAATAATGCGCGGCTTGTGGATTGCCGCCAGAGCGCAAACTACATTTGGTCGCGTGATGGCTGGCGGATTAATGTTAATATTATTCGTTTATGTCTTCGTAAATATTGGTATGGTGAGCGGTATTCTGCCTGTGGTTGGAGTACCTTTACCCCTGGTCAGCTACGGGGGCTCCGCACTGATTGTGCTGATGGCCGGGTTCGGGATTGTGATGTCGATCCACACCCACAGAAAAATGTTGTCGAAAAGCGTATAAGGGGTGCGCAATGCGTAAGCAGTTGCCTGTAATCTGCGTCGCGGCAGGGATAGTACTACTCGCGGCATGTACTAATGACGGCGGTCAGCAGCAAACCACCGTCGCGCCGCAACCTGCGGTATGTAATGGTCCGACTGTGGAAATCAGCGGAGCGGAACCGCGTTATGAACCTCTGAATCCGACCGCAAACCAGGATTATCAGCGTGACGGTAAAAGTTATAAAATCGTTCAGGACCCGTCCCGCTTTAGCCAGGCTGGCCTGGCCGCTATTTATGATGCGGAACCCGGCAGTAATTTAACCGCCTCCGGGGAGATGTTCGATCCGATGCAGCTTACCGCCGCCCATCCGACACTGCCTATCCCCAGCTATGCGCGAATCACCAACCTGGCCAACGGTCGCATGATCGTCGTGCGTATTAACGATCGCGGCCCCTATGGCACCGATCGGGTCATCTCCCTGTCCCGCGCGGCGGCGGATCGTCTGAATACCTCGAATAATACTAAAGTACGGATTGACCCCATTATCGTGGCGCCGGATGGTTCGCTCTCCGGCCCGGGGATGGCCTGTACGACGGTGGCGAAACAGACCTACGCTCTGCCCCCGCGCCCTGATTTAAGCGGCGGAATGGGAAGCGCCTCTTCAGCGCCTGCGCAACCGCAAGGCGACGTTCTTCCGGTCAGTAATTCCACGTTGAAAAGTGACGATACCACCGGTGCGCCGGTGAGCAGTAGCGGCTTCCTCGGCGCGCCGACTACGCTGGCGCCTGGCGTGCTGGAGAGTAATGAACCGACGCCGACACCACAGACAGCGCCGGTTTCCGCGCCGGTGACGGCTCCAGCGACTGCGACGCCGGTAAGCGCGCCTGCCGCCGCAGCCCCGGTATCTACCCCGGTGAGCGCGCCTGCCGCCGCGGCGAGCGGTCGTTTCGTCGTCCAGGTCGGCGCCGTCAGCGATCAAACGCGCGCGCAGCAGTACCAACAGCGTTTAAGCCAGCAGTTCAGCGTACCAGGACGCGTAATACAAAACGGCGCGGTCTGGCGTATTCAACTGGGGCCTTTTGCCAGTAAAGCCGAAGCCAGCGCGTTACAGCAACGTTTGCAAACAGAAGCACAATTACAGTCCTTTATCGCCAGCGCGCAGTAACCGATCGCAGGTATCTGTACTGTCAATTTCTGTAAATGACATTAACAAAGTCACGCGGAAAGTCAGATGCCTGCCAGTTATGCTTTTGCTATAGTAGGGCTCTTTTTTTAATTTCATCACGGACGTCGTAGTTCAGACCATGAAGACCACTTTTTCCGCTCGTTTTATGCAGCGCATGGCGCTCACCACGGCGCTTTGTGCCGCGTTTATCTCAACCGCACATGCCGATGACCTGAATATCAAAACTATGATCCCGGGCGTTCCGCAGATCGATGCGGAATCCTACATCCTGATCGACTACAACTCCGGTAAAGTTCTGGCGGAACAAAACGCCGACGAACGTCGCGACCCGGCGAGTCTGACGAAGATGATGACCAGTTACGTCATCGGACAGGCAATGAAAGCGGGTAAATTTAAAGAAACCGACCTGGTTACCGTCGGTAATGATGCCTGGGCCACCGGCAATCCGGTATTTAAAGGCTCCTCGCTGATGTTCCTCAAGCCGGGAATGCAGGTACCGGTCTCTCAGTTGATACGCGGCATCAATCTGCAATCCGGCAATGACGCCTGTGTGGCGATGGCTGATTTCGCCGCCGGTAGCCAGGATGCTTTCGTCGGGCTGATGAACAGCTATGTGAACGCGTTGGGGCTGAAAAATACCCACTTCCAGACCGTACACGGCCTGGACGCCGACGGACAATACAGTTCAGCTCGCGATATGGCGCTGATTGGTCAGGCGTTAATTCGCGATGTGCCTAACGAATATGCCGTTTATAAAGAAAAAGAGTTCACCTTTAACGGCATTCGCCAGTTAAACCGTAACGGTCTGCTGTGGGATAACAGCCTGAATGTGGACGGCATCAAAACCGGCCATACCAGCAAAGCGGGCTATAATCTGGTCGCTTCCGCAACCGAAGGCCAGATGCGATTGATTTCCGCCGTGATGGGCGGACGGACCTATAAAGGCCGTGAAACAGAAAGCAAAAAACTGCTGACGTGGGGCTTCCGTTTCTTTGAAACCGTTAATCCGCTGAAGGCTGGTAAAGAGTTCGCTTCTGAACCCGCCTGGTTTGGTAATACCGATCGCGCCTCGCTGGGCGTCGATAAAGACGTTTACCTGACGATCCCTCGCGGTCGCATGAAAGATTTGAAAGCGAGCTATGTACTGAATACCGCAGAACTGCACGCGCCGCTGCAGAAAAACCAGGTGGTCGGCACCATCAACTTCCAGCTGGACGGTAAAACCATCGAGCAGCGTCCGCTGGTCGTACTGCAAGAGATCCCGGAAGGGAACTTCTTCGGTAAAATCATTGATTACATTAAATTAATGTTCCATCACTGGTTTGGATAAAAATTGAACGCTTGAAAGTGTAATTTTCGTCCCCATATACTATGCATCAGTAAAACTCCCGCCCTGTGGCGGGAGTTGTTATTTTTTTACGTAATGCCGGAGCTGACATGAAAACCAAACTTAACGAACTGCTTGAATTCCCTACGCCATTTACTTACAAAGTAATGGGGCAGGCGTTACCTGAGCTGGTTGATCAGGTGGTTGAAGTGGTACAGCGCCATGCGCCTGGTGATTACTCTCCGACGGTAAAACCGAGCAGCAAAGGCAACTACCACTCGGTCTCTATCACCATTAATGCCACCCATATTGAACAGGTTGAAACGCTGTACGAAGAACTGGGCAATATTGATATCGTGCGAATGGTATTGTAATACATCCTGACGGTTACCCGGTCTTATCCGGGTAACTCCCCGCCTCCCCCGCTGTGATATACTTTCCTCTCTTTTTTTCATTCTCTACGGAGATGCCGTTTTGTATCAGGATAAAATCCTTGTCCGCCAGCTCGGCCTTCAGCCCTATGAAGCTATCTCTCAGGCCATGCATAACTTTACCGATATGCGCGATGAAAACAGCCATGATGAAATCTGGTTGGTTGAGCATTACCCGGTGTTTACCCAGGGCCAGGCCGGTAAAGCGGAACATATATTGATGCCTGGCGATATTCCCGTTGTGCAGAGCGATCGTGGAGGACAGGTGACCTATCATGGTCCGGGCCAACAGGTAATGTACGTTTTACTTAACCTGAAACGACGTAAACTGGGCGTGCGTGATTTAGTCACCCTACTTGAACAGACCGTGGTGAATACGCTGGCTGAAATTGGTATTGAGGCGCATCCGCGCGCCGATGCGCCGGGCGTCTATGTGGGTGAAAAGAAAATCTGCTCGCTGGGTTTACGTATCCGTCGCGGCTGCTCATTCCACGGTTTAGCGCTAAACGTTAACATGGATCTTTCTCCTTTCCTACGCATCAACCCGTGTGGTTATGCCGGCATGGAAATGGCTAAAATAACGCAGTGGAAGGAAGACGCTACCACGGATAATATTGCGCCCCGCTTGCTGGCGAATATTTTAGCTCTGCTAAATAATCCACCGTATGAATATATTGCTGCTTAATGCGTAAAATATAATGGCCCAAGAAATTTATGGGTCATTAATCATATATGATTTGAATGCTTTACTTCTCCCCCCGCTTTCTATATTTTCGTTATATCCCTGCTGTAGCCGCCAGGCGGCATGGCCTCTTCAGTCCTCATGATGAGGAATTTTCCGTGAACAAAATCCCGGCCTTGCTGTTACTTATCTTATTGAAATGACTAAAAATACATTCATAAGAGTAATTTTAAAACCAACCCATAAATGCAAAATATACTATTTCATCTATTATTCATAATACGAATGAATTCGGAGCCAGAGCGTGAGTGATAATAATCAGGCAGAAAGACAACCGGCCGATCAACACCTACAGGACAAACCGCAAATTTTCAGAACACTGAGAAATATTGACCTCAATCTGTTGACGATTTTCGAGGCCGTATATGTCCATAAAGGGATCGTCAATGCAGCGAAAATTCTTAACCTGACGCCGTCAGCCATTAGCCAGTCCATTCAAAAATTAAGGACTATATTTCCCGATCCGCTGTTTATTCGCAAAGGCCAGGGCGTAACGCCCACGACGTATGCTACGCATCTGCACGAATACATCAGCCAGGGGCTGGAATCTATTCTTGGCGCCCTGGATCTTACGGGCAGCTATGATAAGCAACGCACCATTACAATTGGCACGACGCCTTCGGTCGGCGCGCTAGTGATGCCGATTATTTACCAGGCCATCAGGCCGCGTTATCCTCAGCTTTTGCTGCGCAACATTCCGATAGACGATGCCGAAAGCCAGCTTAGTCAGTTTCAGACCGATCTCATTATCAATACCCATAGCTATAACAACCGGAGCATCCAGCATCACGTCCTGTTTAGCGATACGCTTGAGATTGTCTGCCGCCAGCATCACCCGTGTCTGGCGAACGCCATTACTGAAGAGAGACTGAACAGCGCGGATCACACCTTTCTGATGCTGGAGGGACAACATCTTTCCCTGCTGCGCCAGCGACTGCAGGAGACATTTCCCGATCAGCAAATCAGTTTTAGCAGCTACAATATTTTTACCATTGCCTCGCTGATCGCCAGCAGCGATCTGCTGGGACTGATGCCCACCCGCTTCTACGACTTATTTAGCCGCTGCTGGCCGCTTGAGCGCCTTCCCTACGCGCCGGTGAATAGTGAACAGGTCGAGTTCTCGCTGCATTACAATAAACTGAGTCTGCGCGATCCGGTGCTGGAGAACGTCATTGATATCATTCGTGAGGCGTTCTGACAAAAATGTTGCATTCAGGTCACGGAAGATATGGGCAAACAGCACAAAACAACAACTATTTTACATTTTGCCGGGCTGTCAGGCTGCTTTATGGCCCTTATCAATGATATACTGCGTGTCACAAATTCAAAAATAGTTGATAAATACAACTTTCCCTTGAATTGAAACGCTTTCCTTCGTTATTCGCAACTGGAACACGCACGCTATGAGTAAACCCATTGTGATGGAACGCGGTGTAAAATACCGCGATGCCGATAAGATGGCTCTTATCCCGGTTAAAAATGTGGTCACAGAGCGCGACGCTCTACTACGTAAACCGGAATGGATGAAAATAAAACTTCCGGCGGATTCTACCCGTATCCAGGGCATCAAAGCCGCAATGCGCAAAAATGGCCTGCATTCTGTCTGCGAGGAAGCGTCTTGCCCAAACCTGGCTGAATGTTTCAACCACGGTACCGCTACGTTTATGATCCTTGGCGCCATTTGCACTCGCCGCTGTCCGTTCTGTGATGTCGCCCATGGCCGCCCCGTTGCGCCGGATGCGGAAGAGCCGCAGAAACTGGCGCAAACGATCGCCGACATGGCGCTACGCTATGTGGTCATCACCTCTGTCGACCGTGACGATCTGCGTGACGGCGGCGCCCAGCATTTTGCTGACTGCATCACTGCCATCCGTGCCAAAAGCCCGGAGATAAAAATAGAGACGCTGGTGCCAGACTTCCGTGGACGTATGGATCGCGCGCTGGATATCCTTAACGCGACGCCGCCGGATGTGTTTAACCACAACCTGGAAAACGTGCCGCGTATTTACCGCCAGGTTCGTCCGGGCGCCGATTACAACTGGTCGCTGAAATTACTGGAACGCTTCAAAGAAGCGCACCCGGAAATTCCGACAAAATCGGGTCTGATGGTGGGCTTAGGCGAAACCAATGCGGAAATCATTGAGGTTATGCGCGACTTACGCCGTCATGGCGTTACCATGCTGACGCTTGGTCAGTATCTACAGCCAAGCCGCCATCACCTGCCGGTACAGCGTTATGTCAGCCCGGAAGAGTTTGACGAGATGAAAGCGGAAGCCCTGGCGATGGGCTTTACCCATGCCGCCTGTGGCCCCTTTGTACGTTCTTCGTACCATGCTGATCTCCAGGCCAAAGGCATGGAAGTGAAATGATCGTGTAATAGACGCTTACATTTCAGGCAAAAAAAACCGGCAACTCGCCGGTTTTTTTACTCTGCGGAGCAAGCGCATTGCGCTATTACTCTTTATGCGAGAGTTTTTCAGCCTGAACGCTACCGTCGACGTCTTTCTTAACGCCCGCGTCTTCATCGTTCATTGCTTTCTTGAATCCTTTAATCGCCGTGCCCAGGTCTCCGCCCAGCGTACGTAACTTCTTGGTACCAAACAGCAGAACAACCAGTGCGGCAACCACCAGCAGTTTGGTAATACTAATCTCACCCATAGATACCTTCTTCACTAAAAACAGGCTGCGTAACGCGCCGGATTAACCTGAGAATATTAACGGTCTTTCGACGCGCGCACACAATAGCAATCTGTAACAAGGTGAATCAAGCTTTGCGTAAAAAAACATCATAATAATTGCGGTGGCGCAAATCGTCGTTGCTGCAAAAGAGGAAGTTGCTCCCGCACCTGGTCTATTCGTTCTCTGAATATTTCCGCGACGATCAGCGCCGGACGATCGGCTGCCGCGGCTATCGTTACCCCCAACGGATCGATAATACGACTTTGACCAATATTACGATTACCACACTCCCCGGCCGCAATCATATAGCAGGTGGTATCCAGCGCTCTCGCCGCCAGCAGCGTCGACCACTGCTGCTCTTTCAACGGGCCGCGAACCCAGCCCGTCGGCAGCGCCAATACGTCAGCCCCCTGTAAAGCCAGCGCTAACGCCATGTCAGGAAAGCGCAGGTCATAACAGGTCATAAGCCCCACCTTAACCCCCTCCACGTCCAGCACAGGCGCGATAACGGTTCCGGCATCAATACTTTGGGATTCTTGCATCGAAAACGCATCATAGAGATGCAGCTTCGCGTAACGCGCGACAATGTGACCCGCCCGTAGCGCCACCAGCATATTAACCGCCCGTCCAGGCGTTGACGGGACAAGGATAGTGAATATCGTCGTCATATTATTATCAGCGCTTTCTTCCTGAAGCCGCGTCATAAACGCGCCATCCAGCGGCTGCGCGGCGCGAATCGGCAGGTCAAGGTCGATGTCATCTCGCGCTAATATCCCCTCAGGCAGCACCAGAAGCGATACGCCGCGGTCCTCCGCCTGAGCCATTAACGAAACGCAAACTTGCGCATTCTTTTCCCATACAGAACTCACCACAAACTGCCCGGCTGCAACGAACATATCCCCTCCCACACCTCTGTCAGGACTCGCCAATTATGCGTGTTCGGCGTTACACTCCTCTTGTATAGCAATTAAATAAAGGATTCGGCAGTGTTACAGCTTCTTTTAGCAGTTTTTATCGGCGGTGGAACGGGGAGCGTAGCCCGGTGGATGCTAAGTATGCGTTTTAATCCGCTTCATCAGGCGATTCCCATCGGTACGCTAACAGCAAATTTGCTTGGCGCGTTTATTATCGGCATGGGGTTCGCCTGGTTTAACCGCATGACACATATCGATCCGATGTGGAAAGTGCTCATTACGACCGGCTTTTGCGGCGGCCTGACGACCTTTTCTACTTTTTCTGCTGAAGTGGTATTCTTGCTGCAAGAGGGGCGCTTTGGCTGGGCGCTGCTGAATGTGCTGATTAACCTGTTGGGTTCGTTTGCCATGACGGCGCTGGCATTCTGGCTATTTTCCGCCGCAGCGGCGCGTTAAGCACAAAAAAAACCCGCCGAAAGGGCGGGTTTTGAAATCTTGCTGTCGGACGTATGCTTACAGAGCAGTTACGTTTGCAGCGGAAGGGCCTTTGGCACCGTTAGTGATTTCGAACTCTACGCGCTGACCTTCAGCCAGAGTTTTAAAACCATTGGTCTGGATTGCAGAGAAGTGTACGAACACGTCTTTGCTGCCATCTTCCGGAGTAATGAAACCGAATCCTTTGGATTCATTAAACCACTTAACGTTACCTTTAATCTTAGACATCAAAATTACCTTTACATGAAAAATAGACACAAATGCTGTGTCGGATACCAGTACAACAATTGTGATGCATTTTGTCCAGTCGAACTTTGCGAAAAAGTGATAAATATCGCGTTAATTTTTAGCTAACTCTAGCTACTTATTGTTTTTTAAGACTTTTTAATTCACAACTGAAGCATGCCCTTCCCCGTCAAAACTGGAAACGCATCCAGGCGAAATAGACGTTTCCGTTGTTATACGAACCCGGAATGTAGGTCATCTGAAAGGTAGCGGGCCCATAACCTATCGACGCTAAAGGCAACAGCACAGGGATGGGAATATAATTCCAGTTGTCGCGCGCGGTAACGCCTGCGGTAAAGCCCAGTCCCAGACGAAAATTATCGTCTTCCAGCGGTCGCCAGGTTTTTTCCCAGCCATAACCGCCTATGGGTTCCCATTTGTTAAATGAATCTTTAAAGGCCATCATATAGAGGCCATGCCAGTTGCCTTTGTCGTCCCAGCGCGACTGACCAAAACCAACGCCCCACGGCCGCTCGTTATAGCGATCCGTTTTCTCTTTATCGTAGGCAAAGCGCGCATGCCAGGTAATGGCGGGGACATACAAATCATAATGCTCAGGCTGTCGCCACGTTTCTGCGACGTTATCGGTAAACGTGTTAAACCACCCTTTATCCGCCGCAGAGACTGAAGGAATAGCCAGCCATGGCATAACAAGGAGAGCAATAATAAGAAAATACTTTCTGATAATCATCACAACAGCCATACCGTTCAAAAATTCGACCGTGATAATAACAACATTAACCTGAATAAAATCTTAACAAACTATAAACAGAGAATAATCTGAGAAAGTATCGGGTTAACGGCGTTTGATTTAGCACTCAGAACCGTCGCGCGCTCCTTAATAAGCTTTCACAAAAAACACAAAACAAAGCACAACAAATAAAACAATAAAATAACAATAAATTAATACTTATAGCGCTACAGAAAATTCGTATAAGCATATTTCATCTTTAGCGATGACATGAAAAAATAACCGCGCCGTGATTTTAATCAGTAAGGCGCCATCCTTTATTCGGTACATTTTTATACCACTTTTGTGGCTCTTATTTTTACTCTGGGTGTCGATAAGACAGGGGAAACAATGCTAACAGTTATAGAGCTCCTTATCGGAGTCGTCGTTATTGTGGGTGTAGCGCGCTACATCATTAAGGGATATTCCGCCACTGGCGTTTTATTTGTCGGCGGTCTGGTTCTGCTTATTATCAGCGCACTGATGGGGCATAAGGTATTACCTGCCAGCGAAACCAGTACCGGCTATACCGCAACAGATATTGTTGAATACATCAAAATTTTGCTTATGAGTCGCGGCGGCGATCTTGGCATGATGATCATGATGCTGTGCGGCTTTGCCGCCTATATGACGCATATCGGCGCAAATGATATGGTCGTGAAGCTGGCGTCGAAACCTTTACAGTACATAAACTCGCCCTACCTGTTGATGATTGCCGCCTATTTTGTCGCCTGCCTGATGTCGCTGGCCGTCTCTTCCGCGACGGGGCTTGGCGTACTGCTCATGGCTACTCTCTTCCCGGTGATGGTCAACGTCGGCATTAGCCGCGGCGCGGCGGCGGCTATTTGCGCCTCGCCAGCCGCTATTATCCTCTCGCCAACGTCTGGCGATGTGGTTTTAGCCGCAAAAGCGGCGGAGATGCCGTTAATCGATTTCGCGTTCAAAACCACGTTGCCGATTTCCATCGCCGCCATTATCGGTATGGCGATTGCGCATTTTTTCTGGCAACGCTATCTGGATAAAAAAGAGAACATTTCACATGAGATGCTGGACGTGGCGGAGATTACAACCACGGCCCCGGCGTTTTATGCCCTTTTGCCGTTCACGCCCATTATCGGCGTACTGATTTTTGACGGTAAATGGGGGCCGCAGTTGCACATTATTACCATTCTGGTGATCTGTATGCTGCTGGCCGCCGTGCTGGAATTCGTGCGCGGTTTCAACACGCAAAATGTGTTTTCCGGCCTGGAAGTGGCTTATCGCGGCATGGCGGATGCGTTTGCCGGCGTTGTGATGCTGTTGGTCGCGGCGGGCGTTTTCGCCCAGGGGCTGAGCACCATTGGCTTTATCCAAAGTCTGATCTCGATTGCCACTTCTTTTGGCTCCGCCAGCATTATTCTGATGCTGGTCTTAGTGATTTTAACCATGCTGGCCGCGATGACCACCGGTTCAGGCAATGCGCCTTTTTACGCCTTTGTTGAGATGATCCCTAAACTGGCGCACTCCTCCGGCATCAACCCAGCCTATTTATCTATCCCAATGCTGCAAGCCTCAAACCTGGGGCGCACGATTTCGCCAGTCTCCGGCGTCGTGGTCGCTGTCGCCGGGATGGCTAAAATATCACCGTTTGAAGTGGTGAAACGCACGTCCGTTCCGGTCATCGTCGGTCTGTTGATCGTCATTATCGCCACGGAAATTATGGTGCCAGGCGCCTCTTCCGCCGTTACTGGCGGCTGATAGCCGGTAAGCCGGGGCGAGGGAAAACATCGCCCCGGCATCTTAAACCAGGCTTAGCCGCCGTGGTAAATACGCTGCGGCCTGCCCACTTTGCCATGAATAATCTCTGCGACAATCAGGTGCCGACTCGCGCAATATTCCAGGTAGCGTCGGGATGTGGTGCGGCTTATCGTTAAGGCCTGCGCGACCGTTTCAGCCGTATGGCGTACAGTTGGATCGGCAAACAGCTTCATCACCGCATTAAGGGTTAAGGCATCAATACCGGTCGGCAAATCCCCTTTCGGTTCGCCGCGCGCATAGGCGTTGAACATTTCATCTATCTGCTTCTGGCTTGCGCTATCCGCGCTCGCCAGCATACGTCTGCGCTGTTGATAGCGGGTCAGCGTCTGTCCCAAACGTTCATAAGCAATAGGTTTGACCAGATAATCAAACGCACCGCTACGTACCGCTTCCGCTACCGTCTCCATGTCACTGGCGGCGGTCGTAAACACGACGCCGCCGGGATAGCGCGACTGCATTAATTCATGCAGCAGCGTAATCCCCTTCCCATCCGGCAGATAATTATCTAACAGAATTAATCCAGGTTTGAACCGGTCAATCATCATTCTCGCCTGCGCCAGATTGCCCGCCAGCCATATCTGGTTAAAGCCAGGAATATGGCGGATATATTCTGCGTGCATCTCCGCCAGCAGCGTTTCATCCTCAACGATCAATAGGGTTAATGGTTCTGTCATCGTTTTTTTTCACTTTCGGAAGGAATAAAGAAAATAAGGTGCCACAAGGATCATTGTCTTCCAGCGTAATGACCCCGCCACAGCGCCCCACATAACTTGCAATCAGATATAACCCGATACCATGCTCACCGGGTTCGTCAGTTCGGGTACTTACGCCCTGCTCAAAAATTTTTTCCCGCAGCGCTTCAGGAACGCCGCAGCCCTGGTCGGCGACCTCTATCACCACCTCGTCGCCCTCGTCGCTCAGGAAAAGTTCGATGGTATTGTCGCCTTCCTGTGTACGTAAACTCGCCTCAAACGCGTTATCCAGCAGATTCCCGACGATGGCGGCGAACTCCGTGCTATCCAGCCCCTCCGGCAGTTGATGTAGCTGGCTGCCGGGAACAATCACCATCTTGAGCCCCAGTTCACGCGCGCGCTGAACTTTGCCAAACAGCAAACCGGCCACCTGACGATCGGCGAAGGCGCCGCGTAAACTATCAATAAGTTGCTGCTGCGCCTGCGACTCACCCTGCACCATCTCTCTGACCCGATCATACTCTTTCATTTGCAGCAGGCCGTTCAGAGTCGACATCCAGTTCAGGTGCTCATGGCGTAGCGTGCGCAGGCTCTCAACATACTGTTTAATCTGGGTTAGCTGCGCGTTCAACGTCGCGATTTCATCTTTGCTGCGAAAACTAATAATAGCGCCCAGCAGCTCCTCGCCGGAACGGATAGCCTCACGATTGGCGATGACGCTCAGGCCATTGAAGTTGGCCATCACGTCCTGGCGTCTTTCTGCGATCTGGCAGGTAAAAAAGTCTGCCGGATTGACGACTTCCGCTATCAGCTTGCCCAGCCACTGACGCCCCGGCGACGGCAGCCCCAACATTTTTCTCGCATTGCGGTTAATCGCGGTGATATGTCCCTCCGGATCAACGGCGATCAGCCCTTCATAAACCGAGCTAAACAACGCCTCCTGCTGGCGTACCACGCGCGCAATCTGTTTCGGCTCCATGCCCAGCATTTGTCGGCGGATATGCGCGGCGAAAAACCAGGAAAGCAGCATTAATACCAACAGCAACAGGACAAAAACCCCCGCCATCGGTAATAAGAAGTCCAGCCGCCAGGAGTCGATTTTACTGACCAGATAGCCAATTGAAACAACGCCGATCACGTTGCCTTCGTTGTCAAAGATAGGCGTTTTGGCGCGCATCGCCATCCCTATTGAGCCCTTACCGGTAATGAAATAACTTTCTCCTCTTTCCAACGCGCCGGGTTTCGTAAACTGCATGGGATAGCCGATTTTTTCCGGATTCGGATGGTAAAGCCGGATCGAGTGGCGATCGCCTATCACCACATAGTCAAAATCCGTCCCGCGCTGCAGTTTATTCGCAATTATCGCCAGGCGTTTATAGTCCCGGTTTTTTACGGCGGCGATAATGCTGTCGTTAGAAGCAATAATTTTTGCCTGATTCATCGCCATATCACGAACATGGGACGCCAGATAATCTTCGAAACTGGCAGACAAATATTGTGCTAACGCTGCCACGATGAAAACAGAAACCACCAGAATGAGCAGAAAAATACGTAACGGAAACGCGAGTTGCTGAAAAAAAGGAAACAGCTTTTTATTTTTCTGATAGAACATTAAGGTTCCTTATGGGTATTTCTCTGCAGATTTATCGCAAATGTAATAAAAATGTTTTGAGCATCTTGAAGCCTATAAAAACCAATCGTTACAGATTCCCCACATTAAATCAATTAAACAACTAAAACCCATCGCCGGAATGGCGATTAAATTAATTAAAAAACTTAAAACCATAAAACACTTAAAAACCATATAACGCTTTGTGAAATAAATCAAAATTTACCACCAAAATACTCCTTACGATGTATACGTCAGTGAGAAAAAATAAATAACTCGTCATAAAAATACTCCTACTCTGACTGAAAAGAAAAAGTTATCAAGTTGCAACACAGCGCAACATATACAGAAAAGTGGCAACAAGCATATCACCAGGATATTTCTTACTATGTTTGGCAATAATGTATTCACTCGGGTAAAACGCTCTGAAAATAAAAAAATGGCGGAGATCGCTCACTTTCTCAAAGAGAATGATTTAAGCGTCGATACCACTGTAGAAGTGTTTATTACCGTCAGCCGTGATGACCGTCTTATTGCCTGCGGCGGTATTGCCGGAAATATCATTAAATGCGTGGCCATTAGCGAATCAGTACGCGGCGAAGGCTTAGCGTTAACGCTGGCGACGGAATTGATTAATCTCGCCTGGGAACGGCACTGCACCCATCTTTTTATTTATACCAAAACGGAATACGAAGCGCTGTTTAAACAGTGCAGCTTTTCGACGATAGCCAGCGTCCCTGGCGTGATGGTCTTAATGGAAAATAGCGCGACCCGGTTGAAACGGTATGCGGAATCGCTGGCGACATTACGTCATGAGGGAAAGAAAATTGGCTGTATTGTGATGAACGCCAATCCTTTCACGAACGGCCATCGCTATCTGATCCAACAGGCGGCGGCACAGTGCGACTGGCTGCATCTGTTCCTGGTCAAAGAAGATACGTCACGCTTTCCCTATGAAGACCGACTCGATCTGGTCCTTAAAGGGACCACCGATATCCCGCGCTTAACCGTTCACCGCGGCTCCGAATACATTATCTCTCGGGCGACGTTCCCCTGCTATTTCATTAAAGAGCAGAGCGTTATTAATCACTGTTATACCGAAATCGACCTGAAGATTTTTCGCCAGTATCTGGCGCCCGCGCTTGGCATCACACACCGCTTTGTCGGTACGGAGCCGTTTTGCACCGTTACCGCCCAGTACAACCTTGATATGCGTTTCTGGCTGGAGACGCCAACGCTTCCCGCCCCACCCATTACGCTGGTGGAAATAGAGCGGCTTTGCTTCCAGGAGACGCCGATATCCGCCTCCTGGGTACGCAAGCTGCTGGTTAAACACGATCTCACGGCTATCGCGCCGCTGGTTCCCGACGCCACCCTGCGCTATTTGCAGGGCATGGTCGAACGCCATCCGGGCAGCGCGGCAGCCCGTCAAAAGTCCCCCGTCTTAGCAACAGGTGAAAAATGAAAATAAACCAGCTAGCCGTCGCAGGCACGCTTGAGTCCGGCGATGTGATGATACGCATTGCGCCGCTCGATACGCAGGATATTGACCTGCAAATCAACAGTAGCGTTGAAAAACAGTTTGGCGAGGCCATTCGCGCCACCATCCTGGAGGTGCTTTCTCGCTACGACGTGCGCGGCGTACAACTGAACGTCGATGATAAAGGCGCTCTGGACTGCATTTTGCGCGCCCGACTGGAAACGCTACTGGCGCGCGCCAGCGGTATTGCCGCTCTGCCCTGGGAGGACCGCCAATGATTTCCGCCTCTCTGCAACAACGTAAAACCCGCACCCGCCGTAGTATGTTATTCGTACCGGGCGCCAACGCGGCGATGGTGAGCAATTCGTTTATCTACCCGGCCGACGCGCTGATGTTCGACCTGGAAGACTCCGTTGCATTACGCGAAAAAGACGCGGCGCGCCGTCTGGTATATCACGCGCTGCAACATCCGCTTTACCGTGACGTCGAAACCATCGTCCGCGTGAATGCGCTGGACTCCGAATGGGGCGTCAACGATCTGGAAGCGGTCGTGCGCGGCGGCGCGGACGTGGTGCGTTTACCGAAAACCGACACTGCGCAGGACGTCATTGATATCGAAAACGAAATTCTGCGCATTGAAAACGCCTGCGGTCGCGAACCGGGCAGTACCGGCCTGTTAGCCGCCGTGGAATCGCCGCTGGGTATTACCCGCGCGGTAGAAATCGCCCACGCCTCTGAACGGTTGATCGGGATTGCGCTGGGCGCGGAAGACTATGTTCGCAACCTGCGCACCGAACGCTCTCCGGAAGGCACCGAACTGCTGTTCGCCCGCTGCGCCATTTTGCAGGCCGCGCGTTCCGCCGGCATTCAGGCCTTCGATACCGTCTATTCCGACGCCAACAACGAAGCCGGTTTCCTGCAAGAAGCCGCCCACATTAAACAGTTGGGCTTTGACGGTAAGTCACTGATCAACCCCCGCCAAATAGAACTGCTGCACAACCTTTATGCGCCGACGCGTAAAGAGGTCGCCCATGCACGTCTGGTCGTTGAAGCCGCAGAAGCCGCCGCCCGTGAAGGTCTCGGCGTCGTTTCCCTTAACGGCAAGATGGTCGACAGCCCGGTGATTGAACGCGCCCGTCTGGTGCTCTCCCGTGCAGAACTTTCCGGTATTCGCGAAGAATAAGGCAAAAAAATGACGCAGAAAAATGAATCTCAACGCCAGGATCGCGTAGCAGCCTGGAGCCGTCACGCTGAAAGCGAACTAAGCGCTTACCAAAGTGCGGCAAAATTGGATCTACAAGCGCAAAAACCGCGCGACCACAAACTGTGCGCCAGCCTGGAAGAGGCCATCCGCCGTTCCGGTTTACGCGACGGCATGACACTCTCTTTTCACCACGCGTTTCGCGGCGGCGATCTGACGATTAACCTGGTGATGGAAACCATCGCGAAGATGGGCTTCAAAAACCTGACCCTGGCCTCCAGCTCGCTGAGCGACTGCCACGCGCCGCTGGTTGAACACATTCGTAACGGGGTGGTCAGCCGCATCTACACGTCAGGCCTGCGCGGCCCGCTGGCGGAAGAAATTTCTCGCGGCCTGCTGGCTGAGCCGGTTCAGATTCACTCCCACGGCGGTCGTGTGCATCTGGTACAAAGCGGCGAACTCAATATTGATGTTGCGTTTCTTGGCGTGCCTTCCTGCGATGAATTCGGTAATGCTAACGGTTATACCGGCAAAGCCTGTTGCGGTTCACTGGGCTACGCGATGGTGGATGCCGACAGCGCGAAGCAGGTCGTGATGCTGACGGAGCAACTGCTGCCGTATCCGCATAACCCGGCAAGCATCGCTCAGGATCAGGTTGATCTGATCGTGCAAATCGAAGAAGTCGGTGATGCAAACAAAATCGGCGCTGGCGCGACCCGCATGACCACTAATCCGCGTGAACTGCTGATCGCCCGCAGCGCGGCGGAAGTCATTGCTCACTCCGGCTACTTCAACGAAGGTTTCTCCCTGCAAACCGGCACCGGCGGCGCATCGCTGGCGGTCACCCGCTTCCTGGAAGACAAAATGCGTAGCCGCAACATTGTGGCTAATTTCGCGCTGGGCGGTATCACCGCCACCATGGTTGACCTGCATGAAAAGGGCTTAATCCGCAAACTGCTTGACGTGCAGAGCTTCGATCGTAACGCGGCGCAATCTTTGGCCCGCAACCCGAACCATATCGAAATCAGCGCTAACCAGTACGCCAACTGGGGCTCTAAAGGCGCTTCCGTCGACCGTCTGGACGTGGTGGTGCTGAGCGCGCTGGAAGTTGACACCCACTTTAATGTTAACGTGCTGACCGGCTCCGACGGCGTTCTACGCGGCGCGTCTGGCGGCCACTGCGATACCGCCGTCGCGGCGGCGCTGTCCATCATCGTCGCGCCGCTGGTGCGCGGTCGCATCCCAACGCTGGTTGATAACGTCACCACCTGCGTCACACCGGGCTCCAGCGTTGACATTCTGGTCACCGATCACGGTATCGCCGTCAATCCGGCGCGTCCGGAGCTGGCTGAACGCCTGAAAGCAGCGGGAATGAAAGTGGTATCGATTGAGTGGCTGCGCGAACGCGCGCAACTGCTTACCGGTCAGCCCCGCCCTATCGAATTCACCGACCGCGTGATTGCTGTCGTGCGTTATCGCGACGGTTCAGTGATCGATGTGGTGCATCAGGTGAAGGAATAAGCCATGCGCCTGTTTCCTGAACTCGCCACCTGTCACGACGTTTCTATTCCTGAGCTGCTCGCCAGCCGGGATGAGAGACAAGCAAGACAGCGCGCCTGGCTAACGCGCCACGCCACTCCACTGGTCTCCTTTACCGTGGTGGCGCCAGGCCCGATAAAAGACAGCGCGTTAACCCGCCGGATCTTTAATCACGGCGTGACTGCCCTGCACACGCTGGCAGAAGAGTATGGCTGGACCATCCGGGAGCAGGCTGCACTGGCTTCCGCCAGCGGGCCGGAAGGGCTGCTGGCGATTGACGCGCCCGCTCAGGCGCTCAAACAGGCGACCATCGCGCTTGAACAGCGTTATCCACTGGGGCGCCTGTGGGATATCGATGTCCTGACGGCGGAAGGCGAAATACTCTCCCGCCGCCATTTCGCGCTTCCCGCTCGCCGCTGTCTGCTGTGCGGGCAAAGCGCGGCTGAATGCGCGCGGGGTAAAACCCACGCGCTGACTGATTTACTGATTCATATGGAGGCGCTGCTGCATGATGCCGATTCCCGCCAACCCGACTAACGCCTCCATTCAGCCTCAGTCGCTGTATGACGCCTGGGCCGATTTGGCCTGGCGCGCCATGCTGACCGAGGTAAATTTATCGCCAAAACCCGGTCTGGTAGACCGACTAAACTGCGGCGCGCACAAAGATATGGCGCTGGCGGATTTTCACCGCAGCGCGGAGGCGATTCGACACTGGCTGCCGCGCTTTATGGAATATGGCGCCAGCTGCACGCGCCTGCCGCCAGAGTCGGTTCTGGTGGGCCTGCGTCCATTGGGGATGGCCTGTGAAGCAGCGATGTTTCGCGCAACGGCGGGCGTCAATACCCATAAAGGCAGCATTTTCTCGCTGGGGTTACTGTGCGCCGCCATTGGCCGCCTGTATCAGCTACGCCAGCCGATCACCGCAGAAACACTCTGCGCTACCGCCGCCGATTTTTGCCGCGGCCTGACCACGCGCGAACTGCGCCAGAACAACCTACAGCTCACCGCAGGCCAGCGGCTGTATCAGCAACTGGGATTAACCGGCGCGCGCGGTGAAGCGGAAGCGGGCTATCCGCTGGTCATCCGCCACGCGTTGCCGCACTACCGCGCATTGCTGGCGCAGGGGCGCGATCCGGAACTGGCGCTGCTTGATACCTTACTGCTGCTGATGTCGCTTAACGGCGATACCAACGTCGCGTCGCGCGGCGGGGCGGACGGTCTGCGCTGGTTACAGCAGCAGGCTGCGGTCTTATTACATCAGGGCGGCATACGGACGCCTGACGATCTCGTTTATCTCCACCGGTTCGATCAGCAATGCATTGAACGCAATCTCAGCCCAGGCGGTAGCGCCGATCTGCTGATCGTGACCTGGTTTTTAGCGCAAATTTCGCAAGTTAATCATTAACACAATTATAGAAAATATCCTTTCCGGAGAGTCATTTATGTCTTTATCCAAAGATAATATATGGAAGTTGTTGGCCCCATTAGTGGTGATGGGCGTCATGTTGCTAATTCCTGTTCCAGATGGTATGCCGCCGCAGGCCTGGCACTATTTTGCGGTTTTCGTCGCGATGATTGTCGGTATGATCCTGGAGCCGATCCCGGCGACAGCGATCAGTTTTATCGCCGTAACCATTTGCGTTATCGGCAGCAATTACCTGCTATTTGACGCTTCAGAACTGGCCGATCCGGCGTTTAAAGCCAGTAAACAGGCGCTGAAATGGGGGCTTGCCGGTTTCTCCAGCACCACGGTCTGGCTGGTTTTCGGCGCGTTTATTTTCGCGCTGGGCTACGAAGTGACCGGGCTGGGGCGCCGCATTGCGCTGTTTCTGGTAAAATTCATGGGTAAACGCACGCTGACGCTCGGCTATGCGATTGTCATTATCGATATTTTGCTGGCGCCGTTTACTCCCTCCAATACGGCTCGTACCGGCGGGACTGTCTTCCCGGTCATCAAGAACCTGCCGCCGCTGTTTAAATCGTTTCCAAACGATCCTTCCGCACGCCGCATCGGCGGTTATTTGATGTGGATGATGGTGATCAGTACCAGCCTGAGCTCTTCGATGTTTGTCACTGGCGCGGCGCCAAACGTGTTAGGTCTGGAGTTCGTCAGCAAGATCGCCGGCGTCCAGATTAGCTGGCTGCAGTGGTTTCTCAGCTTTCTGCCGGTGGGGATTATTTTACTGATCGTTGCGCCGTGGCTCTCCTATGTACTTTATAAACCTGAAGTGACCCACAGTGCGGAAGTCGCGGCCTGGGCTGGCGGCGAGTTAAAAAACATGGGGCGTCTGTCCCGCAAAGAGTGGACGCTGATTGGCCTGGTGCTGCTTAGCTTAGGATTGTGGGTTTTTGGTGGAAAAATCATCAACGCCACTGCCGTGGGTTTGCTGGCCGTCTCGCTGATGCTGGCGCTGCATGTTGTGCCGTGGAAAGACATTACGCGCTACAACAGTGCCTGGAACACCCTGGTGAACCTCGCCACGCTGGTGGTCATGGCCAATGGCTTAACCCGCTCCGGCTTTATTGACTGGTTCGCCAATACCATGAGTACACATCTGGAAGGTTTCTCGCCGGATGCAACCGTCATTGTACTGGTACTGGTGTTCTATTTCGCGCACTATCTGTTCGCCAGCCTTTCCGCTCACACCGCGACCATGCTGCCGGTCATTCTGGCGGTGGGTAAAGGCATTCCGGGCGTTCCGATGGAACAACTGTGTATTCTGCTGGTGCTGTCTATCGGTATCATGGGCTGTCTGACGCCGTATGCCACCGGCCCTGGTGTGATTATCTACGGCTGCGGTTACGTGAAATCCAGAGACTACTGGCGGCTTGGCGCAATCTTTGGCGTTATCTATATCGCGATGCTGTTGCTGGTGGGCTGGCCGATTCTGGCAATGTGGAATTAAACATTACGCCAACGTAGGTTAAAAATGATGCCGTTCAGGTTCACCTGAGCGGCATTTTTTATGATTAAATGGGTAACATTCATAATGTGTATAAATTATCGAATTCATCATGAACACAATATGGCATTACAGTCCGCTGCTGGCTGCCCTCTTAACTCCGATTTTTGCCGCCAACGCCGACGAACTTCAGGCGCAACAGTACGGTGATTTCACTGACTATGTGCTGGCGCTTTCCTGGCAAACTGGTTTTTGTCAAAGCCAGCATGAACGCCGCCATCGGGAACCCGATGAGTGCCGTCTGCAAAAAGAGCCAGCCAACAAAGCAGACTTTCTGACCGTCCACGGCCTGTGGCCAGGATTACCCAAATCTATCGCCGCACGCGGTGTTGACCAGCGACGCTGGCAGCGCTTTGGTTGTGCGACGCGGCCAATCCCGAATCTGCCTGAAGTCAAGGCCAGCCGGAAATGCTCCGCCCCCGCCCCCGGACTTTCGCCTGACATCGCGGCAGCGCTTAAGGAAGTGATGCCCGGCGCGGGGGGGAATTCCTGTCTGGAGCGCTACGAATATGCCAAACATGGCGCCTGTTTCGGGTTTGATCCCAATGCCTATTTCGGCACCATGATACGGCTGGATAAGGCGATAAAAGACAGCGCGCTGGGGCAGTTTCTGGCGGATAATTACGGCAAAACCGTTAGCCGCGCTGAGTTTGATAGCGTCGTCGCACAAATGTGGGGCCAGGATAATGTCAAAGCCGTTAAAGTAAACTGCCATGGCAATCCCGCCTATTTAACAGAGATTCAGTTTTCATTAAAGGCGTCGATGATTAACGCCCCGCTCTCCTCTGCCTCATTCCTGCCGCAACCGCATCCCGGCAACTGCGGGAAACAGTTTATTATCGATAAAGCCGGTTATTGACGAAGCAGAGGTTTAAAACCGTAGCCACATTTGAGAACACGCCCGAATGTAGACTAAAATTCACTCAGGGCTATGACGTTTGAGGATTTACCCGAATGTGAACTAAATCACTTCAAAGACGGGGTAAGTCTCAGTATCATCATGAGAGTTAAACCCTCGCCGCCAGACGGTGAGGGTTTTCTTTTGGGACCATTTACCTGCACTACTCGCAGTATCGATGACATGGAGTAAGAAATGTCCAGACCCACTATTATCATTAACGACCTTGACGCCGAACGTATTGATCGTCTTCTGGAACAGCCTGCGTATGCGGATCTGCCGATTGCCGACGCGCTCAACGCCGAACTGGATCGCGCGCAAATGTGTTCGCCACAAGAGATGCCGAACGATGTCGTCACCATGAACAGCCGCGTTAAATTCCGCAATTTGAGCGATGGTGAAACACGCGTGCGGACGCTGGTGTACCCCGCCAATATGACGGACAGCAGTACCCAGCTTTCGGTAATGGCGCCCGTCGGCGCGGCGTTGCTGGGACTGCGCGTCGGCGACACCATTCACTGGGAACTGCCGGGCGGCGCCTCCACCCATCTCGAAGTGCTGGAACTCGAATATCAGCCTGAAGCCGCGGGCGACTTCCTGCGTTAAACCATCTGCATAAGCGTTAATGCGTTTACACAGAGGATGCCTGCGCATCCTCTTTCCGTTAGCCCTTTCATTGCTGCCTGTTTCAGACAACGCCGCCTGGCATCGGGTTGATTACTCCCGTCGCCTGTTTCTGCGCCGCTTGTGCCGACGTCGCTCCCGGCACCAGGATAACCTTCCGGCACTCTTCTTCGCGTTTTTCGAAAATTTCGTAGCCGCGCGCCGCCTCTTCAAACGGCATATAGTGCGTGACAATCTCCTCCGGCTTCAGCAACCCTTTTTCAATAAGCGGTAATAATTCCCCCAGCCACGCGTGAACATGGGTTTGACCCATTTTAAAAGTTAGCCCCTTATCAAAGGCGTCGCCGAATAAAAAGCCGTGAATAAAACCGGCATACACGCCGGGCACGCTGACCACGCCGCCGCGTCTGACCGCCGCGATACATTGTCGCAGCGCTTTGCCGCTGCTGCCTTCCAGTTTAAGGTTCGTCAGCACCGTCTCCGTCATGCTGCCTTTCGCTTCAAAGCCTACGGCATCAATTACCGCGTCCACGCCGCGGTGTCCTGCCGTCTGCTCGATGATTTTTTCCGCCGGATCGTTCTCATCATCGAAGTTGATCGGTATCGCGCCGTAACGTTCTTCGGCGAAACGCAGGCGCCAGGCGTGGTGATCAACGACGAAGATCTGCTCCGCGCCCAGCAGTCGCGCACAGGCGATAGTCAGTAATCCTACCGGCCCTGCGCCAAAAACCGCCACGCTGGAACCTTGCTGAATCTGAGCATTTTTTGCCGCCTGCCAGGCGGTAGGCAAAATATCAGAAAGAAACAGCGCTTTATCGTCAGATAACAGCGGCGGCACCTTAAATGGACCGACATTACCTTTTGGCACGCGAACATATTCGGCCTGTCCGCCGGGAACGCCGCCATATAGATGGCTATACCCAAACAGCGCCGCCGGTGGCGGGATCTGTTTTTTATTCATCGCCGCGCCGTGTCCGTCGTTAGTGTTTTCACACGCTGAATATTGCTGTAGCCGACAGAAAAAACAGTCACCACAGGCAATGACAAACGGGATAACGACCCGATCCCCTTTTCGAATATTCTTCACATCATGTCCGGTTTCCACCACCTCGCCCATAAACTCATGGCCGAAAATATCGCCATGTTTTACCTGTGGGATCTTGCCGCGATAGAGATGCAAATCAGATCCGCAAATCGCGGTGGCGGTAACACGCAAAATGATATCGTCAGGCTGCTCAATGCCGGGATCGGGTACGTTTTCAACCTTTACGTGATGTGGACCGTGATACGTCAATGCTTTCATGCAGCCTCCGGGGTAACGGTGAATGTTGCGTTCGACTATAAAAGGGTAGCTATCCCGGAGAGACTGCCGGCAAAACAGGCGGCTTTAGGATTTTTCCTGGAAAATACACGACTTTTTTAACGTCAGGTTGCCGTAATATTTAAAATTGCCAGACAAATAGCAGAAAGAAACATTATTATATGCTTGAATAAATTCAGTATTGATTAACAGGGAGTAACGGGTATGTATAAGACAATCATTATGCCGGTTGATGTTTTTGAAATGGAACTTAGCGATAAAGCCATTCGCCACGCTGAGTTTCTGGCGCAACAGGATGGCGTCATTCATCTGTTGCATGTACTGCCTGGGTCCGCGAGCATGAGTCTGCATCGCTTTGCCGCCGACGTGCGTCGCTTTGAAGAACATTTACAGCATGAGGCGGAAACGCGTCTGCAAACGATGGTGGGACACTTCAGTATCGATCCTTCACGAATTAAAACGCATGTTCGCTTTGGTAGCGTGCGCGATGTCGTCAATGAGATGGGCGAAGAACTGGATGCGGATGTCGTGGTAATCGGTTCGCGTAATCCGTCCATCACGACACACCTGTTGGGGTCTAACGCCTCAAGCGTGGTGCGCCATGCGACGCTGCCAGTATTGGTTGTGCGTTAACCCTGGTGGCTAAAAACTGACACGCCCTGCCAGGTCACGCCTGGCAGGGCTTTTTACTGCATCATCGTTAGTACAAATGCCCGATATTCACAATAGTACTCACCGTGTCGCCAAAAAAGACCAGCCGACTCAGAAATACGCCGACGAATAACAAGACGAACAGGAGTTTCGGGCGCGAATCACCGTGACGGCTGGCGACAAAAGCGAGCGCAAGGCAGACCAGGCTTGCCAGATAAAACGGTGAAGCCAGCCATGAACGCGCCGTCATCTGCATGACCGTTCCCCCGCTTAACCACACCAGCGGCGCCGCGATAAGTACCGCGATACACACCACAATTCCCTGGCGTAACGCAGGAACGGCAGGCCTGAGTTTTAACAGCGGAATCGCCGCGCAACCCATGACCCATACCGTAATAAAAAATAACAGCATGGTAAATCCATTAGCGATAGCCACCATCGCTGGCGCGGCGTAGGTCATCCCCTGCACCGCCACCAGTAACACGCCGAACACGGAGGCGATAAGAGCCATCGCTTTATGTCCCTTTGCCAGGAACGTTACGCCGACCGCTGCGCCAAACAACGTGGCGCCAAGGATTTCCCGACTTAACCAGGCATGTCGCAGGTTAATCAGCGCATTATAAGCGCGATCGGGATGCGCCAGATGCAGAATCGCGGCAATAGACGCCAATGCCAGCACCAGCCCGGTGGCCAACCAATAGAAACGCAGGCCTTCCACTTCACCACGCAGCGTACGCCATGTCAGTACCAAAGCCATCCCGACAGACATCTGGCTTAATACCGTAAAAAACACCAGCGGCAGTTCATATTTTTCCATTACTTGTCCTCCGGCTGCTTAGGCTGGCGCGCCAGAATAAAGCGCGTTCCTGGATTAAGCTGTGGCATATGCGGGAACCCTGGCGGATACTGCACCGCATTATCGGGCACAGGATCGGCATCCAAATCGATAATCGACAAGGCGCCCACCGGACAGGCGTTCACGCACGCCGGATTCATACCGATATCAAGACGCTCGTAGCACATACTGCATTTTTCCGCTTTACGCGTCTCTTCATTAAAACGCGGCGCGCCATAAGGGCAGTTACGAATACAGTTTTTACAGCCGATGCAGCGCTCAGGGTTATGCACCACCACGCCATCTTCACGTTTGGTATAGGCTTCGACCGGACAGGCGGCGACGCAGGCCGGATGTTCGCAGTGGTTACAGGCCAGCGAGTAAAACGCCCGCTCTTCATGTGGATAGATGTCTTTATCCAACGGATAAACGTAGCGCCAGAAGCGATCCGGCTCCAGTTGGTTAAAGCTTTTACAAGCCATAGCACAGCCGCGGCAGCCGATGCACTTATCGCTATTCACTAAAAACGCACGTCTCATGCTACGGACTCCCCTTTACCGATCAATACAACGTCAGCAAACTGACTGTGGATAGCGGCGCCCGGCGCGCCAGTTTTCATCAGCCCCATATCAGCAGGCGTATCGGCCACGACGTTTTGCACGTTGTACTGCCGTTTCGGGAACCACGCTTCATACATCACCAGAAAATCTTCCGGTACGTTGGTGGTGACTTTTGCCCGCAGCTCAACTTCACCGGTGCCATTGAAAACTTTGACCAGATCGTTCTCGCTGATGCCTTTTTTCTGTGCGGAAGAAGGATGGATATAAACGAACGGTTCCGGGTAGAACACCTGCATCCAGTCCAGGTTGATAAACTGCGAGTGCAGGCCAAACTGCACGTGCGGCGTAAACAGATGGAACGGCAGTTTGCTCTCGGCTTCCGGTTTGTATTCCGGCAGCGCGGTGTGGCCGTTTTTCTCCGCCAGTTCAGATTTAAATTCATACTTGCCTGACGGCGTTTTGAACTTGCGATCGTACCAGGCGGCAGAACTTGGCAGGATCGCTTTTTTCGGCCCGTCCAGCAGATCGTCCCAGGAAGAGATGCCAAACATTTTCGCCATACCGTCGTTGAACTCCTGATCCAGCCAGCGCTTGTGATCGAACTCTTGCGGGAAGGTACAGGAACCCGGCGCCATCTTATTAATGGTGCGCGACAGCATGGTAGCGATTTCGAGGTCGCATTTTGCTTCATACATCGGCTTAATCGCCGGCTGATTAATGGAAAGCCAGTAGTGCCAGTAAGAAGCATCCACGTTCCACTCTTCAAACGCGGTGGTAACAGGCAGCACGATATCAGCGTGTTGCACCGTTTCGTTGAAGAACTGATCGGCGCAGACCACCATTTCCAGTTTTTCAAACGCTTTTTTCATCTTGCTGCGATCGAAATCCTGGGCAAACGGGTTTTTACAGGCGACCCACAGCATACGAACCGGCGGATCGTTGGCCTCCAGAATCCCCTGCGCCGTCTGGTTGATATTCAGAGAGCGATCGGAGTACTGCACGGCGTCGCTGCCAGCGGCAGCCCCGAATTCACTGGTGGTGCCCGCCGCTCCCGGTATGCCAATAGCGCCCACCGGCGGCTTCTGCAGCATGGCGTTATAGTTAAAGCCCCAGGTATGCAGATGGCCATAACGCGCGCCGCCGCCTTCGACACCGATGTTGCCGGTCATAGCGACAAAGGCATCGATAGCGCGAACGTTGGCGCCGCCGTTGACATGACGCTGCATCCCGTAACCAATCCAGACCGTGGCCGGCTTAACCGCCGTAAACTCTTCCGCCAGCTGGCGAATGACATCCGCAGACAGGCCGCAGATTTCTGCCGCCCATTCCACGGTGACGTTATTGCGCAGATAGGCTTCAAATTCCGGATAGCCGTGAGCGTCGTTGTTGACAAAATCCTGATCCACCAGGCCTTTATCCACCAGATGACGCGCCATCCCCAGCGCCAGCGCGCCGTCTGAGCCAGGCCGTACGCGCAGGTAGAGATCGGCTTTGGCGGCAGTCTGCGACAGCAGCGGATCGATAACGACGACCTTCGCCCCTTTCTCGCGCGCCTGATAGATGTACTTCATGCTGTGCATTGAGCACCAGGCTGGGTTGGCGCCCCAGATAATGATGTATTTCGCTTTCACCATATCTTCCGGGTCGTTACACCACATGTCGCCCATGTCGTAGTTTTGCGCGTCGATACCGGCAGGCCAGCACGGCGTACCGGCAAAACGGGTGGTATAGCCAAGCGAGGACATCATCCCTTCAACGGCATAGTTCAGCACACCAAACTTACCGGAATATTTGGTCAGCGCCAGACCGAGCATAGAACCGTCTTTTTTCTTAATCTCCAGCATTTTGGCGGCAATGCGCTGCATCGCCTCTTCCCATGAGATGCGACGCCAGTTGCCGCTACCGCGAACGTCCTGCGCCATGGGATATTTAATACGATCGGGGCTATAAACCCGGCGCGGATAGCTTAACCCTTTGACGCAAGGGGTACCGTGAGTAAATGTTGATTCCGGCGCGCCTTCCACGAAAGTAATGACTCCGTCCTTTACCCACGTCTTGAGGCTACAGGTGTCATAGCAGTTACGCGGACACGCGTTACGATAAATTTTGTACGTTTTAGGGTTAAAGGGAACAGGCGGCTGCGCAAGCGCGCATCGGGAGGTCAGTAATCCTCCGGGTAAAGCCGCAACGGCGCCCAGCGCCACTATCCCCTTTAAAAAAGAACGTCTGTTCAGATGTCCCGTCTCATTACTCATATTGATACTCTCGTTTTAATTCATCAAACCAATAAAATAAGATGTCCGCCACCGTATATAACGTGGTCGTTTGTGCATGAGTTTTTATTTTTTCGATATATAATGGCACCCACTTTGTTAAATAATTATTGATATATTGAGTGAGGGTAGAGCGGTATTGTGACGTTTGCCGGGTATTAGCCAGTAATAGTGTGGTCAACTCCAGCACGCAGGAAATATGATCGTCAGGAATATTGCTCTCCTGATTAACCGATAATCCCAACGCTGCCATAAACTCCCGTATCTCCAGCGTCGCCTTTCCCATCACCAGCGCATCCTCTTCCAGATACACTGAAGCGAAAGGCGCAGCCAGCAGCTTGCCAGGACCGACGAATAGCGCATTAAAGTCATACTCCGCCTCCAGCCACGCCCGATCGGTAAGGTTTACCGCAGCAGTGGGATTTAATCTCACGTAAGCAGATTTCAGTGAACGACTATCATGAGAATTAAAAAAATCACGCAATGTAAGCCCTGTTTTTTCTAATTCCGTCAGTGATTCATAGATTGAATCCATGAATAAATAACCTCACATACAAATGCAATATAAATCAAGAAAAAAGAATGGGCATGTTAACGGAAGCGCTTAATCTTTCTTTGATAAAAAAACAGAAAAATTCCAGTTAAATCCGTAGAAGACTTTTTTATTGTTTCAAAGTTTAAAAACAGAAGACCGTTGAAATAAAAAACCGTCTGTTATTAACAGACGGTTTCAGAGTATTGATAATGAAGAACGTGTTTTAGCCGGCGGCGTTCCCCGGGCATAAACACCGCAGGCCCGAATAGCTTACACTATCGGGCCGTTTACGATGGCCAGTTAACTGACCTTGCAGGTGTGCTTACTTCTTTTTATGCGATTTTGGTACGAATCAGATAATCAAAGGCGCTCAACGAGGCTTTCGCCCCTTCGCCGGTGGCGATGATAATCTGTTTATAAGGAACGGTGGTACAATCGCCTGCGGCGAAGACGCCCTTAACGCTGGTTTCACATTTGGCGTCAATAATGATCTCGCCCATGCGGTTACGCTCAAGCGCGCCTTCCAGCCAGTGGGTATTCGGCAACAGACCAATCTGCACAAAAATCCCTGCCAGCGCGACGCTATGAATATCGCCGCTGACACGGTCACGATACTCCAGCCCCACCACTTTCGAACCGTCGCCCTTCACTTCTGTCGTTTGCGCATTCAAAATGATATCGACATTTTTCAGGCTACGCACTTTGTCCTGTAGCACCTGATCCGCCTTCATCTCCGGCGCAAACTCCAGCAACGTAACGTGTTCTACAATACCTGCCAGATCGATAGCCGCTTCAACGCCAGAGTTGCCGCCGCCGATGACCGCCACACGCTTCCCTTTAAATAACGGACCGTCGCAGTGCGGACAATAGGTGACGCCTTTGGTGCGATACTGATCCTCGCCCGGCACATTCATATTGCGCCATTTCGCTCCGGTGGCGATGATGATACTGCGCGCTTTCAATACTGCGCCGGACGCCGTTTCAATCTGATGCAGGCCGCCTTCTGTCGCGGCCGGAACCAGTTTACTTGCGCTCTGGCTGTCGATAACGTCAACGTCGTAATCGCTGACATGCGCTTTCAGCGCGCCCGCCAGTTTCTGGCCTTCGGTTTTCGGCACCGAGATATAGTTTTCGATATCCACGGTATCCAGCACCTGACCGCCGAAGCGCTCGCCCATCAGACCGGTACGGATGCCTTTGCGCGCCGAGTAGACCGCCGCCGCCGCGCCCGCCGGGCCGGAGCCGACAATCAGCACGTCATACGCATCGCGTTTGTTCAGCGCTTCCGCCGCGCGTTTTTCTGAGCCAGTATCCACTTTAGCGACAATCTCGGTCAGAGTCATACGTCCCTGGCCGAACTCTTTACCGTTGACAAACACCGCCGGAACGCCCATCACGTTACGTTCGGTGATTTCGTTCTGGAAGGTGCCGCCATCAATTGCCGTATGTTTAATACGCGGGTTCAGCACCGCCATCAGGTTCAGCGCCTGCACTACGTCCGGGCAGTTATGGCAGGAGAGTGAATAATAAGTTTCGAATTCAAAATCGCCGTCAATATCGCGAATCTGCTCCAGCAGCGACTGCGCTTCTTTTGACGGATGACCGCCGGTCCACAGCAGCGCCAAAACCAGCGAGGTAAATTCGTGGCCCAGCGGAGAACCGGCAAAGCGCGGCCCTTGCTGAGAACCTGGATTCGTAATCAGGAAAGACGGCTTGCGCACCGGCAGAGTATTGTCTTCTTTAAATGTGACTTTGTCGGACAGCTCGGCGATTTCAGCCAGCAGTTCCTTGATTTCCGCCGATTTAGCGCTGTCATCCAGCGTGGCAATCAGCTCAACAGGTTTGGTCAGTTTCTCAAGGTAAGCCCTGAGCTGGGTTTTCATATTTGTGTCGAGCATTCTTCTTCCCTCTCTGAAAACATCATCATGCAAGCCGACTTCACGGGACTGCATTAATGCAACTTGCGTCATGGTGCTGAAATGAAATGGGCGCGGGTGCGCCCATGACTGAAACAATTTCCAAAGTATTTCACGTCAGAGTAAGGCGGCTAGCCTGAGAATCCCCGGGAGCTTACTGAAGTAAGTGACCGGGGTGAGCAGGCGACGCCAACGCAGCTATGGCGTGAAAGACGACGGAAATTTAGATTTTACCAACCAGGTCTAAAGATGGAGCCAGAGTCGCTTCACCTTCTTTCCATTTCGCCGGGCATACTTCGCCTGGGTGAGCGGCAACGTACTGTGCTGCTTTAATTTTACGCAGCAGGTCAGACGCGTCACGGCCGATACCTTCAGCGGTAACTTCGATCGCCTGGATGATACCCTGCGGGTCAACAACAAAGGTCGCACGGTCTGCCAGACCTTCATCTTCACGCATGTTGTCGAAGTTACGGGTCAGGGCGCCAGTCGGGTCGCCGATCATAGCATATTTGATTTTTGCGATAGTTTCAGAGCTGCTGTGCCATGCTTTGTGCGTGAAGTGAGTATCGGTTGAGACGGAATAAACGTCTACGCCCAGCTTCTGCAGTTCTTCGTAATGGTCGGCAACGTCACCCAGTTCAGTCGGGCAAACAAAGGTAAAATCGGCCGGGTAGAAGAAGAAGACGCTCCAGCGGCCTTCGGTATCTTTCTCGGTGACTTCAATGAATTCACCGTTTTTGAACGCCTGGTTTTTGAAAGGTTTGATTTTGGTGTTAATTAAGGACATCTATACTTCCTCCGTGTTTTCGTTGAGGAGTAAGTTAACGAAATTTTGCTGATTCGGCTAATGCGTTTCCATTATCAAATCAATAAGCGTTAACTAACAACCCGATTCGGGCGACATTGTGAACACTGCGCCCTGTCAGCCATCTAAAGTAAAAAGGCCGCCTGACAGGCGGCCCCATTACCTGAACTACCCGTAGGTAACTTCAGAGCCAGTACGACTCGTCTTGCAAATTACAGACGTATTGTCTGCAACTCGAAATCCATAGCGTATATGCTGGCTAAGTGTTGCGCTCTACATTACCTTAACAAAGGCTGTAACAGCGAAAAGGATTACATCACCCCAGCATAGAAAGGGCAATCCCGGCACGCCAGCTCTTACCTATGTCTGTGATAGGCATCATCATTAATACTCTTTTCGCTTTGATCTTAAAAGGAAAAAATATGATTAAACGTACATTGCTGCTTGCTATGCTGCCCATTCTCGCCCACGCGGAAGAACTGCCTGCGCCAGTTAAAGCCATTGAAAAACAGGGCATAACTATCCTGAAATCCTTCGAGGCGCCGGGGGGCATGAAGGGCTATCTCGGAAAGTATCAGGATATGGGCGTCACGATTTACCTGACGCCGGACGGTAAACACGCGATTTCCGGCTATATGTATAATGAAAAAGGCGAAAATCTTAGCAACGCCCTGATAGAAAAAGAGATCTATGCACCGGCCGGACGTGAAATGTGGCAGAAAATGGAAAAAGCGTCATGGATACTCGACGGTAAAAAAGACGCGCCGGTGGTGCTGTATGTCTTCGCCGACCCTTTCTGCCCCTATTGTAAGCAGTTTTGGCAGCAAGCTCGCCCGTGGGTCGAATCCGGCAAGGTACAATTACGTACGTTACTGGTCGGCGTGATTAAACCGGAAAGCCCGGCCACAGCCGCAGCGATTTTAGCCGCGAAAGACCCGGCGAAAACCTGGTATGACTATGAAGCCTCCGCAGGAAAGATGAAGCTGGAGGTTCCGGCGTCCATCCCCCCGGCGCAGATGAAAGTCATTAATCAGAATCAGCAGTTAATGGACGATCTTGGCGCTAACGCGACGCCAGCAATTTATTACATGAATAAAGATAAGATTTTGCAACAGGTTGTGGGTTTACCGGAAAAAGCGCAACTGGACGCCATGATGGGGCAGCCTTAACGCAGAAATTAGCAAGGCAGAAGCTTAACCGTACCCCGCCCGATAGCGCTGCGTTTGTCGGGCCAACCTCCTCCCGGCATTAACGCGACGCCAGACCAGCATGTCATCCGGCACAGCCTTTTTAGACTAACGGCGTGATTATAAAAGTGTACGTTATGTCCGCCTTTACTGTGATTATTTACTCGCTAAAATATTCATAACTGTGGTATTTTAGTTTAAATAAACTCTACATTAAGTTTAATAAACATAACTCTGGTAAATTATTGAGATTAAGTCATAATCATGGAAGATACCATGATTATGCCGGGAAGATACTATGGCTAACCTTTACGACCTTAAAAAATTTGATCTTAACTTGTTGGTTATATTTGAATGTATCTATCAACATTTAAGCATTAGCAAAGCAGCAGAAACACTCTATATTACACCTTCTGCCGTAAGCCAGTCATTGCAACGCCTGCGCACGCAATTCAACGACCCTCTATTTATTCGTTCAGGTAAAGGAATTACGCCTACCGTAACAGGCATCAATTTACATTATCATTTAGAAAATAACCTTAACAGCCTGGAACAAACTATTAATATAATGAATCAGTCCAGCCTGAAGAAAAAGTTTATTATCTACAGCCCACAGCTGTTGATCACCCAATATGTGATGAAATTAGTTAAATATATCCGCCAAGATCCACAGGTTGAAATTGAACATCACGACATTTTGACCACTGACGAGCTGCCTGAAGATCTTCTTGCCTACCGCAAAGCAGATATTGTGGTTTCAATGGCCCCACTTAATAATCGTTCTATTGTTTGTACTCACTTTAATAGGCTAGAATGCATCCTGGCTTGCAGTGAAAACCATCCCCGACTAGGCGACACCGCAACTATCGATGAAATTCTACAAGAGTCATTTACGCAACTCGTCTCCCGGGCAACCGGTATGAAAGAGTATCATTCACTTATCGATGATGTGCTGGGGGAAAGAATAATTGGTTTCAGAAGCAAATCGCTGATGACCATCGCCAACTCCATCAGCTCCACGGAGCTTATTGGTTTTTTACCACAAACATTTGTTGACTATTACTCTTCCTCTATCAAACTTAAAAAAGTCACCACACCTTTTACCATTGCTCCCATACAATTCTATCTTATGTATAATAGGGCTTCGCTGAATAATAGCGGATTTGCTGAGCTCATTGAGCACATCACAAAAAAGCGTTAATAAGAAGGTCTGATAACGGGTATTAATATAAATTTAATGTATATGTTTATGGAATATATTTATTTTACAAATATAATAAAGCATTGCAAGTTCATCTAATCTGCTTATCCTTTATGTTAATTATTTCGAATATACTGTAGTTAACACATCGGAGACTATCCAGAGATGTCGGTTTATAAAGTTCCGCTTGAGCAAAATGTTCTGGAAGCGGCTCAAGAGCGTATAATGTGGACCCTGGAAACCTTACCCCGGGTCTGCGTCTCATTTTCTGGTGGTAAAGATTCAGGACTTATGTTGCACCTGACGGCAACGTTGGCGCGCAAAATGAATAAAAAGATCCATGTTCTCTTCATTGACTGGGAAGCGCAATTCTCCTGTACCATCGCCTATATTGAATCGTTACGTGAATACTACGCGGACGTTATTGAGCGTTTTTATTGGGTCGCATTACCCTTAACCACACAAAATTCCCTTTCACAATACCAGCCGGAGTGGCAGTGTTGGCAGCCGGGTACCGACTGGGTACGACAACCGCCAGAAGATGCGATTACCGATCCGGCCTTTTTTTCCTTTTATCAACAAGGCATGACCTTTGAACAGTTTGTTCGCGATTTTGCCGACTGGTTTTCAGAAAAACGTCCTGCCGCTATGCTGGTCGGTATTCGTTCCGACGAATCCTATAACCGATTTGCCGCTATCGCTAACTCGCATAAGCTGCGCTTTGCCGACGATAAGCCCTGGACCACGTTAGCCCCTAAGGGGCACACCTGGTATATCTATCCCATCTATGACTGGAAAACCGCAGATATCTGGACCTGGTTCGCCAAAACAGGTAAACCCTGTAACCCTTTGTATAATTTGATGTATCAGGCTGGCGTACCGCCCCGTTACATGCGTATTTGCGAACCGTTCGGCCCGGAACAACGACAGGGGTTATGGCTGTATCATGTTATCGAACCTGAGCGCTGGGCGGCCATGTGCGCCAGAGTCAGCGGCGCACTCAGCGGAGGAATATACGCCGGACAAGACAGCCATTTTTATGGCCACCGGAAAATTTTAAAACCCGATCACCTTAACTGGGAAGAGTACGCGCTGCTCCTGCTACACAGTATGCCTGAAGTCACTGCCGAACATTACCGTAATAAAATCGCCGTTTATTTGCAGTGGTATAAGAAAAAAGGCATGAACACTATTCCACAGACGCAGCATGGCGATATCGGATCGCGCGATATTCCGTCATGGCGACGGATCTGCAAGGTATTACTGAACAATGATTACTGGTGCCGGGCGCTGTCATTCAGTCCGACAAAACCTAAGAATTACCAGCGTTATAACGAACGTATGAAAGCTAAACGCCAGGAATGGGGGATCTTATGCAACACCGACTCACAACCGAAATAACTCACTTTCTCTCTGAACTGCCTGAAGAGGAGAGGATCGCCGCCATTAATGAATTTAGAATGGCGATACATAGCGTTAGTCCTTTTCGCGATGAGCCTGTCGATTGTGTCCTGTGGGTGAAAAACGATCATATTTCACCTAATGACTACAACCCGAATAACGTTGCGCCGCCGGAGAAAAAACTGCTGCTTAAATCGATTGAACAAGATGGGTTTACGCAGCCGATCGTGGTGGTAAAGGCCGATGCCGAGGAGTACGAGATTGTGGACGGTTTTCACCGTCATGAGCTGGGCAAAGGAAAAGCGGCCCTGAAAAGGCGTCTGAAAGGCTACCTGCCGATAACGTGTCTGGACAGAGAACGTCACGAACGCATGGCGGCAACCATTCGGCATAATCGCGCGCGCGGGCGTCACCAGATCCACGCCATGTCAGAAATCGTGCGCGAACTTTCTCTGCTAGGCTGGGACGAGAGCAAAATCGGCCAGGAGTTAGGTATGGACGCCGATGAAGTCCTGCGTCTGAAACAGATCAACGGCCTGCAGGAGCTTTTTGCAGACCGTCGATTCTCCAGAGCGTGGACGGTTAAATAACTACAGTTTACACAGGCGCTCTGCGGCGGCCAGCAGCGTTGATTCCTGTTTAGCGAAACATAAACGTATAAGCTGATGCGGGAAAGGGGCGGCGCAAAAGACAGAAAGCGGAATAGCGGCGACACCGACTTCTTCGGTTAGCCACTGACAAAACTCAACGTCATTTAGCGTCGACACTGCGCTGTAATCGATTAACAGAAAATAGGTACCTTCACAGGGCAGCACTTTTAATCGGCTTTGCGCCAGCGCGTTAACCAGCACATCGCGTTTTTTCCGGTAAAAATCGGGTAACGCGCGATAGTGTTCCGGCGCGGCGCGCAGCATATCCGCCAGCGCCAGTTGCGCCGGCGTATTGACGCAAAACGTCAGGTACTGGTGAACTTTGCGGATTTCGGCGCTAATGGCCGCAGGCGCAACGCAGTAACCAATCTTCCATCCCGTCATATGAAAGGTTTTACCAAACGATGAAACGGCAACCGCCCGCTCTCGTAACTGAGGGTGCGCCAGTACGCTGGCATGACCTTCGGCGGCAAAACAAATATGTTCGTACACTTCATCGCTTAATACATAAATTTCCCGCTCGCCGATAGCCTGCCACAGCGCCTCGATATCCGCCTGGCGCCAGACGGTAGCGGTGGGATTATGCGGCGTATTGAGGATCACCAGTCGCGTGCGCTCGCTAAGCAACGCCGAAAACGCCTGCCAGTCGACGCGAAAATGCGGCGGCGTAAGCGCTATGCGTTTTAACACGCCGCCGGAAAGCGCCACGGCCGGGGCATAGCTGTCGTAACTGGGATCGAAACAGATAACCTCATCCCCTGCCCGCACCAGTGCGGTAATCGCCGCGTACAACGCTTCTGTCGCGCCCGCCGTGACGGTGATATCACTGACGTCATCGGGTCGATAACCATATATTTCCGCCGTTTTATCGGCTATGGCCTCCCTCAGCGCCTGCGCGCCTGTCATCGGCGCATATTGATTCGCGCCCTGCGCGACATGATAAGCCAACCGCTCGTGCAAATAAGAAGGACCATCAAAATCAGGGAAGCCTTGCGATAAATTTATTGCCTGATGTTTCTGCGCCAGCGCGCTCATTTGCGTAAAAATCGTGGTGCCAAGATTGGGCAATTTGCTTTTTGGAATCAGTGGGTTATTTCTCATTATCTTCATACCCGCCAGTGATGTGGTTATTGACACACTATCACAGGGTGTTAGTATTTGGCAATCAAGACGTTTAGATGTCTAAATATAATAACAGCGGTGAGAAGACCCTAAGGACAACACAACATGAACCACACTGAAATCCGCGTCGTTACCGGCCCGGCGAATTATTATTCCCATGCCGGAAGTCTCGGAAGACTGACAGACTTTTTCACGCCGGAACAGCTTTCCCACGCCGTTTGGGTGTACGGCGAACGCGCGATTGCCGCCGCCCGGCCTTACCTGCCGGAAGCGTTTGAACGTGCTGGCGCAAAACATCTGCAGTTTACCGGCCATTGTAGCGAACGCCATGTTGCCCAACTGGCGCACGCCTGCAACGACGATCGTCAGGTGGTAATAGGCGTCGGCGGCGGCGCGCTGCTCGATACCGCCAAAGCGCTCGCCCGCCGTCTGGCGCTGCCGTTTGTCGCTATCCCGACCATCGCAGCGACCTGCGCCGCCTGGACACCGCTTTCCGTCTGGTATAACGACGCGGGACAGGCGTTACAGTTCGAAATTTTTGATGATGCCAATTTTCTGGTGCTGGTCGAACCGCGCATTATTCTGCAGGCGCCCGATGACTATCTGTTAGCTGGCATTGGCGATACGCTGGCGAAATGGTATGAAGCCGTTGTGCTTGCGCCGCAGCCTGAAACGTTACCTTTGACCGTAAGACTGGGCATTAACAGCGCGTGCGCTATTCGCGATCTCCTGCTGGACAACAGCGAACAAGCATTAGCGGATAAACAGCAGCGTCGGCTGACCCAGGCATTTTGCGACGTGGTGGATGCGATTATCGCTGGCGGCGGTATGGTCGGCGGCCTTGGGGAACGCTATACCCGTGTCGCCGCCGCCCATGCGGTACACAACGGTCTGACCGTCCTGCCGCAAACGGAAAAATTCCTGCACGGAACGAAAGTGGCTTATGGCATTCTGGTGCAAAGCGCGCTACTGGGACAAGATGACGTGCTGGCGCAATTGATTGCAGCGTACCGGCGATTTCATCTGCCGGCCCGGCTTAGCGAACTGGACGTGGATATTAATAACACCGCCGAGATCGATAGGGTAATCGCGCATACCCTGCGCCCGGTCGAATCCATCCACTATTTACCGGTGACGTTAACGCCAGACACCCTGCGTGCGGCGTTTGAAAAAGTTGAATTTTTCAGAATATAGCCTGGTGACGTTGCGTTTATCAGGCCTGGCAACCATCAGCAGCAACGCGCGCCGCCTTTTCCACCATAACGCGCATCCTGCCGCTCGCGGAAAAATTCTTCATAGGTCATCGGCGTCTGATCCGGATGCGTTATGCGCATATGTTCCACATAGTTGTCGTAGTCTGGCACGCCAATCATCATTTTTGCGGCTTGTCCCAGATATTTTCCGGCTTTCGAAAGCGTATCGAACATCGTTGTCACCTGTCATTCAAATGCCCTCTCCTTATTCTGGAGAGGGCTATTGATGAAAAAAGATTAGTGCGCGCCTTTCGCCTGCGTCACGATCTCATCCACATTTTCCGGCATCGGCTCATACGGCGTTTCATTCGCCGTCGGTTTATCAATCTTCAGAGCGGCCAGCGCCGTCTTAATAGAGAAGACTGCCAGCACCACGACCACCACCATAAAGAAGATGGTTAGCCCGGCATCCAGACGGTTATTGAATACCAACTGCGCGAGCTGCGATTCGGTGTACTGCGGCGGAATATTGCCGCTGTCGATCATCGCCTGGAACTTATTGGCAATGGCCAGGAAGCCGATTTTCGCATCCGGACTAAACGCTTTCTGCCAGCCCGCCGTCAGCGTACAAATCAGCAGCCAGGCCGTCGGCACCAGCGCGACCCACGCATAACGCTGACGCTTCATTTTGAACAGTACCACGGCGCAAAGCATCAGCGCCATGCCCGCCAGCATCTGGTTAGCGATGCCAAACAGCGGCCACAGGGTGTTAATACCGCCCAACGGATCGACCACGCCCTGATGGAGGAAATACCCCCACGCCAGCACGCACAATGCCGTAGCAAGCAGGTTCGCTGGCAGCGAATCGGTACGTTTCAGCCCTGGCGACACTACGCCCAACAGATCCTGCAACATAAAGCGCGCCGCACGGGTACCCGCATCCACCGCCGTCAGAATAAACAGCGCTTCAAACAGAATGGCGAAGTGATACCAGAACGCCACATCCATCATGCCGCCCAACGCGCCATGTAAAATGTAGGCCATCCCTACCGCCAGCGTTGGCGCACCGCCTGCGCGGGAGATAATGGATTGTTCGCCGACTTCATTGGCAATCTGGTGTAACGTATCCGGCGTGATAGCGAAACCCCAACTACTGACCACCTGCGCAGCAGAAGCCACGACATCCGCAGTCCCCGCTGGCGCCAGTACCGCCATCGGGCTATTCATCGCAAAGTAAACGCCCGGATCGATAATACAGGCGGAGACCAGCGCCATAATAGCGACGAAAGATTCCATTAACATCCCGCCGTAGCCGATAAAGCAGGCCTGGCCTTCGTTTGCCAACATCTTCGGCGTCGTGCCGGAGGAAATGAGCGCATGGAAACCGGAGACCGCGCCGCAGGCAATGGTAATAAACAGGAACGGGAACAGGTCGCCCGTCCAGACCGGTCCGGTACCATCAACAAATTTGGTCAGCGCCGGCATAGTCAGCGTCGGACGCATGATCAGAATCCCGACCGCCAGACCGACAATCGTACCAATTTTCAGGAAGGTAGAGAGGTAATCACGCGGCGCGAGCAGCAGCCAGACCGGCAGTACCGCCGCGACAAAACCATACCCCACCAGCATCCAGGTAAGCTGCACGCCAGTAAAATCAAAGTACGGCGCCCAGGTTGGGCTTGCCGCCACCCATCCGCCGGAAATAATAGCGAAAATAAGAAATACCAGCCCAATGACCGACACCTCGCCGATGCGCCCCGGACGCAGATAACGCAGGTAGATGCCCATAAAAATCGCCAGTGGAATGGTGAACGCGACAGTGTACGTTCCCCACGGGCTATGGGTCAGCGCTTTCACCACGATCATCGCCAGGACGGCCAGAATGATCACCATGATCATAAAGCAGGCCACCAGCGCGATCACCCCTGCCGTCGCGCCCATCTCCTCTTTAACCAGCTCGCCAAGCGAACGCCCATCGCGCCGGGTCGAGACGAACAGCACCATAAAGTCCTGCACCGCTCCCGCCAGCACGACGCCCGCCAGCAGCCAGATCATCCCCGGCAGATAGCCCATCTGCGCCGCCAGTACCGGCCCGACCAGCGGACCTGCGCCAGCAATGGCCGCAAAATGGTGACCGAACAGCACTTTTTTATCGGTCGGGACATAATCCAGACCATCATTATGACGTACCGCGGGCGTCATACGCGTTGGGTCAACCGCCAGCACTTTTTTGGCGATATAGAGCCCATAAAAACGATACGCAATAAGATAGACACAGACCGACGCCACTACGATCCATAGCGCGTTGATCTGTTCCCCACGATTTAACGCAATATAGCCCAGGGCAAACGCACCCAATACTGAGAGCGCTGTCCAGACGAGGTATTTCCCTGATTTATTCATAGTTGTTGTCCGTTTGGGTGTTCCAGAGAGATGTTACATTTTGTTTCTATAACACCTTTACCGTAATTAACAACACAACAACATGATAAAACCGGATCGTTACCCATTTTTTACATTACAGTGTTAACCAGATCACTTCCTTTCTTGGTTAATGCTGCAATTGCATTTTACTTTGCCAGAACTATCCCATTATCGCCGTTCCCAGGCGACAGGTGCAGCAGCGCCTCCCCTGCTCGTCAAAGAGCGTAATTTCCCAGCTTTGATTCTGCCGCCCCAGATGCAGCGGCAGGCAAACGCCGCGTACTTTCCCCTGCGAGACGGCGCGGTGGTGGGTGGCGTTTAACTCGGTCCCGACCACGCACTGCCCGTCGCGGGTCATCAGATAACCCGCCATTGATCCTAACGTCTCCGCCAGCGCTGCCGATGCGCCGCCGTGTAGCAGACCAAACGGTTGATGAGTGCGGGCATCGACAGGCATTTCCGCCTCCAGCACGTCATCGCCCAGACGGGTGTAAACAATGCCCAGATGCGCCACCAGCGTGTTCTGACTGGTAGCGTTCAATTCATCCAGCGTTAAATGCCGTTTCCAGATCATCGTCAGGCTCCCAATGTTGAACCGCCGTCCACCACGATATCCTGCAAGGTAATGTGGCTGGCCAGATCGGAGGCAAGAAACAAAATGGTATTGGCTATCTCCTGCGGACGGGCGATTTTACCGAGCGGTATGCCGAGCTTAAACTGTTCGCCGAAACCGCGAATACGCTGTTGTTCGGCATCTTCACTCACCCATAACGTGCGCTGCATATCGGTGTCAGTCGAACCGGGCGACACCACATTACAGCGCACCCCGCAGCCCGCCAGCTCCAGCCCTACGGTTAGTGCCAGGCTTTTCAGCGCCGCTTTAGAGGCGCCGTAGGCGCTCATACCGATACGCGGCGTATGCGCCGCATCTGAGGCTACGGTGACAATCGCCCCTCCCTGCTGACGGCGAAACTGCGCCATCGTCTGCGAAAACAGGTTAAATGCCCCGCCCACATTGACCGCAAACGTCTGCTGCCAGTCGTCGACGCTAAGCGCATCGGTCGCTCCCATACGCAAAATACCGGCGGCGTTGACCAGCACATCCAGCCGCGGCGTTTTTTGCAACACACGCTGGCACACCTGCGCAACCTGTGCCGCATCCGCCACATCCATGACTTCGGTAGCAAAGGGATAATTCTCTTGCGTAAATTCGCGATCGAAGCCGATCACCCGCGCCCCGGCGTCGACAAACGCCAGCGCCGTCGCGTAACCGATCCCTTTCCCCGCCCCGGTCACCCATACCGTTTTGTCTGAAAAATCAAAGCCGGTCATTACTCTACCCCGCGAGAAAGCAGCGCCCACCAGGCGTCAATGGTCGGATTTTTCGCCAGCATCACGAAGTCGATATCGCCGTGTACTTTACGCCAGCGCGCCGCCAGCCCCATCATGCGTACTGAATCCAGGCCATAATCAATCAGGTTTTCATCATCCAGCGGCTCGTCGGTCTCATCCAGCAACGGCAGAATCAACGCCCGCAGCGCCGCTTTACTGGCAGGAACCGGCGTCGGCAGCAGCGATTCAGTCATGACGACGCGACCTGAACGCGCCGCCACATAGTTCAGCGCCATCAGATGCTCTTCCCGGCTGAAATCCGCCAGCGCATCCGCCACCATAAACGGCTTAATGTCGCGCATAAACGCATCGGTAGCGGTGGTCATACAGCCAATATGCGCATACACGCCGGTAATGATGAGTTGATTGCGTCCGGTATCTTTTAACATCTGTTCCAGCGGCGAGCGGTGAAACGCGCTATAGCGCCACTTCACCAGCACCGTATCTGCCTCATCCGGCGTTAAGGCTTCTACCACCTTCTGCTGTTCCGGAGAGCGCGTCAGTCCCGGCCCCCACATATCATTGAGTAACGCGCGATCTTCATCGCTTTGCTCTTTCGGCTGAGCGGTGTAATAGACCGGGATATGATGTTCCTTACAGTACTGGCGCAGAGCGGCGATATTGGCAATCACCTGGTCCATCATTGGGCAGTTGAGGCCCCAAAAGCTGACAAAGTAATCCTGCATATCGTGGATGAGCAGCGCCGCGCGCTCCGGCTCAAATGCCCAGTTCACTTTGTTGGTCTGGATATCCAGTGCGGTGGGCAGCGCGTAAGACTGTAGTTTCGGAATGGCCATCTCTCTTTCTCCTTCAGAGCGGTGAACGTGACGCCAACCGCTGGCGTAGTTGTTTTTTATCGACTTTACCAACCGGCGTCAGTGGCAGTGACGCAACGCACTCCACGCGATCCGGTAATTTAAATTCCGCCACGCCCTGCTCTCGCAGGAAACGGCGTACCTGTACCGCTCGCAGCGGCTCTTTTACCACCAGATATGCGCAACTTTTTTCTCCCAGCAGTTCATCTTCCATGCTGACCAGCGCCGCATGGATCACCGCCGGGTGGCGCAGTAACAGGTTTTCTATCTCTTCGGCGGCTATCTTCTCGCCGCCCCGGTTGATCTGATCTTTTTCACGCCCGTGAACGGTGATGTAACCGTCTTGATCAATGGAGATCAGATCGCCGGAGCAGTAAAAACCGTTGGCGTCAAAGGCGCTGGCATTGTGTTGCGGACTGTTGAAATAGCCGCGAAAAGTATAGGGGCCGCGCGTCATCAGACGACCAATCTCGCCCGGCGGCAGTGGATTCCCGTCAGCATCCGCCACCCACACTTCGTCGTCCGGACACATGGGTCTTCCCTGGGTATTGATAATCCGTTCCGGACTATCGTCCAGCCGGGTATAATTCACTAACCCTTCCGCCATGCCGAAGACCTGCTGCAACTGACAGCCAATTTCAGCCGGAATACGGGCGGCCAGCGTCGCAGAAAGCCGCGCGCCGCCGACCTGCAATAACCTTAATGACGCCAGCGGCGTATTGCCGCCCCACTCCTGGATAGCCTGTAGCCATAGACTGACCGCGGGCGGCACCAGCGCCGTGGCATTAATCTGGTGTTTTTCAATCAGCGGGAAACAGAGCGTGGCGCTGGGATCGGTCGCCAGCACTACCGTTCCTTTGGCAAGAAAGACGCCCAGCGCGCCCGGCGAACTCATGGCGTAGTTATGCGCGGCGGGAATCGCGCACAGAAAACGCGTCTCCTCGTTGAAACCGCAAATCTCATTGCTGCGGCGCACGCTGTAGTAATAGTCGTTATGGGTACGGGGAATAAGCTTTGGCGTGCCGGTAGTACCGCCGGAAAGCTGAAAGTAGGCCACTTCGTCAGCAGGTGATGGCGTGGCGGTGAAATCTTCCGCCGCCTGCCGCATCGCCGCGTCCAGGCTGTGATCGCCGTCGTCGTTGCGCAATAACACCACCCGCACAGAGCGGTGTTCAGCCACAAACGTGTTGAGAAAGTCCTCCCCGGCGAACAGCGTATGTTGGCGATCGGCAATCACCAGCGTCGGCGCGATCTGCATCGCATAGGCGTTAAGTTCGGTACGTTGATGGCTAAACAGCGCCAGAACGGGCGCTACGCCAAGCTTCAACAGGGCGAAAAAGGTGATATACAGTTCCGGTACATTCCCCAGTTGCACCAGAGCGGTTTCGCCAGGTTTGATGCCCTGACGGCGTAAACTGCAGGCCAGATTATCTGCGGCCTGGTTGAGCTGGCGATAGCTGAATGCGCGCTCGCCTTCAATGACCGCCGTCTTGTCGCTGTCAGCGTGGCGGGTCAGAATATCGGTCAACGGCACGTCTTGCCAGTAGCCTTTTTCACGATAACGGCGGGCAAATTCATCCGGCCAACGGGTGAAAGGTATACGCATCATCGTTCCTTAATGCAGTCCAAAAACGTTCAACATCGTAGAGAGCTTGACGCCGGTTTCCCGCCACTCGCCGACTGGCGAAGAGGCAGGGACAATCCCGGCGCCGGCGAACAGGCGCACCTGATTACCGTGCAATTTCGCGCAACGAATCGTTACTACCCACTCGCCGTTTCCTTCGGCGTCGCACCAGCCGACAATGCCGCCAAACAGTTCACGATCGAACGGTTCCAGTTCAGCAATCAGCTTTTTCGCGACCTGATGGGGGAAACCGCTTAACGCAGGCGTTGGATGCAGCAGACAGGCCAGCGTCAGCGCGTTTTCTCCGGCGTTGGCCTTGCCCTCAAACGGCGTACCGAGATGCCATAGCGTCGGCGTGGTGATCAACTGCGGAGAGGAAGGTAATTGCAGTTCCGTGCTGCGATCGCGCAGGATCTGCTTCATCGCCTGCGTCACCAGCTCATGTTCATGGCGATCTTTTTGTGAAGCCAGCAGTCGGTTTCCCGCCTCGCGATCCAGAACGTCATCGGGCTGTCGGCGTGCCGAGCCTGCTAACGGCAGCGAACTAAACCGCTCGCCCTCCTTGCGTAGCAGCAATTCGGGGCTGGCGCCCAGCAGAACGCCGCCATCCGCCAGTGGCACATGGAAGTTGTAACTAACTGGATTCTGCGCAACCAGCCGCTCCAGCAATGCTCCGCTATCCACCGCCACATCAGTGGTGATATCTATTAGCCGGGAAAGCACCACTTTATCGACGTCTGGCGTGGCGGTCAGCATAGCCGCGCGTGCGACCATCGCTTCAAAAGCATCCTGCTCCGGAATCGCCTTTCGCGCCGTCACCGTCAGCGGCTGATGGTCAGTAAAATAACGCGCCGTGCGCTGCTTTTGCTGGCGGGAAAAGGGCTGCCACGCCATCGGGATAAATAGCGACGACGGCTGACGGGTATCAAAGGGGATCGCCCCCACCAGGATAGGGTTGGCGATGCCCTGCGATTTGGCCTCGGCAAACTGCTGGCGCAATTTCTGCTGGAAAGGGCTATCCGGCGAATCTCCGGCAACCGCAGGCTCGGTATAACGGGCGAAGCACCCGGAAGTGGTAAAACTGCGATACGGCGACATGAAGAAAAAGCGATCGGGAGCAAGCGTTGCCATTGTCTCCTGAGCGTCCTCGGCCAGTGACATATCCATATCATCCTCCAATGATAAAGGCTTATATACACTTCATCTTTCAAGCTGCCTCTTTGTTGGCTGCGCTCAGAAACCCGATCACACAGTGATCTATGCTCGCGGGGATTTCTTCCCTTGCCGTTGCGATGCTTCTTGAATGATTTTGTGTATAATAATGATTATTATTTCTATTTTTAGTGCGCTAACCTAAGAGTAAAACGTCGCTCTGTCAACTCTGGTCATGACTTAAATGGCACTAAGGCTTGCATCTCGCTGCCGCTGACATGAAAATGAGAAGCATTAACTTTATTAATAACAGGACGCTATTGTGAGACTCCCCGCCTTTTATCGTTGGCTGCTTTTAGTGGTTGGTTTATCAATTTCAGGAATATCCTTAGCCCAGGACGCCGGTTGGCCCCGGCAAATTCAGGACAGCCGCGGCGTTCATACTCTGGACCACAAACCCGCGCGTATCGTCTCTACCAGCGTGACGTTGACAGGCTCGCTGCTGGCGATTGATGCGCCCGTCGTCGCCAGCGGAGCCACTACGCCGAATAACCGCTTTGCCGACGATCAAGGGTTTATGCGCCAGTGGAGCGACGTAGCAAAGGCTCGCCATGTCGCCCGGCTGTACATCGGCGAACCGAATGCCGAAACGGTCGCCGCGCAAATGCCGGATCTCATTTTGATTAGCGCCACCGGCGGCGACTCCGCGCTGGCGCTTTACGATCAGCTCTCCGCTATCGCGCCGACGCTCGTCATCAATTATGACGATAAAAGCTGGCAGAGTTTGCTCACGCAGCTTGGCGAGATCACCGGTCAGGAGAAACAGGCCGCCGCGCGAATAGCGGAATTTGAGGCGCAACTGACGACGGTTAAACAGCGAATCGCCCTGCCGCCGCAGCCGGTTAGCGCGCTGGTGTATACCCCTGCCGCGCATAGCGCCAATCTGTGGACGCCAGAATCAGCACAAGGCAAGCTATTGACGCAGTTAGGCTTTACGCTGGCGACATTGCCCCGAGGGCTGCAAACCAGCAAAAGCCAGGGTAAGCGCCACGATATTATTCAGCTTGGCGGTGAAAATCTGGCCGCCGGGTTAAACGGCGAATCTCTTTTCCTGTTTGCCGGCGACAACAAAGATGTCGCGGCCCTTTACGCCAATCCGCTGCTGGCGCACCTGCCAGCGGTGCAAAATAAGCGCGTCTATGCCCTGGGTACGGAGACGTTCCGTCTGGATTATTACAGCGCAACATTGTTGCTTAACCGGCTGGCCGCCCTGTTTTAGCCTTATCGGAGTCTTATCCGACTGACCAGACAGATTTTGTCAGTCGGATAAACGCCCCTTCATCAGCCAGCATCGCTAACCGGCGGCGTCTGGCGAAAACGACGTAGCTCGCCCAGCACTAACAGCAGCAGCAAACCAATAATTACCAGCCCGAATCCACTCACGCTCGCGGACGCGACCGGCGTCATCATTGCGCCAAGACCGCCTAACAGCGCCGCGCCGATAGCGTCTCCCGTGACGTTTTGCGCGGTCCACAGGCCGTTCATTCGCCCCAGCATATTTTCCGGCGTCTGGGTTTGCAGCAGAGTGTATTGTAATAACGAACTGATGGCGCTAAGCCAGCCAAACAGCGCCAGACAGATAACACCTGCGATCCAGACCGGCATGATGGCGAACAGCCCCACCGCCAGAAAAGAACCGACTGTCGAAACCAGCATAATGAGCCCCGGACGAACGCTATGCGCCAGTTGTCCGCTGGTCAGCGCGCCAATGGCCGCCCCCAGCGGAATTGCCGCATACAGCAAACCGATTTGCGCCGCCGACATCTGCCAGCTCATCGCCAGCGCCGGATAGAGGACGCGTACCGCGCTTGCCATCGTCACCAGACCGCCAAGCAGCGCAATACCGCCGATAAGCGGACTGGCGAGCAAAAAACGAAATGCCGCCAGTAACGCGATAAAAGGATTTTCCCGCGGCTGCGGAGGAACAGGCAGTCGCGGCAGCGTCAGTAACGGCAATAGCGTAATAAACGTCCCGGCGGCCGCCAGCCCATAGTTCCAGGCTACGCCGCCGCTGGCAAGCAATATGCCCCCCAACATCGGGGAAATAACCGATCCCAGACGTACCGTCAGCATGGTAATCGCGCCGGCCTGCATCAGATTTTCTCTTCCGACCAGCGCTGGCGTCGCCGCCAGTAACGCGGTCACGCCCAGAGACGCGAAAAAGCCGTCCCACAGGCCAAGGAGATATATCACCAGCAATGACGGTTCCGGCAACAGCGCGTTCACGCACAGGCCAATAAAGCCAATACCGCAAGTACCGCGCGCCAGCAGAATCACCTTTTTACGTTCGTAGCGATCGGCCAGCACACCGCCCACCATTAAGCCAATAAACATGGCGCCGCCGGTTAACGTTACCGACAGCCCCACCTGCCAGGTGGAGTGCGTCATCATTTGGATCTGTACCGGAACCGCCACGCCAAGCAGCCCCAGCGAGACAATAGAGATAAAACGGGCCAGAAATACTGCGCGAAATGCAGGGTGCGTCTTCAACAGGCTGAGATTGAGCAGCCAGGATTGTCGATTCATTACAACGCCTTAATGCGAGTTTTTTTAAATATCCATTCAATGGCTGCACATGCTAACATAACCAAATAAGATAGATAACGATAATTACTATCATTATCAGGGAAGTTACTATGTCATGCTCGTTTTCCGTGACGCGCGCGTTTGCCGTGCCCGGATTGTTGTTATTACTGAGTCTCGCCGCGGTTTTAAGCCTGGTCATTGGCGCGAAACCGCTGCCCGCCGCCGTCGTGCTGGAGGCGTTCACCGGCGTATGCCAAAGCGCCGATTGCACTATCGTCCTGGATGCGCGTTTGCCGCGTACGCTGGCCGGATTACTGGCAGGCGGTGCGTTGGGTCTCGCCGGGGCGCTCATGCAAACACTTACTCGCAACCCGCTCGCCGACCCGGGGATTCTGGGCGTTAACAACGGCGCCAGCTTCGCCATTGTACTGGGCGCGGCGCTGTTTGGTTTCTCCACGCCGCTGGAACAGCTTTTCATGGCATTTAGCGGCGCGCTTATCGCATCGCTGATTGTCGCCTTCACCGGTAGTCAGGGCGGCGGCCAGTTAAGCCCGGTCCGCCTGACACTGGCGGGCGTGGCGCTTGGCGCGGTACTGGAAGGACTGACCAGCGGCATCGCGCTGTTAAACCCAGAGGTCTATGACCAGCTTCGCTTCTGGCAGGCGGGATCGCTGGACATTCGCAGCCTGCAAACGTTGAAAGTCGCGCTCGCGCCCGTGGTTATCGCTGGGATCGTGGCGCTATTTCTGAGCCGTGCGCTGAACAGCCTGAGCCTCGGCAGCGATACCGCGACGGCGCTGGGGAGTAAAGTGGCGCGCACCCAACTTATCGGTTTACTGGCGATTACCGTCTTGTGCGGCAGCGCAACGGCGCTGGTCGGCCCTATCGCCTTTATTGGTCTGATGATGCCGCATATGGCGCGTTGGCTGGTGGGCGCAGACCACCGCTGGTCGCTGCCAGTGACGCTACTGGCAACCCCTGCTCTGCTGCTTTTTGCCGATATTATTGGTCGTCTGTTGGTGCCGGGCGAACTCCGCGTATCGGTCGTCAGTGCGTTTATCGGCGCGCCGGTACTTATCTTTCTGGTACGTCGTAAATCGAGCGGAGGCGGCCTGTGATGTTTCTTTCTCGTCGGCTTATCGTAAGTTGCCTGCTTCTGGCGGCTGGCTGCTTCGCCATTGGCTTATGGAGTCTGCAAAGCGGCGCCGTGCCTCTTGAGACCGGGCAGATTATTGCCGCGCTGCTGGGCGACGCGCCGCGTAACATCACCCTTGTCGTAACCGAATGGCGACTACCGCGCGTATTAATGGCGCTGCTGATTGGCGCTGCGCTTGGCGTCAGTGGCGCGATTTTTCAGTCGTTGATGCGTAACCCGCTAGGCAGCCCTGATGTGATGGGCTTTAATACCGGCGCCTGGAGCGGCGTACTGGTCGCAATGGTCCTGTTTGGCCAGCATCTTACCGCGATCGCGCTGGCGGCAATGGCGGGCGGTATCGTCACGTCATTGATTGTCTGGCTGCTCGCCTGGCGTAACGGGATTGAAACTTTCCGGCTGATTATCATCGGTATCGGCATCCGCGCGATGTTAGTCGCCTTTAATACCTGGCTTCTGTTGCAGGCGTCGCTGGAAACGGCGCTCACCGCTGGCTTATGGAACGCCGGGTCGCTCAACGGTCTGACATGGGCAAAAACCTGGCCTTCGGCGCCGCTGATTATTGTGATGCTGACAGGCGCCGCGCTACTGGTGCGTCGTATGCGGCTGCTGGAGATGGGCGATGACAGCGCCTGCGCGCTGGGTGTTAGCGTGGAGCGGTCACGCCTGATGTTGATGCTGGTGGCGGTGTCGCTCACCGCTGCGGCAACGGCACTGGCAGGCCCCATCTCGTTTATTGCTCTTGTCGCGCCGCACATCGCCCGCCGTCTTAGCGGCACAGCGCGCTGGGGATTAACCCAGTCGGCGCTGTGCGGTGCGTTGTTACTACTGGCCGCCGATGCGTGCGCGCAGCAACTGTTTATGCCTTATCAGCTTCCAGTAGGCGTGGTCACCGTCAGCCTCGGCGGTATTTACCTTATCGTCTTGTTAATTCAGGAGTCCCGCAAAAAATGACCGAATCCGTAGCCCGTTTGCGCGGCGACCAGTTAACGCTGGGTTATGGCAGCTATACCGTCGCAAAAAACCTTAATGTTTCGATTCCGGACGGCCATTTTACCGCCATCATCGGCCCTAACGGCTGCGGCAAGTCAACGTTGCTACGCACGCTAAGCCGTCTGATGACGCCTGTTGACGGCCATGTCTGGCTGGATGGCGAACAAATACAGCGTTACGCCAGTAAAGAGGTGGCGCGGCGCATCGGATTGCTGGCGCAAAACGCCACTACGCCGGGCGATATCACCGTACAAGAGCTGGTCGCCAGAGGGCGTTATCCGCATCAGCCGTTATTTACCCGCTGGCGTAAGGAAGATGCCGATGCCGTCGCCAGTGCCATGCGTGCAACAGGTATCACCTCACTAGCGGCGCAAAGTGTAGACACTCTGTCCGGCGGCCAACGCCAGCGGGCGTGGATAGCCATGGTGCTGGCGCAGGAAACGTCCATCATGCTGCTGGATGAGCCGACAACGTGGCTGGATATTAGCCATCAAATTGATTTGCTGGAGTTGTTAAGCGATCTCAACCGCGAAAAAGGTTATACGCTCGCCGCCGTCCTGCACGACCTGAATCAGGCCTGCCGATACGCCACGCATTTGATTGCATTACGCGAAGGTAACATTGTCGCACAGGGCGCGCCGAAAGAGATTGTTACCGCAGAGCTTATCGAAAAAATCTATGGGCTGCGCTGTATGATTATCGACGATCCGGTTGCCGGGACGCCGCTGGTGGTACCGTTGGGGCGGCGATAGTCGCCCACACAGATGACAAAGCCGGATATCGCTATCCGGCTTTTCGGGTAAATCAGACTAACCGTTCATCTATCGCCAGCGCGTTTTCCATTTTACGCGAGACCATCGCGTGACGCAGTAATACGCCGCCGCAGGCCATCATACCGCCAATCAACGCCGCCAGGATAATAATGACCGCTTTACCCGGGCCATCTTTTTTCACTGGCAGAGACGGCGACAGTTGATATTTAAACGGGGTAAACTTCACGTCGCTCACATTCATTGCCGCCAGTTGTTCAACATGGTATTGACGGTTACGCAAATCACCGTCGATCTCGGCCACATCCGTTACCCCTTTTTCAATTTCCAGTTTGCGGGAAATACCATCCGCGCCGAGGGAAATAGAAAAATCCGGATCATCTTTTACCGCCTGACCATTGCTGTAAACCGGTCTCTTAATGCCAGCGGCGTTGGCGATTTCCAGCGAATAATGGAGACGTTGAATATTGGCATCAAGCTGGTTTTTGAGACGCACCCGATCCATCGCCAGCTTTTCCTGCTCGTAGCGGGTTTTGATTTCCAGCTGGTTACGAATATTTTCCAGCGTCTCTTTCACGACGATATCAGAGATGTACTGAATATAGCCAGCTAACACTTTTTGCGCTTCTTCCCGCGTCGGCGCGGTAAAACTCAATGTCCACGACGTGAATAACGACGTTTCATTTTTCTTGCCGGCATTGCTGTCCACCGCTTTCATTTTTTCGCTCAGCAGGACAATCGCCCGGTGAAGATCCTGCTCGTCTATTTGCGCGCCTTTTAATTGATCCATGACATACGGAGAAGAACGAAGATATTCTTCCAGCAGCGAGGGCGAGCTAAACTTTTTAATAAACAGATTAAATACGCTGCCCCGATCAACGCTTACCTCCATATCCAACACGCGCAGCGCGGTCAACGTTCTCTCCAGCCCCTGCCACTGTACCGACTCCGCCGGTGTGACAATCGCCTGGCTGGTCCATTTTTGCGGCAGCAGAAAGGACAGAAGCAACCCCACGCACGCAAAGGCGAAAACGGTAGCAAGAATACGACGTTTCGCCTGCCATAACACCTCTATAAGGCTAAACAAATCGATTTCATGACTGTTGGCGGGCGGCAGTGAGTAACCTGCAAGTGACTGATTTTTTTCTTGTTTTACATTAAGAGATGGCATGCCGTATGACCTGAAAACTTTATCCAATGAAAGAACACATTCCTGTCAGAGATTCTAACAGCAAGTCAGAATTATCCGAAACACTCTTTGCGCGCCAGTGCCCGAAAAGCTAAATATTCGGAATTAAACTTGCCTGTAGCATGTATCACTTATGTTAAAAGAATTAATAGTTGCAATAAAAAACCCATAATAATTAGTCATTATTATGGGTTTCAGGATTTAATTTGTTAAAGCTAGAAACAACGCCCGTTATTTATTAATAAGCTCGCTGATGATGGGCCCGATAGTTTCAAAAGCGGAGGGAGAAATAATATCTACATGCGCGCACGGCTGGCGATAAATAGCCAAAGACGCTATCCACGGCGACCAGCTCTGTTCAGGCGATACGCCTTCCGGCACCGTTTTATCCGCCACAAAGAGCGTAGCATGCCCATCAAACGGTGCGCTATGCGCCGTCGTCAGCAAACGGACGGCATCCGCATAATTGCCTTCAATGGCGGTAAATAAGGCTTCGGAGGCATTTCCCTGCTGCGCGGCGACAAACGCAGCGCGTTCACGTTCAATTTCCGCCAATACGTCCGGATTGAGGCCATTCGCCTCTTTTTCCCGCCAGTTTTGTGTTTCCGGCGGCCAGGTGTCCAGTAATCCCAAGAACGCCACCGTTTCGCCACGTGCGCGCAACCGGGCGGCGATCCCTTGCGCCAGCGTCCCGCCCAGCGAATAGCCTAATAAATAATAAGGGCCATGCGGCTGCCGGGCGAGCAATGTCGCCAGATGATGTTCACATACCTCATCAAGAGTGGTTGCGGTTTGCATAGGGCCAGCGGGGCGCGGCGACTGAATCCCCATAATCGACCACGACGGGCTGAGATAGCGTGATAATACGCTAAATTGCCAGGCGAACCCCGACGCCGGATGGAAACAAAATAACGTTGGACCATCGCTTTCACGCAGCGGCAACAGCGGCCCGAACCCCAGATTGCGCGAGCGTTCGTCATCGTCAGTATCGAGCAGCTTACTTAACTGCGCCACGTCAGACGCCACCATCACCTGCCCCGGCGTCACCTGGCGGTTAAACGTCTGGCTTAGCTGCGCGGCCAGTTTCATCGCCAGCAGCGAGTGTCCGCCCAGCGCAAAGAAATCACTTTCAACGTCATTAATCTCACAGCCCAGCAGGCGGGAAAACGCCGCGGCGACAGCAATCTCCGTGGCGGACTGCGGCGCACGCCCTTTCACGCGCGGCGTCAGGTCCGGCAGCGGCAGGGCTTTGCGATCCAGCTTGCCATTAGCGCTAAGCGGCAAACCGGCAAGTTGCAACAACACAACCGGCACCATATGCGCGGGAAGTTTTTGGCGTAATTTTTCCTGCAGCGCCGGTAAATCCAGCGGCAAACCGGAGTGCGACACCAGATAACCGACCAGTTGCCGGGCATCCCCGCCCGTCGCCGCCGCCTGATTAAAGACGCAGGCATGTGCTACCGCCTGTTCAACATCCGGCAGCGTTTGCATGACGCGGTCAATCTCGCCCAGTTCAATACGTTGACCCCGAATTTTGAGCTGATCGTCGCTGCGCCCCAGGTATTCTACCGCGCCGGAATCCAGCCAGCGCGCCACATCTCCGGTACGGTACATCCGTTCGCCTGGCGCAAAAGGATCGGCGATAAAACGGCTGGCGGTAAGATCCGGACGCCCCAGATAGCCCTGCGCCAGTTGGATACCGGTAAGATAGAGATCGCCAGCCACGCCCGGCGGCACCGGCTGCATATGCGCATCGAGAATACGTAAACCGGTATTCCAGACGGGATAACCAATCGGGATGCTGTTGCCGTCAACAGCCGCCAGCTCATCGCCACAGGCCGGATACCAGCTCACATCCACCGCGGCCTCCGTTGGCCCGTACAGATTGTGTAGCGGCGCATTGGTTAACGTCTCCCATTCGCGGCACAGCGCCGTCGGCAGGGCCTCGCCGCTACAGAAAACGCGCTTTAAGGAAGTGCAGCTTTTCCCAGCCGACGCTGGCGTGAGCGAGGCAATAAAGGCCGCCAGCATCGACGGCACAAAATGAGTGGTCGTGACGCCGTATTGCGCAAAGAACCGTTGCATCGCGAGCGGGTCGCGGTGCGCTTCCGGTTCAGCCATCACCAGTTTCGCCCCGGCGATAAACGGCCAGAAAAACTCCCATACTGAGACGTCAAAACTGCACGGCGTTTTTTGCGCTACTACATCATCCGCCGTCAACGGATAGTGATCCTGCATCCACAGCAGTCGGTTGACTATCGCCGTTTGTCCCACCATCACCCCTTTCGGCCTGCCCGTCGAGCCAGAGGTGAAAATGATGTAAGCGGTATGATGCGGTAACGACAGCCCCAGCGGAGTGGCGTTACTGACCGGTAGCGGTTGGCTATAACACAAATATTCCATCCCCGGAATATCGTGAAAGCGCGCCAGCTGCGCCTGAGTCGTAATTAAAAGTTTCGGCTGCGCATCTTCCAGCATCATTCGCAGCCGATTGTCAGGATAACCGGTATCCAGCGGCAGCCAGGCGGCGCCCGCCTCGACAATGCCATGCAGCGCTAAGGTCAGGAAAACCGACCGCGGCAACGCCACCGCCACGCTATCGCCAGGCTGAACGCCGCGTTCCCGCAGCGCGTATGCCAGCGCCACAACTTGTTCACGCATTTCACGGTAGGTAAAGTGATAATGCGCATCTGCCAACGCGGAAGCCTCTGGCGTTTTTTGCGCCTGCTGCGCCACCAAATCGCTAAGCGTGGCGGCGGGAATCGTTACCGCCGTATTATTAAGGTGTGTTAATTGCGTTTGTTCTTCCGCCAGCAGCATTTGCGCATCGCCGCAGCGCAGCGCCGGGTTATCCGCAAACTGCGTGATAAGCGCCATCAATCGTAAGGCATGGCGGGAGAGCGTGGCGTCATCGTAACGCTGTGCATTCGCCAGCAATTCAATATCCAGACCGCCGTTTTCATCCGGAAAAAGCGCCAGTTCAAGATCGTTAACCGGCCCCGTCGCCAGGGTATGGGTTTGCGCCTGTATGCCAGGAAGATCCAAATGATAATCAAATACTTTTATATTGAGCACCGGGCCAAATAGCGGCGTCTCCCCTGCGGCTCGCCCGCTATCGCGTACAATCTGTTCGGCGTCGTAACGCTGGTGGCGGCGCATCTTCTTTAACTGCGCCGCAAGACGCTTCGCCAGCGTTGGCAGATCTTCCGTCGCATGAAGGTTAACCGCCAGCGGCAACACGTTAAGGACAGGCCCGGTCGCCGTTAACGCCGCCGAGCCCATCCGCCGCATAAAGATAAATCCGGCGGAATAATCCATACGCCCGCATAATCGTCCCAGCCACAACGTCACCAGCGCCAGGGCAAGATCCGCTCGCGGTATCTCAGGCATGTGCGCCGCCAGTTGGCGAAACGCCCCCGCCGGCTCGCTCAATTTCATACGCAGAATATCCGCGCTCGCCGACCGCCCCGGCAACGGCGCGGCAGAAATTGACGCCGGCGGCGGCAGCTCGCGGCGCTGCTGCGCCCAGAAGGCGCCGTCACGCTGCCAGGCCTCGCTCTGGCGATAGCGCTGATATTCCTCGACCACATCCGCAAAGGGGGTAAAAGGCGACTCCGGCGTAGGGGCGTCGCTCTGCCAGGCGCGATAAATCGCCGCAATCTGGCGGGTTATCGCCGGGAAGCTAAAGCCATCCACCAGCAAATGGTGATAGCGCTGATACCAATACCAGCGGGTATCATCAATGCGGATTAACTGGTGAAACGCCAGCGGCTTACCGCTATCTGCGCGCAGGTTTTGCCGTAAATCCGCCTGCATTAACGCCAGCGCCGCGTGATGCGGATCGGGCTGGTCGCGTAAATCGGCAATCGGGGGCTCGCCGAAGGTGTGCTCAGGATCTATCCATTGCCAGACCTCGCCGTTCTCTTCGGTAAAACGCATCCGTAGCGTATCCGCCTGTTGCATCCCTACCGCTACCGCTTTTGCCAGCAAGGGGGCATCCAGCTCGCCGTTCAGTTCCACGTAGTGCGCCACGCTCCAGGCGGAGGGTAAATCAGAGAGTTTTTCCGCCATCCAGATCCCCGGCTGGGCGGCGACTAACGGTAAACGCTGCGTCATTTAGCCTCCTGCTTATCGGCATAATGGGCCGGATTCAGTGTTGTCCAGCGCGTATTAAGCCACTGCTGGCACGCGTCCTGCGATTGCGGTTCGCATACCACGTCCCAGCCTGCGGGAAGCGCACATGCCGCTGGCCAAAGGCTGAATTGACGCTGCGCATTTTGCAGGATGTAAAACTGTCCCTGCGGATTATCGAAGGGATTACTGAATTCCATACTCAACTCCTGTCATGGACATGTGCCCGGTTAAAGCGTGTCGATAAGCGGCTGCCAAAGCAGCATCAGCCCTTGCGTTAGCCCGCCGCGCCAGCAAAGCGCATCGTGTCCGCCGTCAACCTGACGCCAGAAAATGGACTGCTGCGAGGTATTCAGTTGGGCATAAAGCGCCTGATTTGCCTGAAACACGATCGGCTCACGCACGCCGGCTTCCAGTACGATACGCAGTCCGCGCGCGCATAATGCGCCGGTTTTCAGCCGGGTAATGACTTCCCCCTCCGGCGGGGTGATGCGATGAGGCCACCAGAACGATCCTGACTGGCTTAGTACACAGCCAAAACGCGTCGGCCAGTTCAGGCCGGCATACAGCGCCGACAGGCCGCCAAAACTCTGTCCGGCGACCACCGTTCGCCCGGCATCATCGCTAAAAGGCGTCACGGCTCTGACTTGCGGCAACAGTTCCTGCTGCACCGCCAGCCAGAAGTCGGCATTGCAGGGCAACTCCTGGCTGCGGTGTTGAGTATCAATCGCGTCAATCAGCAGGTAGACGGCACCAGGAAGCAGGCGTTGATGAGTCAGCGAGGCGAGCGCGGGCCAGACGGGCATATTTTCCGCCCAGAATTGACCGTCCAGCAGAATAGCCAACGGTCTTTCCTCCGGCGCCTCGTCTCCGGTCGTCAATATCCATACGCGGCGGGAGTTATCCAGACGTTCGCTATGCCACTGCATCATCAAAGGCGGCGAGTACGGCGTTTCAGGACGATCCCATCCCGGCTGAAGGGGCGCATCCGGCATTTCCAGCGCTGAAACCGCATGACCACGTCCTCCCCGCCAGCTTTGCGAATTAAGCGGGTCGGCAATCGCCTGCGGTAATAGCTGTCGCCAGCCTTCACGCAGCGCGTTCCGATCGGGCGCTTCGCCCGGCGCAAAATCGGCAAAAACGTCATCGCGTTCGGTAGGAATAAAACAGTAGCTGCCGCGCCAGTTAGCGCTAAGCGCCGTACTCCAGCGCCAGACATCCGTTCCGGCAATACGCGCCATCGTCTGAGGCTGCGCGTTTTGATGATGATCGGTTACGCCAGTGATGTAGACCCAGACACGCCGTATCGGGGAGTGTGTTTCGTTTCCCTGCGGGTCGCGCCACCAAAAAGTGACCCGATAATTTCCGTCTTTTTCCCGTATCCATTCCGGCCCGGTTTTCGTCCTCCACCAGGCCTCACTTCCCGTTGCCAGCGCCTCTTTCATTATAACCCTGTGTTTATTATGAATTTTGTATATAAAAGGTGAAATATATTGATAATATTATTGATAACTATTTGCATTTGCAATAGCGTATTGTCGCGCTATGGGACGCGCGAACACAATTTCACCACCCGGCCAATGCCTTTGACGGGCGCTTTGGCTTATGTGGCTAAAGAAAAGCAGGATATACAATGAACAAGAAGATTCATTCCCTGACCTTACTGGTCAATTTAGGGATTTACGGGGCCGCTCTGCCCGTGATGGCGGAAGACAAAACCGATAGCGCTGCGCTCACCAATGAAGACACCATCGTGGTGACCGCTGCCCAGCAAAACCTACAGGCGCCAGGCGTATCCACCATCACCGCCGATGAGATCCGCAAAAATCCGCCCGCGCGCGACGTGTCAGAAATCATCCGCACCATGCCGGGCGTAAACCTGACCGGCAACTCCACCAGCGGTCAGCGCGGGAATAACCGCCAAATCGATATTCGCGGCATGGGGCCGGAAAACACCCTCATCCTGATAGACGGTAAACCCGTCACCAGCCGTAACTCGGTGCGCCTGGGCTGGCGCGGCGAACGCGATACCCGCGGCGATACCGCGTGGGTGCCGCCGGAGATGATCGAACGCATTGAAGTGCTGCGTGGCCCTGCCGCTGCACGCTACGGTAACGGCGCGGCGGGTGGCGTGGTCAATATCATTACCAAAAAAGGCGGTAGCGAGTGGCACGGTTCCTGGAATACCTATTTCAACGCGCCGGAACATAAAGACGAAGGCGCGACCAAACGCACTAACTTTAGCCTGAACGGCCCGCTGGGCGGGGATTTCAGCTTCCGTCTGTATGGCAACCTCGACAAAACGCAGGCGGATGCGCGTAATATTAACCAGGGGCATCAGTCTGAACGTACCGGGAGTTACGCCGACACGCTACCGGCAGGACGCGAGGGGGTCATTAACAAAGATATCAACGGCGTGGTTCGTTGGGATTTTGCTCCGCTTCAGTCTCTGGAACTGGAGGCCGGTTACAGTCGCCAGGGCAACCTCTATGCCGGCGATACTCAGAACACCAATACGAACCAACTGGTGAAAGATAATTACGGAAAAGAGACGAACCGCCTCTATCGGCAGAACTACTCTCTGACCTGGAACGGCGGCTGGAATAATGGCGTAACCACCAGTAACTGGGTGCAATACGAACATACCCGTAACTCCCGGATGCCGGAAGGCCTGGCAGGCGGCACCGAAGGAATTTTCGATCCCAAAGCATCGCAAAAATATGCCGATGCCGATTTGAATGACGTCACCCTACACAGCGAAGTGAGCCTCCCTTTCGATCTGCTGGTCAATCAAAACCTGACGCTGGGTACCGAATGGGCCCAACAGCGTATGAAAGACGAGCTCTCCAACTCGCAAACCTTTATGGGGGGAAATATCCCGGGTTACAGCAGTACCAATCGTAGCCCCTATTCAAAAGCGGAAATTTTCTCTCTGTTTGCTGAAAACAACATGGAACTGACCGACAGCACCATGCTGACGCCGGGGCTACGTTTCGATCATCACAGTATTGTGGGGGATAACTGGAGCCCGTCGCTGAACCTGTCGCAAGGTCTGGGGGATGACTTTACCCTGAAAATGGGAATCGCCCGCGCTTATAAAGCCCCGAGTCTGTACCAGACTAACCCAAACTATATTTTGTACAGTAAAGGTCAGGGTTGCTACGCGACTGGCGCGGGTACCGGCATCGGCTGCTATATGATGGGTAACGATGATCTGAAAGCCGAAACCAGCATCAATAAAGAGATCGGTCTGGAATTTAAACGCGATGGCTGGCTGGCCGGCATCACCTGGTTCCGCAATGATTACCGCAATAAGATCGAAGCGGGTACGGTGCCGTTGCAGCGTATCAACAACGGCAAAACGGATGTTTATCAGTGGGAGAACGTGCCGAAAGCGGTCGTTGAAGGTCTGGAAGGCACGTTAAACGTACCGGTTAGCGACACCGTCAACTGGACGAATAACGTTACGTATATGCTGCAGAGCAAAAACAAAGAGACCGGCGAACGCCTGTCGATTATTCCACAGTACACGCTTAACTCAACCCTGAGCTGGCAGGTACGTCAGGACGTTTCTCTGCAATCGACCTTCACCTGGTACGGCAAACAAGAGCCGAAGAAATATGATTATCAGGGTAACCCCGTTACCGGAACAGATAAGCAAGCGGTCAGCCCATACAGTATTGTTGGCCTGAGCGCGACCTGGGACGTGACCAAAAATGTCAGCCTGACCGGTGGCGTGGATAACCTCTTTGACAAACGTCTGTGGCGTGAAGGTAACGCGCAAACCGTCAGGGATACTCAAACTGGCGCTTATATGGCGGGCGCTGGCGCGTACACCTATAACGAACCGGGGCGTACGTGGTATATGAGCATTAATACCCATTTCTGATGGCAACCTTCCCTCCCTCATTCGGGGAGGGAATTGGCAAAAACGATGCTGACATCTCATTTTCCCCTTCCCTTTGCCGGACACAGGCTGCATATCGTCGACTTTGATGCGAGCAGCTTTCACGAACACGACCTGCTATGGCTGCCTCATCACGATCGGCTCCGGTCTGCCGGACGCAAGCGTAAAGCTGAACATCTGGCAGGCCGCATCGCCGCCGTTCATGCGCTACGCGAGGTGGGCGTCAGGACAGTGCCCGGTATTGGCGACAAGCGACAGCCGCTATGGCCGGACGGCCTATTTGGCAGCATCAGCCACTGTGCGACAACGGCGCTGGCCGTCATATCCCGACAGCGTATCGGCATTGATATAGAAAAAATCATGAGTCAGCACACGGCGACAGAGCTGGCGCCGTCCATTATCGATAGCGATGAGCGCCAAATTCTCCAGGCGAGCTCGCTCCCTTTTCCGCTTGCCCTGACGCTGGCTTTCTCCGCCAAAGAGAGCGTTTATAAAGCCTTTTCAGACCGCGTCACGCTCCCGGGATTCAATAGCGCAAAAGTTACCTCGCTTACCGCCACGCACATCTCGTTACATCTGCTGCCAGCCTTTGCCGCCACGATGGCTGAACGTACCGTCCGTACAGAATGGTTTCAACGTGACAATAGCGTTATTACTCTAGTTTCTGCAATAACGCGCTTTCCCCACGACAGGAGCGCTCCCGCTTCTATACTTAGCGCAATCCCCCGATAAATGAGATCGCTATGGCGCTGAATGATTTTCACGTTTCTGAACCTTATACGCTTGGTATTGAGCTGGAGATGCAGGTGATCAATCCACCTGGCTACGATTTAAGCCAGGACTCTTCTACGCTGATCGACGCCGTTAAGCCCCAACTTACTGCGGGAGAAATTAAGCACGATATCACCGAAAGTATGCTGGAGATGGCCACGGGCGTCTGCCGCGATATTGACCAGGTGGCGGCCCAACTTTCTGCCATGCAGCACGTTATTTTACAGGCGGCGTCGGAACACCATCTCGGCATTTGCGGCGGCGGTACGCACCCTTTTCAAAAATGGCAGCGTCAGGAGGTCTGTGATAATGAACGCTATCAACGCACGCTGGAAAATTTCGGCTACTTAATTCAACAGGCAACGGTTTTCGGTCAGCATGTCCACGTCGGCTGCGCGAACGGCGACGATGCGATTTATCTTTTACACGGGCTGTCGCATTTTGTGCCGCACTTTATTGCGCTCTCCGCCGCGTCCCCCTATATGCAAGGATCTGACACCCGTTTTGCCTGCGCGCGCCTGAATATTTTTTCCGCTTTTCCCGATAACGGTCCCATGCCGTGGGTCAGTAACTGGCAAGAGTTTGCCGGACTATTTCGCCGTCTGTCTTACACCACGATGATCGACAGCATCAAAGATTTGCACTGGGATATCCGCCCCAGCCCGGCCTTTGGCACGGTAGAAGTTCGGGTGATGGATACGCCGCTCACCCTTGATCATGCCATCAATATGGCAGGGTTGATTCAGGCGACCGCGCACTGGCTGCTGACCGAGCGTCCCTTTAAACCGCAGGAACAAGACTATCTGTTATATAAATTCAACCGTTTTCAGGCTTGCCGCTATGGTCTGGAGGGCGTGCTAACCGATGCCTATACCGGCGACCGCCGTCGCCTGGCAGATGATACGCTGCGTCTGCTGGACAACGTTACCCCCTCTGCGCGCAAGCTGGGCGCCGACAGCGCCATTGACGCGCTACGTCTGCAGGTGAAAAAAGGCGGTAACGAAGCGCAATATATGCGGGAGTTTATTGCCGACGGCGGATCGCTGATAGGTCTGGTACAAAAACATTGTGAAATCTGGGCGGGACAATAGACAGCATATTTGCCTTACCAGGCGATATCCCGGACAATGGCGTTTTAACTTACGTTTAACAAAGCCATGAAACACCCGCTTGAATCATTGATGACCGCTGCCGGTATTTTGCTGATGGCGTTGCTCTCCAGCCTGCTGCTGCCCGCCCCTTCGCTCGGCCTTGCGCTGGCGCAAAAACTGGTCGGGATCTTTCATCTTATGGATCTCAACCAGCTTTATACTTTGTTGTTTTGTTTATGGTTTCTGTTGCTCGGCGCGCTGGAATATTATGTTATTCGCTTTATCTGGCGGCGCTGGTTTTCGCTGGCCGATTAAAACATTTCAATGCGTACGGCCATGCTTTTCTTTACGATAAGCGCCTGGCGGCAGGTTGAACGTGCGGGTAAAAATGCGCGTAAAGGTTTGCTGCGAATCAAAACCATACTTGAGACAAATATCATACACCTTCTGGTCGGTGTCGCGCAGGTCGCGCGCCGCCAGTTTTAGCTTCCGTTCACGCACGTAGCGCCCCAGACTCTCCCCTTTGTACTGCATAAAAAGGCGCTGCAGGTGCCACTTGGAATATCCCGCATGACGGGCAATATCATCAATACGTAACGGCTGATTCAAATTATCATCAATCCACTCGACAATCGTGTCGATAACCTGAGCGGAAATGGTCATCGTGCTCTCCCCTCTATCAAACTCGTCAGCGGCTCCCGCACCGCACATTTACGGCAACAGCAATAAGCATAGTAATAACCACACAAATTGTGAGACGGCTTATCGCATGGCCTGCAATATGCTTTTCTACCACTTCATGCGGCAGCCCTTGATTATGAGTGAGTAAGCACTCATTATAGAAAGCAAAGATACGCCGTCAAGGTACTTTTCAAAGGTTGACATTCACCGTTGCGACGCGACAACGGGCATGATTCAATCATGTTTTTACAGACATAAGGGTAACGTGTAGTGGCTCGTCCGAAGAGTGAAGACAAAAAACAAGCATTACTGGAAGCGGCAACCCAGGCGATAGCGCAATCCGGTATCGCCGCCTCAACGGCGGTGATTGCACGTAACGCAGGTGTTGCAGAAGGAACATTGTTTCGCTATTTCGCGACCAAAGATGAGCTGATTAACACGTTGTATTTGCATTTAAAGCAGGATCTCTGCCAGTCAATGATAATGGAGCTGGATCGATCCATTACCGATGCCAAAATGATGACTCGTTTTATCTGGAACAGTTACATCAGTTGGGGTCTGAACCATCCCGCGCGCCATCGGGCGATCCGTCAACTGGCCGTCAGCGAAAAGCTCACCAAAGAGACGGAACAACGGGCCGACGATATGTTCCCCGAATTGCGCGATTTATGTCATCGTTCCGTTTTGATGGTATTTATGTCGGATGAGTACCGCGCCTTCGGCGACGGCCTTTTTCTGGCGCTGGCTGAAACAACAATGGATTTCGCCGCGCGCGATCCCGCTCGCGCTGGCGAATATATTGCGCTGGGATTCGAAGCCATGTGGCGCGCGCTGACTCGCGAGGAGCAATAATGGACGGTCAAACACTGCACGCCTGGGCAAAACGCTTTGCGCTGGAACTGCCTTTTACCGAACACTGCTGGCCTTTCGGCCCACAGTACGATGTGTTTAAAGTCGGCGGCAAAATATTCATGCTGTTCACTGAACATCACTGTCGCCCAGTGGTGAACCTGAAGTCGGATCCCCAAAAGTCCCTGGTAAATCAACAAATTTACCCCAGCATTGCGCCTGGCTATCACATGAATAAGAAACACTGGATTTCAGTCTATGCGGGCGAGGATATCACCGTCTCGCTACTCAACGATTTGATAAATGACTCATGGAATCTGGTCGTAGACGGGCTGCCTAAAAGAGAGCAACTGCGCCTGCGGCCGCGCTGATGCAATAACCGTTTTCGCATTTTCCTCCCTTATCTTTTTACCGATAACCCGGTACCCTGCTGATACAAAAGGGTACTAAACCAACCAGGAGCATTTATGGATATCGTTTCTGTCGCCTTAAAGCGCTACTCCACTAAGGCGTTCGATCCCAGCAAAAAACTGACCGCCGAAGAAGCGGATAAAATAAAAACACTACTACAGTACAGCCCCTCCAGCACCAATTCCCAGCCGTGGCACTTTATTGTCGCCAGTACGGAAGAAGGCAAAGCGCGCGTAGCAAAATCCGCTGCCGGAAACTACACGTTCAACGAACGCAAAATGCTGGACGCCTCCCATGTGGTGGTCTTCTGCGCGAAAACCGCAATGGATGACGCATGGCTTGAGCGCGTCGTCGATCAGGAAGAAGCCGATGGCCGTTTCGCTACGCCGGAAGCTAAAGCAGCAAATGATAAAGGTCGCCGCTTTTTCGCCGATATGCACCGCGTCTCGCTAAAAGATGACCACCAGTGGATGGCGAAACAGGTCTATCTGAACGTCGGCAACTTTCTGCTGGGCGTCGCCGCGATGGGTCTCGACGCCGTCCCCATTGAAGGTTTCGACGCCGAGGTGCTCGACGCTGAATTTGGTCTGAAAGAAAAAGGCTATACCAGTCTGGTCGTGGTGCCGGTCGGCCATCATAGCGTCGAGGATTTCAACGCCGGGCTGCCGAAATCACGTCTGCCGCTTGAAACCACACTGACGGAAGTCTAATCCCCTGCCTAAGCCGGACGCCCGTCCGGCTTTTTTCACCTTTCTGCCAGGTTCCCCAATGATCAATGGCGCGAAGTGCCAGGTTTTACATCGCTAGTGTTAACTTTCTCTTTCAAGACATTGAAAATAAATAACATTTAAAACTGGCACGCCGTTTGCCATATCTGGATACCCCCTATCTGGATGAAGGAGAAAACGGGTGAGACATGTTTATGTAGCCAGCCATGGCCCTTTTGCCCGCGGACTTATTAACAGTCTATCGCTGCTGATTGGCGACGAACACGGCGTGACACCGGTTTGCGCCTACGATGGCGATATTGTCACCACGGAGCAGCTTGAACAAACCCTCGAAAATCTGATCGCGCAAGCCAACGGCGAAGAAGTGGTGGTGTTTACCGATCTGCTCGGCGGCAGCATCAACAATAGCGCCGCGAAAGTGCTGATGCGTCACCGTCACGTTTTTGTGGTGGCTGGCGTCAACATGACCCTGCTGCTGGAGTTTTTACTCTGTGAAGAAGAAAGCACAGACGCGGCCATTACCTACGCCACCAATGCGGCGCGTGAATCCATTGTCTTTATCAACACGCTAATAACACAACCATCCGCTGACCTACAGGGAGAATCCCATGATCAAATTAGTGCGCATTGATTACCGCCTGCTGCACGGCCAGGTGGTCTTCGCCTGGACCCGGGCGCTGGATATCGACCATATCATCGTCGCTAACGCCAACGCCGCCGGCGACGCGTTTGTCTCTATGTCATTAAGTCTGGCAAAACCCGCTGGCGTGTCGCTGGACATTATCACGGTGGAACAGGCGGCGGAAAAACTCGCCAGCGGCAAGCTGGATCACAAAAAAGTGATGGTGGTGCTGGGAAATACCGCTGAAACCCTCGCCTTCGTCGAGAAAGTGCCAGGGATTAGCGTTATCAACTACGGCGGTATCGCGCAAAAAGAGGGCGCGCAGCAGTTCGGCAAAGCCATATACCTGACCGAGCAGGAGATTGCCGATAGCCAGGCGCTAAAAGCCAAAGGCATCCGTCTGGAAATGCGCCAGGTTCCGGCCCATTCCGCCGAATTGCTTAACGATAAACTCTGAACCTGGAGGTCACTATGTTGCTCACCGCAACGCTGCTCGGCCTGATTGCCGCACTGGGCATTCTTGACGGGCGTTTACTCGGCGTGTCGATGATTGACCGTCCGCTGGTGATGTGCGCCCTCACCGGTCTGGTCTGCGGCAATTTACACGAAGGCATTCTGATCGGCGCGACGCTGGAACTGATCTTTTTAGGTAATGTCGCTATCGGCGCCGCGGTACCGCCTGATGTCGTCACCGGTTCGGTACTGGCGACCGCGTTTTCTATTATGTCCGGGCGCGGGCCCGAAGCGGCGCTGACCATCGCGATTCCTATCTCTATGCTGGCGCAGACCCTCGGCGTCCTGGTGCGCGTAGTTAACGCCCGCTTTGGCCACATGGCCGATCGTTATGCGGCGCAGGGTAATACCCGGATGGTTGCCGTTATGCACCTGGGGGGCCCAACGCTGCTCTATTTTCTAAGCGGTTTTCTGCCGGTCTTTTTCGCCATTTTGCTCGGTTCTGCCGCCGTCACCTGGTTCCTCGACGCCATTCCCGCCTTTATTACCAATGGCCTGGTTGTCGCCAGTAAGATTTTGCCGGCGCTGGGTTTCGCGTTGCTGATCAGCATGATGCTTAGCAGCAAATTAATGCCTTACCTTGGGCTGGGCTTTCTGATCGCCGCATATACCAAACTGGACATCATCGCCATCGCGCTGTTTGCCGTGGTGTTGGCTTTCATTATCAGCCAGTTTCTTAACACATCCCAACAGGAGGGCTAATCATGAGTGAAGTGACGCAGACCCTGATCGACGACGCACAGGCTCACTCGCAAAGCGAAAGCCGCATCACCGCCCGCGATTTACGCAGCGTGTTCTGGCGCTCCTTTACGTTGCAAGGATCGTGGAACTATGAACGCCAGCAGCATATGGGCTATGCCTTCGCTATGTCGCCAGCGCTAAAGCGTATCTACCAGGACCCCGCCGAACTGGGGCGCGCCTTACAGCGCCATCTGGTGCTGTTTAATACCACGCCGCATCTGTCAACGTTTGTCTTTGGCCTGTCGATTGCGATGGAGGAGGAAAATCAACGCAACCCGGACTTTAACGAAGAGTCGATCAATGCCGTTAAAACCAGCCTGATGGGGCCGCTGGCCGGGATCGGCGATTCCATCTTTTGGGGATCGCTGAAAGTTATCGCCGCCGGGATGGGGATCTACTTTGCCCAGCAGGGCAGCATTCTGGGGCCGATTCTCGCCCTACTGGTCTATAACATTCCGCACATCCTCTGCCGCTGGTACGCCCTCAAACTGGGCTACCGGGCGGGGACCACCTGGCTGATGCGCCTCTGGCAAAGCGGGCTGATGGACAGGGTGACTTATATCGCGTCAATCGTCGGGTTGATGGTCGTCGGCGCCATGACCGCCAGCATGATCGACATTACAACCCCGCTGAGCTTTACCGCCGGGCAGACTACCATGAAAGTGCAGGATTTTATTGACAAAATCCTCCCTTCCCTGCTGCCGCTGCTCTTCACGCTCGGCATGTACAAACTTATCCGTAAGGGCGTGAACATTAACTGGATCCTGTTAGGCACCGTCGCGTTTGGGCTTCTTGCCAGCGCGCTGGGCCTGCTTTGACGAGAGGTAACACTATGCAAGTAGAAGACTATATGAACGAGACGCCCCTTCGCCTGCTGGAGATGCTGACGCAGACGCGGGAAGATCTCTGGCGCGCGGCGCAGGCGCTAACGGAACGCGGCGTCACCCGCATTATTCTGACAGGCTCCGGCACGTCATACCACGGCGCGTTGACCGCTCGCGCGTTTATGCAGCGCTGGTGCGCATTGCCGGTGGATGTCTGCTGGCCGTTTATGCTTGACGACGAGACGCTTGCCCGCAGCGGCAAGGCGCTGGTTGTCGGCATCTCCCAGGGCGGCGGCAGCCTCTCAACGCTGGCGGCGATGGAGCGCGCCCGCAATGTTGGTCATATCACCGCCTCAATGGCTGGCGTGGCGCCTGCGACTATCGACCGGGCGGCGGATTATATCCTTACCGTTCCCTGCGGCGAAGAAACCGCTGGCGCGAAAACAAAAGGCTATCACTGCACGGTTCTCAATTTGATGCTGCTGGCGCTCGCCGTCGCCGGGCAGCAACAGCGGCTGGACGGCGAACAGCGCCGGTCACTGCTGCTGCGGATGGAAAAGACCTTTAACCACCTGCCCGCGCTGATTACCGCCTCGCAGGCGTGGGCGCAAACCAATGCGCTGGCGCTGCGCGATAGCGCAGATATTCGTCTGACCGGCCCGGCAACGCTGTTCGGTACGGTGCAGGAGGGTGCTCTCAAGATGCTGGAGACGTTGCGCTGCCCGGTGTCGGGCTACGAATTCGAGGAGTTTATTCACGGTATTTACAATGCCTTTAATGCGCAATCCGCACTCATTATGCTCGACCCGCAGCCTGACGCACGTCAGGATCGGCTGGCGCAAATACTCGGTGAGTGGACGCCGTCTATTTACCGCATCGGCTCGCAGGTAGAAAATAATGGTCTGAATCTGAATTTCCCGTTTGTCAATGATGAGGACTTTGCCGTCTTTGAATATATCATTCCGCTACAAATGCTATGCGCGATATTACCCCCGCAAAAAGGCATTAATCCGGCGATACCCAAAGATCCGCAATTCCATCAAAAAATGAAAAGTAAGCAAGAAATTTAATTTTTATTAATGTTCGTTATTATCCGCGCTGTTGCGGAGGACGCGCTACACGCTAAGGAGATAAATATGTCTGTTGCTCATGAAAATGCCCGCCGTATTATTAGCGATATTTTAGGTAAACAAAACATTGAACGCGTCTGGTTTGTCGGCTGCGGCGGTTCATTAACCGGCTTCTGGCCAGGGAAATACTTTCTGGACTGTGAAGCGTCAAAACTGGCTGTCGGTTATATCACCAGTAATGAATTTGTCCACGCCACACCAAAAGCATTAGGAAAAAATAGCGTCGTTATTCTTGCCTCGCAGCAGGGCAATACGGCGGAAACCGTCGCAGCTGCCCGCGTGGCGCGTGAAAAAGGAGCGGCGACCATCGGTCTGGTTTACCAACCTGACACGCCGTTGTGCGAATACAGCGACTACATCATTGAATATCAGTGGGCGCGTTATCCGGAAACGGTCGACCCTGCACAACAAAAAGCCGCATACAGCCTGTGGCTGGCGCTGGAAATTCTCGCCCAAACAGAGGGCTATGCGCAATACGATGAGTTAGTCAGCGCGTTTGGGCGCTTTAGCGACGTTGTTCACGGCGCCCAACGGCAGGTACAAGAAGATGCTCAGCGTTTCGCCGCCGAATGGAAGGATGAGAAGGTGGTCTATATGATGGGCAGCGGCCCCTCTTTCGGCGCCGCGCATCAGGAGTCTATCTGTATTCTGCTGGAAATGCAGTGGATCAACTCCGCCAGCATACATAGCGGAGAGTATTTCCACGGACCGTTCGAAATCACCGAGCCGGGCACGCCGTTTATATTGCTGCAAAGCAGTGGTCGTACTCGCCCGCTGGACGATCGTGCGATTCGCTTTATTGAACGCTATCAGGGAAAACTGCAGTTGATCGATGCGGATAAACTCGGCGTTCAGGATCTGTCCACCGACGTTGGCGAATACTTCTGCGGTCTGTTGCACAACTGTGTGCTGGACGTTTATAACCTCGCTCTGGCGACAGCCCGTAATCACCCACTGACCACCCGCCGGTATATGTGGAAAGTTGAATATTAATAGTTATGCCGGATGGCGGCTTCGCTTTATCCAGCCTACAAAGCGATCTGTAGGCCTGATAAGCGTAGCGCCATCAGGCCTTTCTTCTGCGGGGCGCTAGCGCCCCTTTTTTCCTGAACTACCGCGGCTACCAGCGAAAATCCTCTATCCGTAATTCGAAAATATCGTGGATATAGCCAATTTCCGCTACCGGCAGCGCCACGTTATAAAGAATTTTCAATCGCTGAAACGAATGATTTACCATCACGATAAATTCACCATGCCGCTCGTTAAATTCCGTCATGTTTTTATAGTGGGTAATTTCATTGCGCATGACCAGTCGCTCAATCATACAGCTCAAATGAACATATAAACTAATAATCAAATTATTATTAAAGCTGAAGCCCAGCGTATTTTGCCATTCGGCAATAATCGTTTCGATATGCCCTATCGTCTTATTGGCATTGAGAATGGTCAGCGAATTAACCACATTATGCAACGAAAATTCGCGAACCATATTTTTATTAATTAACGCAATTTGTTTATCGTTAAGATAACCGCTTAATAACTGACTTAAATGCGCATACCCCTGCTCGCCAAGCAGCTCTTCAATCCCCACCCAGGGAACGCCCGCCAGCTGCGGGTCAATGGTGCCGACAACCGCAATCACTTCATACTGATTCAGCAACGAGGCCGCCATCCGGCTGTTTTTCAAACGGGTATATTCACAGGCGATAATATTAATATCAAAGTCGGTCAACTGACTTTTTTCCATCAAATTTTTAAATTTAAACGCCGTCCCGATGCCGGTAATACAGGTCACCAGCAGCGCGCGCGCTTTTTTCTGCGCGGGCCAGAAGACATCCCAGCGCGACTGATTTAACGGGACGATCTCTTCGGCGATCTGTTCGATGTTTTTTTGCAGCGCGATCTCGCTGGCCACGTTCAGCGCCAGACGCGTCGTAACGTTATCGACCACCACCAGCGGGCCATGAATTACGCTCAAAAGCGCATCGGCGATCTCTTTGGTGTATCCCATATCGATCAGCACCATGACGCCTGCGCGGGTATCCGTATGCTGGAGATAATCGACAATGGCCCGGCTGACATCGCTAAACGCGACCTCCATCGGCATATCCATCGCATGATAAATCTTTTCGCCAATCAGACGGTTCGCCACGCCTGCAATGCTGCTGGCGGTCGAATAACCATGCGCGATGATAAGCGCTTTTACCTTACCGCCGCTGGTGGCGTCAATGGCATTACTGACTATGGCCGCCACGACCAGTCTGTCGAGCGTGTCGATCAACAAATCATATTTATTATTTACCACGTCCAGCAGTTTTTGCGCCACACGCTGCGCCAGCCCCGGCGCCTCCTCCAACCAGCGCAGCATCACATGGCGAACCGATGGCGACGCCTCCACCGGCGTTAACGGCAGGCTGGTAAGATAACGTCCAGTGAGATAAGCGAATTCCGCATTCAGTTCGAGATCGTAATGTGCAGCGATCGCTTTCCCGACATCTTCGATAAAACGCAGCCGCTTGTCCTGACGAGCGCGAGGGCTCTCTTTATTCATTAAGGCATCGAGATATAACGTGAGGTTTTGATAGACCAGCTTGTCAAACGTCCGTGCGGAAATATTCTCCTGCGCCAGCTCTTCGCACAGGCCGCAAATGTTTTCCGTCAACCGTAAATATTCCTGATGCTGACCGGAAACTCGCGGAAAAACGCCACCTTCGCGATAAATCATGACGCGTTCCGCCGTCTGCGGAACGGTAAAGGGCACCTCCATCAGCAGACGATCCGGCAGTTGCCCGGCTTTTACTTCCAGTACCCCATCGTCACGCTGGCCGAAAGTCCAGGCGCTGGCGCAAATATTACGAATGAGATTTTCCAGGCCGCCGACATTCCCTTCCAGGGTCTCCTGCATCAGTTGGCTGATAATTTCACTATCCAGCGACAAATCGTGATGAAGACGCTGCGCCTCGCGACGAAAAAAATGGTGAATAAACGCCAGCCGCTCATACTGTCCGCGTTCGGCGATAGGCAGAATTTTGACAATGACCGGTATCCGGCGAATAAATGTCGCCAGAAAGTGCTTTTCCAGATCTTCGGTAGAGGCGAATATCAGACGTACCGTGGCGCTGCGTTCATCGCTGCTTTCGCCTAAGCGACGCCAGGTGCCGTTATCCATAAAATGGAACAGTTTTTCCTGCCCTTCCGGCGGTAAACGGTGCACTTCATCGATAAACAATACGCCGCCATTACTGGTCTCAATTAACCCGGATACCGCTCTGTCTGCGCCGGTAAACGCACCTTTGGCATGACCAAATAATTTTGACGTCAGCAATTCCGGGTTATTAGCGTATTCGGCGCAGTTAAACACGGTAAAGGGCGCCTCCGGGGGCAAAATGCCCTGCTCGATGGCGTACTGCCAAAGCTGACGCGCCAAAAAACTTTTTCCTGTCCCCGTCGGGCCGCGCAGCAGCAAAGGCAAGCCCGCGCCGGGATAACTGATCGCCGCCTTACACTGACGCAGGGACTCCTGCAAGCTGCCCTGCGCGCCAATGAGCAGCTCCAGACTGTCCTGCCGCTCCGCGCACAGCGCCTGAATGGACGCGTAATCCCCCTGTCGAACCGCCAGCCGGTGGTGACGACGTAGCGCCTCGACGGGCAGGAACAGCACCGGGCGGCTATTCACTTTGACCACCCGCTGCTCACGATGCAAGTTATTAAGATGGTGACTAATAATGCTGCGTTTTTGCCTGAGACTGTCGGCAATCGCCATTGCGCTAAACCCGCTTAACGCGTCGGCTGTTAGTGAACATCCGGCCAGCCGTAGCTCCAACTGACGAAATATGGACTCTTTATTCATACCTGCGCCCCGCCAAAAACGTAAACTCCGCTTATACGATAATTTACAAACGACGTCACAGGCTTCACCCACATTTTTGAAAATACTTACTTTTTATAAAACTTACCGTTGCGCTTTCGGCTCATCGTGTCACGAACGAACGGGGTTGGCCCTCCCTGGCGTGTCATCAAAATCGGGCGCTAAACCCAACGTTATAACGGGTTTGATTGCCATCGTTTAACCCTGCCGTTTGCGCCAGCCCGGCGAAAGCGGACACCGTTGCCGACAGCGGAAAATCTGCGCCAATCGCGATATCAACCCAGTTTTTATCCTGCGCTTTTCCGTCGCGGCTAAACGTCAGCGCGGTCGATTTAAGGCCGCCATTCGCCACATACGTATCATCGCCAAACTGACGGCGATAATTAATCTGCGCCCAGGAGTGAATGATGCTGTGGCGGAGATCCAGACGCCAGCCAGTGCTACCCACCTGCGAATGGGCGTTTTGGTCGCCAAAACGCATTGATGTACTGGTATTGAGCTTCTCGCTATAACCATTAACGTGGCTGTAATCCCATGCATATTGCAGCATCGGTCCGGTCGTTAACCACGGCATCATGACAAAATCATAACCACTGGTTAACCTCGCGCCCCACAGCCGACCGTTGGTTTCGCCCTCTTCCACCCGTCTTAGCGCGCCGAGCGTGATACTGCGCTGTATGTTACTGAATTTGGCGGACAAGTAGTGTAAATCGCTATCCAGCCACGCCTGACCGGCGCGCAAATGGCTGAATACGGCGGCCTGAAAACCGCGGGCGTCATAACGATAATTATCGTCAGGATGTTGCTTATCCAGAGAACCGGCTATCAGCCCTCCCAGCAGTACCTGCTCGTTAAGCTGATAATCGACGCCAACCGTCAGATTATTATGATTAGCGTTCCCGTCGGCCTCATTATTATCATAACGTTGATATCCCCCGCTGTATCCGCCGAACATGCCCAGCGAACCAACAGGATTTTCCCCCTGGCGAAGCTGCTGATAACGGCTGTCAAGCGTGGTACGACTGCCTTGCGCCATCGACTGAACGCTTTGGTTCAGGTATGTCGCCTGTACCGGCGCGGCAATGATCGACTGGATATATTGCGCAATAATGGTATGGACCTGCGGACCGGGATGTAAATGATCGGCAAACAGATAGTCCTGCGACGCATTAAATCCAGGCATTGCCGAGGAGCACGCTGAAGCGGATACGCCCGGCGGGCAGGCCATACCTACGGTATTTGTCAGACCAAACGCCTGCGGGTTGGCAAGAATTTCCTTAAAGAGGCCGTTGATATCGGCACGGGCTATATTGCCGCCGTGTTGCTCCAGCCCCTTCTCTTCCATCTGATTATAATAATCGGTCAGAGCTGACGCCTGCCCTGCCGCCGCTTCATAGCCCGCCAACAGTTGCTCAACGAGCAGTTGCTGAATAAATGGATTGCTGCTTACCGTTGCAGCCGCCGCCAGCAACGCCTTGCGGATCGCCTGTTGCCGACTGGCGAAATCAGGCGTAGCTCCCTCCGCCAGCGCCTCTAACGCCGCTTTTAGCGCCGGGGGCGCCGCTGCGCCCAGCCCGGCGGTGATTACCGCCTCCAGAAGCATTGGCGTCGCACTAATATCCGGTACGTTTGGCACCACGACCAGCCCGGCGCCGGCATCCAGTAACATCCCTACCTGCACCGCCGCGCTAGTGGCGCTATTACCGGCTATTTGCTGTGCCATGGTTGGTTGCGCGATGGCCGCCGCCAGATCATTTCCGCCTACCCAGTGAATATACAAACCGTTGTGGTCGGCTTTTCCCCCCGTTTTGGCAAGCCACTGCCGTACCTGATCCGCGGTATTATCCTGCGGGTTTAATTCCGGGGTCGCCGTCGCGCCGCCGGCGGCATAATTAGAGCCGCCATTGCTGGAAGGGCTTAATTCCAGCCCATATCGTTCGGCCAACTGTTCGTCGTAGAGCTTATTTTGACCACTATCCCAGGTCCAGCGACCGTTATTTCCGGTATCGCTAAGGCTATCGCCAATTACCGTAAGAGAGTCAAACGCACAGGCAGATAATGGCGCGGCCAGCGCCAGCGAGAGTATGCCGTATTTTAGCAGGGTACGCTTTTGGGTCATCCGATGTTCCTTAATGTTATTGTTGATAGGTACGACGATGCTAATCATCATCCGACAGAAACATTGCAATCGTTTTAAGCATTCTGGTTAAAATGTTTTCATCCATTGTTGACGAACTGGCGCCTGTTCAAAAAGAGGGAACCGCGTAAAATAACGACGTTTACAGGGCGCTGGATAAAATATAGCGTATGGATAACCCCAGAGGCGCTTTTACCCGTCTGTTGCTGATTATGCCTGAAGCGCAGGCGTCCTGATTTGCATAAATGCCATTCAGCAGTCATCATAGGCTGCTGTTTATAAAGGAGAGATTATGCAGGAATTGATATCCCAGGTAGAAGATTTAGCGGGAATTGAAATGAATCACACCACGTCGCTGGTGGTGATATTTGGTATTATTTTTCTGACAGCAGTTGTCGTGCATATTATTTTGCACTGGATAGTACTGCGCGCTTTCGAAAAACGCGCCAGCGCCAGTTCCCGCCTGTGGCTGCAAATTATTACCCAGAATAAATTATTCCATCGTCTGGCTTTTACGCTACAAGGCATCATTGTCAATATTCAGGCCGCGCTCTGGCTACAAAAAGGCAGTGAGGCTGCGGATATCCTGACGACCTGCGCGCAGTTATGGATTATGACCTACGCCCTGCTGTCGTTATTTTCTCTGCTGGACGTGATTTTCAATCTATCGCAAAAATGGCCCGCCGCCTCTCAGTTGCCGCTAAAAGGAATATTTCAGGGCATTAAGCTCATCGGCGCAATTATCGTCGGCATTCTGATGATCTCACTGCTGATTGGCCAGTCACCAGCAATTTTAATCAGCGGGCTGGGCGCGATGGCCGCGGTATTAATGCTGGTCTTTAAAGACCCGATTCTTGGCCTGGTTGCCGGTATACAGCTTTCCGCCAACGATATGCTCAAACTGGGCGACTGGCTGGAGATGCCAAAATATGGCGCAGATGGCGCGGTCATTGATATTGGCTTAACCACGGTAAAAGTACGCAACTGGGATAATACCATCACCACCATTCCCACCTGGTCACTGGTTTCCGACTCGTTCAAAAACTGGAGCGGCATGTCTGCGTCCGGCGGACGCCGGATTAAACGCAGCATTAATATTGACGCGACCAGTATCCATTTTCTGGATGATGATGAAAAACAGCGGCTGTTAACCGCGCAACTGTTAAAGCCGTACCTTACCAGCCGTCATCAGGAAATCGATGAATGGAATAAACAACTGGATGCGCCGGAATCAGCCTTAAATCACCGCCGCATGACCAATATTGGGACATTTCGCGCCTATCTGAACGAATATTTACGCCACCATCCTCGCATCCGTAAAGACATGACGCTGATGGTACGCCAACTGGCGCCTGACGATCATGGTTTGCCGATAGAGATCTACGCCTTTACCAATACCGTCGTGTGGCTGGAATATGAGAGCATTCAGGCCGATATTTTCGACCATATTTTTGCCGTGGTGGAAGAGTTTGGCTTGCGTATTCATCAGACGCCGACCGGCAGCGATATTCGTGCGCTGTCAGGGACATTGCGGCATTAATGGATTGCCCGATCGCATGAGCATGGGATCGGGCAAAAAAGTTAATGAGCCTTACGGCGCAAAACGGTAAACGCGATAAACAGGAATACAATCCATACCGGCAGCAAAATCGCCGACAATCGCATATCGTCCATCGTACACATTAACACCAGAATCAGCGCCAGAAACGCAATGCACAAATAGTTTCCGGCGGGATAGAACAGCGCCTTAAATTGCGTCTCGCGCCCTTTACGACGCATCGCCGCGCGAAAACGTAAATGCGCGAGACAAATCATTATCCAGTTTAGCAATAGCGTCGCGACAACCAGCGCCATCAACAGGCTAAACGCTTTTTGCGGCAACAGATAGTTGATCAGCACCACCAGCGAGGTAATCGCTCCGGAAAGTATCAGCGAGTTCACCGGCACGCCGCGATGGCTGACGCGGGTTAAAAATTTCGGCGCATTGCCTTGTACGGACAGGCCGAACAGCATTCGGCTATTCGAATAAACGCCGCTGTTATATACTGAAAGCGACGCGACCAGAATAACGAAATTCAGCGCCGAAGCCACCACATTACTGTCCAGGTTATGGAAGATCATTACAAAAGGGCTGCTATTGGATTTCACCTCTACCCACGGATAGAGCGCCAGCAACACCACCAGCGAACCGATGTAGAACAGCAAAATACGGTATACCACCTGATTCACCGCTTTCGGGATGCTTTTTTGCGGATCGCGCGCTTCCGCCGCAGTAATGCCGATCAGCTCCAGTCCGCCAAAAGAAAACATAATCACCGCCAGCGACAGAAGCAAACCATGCCAACCGGTAGCGAAGAAACCGTTATAACGCCAGAGGTTATCAATGCTGGCATGTTCGCCGCCGTGGCCGGAGAACAGCAGCCACAGACCAAAACCTATCATGCCGATAATCGCCAGCACTTTAATGAGCGCGAACCAGAATTCCGTTTCGCCATACAGACGAACGTTCACCAGATTCACGGCATTAATGATAATAAAAAACGCCGCCGCCCATACCCATGTTGGTACGTCAGGCAGCCAGTACTGCATATAGATGCCTGCCGCGGTCAGCTCCGCCATCCCGACCAGCACAAACATGACCCAATAGTTCCAGCCCGATAAAAAGCCCGCAAACGGCCCCCAATATTTCCAGGCGAAGTGGGCAAACGATCCGGAAACCGGCTCTTCCACAACCATTTCACCCAACTGGCGCATAATGAGAAAAGCGATAATCCCGGCAACGCCATAGCCCAACAAAACAGCCGGCCCCGCCATTTGAATCGCCGGGCCGATGCCCAGAAACAGTCCGGTGCCAATGGCGCCGCCCAGCGCAATTAGCTGAATATGGCGGTTTTGCAACCCCCGTTGAAGCGTCGGTTCATTCTTCGACGCGGCATCCGACACGCTGGCGCCGGATGCAGTTGACGCGTTTTTCACGTCCTACCCCTGTATCGTTTTTATTGAGGGGCACCTTTTAACATTTCGCTCTCGCTGCCGCAAGGCGCAATCGTTTGTCAAGGCTCAACTCTGGACGTTAACGTTATCGTGTAAAAAAAGATGTCGCGGGCAGTAAAAAGAAAAGAGTGCGCGCCGATATAGAACGTTACGGGTGACAGACGCCGAGTATAAAATATGTGAATAACTCTGGACGAAAAGTACGACACCCTACAGAATACATTTAGTATTTTTTCAGTATTTTCAAAAAGGTGAATCAGACCTGGTATCTGTTATCCGTTTTTGAGCCACGCCAGGCATCAACGTCATGAATAAGATCATCAAACGTTTAGAGATCATCAAAAGCGCCATCGAACTTGAGGACGAAGAGATTATCCGTCAGCAGCTCATCTACCTGAAAAATGAGCCGCAGGATGCCGTAATCAGCGCCATTGCCCAGGCGATTGAAGCTCGTCGATTCAGTGACGCCATGCAAGAGATCGCCGCCTGGCTACAGGCTCAACGGGCGCTCTCGACGTGGCAAGATCCCTCTATTGCCGCCAGTAAACTGGAGCTGAAAGCGCTTGAAGCCCAACTTCGCGATCTGATTGACAAACGAAATGCGCGGGTACAAATCCTCGACGATTTCAACGACCTCTATCATCTGCGCCTCGGGCCGTTGATGAGCCGTATTCTGGAGTTGCGTAAACAGCTCGCGGTGAGTATGCAGCGTAAGCAAGAAGCCGAAATAAAACGCCGGGAAAAGGATTATCAATCCTGCCTGCAATTTATTTCCCAGGCCGTGGATCAACTGGCAACGCTAAAACAGCAGTGGACAGGATTGAATGCTGCCTCGCGCGAAGCGGTGGGCATCCGTCAGCGAATCCAGCAGCAGACGGAATTAATTACCGCGTTGCTGGCGGAAATTCGCGAGCTGGAAGCGGATTTTTCCCATCAGGACGACAGCGCATTCCGCCAGGCGCAGGAAAATGCGGAACAGGACTATCACCAGTACCGGGAGCAGCAGCAGGAAGCGCAATTCCGCTACGCTCGCGATCAACGTTTGTCGGCTGACGAACGCAATGAATTAAAACGTTTGTGGCGTCAGGCCAGCCGCCTGTGTCACCCGGATGTGGTCGCCGATGAATTGAAAGAAAAAGCGCACCAGATGATGGTACAGCTTAATCAGGCGCGGCAGAATGCCGATCTGGCGGCAATTCGCGCGTTATTGACGCAGCTGCAAAGCGGCCTGGAACCGATGATGGCAAGCGACAGGCTAAATAACCTGGAACATCTGCGCCATAAAATACGCCAGCTCCGCACGCAAATCGACGCGCTGTTGAAAGAGATAACGCAACTGGAAACGGAAAATGCCTGGCGGCTCGCCTCTTCCGTTGCGGATAAGGAAGCCTATTTCTCCGAGCAGGAACGGGCGCTAACCGAAATTCGCAATACGCTGGAGGCGCAGGTTCAACAGGTGGAACAGGAACTTCTGTCAGGGTAGTCCATCATTCATCAACACATTGTCGGATGGCGCAAGCGCCACCCGACGAATCGCGGCATAAAGAGGGTAAGAGGGTCGCTACTGTCGCTGTAAAAGTAACGAACGGGCGGAGTCCGCCATGATCATCACCGCACCTGCCAGCATTAACGTATCTTTTAATACCAGCCGCCCGGCGCCCGATAAATACGGAAAACCATAATGCGCATCGCCCAGCGGCATAACCCAGGCCTCCGGCGTAGTGATTAAAAACGACAGCGTGACAAATGGCGTCAGGAATGCCAGCACGCCGCCTGCCAGCCCTAACCAGCGGCTGACAGGGTTAGCCAGTACCAGCGCCGCGATAATCAATTCCACCACGCCCAGACCATCCGAAAACGCATACGTATTATTGGCCGTTTGCCAGGCGCGTTCCTCCGGTTTTAGTTCGCCCTCATGAGTCAGATGCTGACGATATTCTTCAGGATGTTCATAGAAAAAAGACATAAACGGGCTGTTCGCCACAAACGGGGTAATACTGTCTGCCTCATAGGGCACAAATTTTAGTAGTCCAATCCAGATAAAAACGATGGCGATACTCAGGCGAATTAATGTTAACCCCAGCCGATCCCCCTGACTTAACAGGCGAAGATATTTATCCATCTCAGACTCTCCTTATTTATATAATATCGCAGTGGCGTAACCCGTATTATCAATACGCATTGACGTAATTTTCCATGACGACGCCTGTTTACTTTGCGCCAGTCTGGCAATAGCGTCTTCAAGCATTGACGGCGTTGCTGACACCGCAGAAACGCTGATATATTCAACGTCGGTTAGCGGCTGGGCGGAAGCGGAAAACGCCAGCGGCGCAGCCAATAATGAAGCAATAAGTGTGGTAACTTTTAACATCGAGATTTCCAGTCGTGGGTTATTTCAATGGTGTTATAATACGTTATGCCTGACTAAAGCCTTTTCTTTCAGACGCCAGCATATTTGTCCTGGCGTATTTTTATAGCCTGACAGGCAAAAAAAGCCCTGATTAACAGGGCTACGTTATTTATGTTTTACTTAATGAGAGAGAAGAGATCGTTTAAAGACTCACTCATTGTAGGATGGGTAAATATCTGGTCGCGTAACACCGTATAAGGTAAATCTGCATCCATAACGGTTTTAACGATATTAATCATTTCATGAGAATCAACGCATAACAATGACACCCCTACAATACGCTGCGTATTCACGTCCACTACCGCTTTTAGTACACCACGGGTATCGTTCATAACACGGGCGCGAGGGATCGCCGCCACCGGTAATGTCACCACCTGCACCGTTGCGCCGCTTGCCCGCGCTTGCTCTTCCGTCAGCCCGACACGAGAGAGCGGCGGCGTCATAAAGACGGAGTATGGAACGTTCTGGCGATCGCGGGTACTGCGTTTGCCATCTCCCAATAACCCGTCGCGTACAATACGAAAATCATCCAGTGAAATATAGGTAAACTGCAACCCACCGGTAACATCGCCCATCGCCCAGATATTGTCCGCCGTGGTACGCAGGTAATCATCCACGATGATCCCGCCACGTTCGTTCACCGCCACGCCGGCGTTCTGCAACTGTAAGCCAGCCGTCGCCGGTTTTCGCCCCGACGCCACCAGCAGGGCATCCACAAGATGCGCGCCTTCCGGCGTTTCAACTTGTACCGCACCCTCCTTTGAGGATACGGCCTGTACGTTGGCGTTTAAAATCAGCTCGACGCCCTTTTCCTGTAAAATACGGGTAATTGCCTGCGCGATATCCCGATCTTCACGAGGCAGGAATTGCGGCGCTGCTTCAAAGATAGTGACCTTCGTACCGAAGTTGGCAAACATTGAGGCAAATTCAAGGCCAATATAACCGCCGCCTAAAATCCCCAGCCGCGCCGGACGCTGGCTCAGGCTGAGTAGCCCGGTGCTATCGAACACCCCTGCCGTCGTTGTTAAGCCCGTAATAGCCGGGATCACCGACTCTGCGCCAGTATTAATGAAGATCTTTTCTCCCCGTAACACCCGCTCGCCGTCCGCCTGAAATACCCGTAAGGTATGGTTATCAATAAACTCCGCCCTTCCCTCAATCACATCGACATTGTCCAGGTCGGCAAGATTATGAAAATTTTTGTCGCGTAAAAAATTTACGACCGCCGCTTTGCGTTGCATGGCGACAGAAAAATCGCCCTCACGTTCCGCATCATGCACCAGCGTTTTCGTTGGAATACAGCCAATGTTGATGCAGGTTCCGCCGAACATACTGGCGGACTGTTCGATAATCGCCACGCGCCATCCCGTCTTCGCCAGAGTTGCCGCCAACGTTTTTCCTGCCTTGCCAAAACCAATAATGAGCGCCTGATACTGTGTCATCTTCTTTCTCCGCCAAATCACCATCTGTTTGTCAGGACAAGTATAAGTAACGTCAAAAAAGACAGGGGTATCCGCAACGCGTCATTTTTTGTCTTATCGTCTAAATTAGCGGTTAGCAAAAACAAGGGTGGAAATGACATTAAGTCCGAAATATAGTGTTCAGAGACAGAAATGGTGATCCCTATTTTTGAAAAAGAATCTGTTCTGGAGTCTATATGGATGCGCTTAGTCGGCTATTGACGCTTAACGCCCCTCAGGGCTCAATCGACAAGAATTGCCCGTTAGGCGGCGACTGGCAGTTGCCGCACGCCGCTGGCGAGCTATCGGTGATTCGCTGGCATACCGTTACGCAGGGCGAAGCGCAACTGGAAATGCCTACCGGCGACGCCATGACGCTTACGCCGGGAAAGGTGGTGATTCTGCCGCAAAACTCCGCCCACCGTTTGCGCCAGTCTGGCGAATCACCGACACATATCGTGTGCGGTAGTCTACGTCTGCACACGACGTCACGTTATTTCCTTACCGCGTTGCCAGAAGTGTTATGTCTTGCCCCGCCGCCGCATAGCCCCGCCAGTATCTGGCTTAACGCCGCCATTTTGCTGTTACAGCAGGAGTCAGAACGCCATTTACCCGGCGCTGACGTCTTATACAGTCAGCAGTGCGCCACGCTGTTTACCCTCGCCGTTCGCGACTGGCTATCGCAGGCTGGCACAGCGAAAAGCGTGCTCAATTTATTGCTGCATCCCCGGCTGGGCCGCGTGATCCTTCACATGCTGGAAACACCGGCGCATCCCTGGACGGTCGAAACGCTGGCGCAACGGGTACACATGTCGCGGGCGAGCTTCGCCCAGCTATTTCGCGACGTGTCCGCTACGACGCCCTTAGCCGTGTTAACAACGCTGCGCCTGCAAATCGCCGCCCAGACCCTGTCGCGTGAAGCGCTGCCGGTGATGGTGATTGCCGAGTCGGTAGGTTATGCGAGCGAATCTTCTTTTCACAAAGCTTTTGTCCGTGAATTCGCTTGTACACCAGGCGAGTACCGCAAACGGGTCAGCGCGCTCGGACGATAAACGTATACTGAACCCGCCTGCAGTTTGACGCCGCAGGCGGGGTGCACACGTTATGCCGCAAGGCGACGATGCCTGCGCAGCCACATCAGCTTGTAGGCTGCCGGAATGATGAACAGCGACAGCAACGGCGCGGTAATACGGCTCATCACCTCAGAACCCGCGCCGGTCCCCCATAAAACAGGTAGCAGACCGGCGATAATCACCGCTACCGTTATGGCTTTTGGCCGCACCCGGAGCACCGCCTCGTAGTAAAGCGCCTCATCGAGTTTTTCTGCCGAAAAGGTGTTGGGAGCTTGCGCTTTGAAGGCCGCGCCTGCTGAATCACCGGCGATCCCATCATGCTGCGCAGAGCGATCAGTAATTTACTCTCTAATACGATGCGCTATACGCCGCCAGGTAAAACCATTACTCTTCGGATAAAAGAAGCGGACGACCAGATACATATTATTGTTGAAAACCCCGGTACGCCAATCGCGCCGGAACATTTGCCGCGCCTTTTCGATCGTTTTTATCGCGTTGATCCCTCCCGCCAGCGTAAAGGGGAAGGCCGCGGTATAGGCCTGGCAATTGTAAAATCCATCGTCATTGCGCATCAGGGAAAAGTTTCTGTCACCTCCGCCACGGCGCATGAGATGATGAATAACGGTGACGCCTTCGCGCATCAGCAAATGGCTCAGACACAGAAACCCAGCGCCCCGACTACTGTGGAAAATGCGACACCCTTTTCTGAAATGGACGACTATGAAAAAGCAATGGTCATCCATCAATCGATGAATAATGCCCATTCTTTCTCCCACGAGATCCAGGCTGAGGAGCACCATAAACAGATTAAACGCAATTAATTATTTGCATATTAGCGTCACGTACTGCGGATGGCGCAACGTCGCCGCCGCAGAAGCTTACGGATTAACATAATTTTGAGAGGTTAAATGGCGCGCCCTGCAGGATTCGAACCTGCGACCCACGGCTTAGATGTTCCTGGAACTACCTGAGCTAACAACAAGTTATCCCATTACTACGGCGCTCACTCGCCCCATCTTCGAAAAACATGCAAAGCCTTGCAAGCCGATGCAAAGCTTTGTGTGTCCCGTTTTTGTCCCAACCCACTTAGCAATCAGTAGCCCCAATTGATCGGTAACAACGATCAATTAATAAGACAACAATAAGTTTAAACTATCAAATATCATATTATTGATCGTTTATATCGATCAAAGCAATTTGTAGTGCTACACTCCAGACCTTTCCGAATCCGCTGATTTTCATAATGTTGAAGTTATTC